>NZ_AKHP02000081.1:0-45434 GCF_000296015.2 Helicobacter pylori FD535
CCCCCCCCAATCAACACACAACACAAACACAAAACCCTAAAAATGGCTTTTTTGAAATTTTCCAGCATGACGCTTCTCCCTTTATTAAAAAACTTAGACTTTATTATAATCAAATTACAATCAGATCTAATGGTTTTTCAAAACCTGCTGGCAATAGCGCTCTAAGATCCTGCAAGCGCTCAAAGAGTCTAACCGGCCGTCTTTAATAGCGAGCCGCTTGTTTTTCCTACCCAAATGCTCTAAATTTTCATAGGCTTCTATGCTGGATCTGTCTTCATTAATAAAAACGATTTCGCCCTTAAAATCCACAAGCTTGATAAAATGCTCAATGCGCACATTCGTGTCCGCATAGCTTTCATTGGGCTTGCCCACCACTAGCACTTGAATGTTTTTTTCCCTCAACAAATCGCTCAAATCCCTAGAGGCCTGATTCCTGTTGCGGCGTAAAATCGCTTCTAAGGGTAAAATAACGCCGTTTAAAAGCATGGCTATGCCAATGCGTTTTAACCCCACATCGCATGCCAAAATCACGCTAACACCACGATATGATTGATACGTTTAATCTTACCCAACAGTTCGTATTCTAAAAGCTTATCCCCAAATTTGAGATACGCTTCTTCATAGCTAGGGTTTTTCGCGCAATATTCTAAAAATTCATCTTTCATTTCAGGCATTTCTTTTAAATGGTAGTCTTTTAAAAGGGTGTTTATAAAATTTTGAATATTAAATATCCCTTGAGCCTGCCCTTTTTCTAAAAGCTCATTAGTGCCATCGCTCTCATTCAAGCGCTGGGGTAAAACAAATAAGGGCTTTTGGTATTTTTGGGCTAATCTCGCGCTGCTCATAGAGCCGCTTTTTAAATCCGCTTGGGGGATAATCACCGCATCGCTTAAAGCGATCACCAGGCGGTTTCTGGCTAAAAAAGAGCCTTTAATAGGCATAAAATCCTTTTCATATTCGCTTAAAATCAAGCCGTTTTGCGCGATTTCTTGGATCACTTTATGGTTGTTCGTGGGATAAATAAAATCCAAACTGCAAGGCGAAAGCATGATCGTTTTTGGTAAGGCGTTTTCTTGAGCGATAATATCCACGCCTAACGCTCCTCCGCTCACAATAACCGCGCCATTTTTAGCAAGCTCTCTGGCTAGAGTGATGGTGTGCTGCTTGCTATAAGGGGTGGGTCTTCTTGTGCCGATAATAGCCACTTTTAAAGGCGCATCTAAAAGCTTTATATCGCCCACACAATAGAGCTTTTTAGGGGGGTCTTTGAGAATGTCAAAGGCTTTAGGGATATTCTCTAGCGCGCTGTATGGGAAATTGCTTTTCATTCGTTGATTAACTATTTAGGCAGTATGATCTCCACTTCAATCGTTTCCACGCTTTGATTGCTGTCAAGAGTTTTGAAATGGATGTCTGAAGATTTAGTGTATTTTTGAATAACGGCAATGATTTCTTTACGCATCTCTTCCATGTAGGGTAAATTTAAAGTGCGCTCTTTGGCTAAAATCAATTTCAATCGATCTGTCGCGGTAGTCGCGCTCCCTTTGTTTTTAAAAAAATCAAACAAACTCATGAAAATATCCCTTTTAACGCGCTAAAAAAGCCTCTTTTAGCCTTAAACTCCATGTATTCCACTTCTTCGCCTAAAATCCTTCTGGTGATGCGTTGGTAAGCCTTCGCACTCTCGCAATCCGTGCGAATCACCGGCTCGCCCTTATTGGTCGCTGAAATAATATGGTGATCTTCTGGAATGATCCCAATTAAAGGCAGGCATAAAATCTTAAGCACTTCTTCTATGGAAATCATCTCGCCATTGGCCACTAATTCAGGTTTTAAGCGATTGATTATCAAATGCTTATGCACTTCTTCGCCCCTTTTGGCCCGATTGGACTTTGCGTCAATAATGCCAACCACTCTGTCGCTATCTCTTAAGGAACTCACTTCAGGCGTTACCACCACTAACGCCATGTCCGCATGCAAAATCGCATGCTCAAAACCGCTTTCAATCCCAGCCGGAGAGTCAATCAAAATATAGTCAAAATCCGCCCTTAAAGCGTTGATTAAAATCGCTACTTTTTCCCTATCTAAAATATTTTTATCCTTGCTTTGTGAAGCCGCTAAAAAAGAAAGGTTTTTAGTCTTTTTATCCGTGATCAAAGCCTGCGAAAGGTTGCAATTTTTTTCCATCACATCCACCACATCATAAACAATGCGATTTTCTAAGCCTAAAATCATATCCAAGTTCCTAAGGCCTATGTCAAAATCAACCGCTACGACTTTTTTACCGCTCTCAGCCAAGCCGATCGCTAAATTAGCCGTGGTGGTGCTTTTGCCCACGCCCCCCTTACCTGAAGTGATAGTAACTACTATTGCCATACGATTCCTTTTAATTTAATGATTTATTTTTTATGATTGAATGGGGCGCGTAAAATTTCCCCAATTTGTTCTATTTTAGTTCCTTTAAGGGCTTTCCTCTCTGTGTTTAATCTGGGGTAATTCAAGCTCTTTTCTAGTAAAAAATCTTTAGCGAATGAGCCGTTTTGAATCTTTTTTAAGATTTTTTGCATGCGTTTTTCTAACAGATTTCCCATAGGCTCTCTATTTTTAATCGCCCCGAATTCAGCGGTGTTAGAAATGTGTTTCCTTAAGCCCTCCACCCCCTTATAATGCAATAAATCCGCCACCAATTTCACTTCATGCACGCATTCAAAATAGGCTAATTCTTCAGGGTATCCTGCCTTAATTAAAGTTTCAAACCCCATTCTCACAATCGCTTCTAACCCCCCGCACAAAACCGCTTGCTCG
The DNA here is from genome assembly GCF_000296015.2 of Helicobacter pylori FD535. Classification (GTDB taxonomy): domain Bacteria; phylum Campylobacterota; class Campylobacteria; order Campylobacterales; family Helicobacteraceae; genus Helicobacter; species Helicobacter pylori_CT. Next base: position 2,806 of record NZ_AKHP02000081.1, read on the forward strand.
CCAAATAAATCGCTCTCGCATTCTTCTTTAAAGCTCGTTTCTAAAACCCCCATTCTCCCTCCGCCCATCGCTTTGGCATAGCTTAAAGCCACCGCTTTAGCGTTATTTTTTGAGTTTTCTTGCTCTATGGCGATCAAATGGTATAAGCCCCTATTTTTAAGGTATTCTTCTCTTAAAGCGCTCCCAGGCCCTTTTGGCGCGACTAAAATCGCACCCACGCCTTTTGGAAGAACAACCTGATTGAAATGCACGCTAAAACCATGGGCAAAGCCCACAATTTGCCCCTCTTTTAAAAAAGGGATCACTTCTTTTTCCAACATTTCCTTATGCAATTCGTCCGGAAGTAACGCCATGATCACATCAGAATTTTGGACTAGCTCCTTGACTTCTAGCACCTCAAAGCCCTCTGCCTTTGCTTTTGAAGCGCTCAAACTCCCTTGATACAAGCCAATACGCGCTTTTACTTTAGAGTCCCTCAAATTGAGCGCTTGGGCTTCTCCTTGCGCGCCATAGCCAATAATGCCCACTTGTAAGGATTGGATAACGCCTAAATCAATGTCTTTATCATAATAAATGGGTAATGCCACAATCAAATCTCCTAGCGTGTTTAAGCAAGTATTTATTTTACCATAATGGGAGCGATAATGTTTAAAAACATGCAGAATATTAAGAAATGGTGTGCTCGGAGGGATTCAAACCCCCGACCTACAGGACCGCAACCTGTTGCTCTATTCAGCTGAGCTACGAGCACTTTTAAAGAAGTGAAACGACGATTATAGCAAGAAAAGCTAATTTTTCACTTAAACGATGCGTTTTTTCTATTATAATTTAAGGCATGCAAAAAGATTACCAAAAACTCATCGCTTATTTATGCGATTTTTTAGAAAAAGAAGCGCAAAAACGGGGCTTTAAAAAAGTCGTTTACGGGCTGAGTGGGGGGCTAGATAGCGCGGTCGTTGGGGTGCTGTGTCAAAAAGTTTTTAAAGAAAACGCTCATGCCCTTTTAATGCCCTCTTCAGTTTCTATGCCAGAAAATAAAACAGACGCCCTAAATTTGTGCGAAACATTTTCTATCCCTTATACAGAATATTCTATCGCTCCCTATGACGCTATCTTTGGCTCTCATTTTAAAGACGCAAGCCTTACTAGAAAGGGGAATTTTTGCGCAAGATTGCGCATGGCTTTTTTATACGACTATTCTTTAAAAAGCGATTCTTTAGTCATTGGCACGAGCAATAAAAGCGAAAGAATGCTAGGCTATGGCACTTTATTTGGGGATTTGGCGTGCGCGATTAACCCGATTGGGGAATTATTCAAAACCGAAGTTTATGAACTCGCTCGCCATTTAAATATCCCTAAAAAGATTTTAAATAAGCCCCCTAGCGCGGATTTATTTGTGGGGCAAAGCGATGAAAAAGATTTGGGCTATCCTTATAGCGTGATCGATCCTTTATTGAAGGATATTGAAGCGTTGTTCAAAAACAAGCCCATTGATGCAGAAACGCTCGCTCATCTGGGCTATGATCGCGCTCTAATCAAAAACATCATAAGCCGTATCCAAAAAAACGCTTTTAAATTAGAATTACCCACCATTGCCAAACAATTTAACCCCAAATGAAAAGCGATAAACCCTTTTTAGAACGCTATTTTTATGACCCCACTTTTTTGCAAAAGGGGTTGATTTTCGCGCTTTATCCTTTTTCTTTAATCTATCAAGGCATCGCCACCCTTAAACGAAAAATGGCTAAAAAGCATGATTTTAAAATCCCCCTTATCAGCGTAGGCAATTTGATCGCTGGGGGAAGCGGTAAAACGCCCTTTATTTTAGAAACCGCTCCAAGATACCAAGAAGTGGCGGTTGTCTCTAGGGGGTATAAACGGGATTCTAAAGGCTTAGTGGTGGTGAGCGTTAAAGGAAACATTTTAGTTTCTCAACAAACAGCGGGCGATGAATCCTATCTTTTAGCCTTAAATTTAAAACAAGCGAGCGTGATTGTGAGCGAAAAAAGAGAGCTAGGCGTTTTAAAAGCCCTTGAATTGGGGGCAAAGATCGTGTTTTTAGACGATGGTTTTAGGTTTAATTTCAACCAATTCAATTTGCTTTTAAAGCCTAAAATCCCCCCCTACTACCCTTTTTGTTTGCCCAGCGGGTTGTATAGAGAAAGCATCAAAAGCTATAAAGAAGCCCATTTAGTCATTACAGAAGATAAGGATTATCAAAGAATCACCTCTATTTCTCGCCCCACCAAACGCATGCTTTTAGTAACGGCTATCGCTAATCCTAGCAGGCTTGATGCGTTTTTACCCAAAGAAGTAATTAAAAAATTGTATTTTAGAGACCATGCCCTTTTTGATTTGGAGCTTTTAGAAAAAGAGTTTCATCAAAATAACGCCACTTCCTTATTGGTTACTCCAAAAGATCTCGTCAAATTACAAGATTGCAATTTGCCCTTAAGCGTATTGGATTTAAAACTAGAAATTGATCCTAAAATTTTAGAGCGGATTGATCATTATATCCTTTCTTATCCTTGTAATACAAAAGAACGTCTATAAATTCCTTTTCTTTAGAGATAAAGCCTTTCAAACGCCCCTCTAACTCATAATGGTTTTTTTCATAAAAAGCGATCGCTTTGAAATTGTTTTCCATCACTTCTAAGTGCAAAGAATTTAATTGGAACTCTTCAAAAGCGATGCGTTCTAAGGCTTTTAAAATAATCTCTCCCCCATTTTTCAAAAAAGGGTTTTTATAAATCCCCAAATACCCATGCTTATGAAAAAAATTGATTTTAGTGATAGAGCCAACCCCTAAATAAACGCCCTCTTCTTTAAACAAAAAATAGCGGTGGTTGGGCGAGTTTTTTAAATCTTCTATGAATTGCAAATGCGTTTTTAAAGAAATGAAAGCGCTATACATCCATAAGGCCGTGTTTGGGTGGTTACGAAATTCTAAAACCAACAACTTTTCTTCATCGTTTAAATGGGTGAAATCAATCGCTTGGGTATTTCCATAAGAATAATTTTTTTTCAAATTTCTAAAAACTCCCTTAATGCGCCCTCTAGCTCACTCCCAAAGGCCAGGTTTTTTGCCCAGGCTTGATTTTTTTGAATTTGTAATTTTTCAAAATCTTTAGCTAAAGTTTTTAAACTCGTTTGTTTGAAGATGCCTGAATTTTCAAATTCTTGGCTTTGAATGATTTGATTAGAGGCAATGGGAATGATAAGAGAGGGCGTTTGAGAAAGGGCTAATTCATAGAGGGTTTGGCCTGCAGCGCTAATAGCGCAAGCGCAAAATTTCATCAAAGAACTGAACTCCAAAGGGTTTAAATGGCTGTAATAATGCGTGTTTTTTGGAGGATTTTTAGGAGCATAAGGTGAAATGATATGCAAATGCATGCTTTTATTTTCTAAAATTTTGACTATCTCTTTGAGTATTTTTTGCTCGCTCCCCCCTAGAGTGACTAGCATTTCTTTATTTTCTGTATTGATGGGGCGCTCATAGACAAAGCGAACATCAACAGGGTAAAAACCCACCCCCAAATAATACTGATAATCTTTTGATAAATAATGGTAGTGTTTTAAAGCGTTCAGCGTGAAATTTAGGATCTTGGTGTTTTTAGGGTAAAACCCCTTAGCATGCTCTTTATCTTCTATGGCCATAAGGCTTTTAGCTTTTTCTTTTAAAAGATAAAAATCCTTTGAATTTAAACGATAGCTGTCCGTAATCAAAAAATCATCATTGCCAATGCTATCTAAAAAAGCGCTTATATTATTTTGCTTGTGTGAATAAAGACCCGCTTTAACCCCTAATTTTTCTATAAAAGAAAGGATTTTTTCACAACGCCTCACATGCCCTAAACCGCTTGTTAAAAAACAATCGCACAGAATTTTTACTGGCATGCGTTTTTCAAACGGCTGTATTTGAGCTTGGCTAATTCTAAATCTTCTAAAGTGTCAATATCTTGGACTTCTAAGGGCGATAATTCTAAAGCGATAGAATTTTGACCAAAAATAGGCCGCATTTCTTTGAAGGCTTGAGCTTTCCCCATATACAGCAATCCTGCGTCATGATAGAGCGTTTTTAAATCTTGCGTGCGCGTGTTTAAATGCTCTTTAAAAGCCATTTGAACGCCGTTTTCAAGGCTAAAAGAACGATAGGGCGAAGCGCTAAAGGGAGAGCATGTGAAAACATAATCCGTATTTTCTTTTAAAATCTCAAAAGCATTTTTTAAATGCTTTTCTTGTAAAAGCGCTGAAGTGCCATACAAGCAACACGCAACATCTTCATCTTTTAATTCTAATTCTTTCATGTGATAGGCCATCACCTCTAAAGTCGTGGCTCTATCGTCCGCTAAAACTTTAGGGCGCAAATTCAAAAAACTCGCCCCATAATTTTTAGCTAAATGAACATACTCCATGCTATCGCTAGAGATAAACACCTTTTCAAAAAGCTTGGAATTTAGCGCCGCTTCAATAGGGTAAGCGAGCATGGGTTTATTGAAAAAATCAATAATATTTTTATTCTTAATCCTTTTACTGGAACTTCTGGCTAAAACAATAGCGATCGCTCTCATGCTAGGCTTTGCTCTTTTCAATAAGGCATTTGGGTTTCCATCGCATCAGCAGCGAATTTCTTCTTATTGGAATCGCTCAAATGCCCTAAATTCGTGTATTCAATCTTAGCGTCAGCCAAAAACTTGGATTGGATGGTGTTATTCCTTTCAATATCATAAGGGCGGATCACCCCACTCACCTTAAGGATTTGCTTTTCCCCATCCACTAGTACTTCCTTATTCCCATAGATGAAATAATTCCCGTTTTCTAGCACTTTAATGATTCGAGCGCTCAACACAATCTCTAAATCTTCACTCTTTTTTTGCGAGCCACCGCCTTTAAAATTCGTGTTATTGCTGGATTTGGTGAAATTGTAATTATTTTTATCGTCTAAATACTGCGCTTCCTGTTTCTTTCTTGCATCTAGCCCGTTATAAGTGAGTCTTGGAGGCGTGGAATTACCCCCTGAAGCGCTTTTATAATCTTTAGAGCTGGAATAATTCGCGCTCGCTTTTTCAGAAACAATGATTGTGATCAAATCGTTAGGCTTCATCGCCCTCCTGTCCGCAAATAAGGGGCGCTCGCCCTGCCCAAACAAACTCCCCAACTTGTTCAATTCAGGGATAAATTCTTTAGAGGGGGTTTCTTCTACATAATTGGGAGGGTTAAAATCAATTTTTGGCTCATTGGCTGATGCTATGCTGAATGCAACGCTAAACGCAACAGCCCCTAAATAAAGCGCTTTTTTCATCCACTAGCCTTACTTGAGTTATTTTAAGCTTTGAATTATACTCTCTTATAAGGAATAAATGCTTAATTTTGAGTAAGTTGTTGTAAAATTTAGATCTTTATAATGAAACTTAACTTGCAGGAGATACAATTGAGAACCTTGTTAAAAATGTTAGTTGGCGCAAGCTTGCTAACACACGCCTTAGTAGCTAAAGAAGAAAGCGCAGCGCCTTCTTGGACAAAAAATTTGTATATGGGAGTCAATTACCAAACAGGGTCTATCAATTTAATGACTAATATCCATGAAGTTAGAGAAGTGACTAACTATCAAACCGGTTACACCAATATTATGACTAGCGTTAATAGCGTTAAAAAGCTCACCAACATGGGATCTAATGGGATTGGATTAGTCATGGGCTATAACCACTTTTTTCATCCGGATAAAATCTTGGGCTTGCGCTATTTTGCTTTTTTAGATTGGCAAGGCTATGGCATGAGATACCCTAAAGGCTATTATGGCGGCAATAACATGATCACTTATGGCGTGGGCGTGGATGCGGTGTGGAATTTCTTCCAAGGGAGTTTCTATCAAGATGACATTAGCGTGGATATTGGCGTTTTTGGGGGGATTGCGATTGCGGGGAATAGCTGGTATATTGGCAATAAAGGGCAGGAATTGTTAGGCATCACTAACAGCAGTGCGGTTGATAACACCTCTTTTCAATTCCTCTTTAACTTTGGTCTCAAGGCTTTATTTGTAGATGAACATGAATTTGAAATCGGGTTTAAATTCCCCACCATTAATAACAAATACTACACCACTGACGCGCTCAAGGTTCAAATGCGTAGGGTCTTTGCCTTTTATGTGGGGTATAATTACCACTTCTAAAAGGGCTTTTAAAACCCAACGCAACTTTCTAACATCTTTTGATAGTAACTCTTGGCTTTGAGGATAATCTCTGTGTCATCGGTTTTTAAAAGCACTTCGTAATTGTTTTCAAAAGCGTTTTTGCTCCAATTCGCTGAGCCTAAAAACACGATCTTATCATCAATGATCGCTACTTTTTGGTGCATGATGCCGTAATAATTCCCGTTTTTAGCCTTAAGCCCTTTTAATAAGCACACTTTCGTGTTAGGGTATTTGTCCAAATAGCCAATAGTGGATTGCTTGTTATTGTGATTGCTTTCATAATCATAAATGATTTGCACCTTAATCCCCCTACTCGCTACGCTTTTAATCGCTCTTGCAATATCTCTGTGCGTGAAACTATAGATAGCGATTTTCACGCTCTCTCTGGCGTTACTGATGCCAGAAACTAAAGAATTGAGAGCGTCTCTTTGCTCATAAGGCAAGACAAATAAGCTGTTTTTAGCTTGCAAAACCCCTAAACAGCCCACTAACACACCCACGCCAACGATTTTTTTAAATTTGTTTAACATCAAATGATCCTTATTTTAAATTACACTCATGATAAAAACAACCAACCAAGTGGATTTTTGATTATAATAAAAGATTTAAAAAAAGCGATAAAAATGGATAGGCTTAAAGAAGCGTTTCTTATCAAATAAGGAGTCCCTAAAATGAAAATGATTCTATTCAACCAAAACCCCATGATCACAAAGTTGCTTGAGAGTGTTTCTAAGAAATTAGAATTGTCTGTGGAAAATTTTAACCACTATCAAGAGTTATCCGCACGCCTTAAAGAAGATCTAGAATGGGTTTTGATAGCCGATGATGAATGTTTGGAAAAACTAGACCAAGTGGATTGGCTAGAATTAAAAGAAACCATCTCTCAAAGTAAAAACAGCGTGTGCATGTATAAAAAAGGCAATGAAGCGCAACCTTTCTTGGAAGGCTTTGAGATGAAAATCCAAAAACCTTTTTTACCCACTGAAATGTTGAAAATCCTTCAAAAAAAGCTTGGTTCTAACGCAAGCGAGCTAGAGCCTAGCCAAAATTTAGACCCCACTCAAGAAGTTTTAGAAACCAATTGGGACGAATTAGAAAATTTAGGCGATTTAGAAGCCCTAGCCAAAGAAGAGCCTAACAATGAAGAGCAATTGCTCCCCACTTTAAACGATCAAGAAGAAAAAGAAGAGGTTAAAGAAACTCCAAAAGAAGAAGAAAAACCTAAAGAAGAAACGCAAGAGGGTGAAACCCCAAAAAGTGAAGAAGTTTCTAAAGAGTTGGAAACGCAAGAAGAAGTTAAAGAAGAAACGCAAGAAGAGTCAATCAAAGAACAAGAGCCAATCAAAGAACAAGAGCCAATCAAAGAACAAGAGCCAATCAAAGAACAAGAACCAATCAAAGAACAAGAACCAATCAAAGAACAAGAGCCAATCAAAGAAGAAACGCAAGAAATTAAAGAGGAAAAACAAGAAAAAACACAAGATTCCCCAAGCGTGCAAGAATTAGAGGCCATGCAAGAATTAGTCAAAGAAATCCAAGAAAACTCTAACGGCCAAGAGAATAAAGAAGAAACCCAAGAAAAAACAGAAACACCGCAAGAAACACCGCAAGATGTAGAAATCCCACAAGAAAAAACCCAAGAAAAAACAGAAACACCGCAAGAAACACCGCAAGATGTAGAAACCCCACAAGAAAAAACCCAAGAAAAAACAGAAACACCGCAAGATGTAGAAACACCACAAGCACAAGAAAAAGAAACCCAAGAAGACCATTACGAAAACATTGAAGACATTCCTGAGCCGGTGATGGCTAAGGCGATGGGGGAAGAATTGCCTTTTTTGAATGAAGCCATTGCAAAAACTCCCAATAATGAGAACGACACAGAAACCCCTAAAGAGAGCGTTATAAAAACCTCACAAGAAAAAGAAGAAAGCACAGAAACCCCCAAAGAAAGCGATAAAACTTCTAGCCCCCTAGAATTGCACTTGAATTTGCAAGATTTATTAAAAAGTCTCAATCAAGAGTCCTTAAAAAGCCTTTTAGAAAACAAGATCTTAAGCATTAAAATCACTTTAGAGGATAAAAAACCTAATGCATAATGATTTTAATTTACTCATCCTTTCAGGCCCTAGCGGAGCGGGTAAAAGCACCCTTACCAAGTATTTGCAAGAAAAAATCCCAAAAACCCATTTTTCCCTTTCCACCACCACACGAAAACCCAGAGAGGGCGAAGTTGATGGCTTGCATTACAATTTTGTCAGCGAAGAAGAATTCAAACAAGGCATAGAAAAAGGGCAGTTTTTAGAATGGGCGATCGTGCATAACCACTATTATGGCACTTCTAAAATCCCTGTAGAAAAAGCCTTAAAAGAGGGCAAAATCGTCATTTTTGATATTGATGTGCAAGGGCATGAGATCCTTAAAAAGCATTACCCTAACGCATGCTCTGTGTTTATTAGCACCAAAAACCAAGAGATTTTAAAAGAGCGCTTGCTTTTAAGGGGGACGGATTCTAAAGAAACGATAGAAAAGCGCTTGATCAACGCTTATAAAGAAATGCAGTGCTTGGAAAGCTTTGATTATCTTATCATCAATGAAGATTTAGAAAAATCCAAAGAGATCATCTTAAGCATCGCAAAAACTTTAGTCCATCGCTTAAAAGCGTTTAATTTTGAAAAAATATGCAAGGCCTGGAAAAACGAATCCTTATAAAACCTATCAATTATTTTTTAAAAAAGCTATAATTCAAGAAAAAACCAACCAATAGTTTAAGGAGTAGAATATGGGCGGATTCACAAGTGTATGGCATTGGGTCATTGTTTTATTAGTGATTGTGTTGTTATTTGGGGCTAAAAAGATCCCAGAGTTGGCTAAGGGTTTAGGCAGTGGGATTAAGAATTTCAAAAAAGCCGTGAAAGACGATGAAGAAGAGGCTAAAAACGAGCCAAAAACCCTAGACGCTCAGGCAACGCAAACCAAAGTGCATGAAACTAGCGAGATCAAAAGCAAACAAGAAAGTTGAACATGCACACTCTCATTAAGGGCGTTTTAGAAGAGATTTTAAAAGAAGAAGTCATTATTGAATACCCTAAAGACAGAGAGCATGGGCATTACGCTACACCCATTGCTTTCAATCTCGCCAAAGTTTTTAAAAAATCGCCCTTAGTTATCGCTGAAGAGTTAGCCCTTAAAATCAGCACACATGAAAAAACTCAAGGGCTTTTTGACAGCGTAGTGGCTTGTAAGGGCTATATCAATTTCACGCTCTCTTTAGATCTTTTAGAGCGTTTCACCCAAAAGGCTTTAGAATTAAAAGAACGATTTGGCTCTCAAGTTAAAAACAAACATTCTCAAAAAATCTTTTTAGAATTTGTGAGCGCTAACCCCACAGGGCCTTTACACATAGGGCATGCTAGAGGGGCGGTGTTTGGCGATAGTTTGGCTAAAATCGCTCGCTTTTTAGGGCATGAAGTTTTGTGCGAATATTATGTCAATGACATGGGATCTCAAATCCGCTTGTTAGGGCTTTCGGTATGGCTCGCTTACAGAGAGCATGTTTTAAAAGAAAGCGTAACTTATCCGGAAGTCTTTTACAAAGGCGAATACATCATAGAAATCGCTAAAAAAGCGGACAACGATTTAGAGCCAAGCCTTTTTAAAGAAAACGAAGAAACTATCATTGAAGTTTTAAGCGGCTATGCTAAGGATCTAATGCTTTTAGAAATTAAGGATAATTTAGACGCTTTAGACATTCATTTTGATTCCTATGCGAGCGAAAAAGAAATTTTTAAACATAAAGATGCGGTGTTTGAACGATTAGAAAAAGCGAACGCCCTTTATGAAAAGGATTCTAAAATCTGGCTCAAATCTTCACTCTACCAAGATGAAAGCGATCGAGTGCTCATTAAAGAAGATAAGAGCTACACTTATTTAGCCGGCGATATTGCCTATCATGATGAAAAATTCAAGCAAAATTACACCCAATATATCAACATTTGGGGGGCGGACCACCACGGCTATATCGCTAGAGTGAAAGCCAGCCTTGAGTTTTTGGGCTATGATTCCAATAAGCTTGAAGTCTTGCTCGCTCAAATGGTGCGCTTGCTTAAAGATAACGAGCCTTACAAAATGAGTAAAAGAGCGGGTAATTTCATTTTGATTAAAGATGTGGTTGATGATGTGGGCAGAGACGCTTTAAGGTTTATTTTTTTGAGCAAACGGCTTGACACCCATTTAGAGTTTGATGTCAATACTTTAAAAAAGCAAGACAGCTCAAACCCTATTTACTATATCCATTACGCTAATTCGCGCATCCACACCATGCTAGAAAAATCGCCCTTTTCTAAAGAAGAAATTTTACAAACCCCTTTAACCCATTTGAACGCTGAAGAAAAATACCTGCTTTTTAGCGCTTTAAGCTTGCCTAAAGCAATTGAATCTTCTTTTGAAGAATACGGCTTGCAAAAAATGTGCGAATACGCAAAAACCCTCGCCTCAGAATTCCACCGCTTCTATAACGCTGGCAAGATTTTAGACACCCCTAAAGCTAAAGAGCTTTTAAAAATTTGTTTAATGGTGAGCTTGAGCTTAAGCAACGCTTTCAAACTTTTAGGCATAGAGATAAAAACCAAAATTTCCGCTAAAGATTAAGCTAATATTTAATTTTTTGTTATAACATTCCCCTTATTTTTTGAAACTAAGGAGAATATTATGCTTAATCGTATTATAGAACACATGAACGCTCACCATGTTGAAGACATGAAAGGTTTATTGAAAAAATTTGGGCAAGTCCATCACGCTGAAAATGTCGCCTTTAAAAGCGTGGATCCTCAAGGCATTGTGATTGGTTATAACCACAATCAAACCTTAAGGATTGAATTTAATCACGAAGTTAAAGACCCCAAAGACTACAAAAATGCGATCATTGAATTGTGCCAAAGCGTGGAAAAAACCCATGATTTAAAAGGCGTGGAAGAAGAAGTTAAAGCCTTTAAAGAAGGCTTTGATTCTGTTTGTTTAGCGACCTTACACCCTAGTGGGCATGTGGTATGCTCTTATGCGCCTTTAATGACAGATGGCAAACAATACTACATTTATGTGAGCGAAGTGGCTGAACATTTTGCCGGCCTTAAAAACAACCCCCACAATGTGGAAGTGATGTTTTTAGAAGACGAGAGCAAGGCTAAATCGGCTATTTTGAGAAAACGCTTGCGCTATAAAACCAACGCTCGTTTTATTGAAAGAGGGGCGGAGTTTGACAAAGCGTTTGATTCTTTCATTGAAAAAACCGGTGGTGCTGGGGGCATTAAAACCATTCGCACCATGCAAGATTTCCATTTAATCGCATTGGATTTCAAAGAAGGGCGTTTTGTGAAAGGCTTTGGTCAAGCTTATGACATTTCAGGCGACAAAATCGCTTATGTTGGGGGTAAAGGCAACCCACACAATTTCGCTCACAAGAAATAGACTTCCTCACTCATAAGGGGCAAACGCCCCAAAAGACCGCTTTTTAAAAAGGTTACGGCAAATCAAGCTTCTTTATTGGTTGTAATGCTAAAAGCCTTTTTATGGGCTAACACCACACAAAAAGCATCAAAAGCAAAAAAATGACAAAATTTTTCCAAAATGACAAAAAAACGCTTTCATGCTATTTAGTGATGCTCTTTTTAAGCCTAGCCCATAGTTAAATCTCTGTTTCATCAATTGATCACCACCGCAAAGAAGCCTTATTCTAGTAGAAGCCTTATTCTAGTAGAAGCCTTATTCTAGTAGAAGCCTTATTCTAGTAGAAGCCTTATTCTAGTAGAAGCCTTATTCTAGTAGAAGCCTTGTTTTTATGAAGCGCTTTTGAAACAAGCTCTGTAATGCTAATAACCAACTCTTTTTTGCTCAATCGTGGGAACTCTTTAAGAATACGGGTATTGATAAAGAACGCTCCTTCAATTTATTCTCATCTCGCTTCCATTATGCGCTATCAATTAACAAGTTTCAATATAATATAAGATCTTGTTTTTTATAACTTTGTTAAGGATTAAAATGCGCGTGTTTGTTTGCTTTTTAGGGGTTTTTGTGTCTAACGGCTTGGCTCGTTTTGGCTATGTGGTTTTAATCCCTCTACTCATTTTATCAGGGAGTTTAACCCCACACCAAAGCTTCCAATTGGGTATTGCGGTGTTGATGGGCTATGTTTTTGGGAGTTTTTTAATCCAATTCTTAAGCCCGTTAATGTCATTAGAAAGCATCGCTAAAATCAGTTTTGGTTTGATCGCTTTGAGTTTTTTAATCTGTTATTTTGATAGTATCCCTTTCTTTTGGCTTTGGATCTGGCGTTTTATCGCCGGTGTGGCTAGCAGCGCGTTAATGATTTTAGTCGCTCCTCTCTCTTTACCCTATGTCAAAGAAAATAAAAAAGCCTTAGTGGGGGGGCTTATTTTTAGCGCTGTAGGCATTGGATCTGTCTTTAGCGGGTTTGTTCTGCCTTGGATCAGCTCTTATAATATCAAATGGGCATGGATTTTTTTAGGGGGCAGTTGTTTGATAGCCTTTATTCTTTCCTTGATTGGGTTAAAAAACCGTTCTTTAAGGAAAAAATCCGTTAAAAAAGAAGAAAGTGCGTTTAAAATCCCCTTTCATTTGTGGTTATTGCTTATTTCTTGCGCGCTCAATGCGATTGGTTTTTTACCGCACACGCTTTTTTGGGTGGATTATTTGATCCGCCATTTAAACATCTCCCCCACTATCGCTGGAACTTCATGGGCGTTTTTTGGTTTTGGGGCCACGCTTGGCTCTTTAATCAGCGGCCCCATGGCTCAAAAACTAGGGGCTAAAAACGCTAATATCTCTATCCTTATCTTAAAATCTATCGCATGCTTTTTGCCCATTTTTTTCCACCAAATCTCTTTACTCAATTTAAGCATCTTTATAATGGGAGCGGCCACAACCGCCAATATCAATTTATTCAGCATGATGGCTTTAAAGATTGCAGGCGCCAAGCATTTCGCTAAAGCGTCTTCGTGGGTGGTGTTTTCTTTTGGCATTTTCCAAGCGCTTTTTTCGTATCTTTTTACGATCTTTTTAGGAGATTTAGGCTATCTTTTGATTTTTGTCATTTGTGGGGCGTGTTTGGTTTTAAGCTTCATCGTTCTTTTCCCTATCAAAATGCAAACAGTTATCAATAAATAAAGAATTATTGGGTTTCAAAACCCTTGATGCCGAGAAAATCCTTAAAACCCTTTAATGAATTTAAGATTTTTTCACGCTCTAAATGGCGCATGATAAAAACGAGGTTAGAGCCGTTTTGATCCTTTAAAATGTGCTTGGGCGGGTAAATGATATGCATCACGCCGTTAACACTCACCAAAAAGCCGCTTCCAATGTCAATAATCCCCTTGATGCGTAAAATCTGCGTGCCGTATTTATGCAATAACAAGCTCAGCCAGATCCCAAACGCGCTCCATTCCATTGCCCCTTCAAAATTAATGCTTAAAGTTTCAAAGCCTTGCGAGTGCGAATCTTTTGCTGGCAAGATCACACGATGCGCTCTATTTTTGCGTGAAAAAAAGCTTTCGTAATTGATATTTTTCTTGTCAAAAATTTCTGCGCTGGGGTTAATGGCCCACAAACGCTCTTTTAATTTCATTAAAGCCGCACTGTCGTTTTGCAAATCCGTTTTGGTCAATAAAACGCTGTCAGCAAAAACGATTTGCTCTTTAGCTTCATTGTTGGTTAAATGCATTCTAGCGTTCAAGGCATCCACGCAAACCACCACGCTTTGAATCTCAAAATGCGCCCCTAAAAAAGTGTCGCTCAAAATCGTCCATAAAATCGGCGCCGGGTTGGCTAAGCCGGTGGTTTCAATGATGATGCACTTTAAAATTTCGCCGCGCCATTCATAGTCATTGAGCGTGGCTTTTAGAGACTCCACTAAATCCATGCGTTTGTTGCAACACACGCACCCTGCATTAAGATAGAGCATTTTTTCACCGCAATACTGAACGCTTAAGATGCGTTGATCCAAGGCGGCTTGACCGATTTCATTGATGATAAGAGCAATGCCTTGGTGATCTATTTGGTTTAAATATTCGCTTAAAAAACTCGTTTTACCGCTGCCTAAAAAACCGGTGATGAGCGTGATAGGGATTTTGGACATCAGTGAATGGCGTTTGTGTTTTGATTCAAAAACGCTAACAGATTAGAATCTAGCGCGTCCATCTCTTTTTTGGCTAAGTTTTGCGCCTTATCCCACAAATCGCCTAAATCATTCACCATCACGCTTTGCCCTTTTTTATCGCACAGCACAAACTTTGTGCCTTGCCAATCATTAATTTTTAGCCCATAAAACGCTAGGATTTGATTGAGCAATCTTACCCGTTTGAGCCGCGCTCTTTTGCGTTCTCTGGCGTTTTCATTAGTACTAATAAGCGCATTTTGCCCTTTCAAATTTTCATTCTCATAACTACCGCTCCCATCGGTCCAATGAAAAGAACTGATAAGCTCCCCGCATAAAACACACATCTTCCAACCTTTTAAACCTAAATCATGCTACAATTTTACTGAAAAAACAAGAATAAATCTCGTGCTGTTTAATTGTTTATTGATTAGGAAATTTAATGCAGGATTATAGAACTCTCACGCTAGAAAATATTTATGCACCAGATGAGATAACAGATGCGCTTTCATTGTTACAATCTTGCGGTATTGAATCGATTGTTAATCCTTCAAATATCACGCTTAATTTTGACATTGTGGATTTAAAAATGCTTGAATCTACTACACAAAATACGCTGGTTCAAAAGACATTAGAGGAGTTGTATAAAATTCGCTCATTTTCTAGTCAAAATGGCAAAATCGTGTTTAAGAGCTTCAACAAAGCCAAAAAAGTCGCCAACAAAAAGCAAAACGCAAAGGCAAGATTGGCTTACGAATCTTACAAAAAAGAGTTTAGCAAGGAGACAAATGAGATTCAAAGCTGTCTTAATCAAATTTACTGCGAAGATAGCTTGGAGTTTTTAAAAAAGCTCCCAAATAATTGCATAGATGATATAGTGCTAACTTCGCCACCTTACAACTTTGGCATCAATTACAACGCAACACAGGATACAAATCTTTGGCAAGAGTATTTCAACACGCTTTTTGCCATTTTTAAAGAGTGTATTCGTGTATTAAAAAGCGGAGGGCGAATCATTGTCAATATCCAACCTATGTTTAGCGATTATATCCCTACACACCATTTTATCAGCAAATTTTTCATTGATGAAGGGCTTATTTGGAAAGGCGAGATTTTATGGGAAAAGAATAACTACAACTGCAAATACTGCACTTGGGGAAGCTGGAAAAGCCCTGCTGCACCATATTTAAAATATTCGTGGGAGTTTATTGAAATTTTTTGCAAAAATAACCTTAAAAAAGAGGGCGATAAAGACAGCATTGACATAACCGATGATGAATTTAAAAAGTGGGTTTATGGAAAGTGGAACTTCGCTCCAGAACGCAACATGAAACAATACGGGCATGATGCAATGTTCCCAGAAGAATTAGTAAAGCGGTGTTTAAAACTATTTTCCTATCAAAATGATATTGTATTAGACCCATTTAATGGTGCAGGGACAACGACAAAAGTCGCCAAACAATTAGGACGCCGTTTCATAGGCATAGACATTAGCGAAAAATATTGTGAAGTAGCAAGAGCAAGACTAAAAGAAGTAACAAATTTATTTAATTGAGAGGTATGATTTGAGTTCTATAGAAGATATTATACAAGTTTATAATAGCGTGGTTAAAGATATTGATAAAGATGCTCAAGGGCAAGATAGCAGGGCGTATGGCGGAGTTATAAGAAGTGCTAAAGGCAAATTGCAAGAATACATCAGCGAAGAGATTGTAAAAATAGCGTGGCAAAATATTGGCGCTAAAGCCAATAGGCTTGAAATAAATTCTAATAAAATAAAGATTCCTATCAAAGACAGCTACATAGAAAATATAGCCAACAAGCAAGTAAGGGCATATATATTAGAGCGTAAGAAAGATTATTATTACGGATTGAGCGTTGATAAACATATATTTATTTGTGGATAATCAATTGGTTATGGGGATAGAGTGTAAAGCCTATACGGAAAATGCTATGCTAAAGCGAATATTAGTAGATTTTCATCTCCTTAAAACTTTATATCCAAATATATCCTGTTATTTATTTCAGCTAGAAAGTCAATTAGGAGGGGATTATTCAGCTTTACCAGAAACCCTATTGGGATCAAAACCCACGCATTCTATAATGAGCTACTTTGAAAGCGTGAATCTAAATATAGTAACCTTACTCAAAGGCGAAAGAGACATAAACCAACCCATACACAAAAATTTCAAACCTTTAGATGAACAAATTCTCAATAAAACAATCAAACTAATGGAAAATGAATTGAAAGCTTATTTGTAACAGTTGGTGCGAATCCCACTAAATTCACACCAACTTAGAGGCAATCTCAACCGCTATTTTTTCCTGGGGTTTCGTTTTAAGAAATCATCAGCGATTTCATTGAATGTTACCCAACGCACGCCCTCGTGCTTGTTGATATGCTCAATGATTTTTTCATGCATGAGCAACACTTGCGGGCGTCCGCTCACATCAGGGTGGATTGTCATGCTAAACACCGCATAATCCATCTCACGATAAACCCAATCAAATTGATCGATCCACATTTGCCCTATATCGTGCGGACTCACAAAACCAAAGCTATTGGGGGATTTTTTAATGAACATCATCGGCGGTAAATCGTCCAAATACCAGTTCGCAGGGATTTCCACTAAATTTGTTTCCACCCCACGGATTAAAGGCTTCATCCAATCCTTAGCCTCCAAACTATAATCAATCTTGCTCCAACTATCCCCCACGCGCACATAATAGGGCGTGAAATCATTGTGCATGAGCGAGTGGTCGTATTTGAAGCCGTGTTTTAAAAGCAATTCATTAGTGATATTAGAAAACTCCCACCACGGCGCCACATAGCCTGTGGGGGCTTTGCCGGTGAGTTCTTTAATCAATTCAATGCTTTTTAACAAAACATCTTCTTCTTGCTTAACACTCATAGCGATAGGGTTTTCATGCGAATACCCATGCGCACCCACTTCATGCCCTGCATCCACGATCATTTTCATTTGTTCAGGAAAAGTTTCAATAGAATGCCCCGGCGAAAACCAAGTCGCCGGGAGATGGTATTTTTTAAACAATTTCAAAAGCCGTGGGATCCCCACTTCACCCGCAAAAAGCCCGCGCGAAATATCATCAGGCGAATCCTCCCCACCATAGCTCCCTAACCAACCAGCCACCGCATCAATATCCACGCCATAAGCCACTAAAATTTCTTTTGCCATAATCGCTCCTTTTTAAGTGAGTTTTCCAAACCCCTTTTTGGTGAGTTTGGTGTCAAAATCTTGTAAATAAGGGATTTTTTGGCGTTGCAGTGCCGCTTCGTTCAAATCCATTTCAGCGATAATGACTTCATTGAGTTTAGTGGCTTGCGCGATGATTTTCCCATTGGGTGCGATGATTCTTGAATCGCCGGCAAACTCTAGAGTTTGTTTTAATTGAGCGTTAGTCTCTTCCCCGCTATGATTGCACGCGCACACAAAACAGCCATTTTCTAACGCTCTAGCCTTACTCAACAAATCCCAATTATAAGCCCTAGCTTTGCCAAACGCGCTAGGATAGATTAAAATCTCCGCTCCTTGTAACGCTAAAAGATTCGCGCCCACGCCAAAGCCGATTTCATAGCAAATTTGCAAACCCACTTTCGCGCTAAAATCCCCAAAATCCAGCGTAAAAACCTCGTATTTTTTGCCCCTTTTGAAGCGCGATTTTTCATCGCCCCACAAATAAACCTTGCGGTGTTTTCCAACGATCCCGCCTTTTGGCGGAATGATATAAGCGCTGTCGTAGAGTTTTTTATTCGTTTTTTCAATGCTACACGCCACTAAATGCACTTTATTAGCCTTTGCAAAACCGCTTAACGCTCTCAACGACTCGTTTTTTAGCTTGCCATGCTCTATCGCTTTAAAATCTATCCCAAACTCCGCGTCTTTATCATTCACGCAATAAGCGCTGTCAAACAATTCCGGTAAAACAATGAGATTCGCGCCTTTGTCGTGGGCTTCTTTAGCTAGACTGAGCGCTAATTGCAGGTTTTCATTTAAGGCGTAGGGTTTGGATTGCATTTGAATCACAGCGGTTTTTAGGATTCTTTTAGCAGGATTTTTTGTTTTCAAGATCCACTCCCATTTTTGTTTTTATTGTATAGGATCAGAAATTAAAAGAAAATTAAAGGGGTTAAAATCCATAGGAATTTGTGTCAAAACTTACCATTATGGTTTAAAAATCGTAGCCACGCGCTAGAGAGCGAGCTCACAAACACGCCGATAAGAAAGATTAACCCGTTAAAAAGATGCAAAAATAAAAGCGCTCCTAAAATGCCTAGTAAAACCCCATACCCCCCTAAACGCCACACATTGAAAGACATTTCCAAACCCAGGGCGAATTTTTGGAATTTTTGCTTTTCTTCTTTTTCTCCTGAATTTTGTTTCCTTAAATCCAAACGCTTTTTAACGCCGTAATACGAAGACAACGCCACGATAAAAAACCCCAAAAAACCCCCTTCAAAATTCAAAACCCCTTGAAATGCCTGGAAAAAATAAACGATAATCGCACCCACTATATTAATAGAAAGTAAAATAAGCAAGCATTTGATTTGGCACATGGGCTTTTATTGTATTTATTTTGTTTTGTTTTGTGTGTATTTAGGGTCTTTGGTTAATTCTTCATACTCTTTTTGCATGTTTTTATAAGCTTTATAGACATTGAGAAAGCTCGCTAACACGCCCCAAATAACCCCAAGCCAAAAAAGCCACGAAACATGAGTGAGTTTTTCAAGCCCATAGCCTATAGCCACGCCCATAAGGATCGCTACCACCATAGAAAGCCCCAAGCTCAAATAATTCGCCCCCTCTATGAATTTATAATACTTTGGCTTTTTCAAAAAATTCACACACCTTTTATGATTTCATCAAAACTTTCATCGGCTTTTGCAACCACCAAATCAATCATCTCTTCAGTCATAGGCTCACAAATAAAGCCGGTTTCAAAGCTTGAACATGCCAAATACACGCCCTTAAAGAGCATTTTTTGGTGGAATTTTGCAAACATCTCCGTATCGCTTTTTAAAGCGTCATCAAAATCACGCACCGCATTTTCGTTAAAGAAAAAGCCAAACATGCTCCCCATGTTGAGCGTCTCTAAAGCGATGTTATAGTTTTGAGCGCTCTTTTTTAAACCTTGAGTCAAACGAACGGCTAAAGCGTTTAAGCGGGTATAAAGGGTTTTGTCTCTTTTGATTTTATAAAGTGCACTCAACCCCGCGCACACCGCCAGGGGGTTACCGCTTAATGTGCCTGCTTGATACACGCCCCCAATGGGCGAAAGCAAGTCCATAATTTCCGCACGCCCCCCAAAACACGCCAAAGGAAGCCCCGCGCCTATCACCTTACCAAAGGTTACCAAATCCGGCACAACGCCATAAAATTCTTGCGAACCGCTCAAACTCGCTCTAAACCCGCTCATCACTTCATCTAAAATCAGCACCGCTTGGTATTTTTCACACAAAGCCTTTAATCCCAGTAAAAACTCTTTTTGAGCCGGCACTAACCCCATATTCCCGGCAATGGGTTCAATGATGACGCACCCCACATCACCTTTTTTGAAGCATTCTTCTGTGGAGTTTAAATCGTTATAACGAGCCACTAGAGTGTGTTTGCTAAAATCGTTCGGCACGCCTAAAGAAGAAGGAGAGCCAAAAGTGGCGCACCCGCTACCCGCTTTCACCAATAAGGAGTCGCTATGCCCATGATAACACCCTTCAAACTTGATCAAATCGTCTTTTTGGCTATAAGCTCTAGCGAGTCGTATCGTGCTCATGGTCGCTTCTGTGCCGCTATTCACTAAACGCACCTTATCTAAGCCTTCATAACAAGAAATGATTTCCTTAGCTAAAGTGGTTTCTAACTCTGTGGGAGCGCCAAAAGAAGTGCCTTTTTTTAATACATTAACAATATTTTCTTCAATCTCTCCATCAGCATGCCCAAAAATCAAAGGCCCCCAGCTTTGCACAAAATCTATATAATGGTTGTTATCCACATCATAAAGATACGCCCCCTTACCCTTTAAAATAAAGGGGGGAGTGCCTTTAACGCTCTTAAACGCCCTCACAGGCGAATTGACCCCCCCAGCGATCACCTGTTTAGCTTCATTAAAATCATTAACGCTGTGCAACAACTCCATGATTTTTAATTATCCCTTAATCATGCTTTCAAATTGGATTTCCACTTGCGACCAAGTCAAGCCCTCATGAAAACTCTCGCATCGTTTAGCCAAGCTCGCTAATTCGTTTTTCAAGCCAAAATTCAATAGATCCAAGACCCCTTTAACCACGAGCTTATCACCAGCAGTCGTGTATTGCATAGGCACTTTCACCAACTTTTCATTCATCCTCACATAAGCCGTAAGAGAACCTTCATGATCGCCTTCTATCACATTTCTAAAAGTTACTTTGATGTTAGTGTTTTTAAAAAGAGCGAAAAAAGCTTCTTTCACATTTTTGTTTTTAGTGTCATCGCCTAAATTGACTTTCAAGCTATCCATGCTCGCAGTTGCCCCTTCTAAAAGGGTTTTTAAACTATCTTGAGATTTACCCAATTTATAGGTGATGCTTTCAAAACTCCCATTTACTGGTGTTTTAGCCTTAGATTTAAAGGCTGTCCATGTTAGCTTAGCCGAAGATAAATCCAAATTCACCGCTTGCAAAAACCCTGCTAGTAAAACCGATACCAAAACCATTTTTTTCATTCATTATCCTTTAATGTGGTCTTATCAATAACGCTTATTATTTTAGTGTAAACAAGCACGCTTACAACTAAAACGATTCGTTTTGATAATCATTTGCACTCTAAAGACGACTCAAGAGATACAATTGCATTTATTTTAAACTCTTTTTGTAAATAATGCTGACTGAAACAAACTTTCTAAACCATTCATAAAAAGGTTAAAGCGCATGGCTATCGCTATAACCTTGAATACAGAAAAATTCACAGCGATCGGAGTTTAAGCCTGAAACCATCTTCGTGTAAATCGCCTTGCTTTAAAAGCTCATCCGCGCTAGGGCTAGAATAATGCTTGGCTAAAATAATGAAATAGGCGTTGTTATGCACCCCGATAAGGTTAGGCTGGAAATAAGGGAAAGTTTCAGGGTTTAAAATCCATGTTGCAACTTTGTTATACGCCACAGAGAGCTTTTTTCCGGCCTCACTACCCCACAAATCATACCCGTTCTCAAAAAGCAATTCGCCTGATATGGTTAGCGCAAGAAGCGCAAAATTGGTATAAGCTATCCCCTTAATGCCCTTTGTAGGGCCTCCATGATAATCGCTCGTATCGCTCCTAGTGATCGCGCTAGCAATAACCCCATTCTCATCTATGGCTTTAAACACCCACTCTTGCCACCGATTAGCACTATTATACAAAAGGGCATGATCATCTAACGCTAGCGCAGAGCTCACATCAAAAAGAATGCCCCACGCCCCATGGTTAGTGTTAAGAGCTGATTGAGAATACTGACGCATCCGCTTAATGAAATCTTCATATTCTGGGCTAGGAAACGCCTTTTTGACAAACCAATAAGCCATGTTCATATAAGGCATGTAAAAATTGATATTATCCTCGCTCTGATAAGTGTCTACGCTTTGAAGCTCTTTAGCCCAAGCGTTTAAAATTTCTATAGCTTTTAAGCCGTATTGTTTGTTTTTGCTCACTAAATAGCCTAGTGCTAAGTCATAAGACATGAGAGCGGATTTTTTAAAGCTCTTTGTGCAGACATCAGGCTCTCTAACCCCGGTAGAAGTGTAGTGTTTTGATGCGTTAAGTTGCGTGCATGGCTGTATTGTTTGGGAGAGCTTTTTATCAAGATGGAGTTTTTTGGGCAAGTCTTTAGATTTAAAATCCCTAAAAAAGTAATCTTGCTCGGCATAAGCTTGAACGCAAACGCAAACACACATGAACGATAAAAACAAAACAAACCTTTTCATTTCTCGCCTTTATTTTAATGGATTGGTTTAAAAATAGCGTTTTATGGTAACGATTCCAACAACACAAATTTAAGCGCATGCGCATTAAGGGCACTAACCGCTGAAAGGGGTAAGACAAAGAGCGCTGATTTTTCATTAGGGTGTTTTTCAAAATTGCTGGTTAAATTGGGGTGTAAAAACCCTAAATACGGCTCTAAACCAAACGCCTCTAATTTTTGCGTTTCTAAGTTTAAAAAGGCGCAAAAATCCTTAGTCATCTTATCAATGTTTTCTACAACATCGCATTTATTGAGCAACACCCCAAAAGGCTTATTGGCTAAAGCGGGTGAAAATTTTTCCAGCTCCAACCTCAAGCGTTGGTATTGCTCTTTAATGCCTAAATCCAGCCTAGAAGCGTCTAAAACAAAGGCTAAAACTTTGGTGCGCTCAATATGCTTTAAAAAGCTAATCCCTAAGCCTTTTCCCTGACTAGCCCCTTCAATAATGCCAGGAATATCAGCCATTAGAAATCCGCTTTTCTCATCTACGCTCACCACCCCTAAATTAGGCACTAGAGTCGTAAATTCATAATTAGCGATTTTAGGCTTAGCGTTAGAGATGGTGGAAATGAGCGTGGATTTACCCGCATTAGGGAAGCCCACTAACCCTATATCAGCGATGAGCTTTAATTCCAAACGCACGCATTTTTCAACCCCCTCCAAGCCTTTTTGCGCGTAAGTGGGTTGTTGTTTAGTTGCGCTTTTAAAATGCGCATTCCCTAACCCCCCCTTGCCTCCTTTTAAGGCTAACACCCTTTCTTTAGGTTCCACTAAATCAAGCCACAACTTATCATCTACAAAAACTTGCGTTCCTGGCGGCACGACAATAATCTTGTCTTCGCCCTTTTTGCCCGTGCAATTTCGTGTGCCTCCTGGAGCCCCGTTTTTAGCCTTATGGTGTTTGGTGCCTCTAAAACTCGCTAGAGTGTCGGTATTGTTATCCACTTCAAAATACACATCGCCTCCATCGCCTCCATCGCCCCCATCAGGACCTCCCTTGATGACAAACTTTTCCCGCCTAAAACTCACCATTCCAGGCCCCCCCTTACCCGAAGCGATGATGATTTCCACGCTATCTACAAACACAGCTTAAAGATCCTTTCTTTTATTCAGCAAACCTTTGCATGGATTTTTCCAAATGCGGCACCGCATTGAGTAATTTCTGCGTATAAGGGTGCTTTGGAGCGCTTATCACGCTATCCACATCTCCCGTTTCTACGATTTGCCCTTGATTCATTACGATGATTTTATCGCTTATATGCTCCACTACCCCTAAATCATGGCTGATAAAAATATAAGTCAGCCCCATTTCTTTTTGCAAATCCAAGAGCAAATTCAACACTTGCGCTTGAATGGACACGTCTAACGCAGACACAGGCTCATCGCAAATCACCACGCTAGGATGCAAAATGAGCGCCCTAGCAATGCCGATTCGTTGCCTTTGCCCGCCTGAAAATTGGTGGGGGTAACGATCGATCCATTCTAATTTCAAGCCCACTTTTTGCATGATCTCTAGCACTTTTGTTTTGATTTCTTTTTTTGAAAAATGAGAATTTAAAAGCAAGGGTTCAGCGATGATCTCGCCCACTTTCCACCGAGGGTTCAGGCTAGAATAAGGGTCTTGAAAAATCATTTGCACCTTTTTACGGTAATCAAACCAATCCTGTTTGCTGAAATGCAAATGGCGCTTACCATTGAAATAAATCGCCCCGCTGTCTTGCCTTTCAATCCCGGCTAAAATTTTGGCTGTCGTGCTTTTCCCGCAACCACTCTCCCCCACAATGCTTAAAACTTCATTTTGTTCCACTTCAAAACTGATCCCATTGAGCGCATGTATCACTCTTTTAGGCTTGAATAACCCCCTGTCTATCGCATAGGATTTTTTCAATTCTTTAATTTCTAAGAGCTTCATCGTAACTCCTTTTGGAAACTCAAATAATCTGTATTTTCATCTACGGTTTCTAAGCGTTTTTTGCGGTATTCTTTGCCTGGTTTAGGGATCGCGCTTAAAAGAGCTTTCGTATAAGGGTGTCTTGGATCAGCAAAAAGCTCTTTGGCGCTCGCTTGCTCCACCACATGCCCTTTATACATCACCACCACTTCATCAGCGATTTGCGCCACCACGCCTAAATCATGGGTGATAAACAAAATAGAGGTGCATTTTTTTTGTTGCAACTCTTTCATCAATTCTAAAATCTGCGCTTGAATGGTTACATCTAACGCTGTCGTAGGCTCATCAGCGATCAAGATTTCAGGCTCACACACCATAGCCATAGCGATCATCACCCTTTGGCGCTGCCCTCCACTGAGATTGAAAGGGTATTCATGGTATTTGTCCCCTGCATGGGGAATGCCTACGCGCTCTAACTCATAGACCACCCTTTCTAAGCGTTCTTTTTTGTTAAGGTTAGGGTGGTGGATTTTCAACACTTCATTGATCTGAAACCCCACCGTGTAGGAAGGGTTCAAGCTTGTCATAGGCTCTTGAAAGATCATGCCAATTTTTTTACCTCTGATTTCTTTTTGCATCTGCTTTTCTTTGAGCCGCAACAAATCCTGCCCTAAAAATTGAATGCTCCCCCCTACAATTTGACCCGGTTTTTCAATAAGCCCTAAAATAGAGAGCGAAGTGATGCTTTTCCCGCTCCCGCTCTCCCCCACAATGCAAAGCGTTTGAGACTTTTTCAAGCCAAAACTCACGCCATCTACTGCTTTATTCACGCCCCTATCGGTGAAAAAATAAGTTTTTAAATCTTTAACTTCTAAAATCATGCAAGCTCCTTTTAAGAGGCCCGTTTAGGATCTAAAGCGTCCATGATGCCATCGCCTACCAGATTAAAACTCATGACCGTTAAAAAAATCATCACCCCAGGGAAAACAAGCATCCAAGGAGCGGTAGCGATGTATTGCATGGAGTTTATCAGCATCGCTCCCCATTCAGGTTTGGGAGGTTGGGCCCCAAGACCTAAGAAGCTCAGCGCGGCCGCTTCTAAAACCGTGGAAGCAAAACCCATTGTCGTTTGCACGATTAAAGGGATGATGCAATTAGGGAAGATCACCTTACACATCAAACGAAGATGCGAAGAGCCATTGATTTTAGAAGCGATCACATATTCTTTTTCTTTTTCGCCCAACACGGAACTGCGCACCAATCTTGCAAATCCAGGAATCCCCACAAACCCAATAGCGAGCATGGCATTAGTGAGTGAAGGCCCTAACACAGCGACCACAATCACGATCAATAAAATAGAGGGTAAAGCGAACATAATATCCATGATGCGCATGATAATTGCATCTGTTTTCCCCCCAAAATACCCCGCTATTAGCCCTAGTATCGTGCCAAAAAAGACCGCAATCCCCATAGAAACAATCCCTATGGTTAAAGAAATCCTAGCCCCATAGATCAAGCGACTCAAAATATCGCGCCCCAAATCATCGGTGCCTAAAAGGTATTTAGCATTCCCCCCATGCTCCCATATAGGCTTTAAAAGGCGATCTTGCGCGTTTTGGACATAAGGATCATGCGGGGCTAAAAGGGGCGCAAAAATCGCGCAAACCACCAATAAAAGCACAATCCATGCGCCAACTACTGCCGCCTTATTTTTTTTGAATTGTTGGATAAATTCTCTAAAAGACTCCATTATGACAACCTTATTCTAGGATCAATAAAAGCGTATAAAATATCCACCAAAAGATTAGCCCCAATATACATCATGGCAATAATCAAAGACATGGACTGGATAATCGGGAAATCGCGCTGGTTGAGCGCATTAACGATCCACTTACCAATCCCAGGCCATGAGAAAACCGTTTCAGTTATCATGCTCCCCCCTAAAAGCCCGGCCAGCATCAAGCCTGCGATAGTCGTTACAGGGATTAAGGCGTTACGCAAAGTGTGCACAAAAATCACCCTAAAGGAGCTACACCCCTTAGCTTTAGCGGTGCGCACATAATCTTCTTTAGACACTTCTGCCATGCTCGCGCGAGTCATTCTGGCAATAACAGCGGTAGAAACCGTGGCTAACACAATGCTAGGCAAAATCAAGTGTTTGATCGTATCCACAAACGCCCCATAATCCCTTGCGATCAAGCTGTCTATCAAATAAAAACCTGTAGGGCCATCTAAATAATACACATCGCTCAAACGCCCAAAAACAGGCAACCACCCCAATTGCACGCTAAAAATATAAATCAGCATGAGCCCTAGCCAAAACACCGGCATAGAAATCCCGGCTAAAGCGAAAGTCATGCTGGAATAATCAAACATGCTATAGCGTTTGATTGCGGCTAACACGCCAACACTAATACCCAAAACAAGAGCCATAAACAGAGCGATCAAAGCCAATTCCACCGTAGCCGGGAAGCGTTGCAAAAATTCATGCATCACAGGCTCACCGGTCATGATAGAAGCGCCAAAATTGCCATGCAACACATTATTGATAAAGAAAAAATACTGCTCTATCAAAGGCTTATTCAAGCCAAACTGCTCCCTTAAAGCGTCAATAGCGGCTTGATTGGCCTTTTCGCCTAAAATCACTAACGCCGGATCTCCTGGCACTAAATGCACCATCATAAACACAATGACGCTCACTCCAAACAGCGTGGGGATCGCCCACAAAATACGCTTAATGATAAAACTCAGCATACAACCCCTTTACTTTTCTAAATACACTTTAAAGAAGCGATTCACGCTCACTCCGGTCGTTTTATAACCTTTCACTTTAGACAAATGCGGCACCACTGAATAAGGGTAGGCTAAAGGGACATAGGGCACATCTTTATGGATAATTTCTTGAGCCTTTAAATAAAGGGCTTCCCTCTCCTTTTGATCAGAAACCCGCTTAGCCTTTACAAGAAGATCTGAAAAGGCGTCGCTCTTATAAAAGGAACCATTTTGAGTGGGTATAGCTGAGGCTGCTTGCTTGCTCCATAAGGTGTATAAGAAATTATCCGGATCCGCAATGTCTGCCATCCAGCCTGCAAACGCCATTTCATGCTCGCCTAAGCCCGTTCTTTTCAAATAAGCCCCCCATTCATACACTTCAATTTTCACGTCAATGCCAATTTTAGCCAGGCTCGCTTGTATGAACACCGCTCCCTTTGGGTTACGAGTGGAAGTGGTAAAAATGGTGGTTTTAAAGCCGTTAGGATACCCCGCTTGTTTCAATAACTCTTTAGCTTTTTTCAAATCGTATTCATAGGGTTTGATGCTGTAGTTATAACCCCATATGGTGGGCGGGAAAGGATTGACCATTTTTTGGGCAAAGCCTTCATAAATCACCTTAATGTAATCATCAACATTGATCGCATGGTTGATAGCTAAACGCACCAAAGGATTGTTAAAATACTTTTTTTGCGTGTTCAATGAAAGCCAGTTAGCGATTAGTCCAGGGCTTTTATCCACCACGACATTAGGAAGTTTTTCTAACTGCTCCACTTCATTGAGATTAGGCCCGGTCATGAGCATGATTTCACCGGTGCGCAACGCTAAAGCGCGAGTGGAAGAATTAGGAATGGTGCGCACCACCACCTTATCCAAATAAGCTTTAGGCCCCCAATAATCCTGATTTTTTAAAAGAATGATTTTTTCATCTTTATTCCACAAAAAGAATTTGAAAGGCCCTGTCCCAACAGGCTTTTTAGCCAACTCGTCTTTTTTATTATTTTGTTCTAAATAATCAGCATAATCCTTACTCAAAATGCTCAAAAAGTCCATGCCTAAATTGGCTAAAAACGGGGCTTCTGGCCCATTAAGCGTGAATTTGATCGTGTAATCATCTAAAACTTCAATGCTCTTAATAATATGAGACATGCCCATGCCTTCCCAATATTTATAGCTTTTAGCCCCTGGGCTGTAGTATCGTTTAGCCTTATGCATTTGGCGTTCAAACGAAAACAGCACATCTTTAGCGCTAAACTCTACTTTTTTATCCCAATACTTCGTCTGGTGGAAATAAACCCCTTTGCGTAAATGAAAGGTGTATACAAGACCATCTGGGGATATTTCCCAGCTTGTCGCTAAGGCTGGTTCAATTTCTGTGGTGCCGTATTTGAATTGCACGAGCGTGTCATAAATATTGCCCGTTGCCACATAGCTTTCGCCATCAGTTACTAAAGCCGGATCCATGCTCGAGCCATCAGCGCCTCTAGCAAAAACCAAAACGCCTCCAAAACGCTTTTGCTCTTCAACAGAAACATTTTCTTTAGATGGATTAAGAGTAGCATTTGGGTCTTCTGAAGCTTTCAAAAAGAACCCAAACAACAAAAGAAAAAAAAACAAACCCTTAACAAAAACATTATTCATAAGCCAATCTCCACAACAAATTCTATAAAGGATAGAGATCTAAATTATAAATATTTTATTGCGTTTATAGGCGTTTAACAAACACCAAAAGTTTAATTAACCTTTAAAGGTTACCCTACTCCCCAAAATTTTGACTAACCACAGAAACTTTTTTGCGGTTTCTGTCTTTATGCTCAAACTTCACAACGCCATCGATGAGCGCGTATAAGGTATGGTCTTTCCCCATGCCCACATTATTACCAGGATGCATTTTAGTGCCTCTTTGGCGCACGATAATATTCCCTGCTCTCACAAATTCTGAGCCAAATTTTTTCACGCCTAAGCGTCTTCCTGCAGAATCTCTGTTATTCTGCGTGCTCCCTTGACCTTTCTTGTGTGCCATTGTTTAATACTCCTTTATGCTACAATTTTAGTGATTCTAACACGAGTGAAATCTCTTCTAAAACCACGCTTGGTTTTGCTGTCTTTTCGGCGGCGTTTTTTGAAAGTGATGACTTTTTTGCCGCGCCCTTCATTGATCACTTCCGCTTCAATTTTAGCCCCATTCACAAAGGGTTTCCCGCAAGAGAGCTTGCCCTCTTTGGATACGGCTAGCACTTCCACTAATTCCACTAAAGCCTTAGGCTCTTTATCCATTTTATCCAGTAAAACAATATCGCCTTCAACGACTTTATATTGCTTACCGCCATGTTTGAATATTGCGTATGACATTTCTATTCCTTAAAAACTGAACGCTCTTTTTAAAATAAACGCTTATTATAGTGAGTATTTGCTAAAATTTAACTTTAAATTTAGATTAAATTCACATTAAAAGAATTTTTTTACTCAAAAACACCCCATTTAACCCGCCATCATTACCCCGCATTATTGCCCCACTCAAACCACTCACAATTGTTATTAACTTGTTTTGGAATACTTTTAGCTTGTTTGTTAAAAAACCCATAAGGATTTGATCATGCGCGTTACCTTTGGCTCAAAATACAACCAAATGAATAACTATCAAAACGCTTTACAAAATAAAATCAACGACGCTAACACGCAGATCGCTTCAGGGCTAAAAATCCGTTATGGCTATCAAAACAGCAACATTAACAACCAGAATTTAAAATTCCAATACGAAGAAAACACCTTAGATCAAGGCATTGATGTGGCTCAAAACGCTTACACTTCAACGCTCAATACCGACAAAGCCTTGCAAGAATTTTCCAAAACAATGGAGGCATTTAAAACCAAGCTCATCCAATCCGCTAACGATGTGCATTCAGAGACTTCTCGCGCCGCTATCGCTAACGATTTAGAACGCTTGAGGGAGCATATGATGAATGTCGCTAACACCTCTATAGGGGGGGAATTTTTATTCGGGGGCAGTAAGGTGGATAGGCCTCCCATTGATAGCGAGGGGAAATACCATGGCAATGGCGAAGATTTAAACGCGCTCATCAGCTCTGATAACCTTGTGCCTTATAATATCAGCGGGCAAGATTTGTTTTTAGGTGCGGATAAAGACAAACACAAACTCATCACCACCAACATTAAATTATTCAATCAAAACAAGCTCCACCCTGATGTGATGGACGCTTTAGAGCATTCTTCATTGCCTGAAGAAGTTTTTATTAAACCCAGCGATACCTTGCGAGAACTCATCGGCGATAACGATAAAGACCCCACCAATGACCCTAAAGAGTTTTTTTATTTGCAAGGCATCAGGCCTGATGGCTCTAGTTTTAAAGAAAAATTCGCGCTAGATAAAGCCTATCAAAATCAAAAAAGCGCGACTAAAGTGAGCGATTTGTTGGATAAAATCGGTCATGCTTACGGGAACACTTCGCAAAATAAAGTCGTGGATGTGAGTTTGAATAATTGGGGGCAAATTGAGATCAAAAACCTAACGCCTGGCAGTGAAAATTTGGATTTCCATTTGATTTCTAGCGATGGGGATTTTGATGATTTAGACGCCTTGCGTTCGAGCGGTAAAAGGGTTACTGAATATGTCAAAAGCGCGTTTGTAACGGATAGGAGTTTGAGCCAAGTTCAAGCAGTGCCTAACATGTATAATCCTAAAGTGCTTGAAATCCCTAGCGTGTTTGTAACTAAAGACAATGTTTTAGCCAACAAAAACACTAAATTGAGCGAGATTTTTGGCGATAGCGTGGAAACTTTAAAGATCAACGCCAGCCGTTTGGGCGAAACAAGCGCTATTAAAATCCCAAACCTCCCTATTAACTTGGATATTCCCATTCTTTTAGACGTGAAAAATTCTACGATTAAAGATTTGAAAGATGCGATTAAAGAACGCTTTAATAATGAAGTGGATGTGGAAATTGGAACAAACGGGCGTTTGAGGATCATTGACAATTCTTCTAAAGAATCGCCTATTTCTTTGGCTTTAAGCACCCTAGATCAAAAAGGGCTAGAAGTGGCCGGCATTCCCACTAATAATGCGAGCGAATACCAAAAAACCTATTTCAATAAAGAAGGGGCGAAATTAGAAAGCAATGCCGCTCAAATCGCTCAAAATGGCGCGGCTAATGGCTCTACTAAACTGAGTGAAGCCGCTAAGGGGAGTTTAGAAAATAGCGTTTTTAACATGAAATTAAACGATGTGAATGGCTCGTTTTTAAAAGTGCAAATGATCTTGGATAGTAATGGGGCTTTTTTGAGTTTGCCTAATGGCATTAAAATCCCGCTTTATGACCCCACAAGCGCTGACATTCAAGCTTCCAAACCCAATGAAGTAACTTACAGGCAACTTATGGATGCGATGAGTATCGCGCTCAATTACAGCAACACTGACCCCGCCATCTACCAACAAATCAGCGATAACCCTACCTCAAAAGAAAGCAAGGAGCGCTTTATTGAATTGTTAAAACAGGCTAAAGACAACCTTTCTGTCAATTTGAATGAAGAGGGAAAAGTCGTTATCCAAGACAACATGCACTCAAACACCAAAATGCAGTTCATGCTTTTTGATAAAGACGCGAATGATTTTTCTCAAAACGCCTTGCACAGCGACAAACCAAGCCTTAAATTAAACGCTAATAACGCTCTCATTATTGACAAACCCAGCGTGAATTTTTTTGATCAATTAGAAAATATTATCACTTCGGTAAGAAAAGGGATTTATCGCCCGGACGCTTTAGGGGATACTTATTCTAGCGACATGCGTAATTTAGGCATTCAAAACGGCATCACCCTCATCGATCACTTGAGCGATCATATAGAAAAAATGATCGCTAAAAACGGCGCTCATGGCAAGGCGTTTGAAAACATTATCAGGCGTAATGAAGTTTTAAAAACGCAAGTTCAAAGCATTCGTGGGGAAACGACCGGCACGGATATGGCAGAAACTTACAATAAATTTTCCAATCTCACTAACAACTATAACGCCGTTCTGGCTTCCACGAACAAAATCAATAATTTGTCTTTAACGAAATATTTGTAATCTTTTAGTGGTTTTTAAGCGTTCTAAAAAAAGGTATTAACATTGCTTTTAAGCTTCTGTGAAACCCCTCCTTTTGCCCCTTATTTCGTGGGCAAATCGCCTACAGGACAAGCGGCCACACCCACGCTCGGGCGAGTGAATTTTTCTACATTTTCTTGAGCTTTTTTGGGGTCATTAACCCAAGTTTTATAGAACTCAAAAGGGCATTCCGCCACACCCTTATCCCCATCGCCACTAGCAAAAACCCCACTATAACCTCTGTGTAAGAGTTTGAAGAGTTGGTTTTGG
Source organism: Helicobacter pylori FD535 (assembly GCF_000296015.2). GTDB lineage: Bacteria > Campylobacterota > Campylobacteria > Campylobacterales > Helicobacteraceae > Helicobacter > Helicobacter pylori_CT. Next base: position 35,187 of record NZ_AKHP02000081.1, read on the forward strand.
CTTTGGTCGTATTTTCTCGCGTCACGGATTTGTTGCACGGAAAGTTGAGCGTATTGAAGACCATTTTCTTCTTCCCCGCATTCGCCCAAAGTATGCCCGTCAAAACCGATAATGCTAGAATGCCCAAAATAGGAATACACCCCATCAAAGCCGGTCGCATTCGCTACCGCTACATAGCATTGATTAGCCCACGCCATAGCTTTTACGATTGCAATTTGTTGCTCCTTAGCCGGATACATGTAACCTTGACAGCGCACAATGAGTTCTGCCCCACGCATCGCGCAATCGCGCCAAATTTCAGGGTAGTTCCCATCATCGCAAATAATCAAAGAAACTTTCAAGCCCTTAGGCCCATCAACCACATAAGTTTTATCCCCAGGATACCAACATTCAATAGGGCACCAAGGCAAGATTTTGCGGTATTTTTGCACGATCTCACCCTTATCATTGACAAGAATCAAAGTATTATAGGGATTCTTTTTAGCTTGCTCGTGTTTTTCCCCCGTCAAAGAGAACACTCCCCAAACCTTGTTTTTCTTACAAGCCTCAGCAAAGATTGCGGTTTCTTCTCCAGGAACGCTTGCGGCTGTGTCAAACATTTCTTGTCTGTCATACATAATCCCATGCGTGCTGTATTCAGGGAAAATAATCAGATCCAACCCGGGCAAACCCTGTTTGACCCCACCAATCACCTTAGCAATATTGCGACAATTTTCCAACACTTGCTCTTTAGTGTGGAGTCTAGGCATCTTATAATTAACTACCGCTACACCCACAGTATCGGGGCTGCTACTAATATCTCCATGTCTCATGTTATGTTCCTTGTTTTTTGATGAGGGTTCTTACAAGCCCTCTATTTGGATTTATAAAATAATTGTGTAAATGGATCTATAATGAATATAAAAACTTTAATCATTATGATTATTTTAACGAGTTTTAACTTTTTTGCTCTATTGGGTAGCCTATTTCTAAAAAATGAGGTTTTAGCCGCTCTATTTTTATGGTTATTTGATTTTCACTTCCACTAAGCCGTATAGCGCGTTAATACAATAGATTTTAGCCGCTCTTTGCAAGTCTTGTAATGTTAAAGGGGCATGCCCAACAAGACCCTTTTTTAACAACCCCATCACACCCGTCCCGTTTAACGCGCCCGCGCTAAAATAAGGGGTTAAAAGCCTGTTATGGATTTCTAAAACAAGATTGCTCCTAGCACCCTCAGTGAGTTCTAAATCCTGGTTATAAAAGATTTCATCAAAAATAACGCCTTTTTTAATGAGCGTTCGAGCGTTTTGATAAAAAGGGGCATAAGTGGTCTTATGGTATAAAAAATCATTGTGTTTATCAATGGGGGCTTCACTCAAACGGATTTCTAGGCTTTTTAAAGGCTCTAAGGTCTTGTATTCTTTAATGAGCTTGCCCTTTTTATTGAGCAACACCCTTAAAACCCCTTCTTTTTCTAATTCAAAGTCTAAAAGATTTTCATCGTATTTAAAGTTAAAATATTGGGCGCTATTCATTAAGCGTTCTTTATGGGCGTTTTTATTGTTAATCTCTAGTTTTTGATCCTTTTTGATAATTTTCATCGTCTCTACAATCTCAAATTCTATTTTGGGCACCACAAAAAAGGATTTCAAAAAGCTCTCTTCATATTCTTTTGGCGCTTTACTTTTATAAGTTACCCCACTCCCTACCCCTAAATGCAAAAAATTTTCGCGTGCTCTTTTTTCTAAAGTGCGGATAGGCACGCTAAAAAGGGCTTTTTTTTCTTCAACCATGCCTATCGCCCCACAATACACCCCCCTAGGGCGTTTTTCTAAACTTTCAATGATTTGCATGGTTTTTATTTTAGGGCATCCGGTCACAGAGCCGCAAGGGAACAACGCCTTAAAAATCTCAAACAAGCTGGTTTTTAGGGGCAATTTCGCTTCAATCTCGCTTATCATTTGATACACGCTAGGCAAGCTGATGATTTCAAACAATTGATTGACTTTCACGCTGTTTTTTAAGGCTAAACGGCTCAAATCGTTACGCAGTAAATCCACAATCATCACATTTTCACTTCTGTTTTTGTCATCATTTTGCAAAAACAATCGGTTTTTTTCGTCTGTTAAGGGGTTATTTGAGCGAGCGATCGTGCCTTTCATGGGTTTTGTAATAATCTTAAGCGCTGTGTCTAAAAACTCTAATTCAAAAAACAATTCTGGCGAAAAGCTTAAAACGCTCCTAAACTCATTTTCTATAAAAGCCTTAAAAGACGTGTTTTGGTTGTGTGCCACTTCCTTAAAAACGCGCTCTAGTTTGGCTTTAGTGTCTAAAAACAAATCCATCGTGAGATTCACTTGATAGGTATCGCCGTTTTTGAGATATTCTTTAACGGCTTTAAACTGCTTGAAATAAGTTTTTTGATCTAAAGAGCTGTGGATTTTAGGGTAAAACGCATGCTCTTTTAAAGGTTCTAAAGAGTATTTTTTTCTTTCTAAAAATTGTTCAAAATACAAAAAAGGGGTTTGACTTTGAAAATTTTCATCTAAAAACGCTAAGCGCGCTTCGTATAAAAGATACCCTACAAAATACCCATTCCCCCTATTTTGAGAGATGAAATCCAGGGCGTTTTTAAGCTCATTAAGATTGGTGGCGGTGAGCTTTTTAATCCTTTTTTGATATTTAAAATCCCCAAAAATCATTTAATTTTTAGCAACGGCTTCGTATTTGTCTATCAAAAACACCGGGTTATAGCTCATTTTAGACCTTCTCAAACCCTCTAATCCTAAATCTTCTTCTCTGTTAGCGTAAGTTAAATGGCTAAATTCATTCAAAAGCAATTGCTGGTTGATGATCTGATACGCACCCGCAATATCTGTGCGGGCTTTTTCAATGTGGATGAGCGCGGTCTCTTCGTTTAAAACTTCTCCAAAACTAAACGAAACTACTTCTCCATTAACCCTAATAAGCCCCCCTTTCACATCCAAGCTTTCATAATTTTCTAAAACACTTTGAATGCCCTTATTTTCATTGATTAGCCCTATATCATCGGTTTGGCTTTCTAAAAACCACTCTTTGGAGGCTTCTAAAACTTCCTTTCTGTTTTGAGCAGAAATTTTCTCATAAGCAAAATTCGCGCAATTGGTTAAAAACTGGTTTAAGTGGTTTTTTTTCTTATGGTATTTTTTCCCTTTTAAAGCGATCAATTCTTCAATAGAATAAACATAATCGCTCCTGTCTCTGTTGTAAGTGAAATCAAACACCCCTACAAAATTGTCTTTCAAATCGTCTTTTTGCTCTAAAGTCAGGGAGTGGAATCTTAAATTTCTTTCTAATTTCAAAAGCTCTTTTATGCATTCATGCGTATTCTTACCGATAGGATAGAAATAAAAGGGTTTTTGATTTTCATAAGTGGTTTGAATCACCAAACAATCCCTAATCACCGCCACTTGAATGAGCCTTGCGTGCTGCCATAAGAAACAATTGGTAAAACTCACATCCGATAAAACGATTTTTTGAGTGCTTAAAAACCTTGAAAACAAGTCCTTATGCGCTAGGGTAATTTTTTCAAACATGACCAACTCTCTTTTATTTTTTCAACTCTTTTAGGGCGTTTTCTTGAAAATTTCTAGAAATCTTAAAAACCTCTGCATAAAAACCCTTAAGAATTTCTCCATTCAAATGCCTAAAATCCCTTTGGCTGAGTCGTTTTAAAATTTCTTGCTCTCTTTTAGGGCAATAAATGGGGCTTTCTTGTTTGATGAGAGCGATTTTTAAAGCGATCTCTAAGCGTTTGTCTAAAAGATCGCTTAATTCATTATCCAACGCATCAATTTCAGCCCTTAAATTTTCTAAAAGACTATCCAAATTCTTTTGCATCTAGTCAAACCCCTTTTAAGCCTTCTTCTTCTAACCGCCACAAATCTTCTAAAGCCTCTCTTTTTCTTATCACTCTGATTTTGTGATCTTCTAGGGCTAATTCTAAGAGTTTGGGGCGCGAATTGTATTGACTGGCCATGCTAGAGCCATAAGCCCCAACCTTTTCTATGGCTAATTTATCGCCTGGCTCTAATTCTGGCAAATGGACATCTTTTAAAAAAGTGTCGCTGCTCTCACACACAGGCCCTACCACATCGCAAGGCGAGATCTTACGCCCCTTAGAGGGCGTTATGACCCTTATGGCATGCCTAGCATGATACAAACTGGGGCGCAAGAAATCATTCATGCCCGCATCCACAATCACAAAGCGCTTGTTTTGAGCCTTTTTTTCATACAGAACCTGCGTGATCAATTCCCCACTCTCAGCCACGATGGATCGGCCCGGCTCACAAATAATAGTCAAATCCAAGCCTTGAAGCGCGTTTAAAATCCCTTGCGCGTAATCATAAAGCTTGATAGTTTCTTCGTTTTCATAGCTCACGCCAATCCCTCCGCCCGCATCAAAAAAACGCAAATCTATCCCTAACGCTATCAAAGATTTAGCGATTTTGGCCACCTTTTGGCTCGCTTCTATGATCGGCTCTAAATCTAAGAGCTGTGAGCCGATATGAAAATGCACGCTAACAGGCTCTAAAAACGCGCTTTTTTTAGCCCAAAGAAACATTTCTAAAGCTTCTTTTTCTCCCACGCCAAACTTATTTTCTTTCAAACCGGTAGAAATATAGGGGTGCGTTTTAGCGTCAATGTTGGGGTTGATTCTAATGGAAATCCTAGCCTTTATCCCTAAAGATTGGGCGATTGTTTCAATCGTTGTTAATTCCATAAAACTTTCTACATTCAAAAATAAAATGTTGAGTTTTAGGGCTTGTTCTATTTCAAATCCGCTCTTACCCACCCCGCTAAACACGATCCTATAAGGCTTGATCCCGGCTTTTAAAGCCCTGTGTATCTCGCCTATGGAAACGCAATCCGCCCCGCTCTCTAAATGGGCTAATAAAGAGAGAATACTCAAATTGGAATTCGCCTTTAAAGCGTAGCAAATCAAAGACTTACGCCCCTTAAACGCTTCCTTATAATTCAAAAAAGCCTGTTTGATTTTGTCAAAATCATAGAGGTAAAAAGGGGTTTTGTGAGTTTGAAACAGCTCTTCATAATTAAACATAAAAAAACCTAACCATAAAATTTGAACGAAGCATTATAGCAAAAAAGCTAAAACGCCACTCGCATGCCCACATTCCCGGTTATATTAATGTCCTGGTATTGCAAGCCCATCTTAAGCCCCACCCCAGCATTCACATACATCAAACGCCACAAATGCATTTCGCCCCCTGTAATCACGCTCATAAAAGTGTTGAAAACTTCCCCCTTGCGGTACAATAAAGTGTTTTCGCCCATAAAACGCACCATATTGCCATCTTTAGATTTGATCAAAAGATCCCTACCCAATCTCGCCGTTACAAAATAATAGGAATTTTGACCAAAATATTTACGGCTCTCCAACCCCATGTTGAGCGTTAAAACCGATTCGTTAGAGGGGTTTGAATGCATGAGAAATTGTTTGTAAGCGGCATCATTCATTTTGCCCTTCATCCCACTCAAGCCTATAAAATGATAGCTCAAGCCCACTTGAGGTTTTAGCACCACGCTTTTTTGTTTGAACATGAAATCATAGCCGTAATTCCCATTCACGCTCGTTGTCCAGGTGTTGTAGTTGTAGCGTTGGTTCAACACAGAAAGCAAGGGATTAGAAGAATTGATACTAGTTGCATTGCCTCCATAAGTTTCATTCGCGCTCAAAGTGAATTCGTTCCTTTTTAAAAAAGCCCTCGCATACACCCCCACATCCACATTATTACCCAAAGAATGCATGATGTTCCCATTAAAGTCACTATAGCCATAAGCCACATAACCCCCAAGGATCACATTTTTAACCAACCGATCATAGCCCACATTCAAGCCATAAAGCGTGCCATTGCCCCCAGAAATAAAGCTCGCTCCTCCCACCCCTTGAACCCAAAGGTTATTGGGGTGTTTGCTAAGTTGTGAATATTTGACAAAAACCTCTCCAGGGTTAGGATCGCTAAAACGCTTGTTTTTAAGCTCCAATAAGCGCTCAGAAAAATCAGACTCTCCCTCTCTAGCCCTAAAATCAGAGAGTTTCGTTAAACGGCTGGTTTGTTGGGTGTAGCTCGCCAATTCTAAAAGGTTAGTAGCGTTATCCCTGAAATTAGGGTTAGAAATCAAGCTTGCGGTGTTTTGAAGATCTTTTGTTACGCCTAAGATTTCATTCAAAGAGTGGTTTTCTAAATAAATCGGCGCAAAAAGCGGGTTTTCTTTAGTTTCCATCATCAATGTTGAAAGCCACTTGATAGCGTTATTCCCCCCTATAGCTTCAATTTGATTGAGTGCGCTTTGCCCTTGAATGCCCACAATGTAATCTTGTAGGGTAGGGGGGGTAAAATCCATCACTTTATCGCCGTAAGACATTTTAATCTGGTCATGAAGGACAGAAAGGCTTAAAATGTTGTTTTGATGGGCGTTGTTTGAGTTAGGCAACGCCACGCTTAACAATAACCCCTTATCTTGCAACAAAACCCGTTGGCCCAAATAAGTCAATGCGCCGTTTTCTTCCTTTATGTGGTTTCCGTTGATATTGATTAAAGTATAGAGATTCAGATACGATTGCAAGCTGTTGGGGTTGATATTGTAATCAATGTAACGGCTGCTTTTCAATAAAGTGTAAGTCGTGTTATCCGCCATGCTGTTATTGACATTCATAAAAGGCGTTTGGGTGGTGTTGAGATTGATGATCCCCTCTGCTTGAATGAGCGGCGTTGGCGTTTGAATATTTTCTAAATTAAAATGGATCGCTCCAAAATGATTCAAAGCCCCCCCTACTTCTAACCCATAAACCCCAGTGCTTAAAGAAGCGTTTGAAGCGATCGTTAAATTTTGAAGCACCTCTATTTTGCGCGTGGCGTTGTTGTTAAACGCTCCTTGAATGTTTAAATTATTCGTTACAAAGCTGGCGTTTTTTTCTAACACCGCTTGATTGGAAATAGTGAGGTTGTTGGCTTGGAATTGAGCGTTATTGTAAAGATACAGGTTTTTAATGGTTGCAGAGCCTTTAATCTTTGAAAAATCAACCACCCCGTTAGCGTAAATATTGCCTGAAAAATTGAAACCATTCGCCGTAACCATCAAGCTTTCATCGTTATTGTTCAAGGCGATTGGCGCGTCATTTGACGCCTTACTAGAAGAAGCGCCATTCGCGCTTTGGGCGCTAAGCGCGCAAGGGTTTGCAATGTTAGCTGTAGTTGGATCGCTTTGTTCCACACAACTAGCGTTGACAAACAGATTGCCTTGAGACACCAAAACATTGTTATTAGCGGCGTTAATCTTAAGGCCGTTGCTAGCGTTAAGCGTGGTAATATCAATGTTAGAAACTTGATCGGACAATAATTGAAGCGTTCCAACGTGGTTAGTGAACGAAATATGATTGTTGCCGGCAAAAATGAGCGAATTTCCTGCGTTAAAACTAAGCATGCCTCCATTAGCGTTAGAGAAAGTGGAATTTTGCACAAAAACATTGCCTTGCGAATTGAAACTAAAATCCCCTCTTTGCCACACTTGACTCAAGCCATAAGGCGCAAAAAGCCCTTTTTTACCAAGATTAGGCATCAAATCCCCCAAACCTTGTTCATAAATAGGCCCCAAACCTTTAGCCGCTAGGATTTTGTCTAAAACGCTTTTAATCTCTTGGTTTTGCAGCAAGCTTTCTAAAGAATTGAGCGCATCTTGGCCTAAAAATTCGCCAATCATTTGTTTGCCTAAAGCCACTACATCGCTTTGTAAAGCCTTGCTCGGTTTGACAATGTCTTGCAACACCACGCTTACCACTTGCCCTATATCGTTAGCGGAAATAAAGCCGGTGATCTGATTGAACAACCCTTTTTTACTCAATAAATCATTGATTGACATGCTCCCTATAAGCTTTTCAGGGTTTTGCAAATCAATGCCCCCCAATCCGGCTAATCCCCCCACTAGCCCAGTCCAAAAGCCTAATTTTTGTCTGATCAAATCCTTAATCGCTGTATTCAAACCGCTATCGTTCATGAGATTATCAAAATTATTCTGCCCTAAAAGCTGGCTTAGGGTTTGATTTTTTTGTTCAGGCGTTAAATACCCCCCAATCACACTACCACTCCCTAGCGTATTTACTATCAAATTCCCTAATCCCCCGGCTTTATTAATGGATTGCATTGCCACTTCGCCCAAAATATTAGCGAGCCCGGCCTGGTTGAAAACCTTATTAATACCCTCTTGACCCAGCATGCTAAAAATCCCATCGGTTTGCGAGCTTACGATATTAGCCTGGTTGAGAATGAGCGAAGTTTGGCTGTTAAAAGTTACGCTAGCGCTCCCCCCAGTCCCCCATGCGTTCCCACTCCCTAAAGTGCCGGTAAGATAAATTTCTTTAGCGTTAAAAGTCGTGTCAATATAGCCCAAATCAGCCGAGTTAGACTCCAAAAGCTGCCCCAAATAAGTGCCTCTAAATTTTTGGCACACAATATCAGTATAATCGCAAGGTGTTTGATAGCCCAAGCCCCCAAAAACCACCGCACTATTAGTGTCTGTTTGCCCTATTTTAGTCGCTCCTACAATCAAAGCGCCGTTATTGAAATTTTGCACGACCGAATTGTTTGCGTTATCAATCAACTCGTTAATGTTTTTCCAATCGCTAGGCGTGATGAGTTTGGTAAGCTCATTTAGTGCATTAGAGTTTAAAACGTTCAAACTTGAAAGCGAAAAATCATTCCCCAATATCTTTTTGATTTCAGGGTAGAGTTTGAGCACCATTTGCCCTAACGCTTTGATATTATTGAAATTATAGCCTTTGTTATAGATGTGTAACGCGCTAATAGGGTTGCCTTGCGCGTTATAGGTTTGCGAGATGATAGAAGACTCAGAGGTTAGATTGTTATTTTTCGTGGTGTTGTTACTGCCGCTGGCTTGATAGGATTGATTAGGGTTGTAATAGCCTTTCACGCTGCTTGTGAGGTAAAACACGCCTTCTGCGTCATCGCTATAAGAATACACGCCATTAGCGTTGTTATAAACTTTTTGGTAGTTAAAAATTTCAGAGCCAATGTTATAGAGCGTGTTTTTAATACCCGGGATTTGAGAGAGCGTAACGCTTAGTTGGTTGTCTTTAAAGCTCTCGGTGATTTTTAGGGCGTTATTAAGGGGGTTAGTGAAACTATAAGTTTGGTTTTTAGCATCATAAATCCCGTCATTGATGTGCATGCCAAAGAAGCTGATACGCTCATACCAATTACTATTCATGTCCGCTTGAATGATGTTATACACACGATTTTTATTATCGTTTAGATCGCTTAGTAAATCAATGTTAGCGATATTCAAACTCCCTTGATCGCTAAAAACAAGCTGGCTGTTTTTTAAATTCAGCACGCTGCTGTTGTTAGGGTTTAAGAGGTTGCCTCCCAAACTTAAGGGTGCTTTAATGTCAAGGGTTTGATGGAAAGTGATGGGGCTTTGAGAAAAAGCGTTATCATAGAAGTTAAACGCCGTGTTAGAAGTAATAGCGCTAGAGCCTTGAAAATCCAAAGAAGAGTTATTGCTTAAATTAAACTGCCCTCCTAAAGAGATCGCTCCCTTAAACACGATAGAAGAATGATTCAAACTCGTAGTAATATTCGCTGAATTGAAATTGACCGCTCCGTTAAAATTAAGGCGAGAGCCATCATTCACAACCAAGCTCGCATAATCGTTGATCGCGGCGTTATTGGAAACATTGATGGTGCTTTGGTTGAGGTTGAGCGAGCTGGTGTCGTTCAAATTCAAATCGCCCTGAAGTTCTAAAGTTGAATGGTTGCTCGCATTGATAGAGGCGTTTTGAGAAAGATTGATCGCATTGGCTTTAATGCTGCTTGTCCCCACTGAAACGCTTAAATTGGAATTGTCAAACAACACGCTTTTAGCTTGCATTTGATACAAACCAGAGCTTAAATTCGTGCTGTTGGTGAAACTAATCGCATTCTTGGCATTGAATTTGAAAACAGATTGCGTTTTCCCCACATAGCCCCTAAAAGAGCTGTTAGAAAAATCCAGATTCAAAGCGTTGAAACTGAAATTAGGATTGCCGCCATTTTGCGCGCTATCGTCTATAAAATAGGAGTTTTGGGCCTGAATGTTCGCGCTGTTAGAGATAAAATTCATAGACGAGCTTTGCGTGCCAGCGGCACGGTTATACAAAGTCGCGTTCGTTAAAAGAATGCCTTGAAGCCCGTTAAAATTAAGGCTCGC
>NZ_AKHP02000080.1:0-1275 GCF_000296015.2 Helicobacter pylori FD535
GCCGTAACTATAACGGTCCTAAGGTAGCGAAATTCCTTGTCGGTTAAATACCGACCTGCATGAATGGCGTAACGAGATGGGAGCTGTCTCAACCAGAGATTCAGTGAAATTGTAGTGGAGGTGAAAATTCCTCCTACCCGCGGCAAGACGGAAAGACCCCGTGGACCTTTACTACAACTTAGCACTGCTAACGGGAATATCATGCGCAGGATAGGTGGGAGGCTTTGAAGTAAGGGCTTTGGCTCTTATGGAGCCATCCTTGAGATACCACCCTTGATGTTTCTGTTAGCTAACTGGCCTGTGTTATCCACAGGCAGGACAATGCTTGGTGGGTAGTTTGACTGGGGCGGTCGCCTCCTAAAAAGTAACGGAGGCTTGCAAAGGTTGGCTCATTGCGGTTGGAAATCGCAAGTTGAGTGTAATGGCACAAGCCAGCCTGACTGTAAGACATACAAGTCAAGCAGAGACGAAAGTCGGTCATAGTGATCCGGTGGTTCTGTGTGGAAGGGCCATCGCTCAAAGGATAAAAGGTACCCCGGGGATAACAGGCTGATCTCCCCCAAGAGCTCACATCGACGGGGAGGTTTGGCACCTCGATGTCGGCTCATCGCATCCTGGGGCTGGAGCAGGTCCCAAGGGTATGGCTGTTCGCCATTTAAAGCGGTACGCGAGCTGGGTTCAGAACGTCGTGAGACAGTTCGGTCCCTATCTGCCGTGGGCGTAGGAAAGTTGAGGAGAGCTGTCCCTAGTACGAGAGGACCGGGATGGATGTGTCACTGGTGCACCAGTTGTTCTGCCAAGAGCATCGCTGGGTAGCTACACACGGATGTGATAACTGCTGAAAGCATCTAAGCAGGAAGCCAACTCCAAGATAAACTTTCCCTGAAGCTCGCACAAAGACTATGTGCTTGATAGGGTAGATGTGTAAGTGCAGTAATGCGTTTAGCTGACTACTACTAATAGAGCGTTTGGCTTGTTTTTTGCTTTTTGTATAAGATAACGGCAATAGAGCATGGATAAGTTACCACTGCCTTACTGAGTGTAAGAGAGTTGGAGTTTTATAAAGACTTTTATATTATAAACTTTGATTAGAATGAGATACTCTCTCAATGGTTTAAGATTAAGGGCTATTAACGATCTTCTTTGTTAAAAAACAGCTCCCTATAAAGAGAAAGGGGAGTTAAGGGTAAATGCGCTTTATCTTTAGCTCCCTTTTCCTTGTGCCTTTAGAGAAGAGGAACTACCCAGTTAACCATTCCGAACCTGGAAGTCAAG
>NZ_AKHP02000079.1:0-1314 GCF_000296015.2 Helicobacter pylori FD535
ATCATTAGCCATTTAGAAGGGGGGCAAAATGCATAAAATAGAAAAACTGCTCCAAACTTTAGCGCCTAAAGGGGTGGAGTTTAGGAAATTGGGGGAGGTGTGTGAAATAATTAGAGGTAAAAGGGTTACAAAAAAAGAAATATTAGATAAAGGAAAATATCCCGTTGTATCTGGTGGAATAGGATTTATGGGATATTTAAATGAATATAACAGAGAGGAAAATACAATTACTATAGCTCAATATGGAACTGCCGGATTTGTCAATTGGCAAAATCAAAAGTTTTGGGCAAATGATGTTTGTTTTTCTGTCATTCCAAAAGAAACCCTAATCAATAGATACCTTTATTATGTATTAACAAACATGCAAAATTATTTATATTCTATTTCAAATAGAAGCGCTATACCTTATAGCATTTCTAGTAATAACATTATGCAAATAACAATCCCCATCCCACCCCTAGAAGTCCAACAAGAGATCGTTAAGATTTTGGACGCTTTCACAGAATTAAACACAGAATTAAACACAGAATTAAACACAGAATTAAACACAGAATTAAACACAGAATTAAACACAGAATTAAACACAGAATTAAACACAGAATTAAACACAGAATTAAACACAGAATTAAACACAGAATTAAACGCGCGCAAAAAGCAATACCAGTATTACCAAAACATGCTTTTAGACTTTGATGGCATCCATTCAAACCACAAAGACGCAAAAATGAGCGCAAAAACCTACCCTAAACGCTTGAAAACCCTACTCCAAACTTTAGCGCCTAAAGGGGTGGAGTTTAGGAAGTTGGGGGAGGTGCTAGAATACGATCAACCCAATCAATATTGCGTAACGAGTAAAGAATTTGATAAAAGTTATCCTACTCCCGTTTTAACTGCAGGAAAAACCTTTATTTTAGGTTATACAAACGAAAAAGACAACATTTATCAAGCGAGTAAAAGTTCTCCGGTTATCATCTTTGACGATTTCACAACAGCGACCCAATGGGTTGATTTCCCTTTCAAAGTGAAATCAAGCGCTATGAAAATCTTACTCCCAAAAGATCCTACAATTAACATCAGATTTATCTTTTTTTACATGCAAACTATTCCCTATAATATCAGTGGGGAACATACAAGGCAGTGGATTTCTCGCTATTCACAATTAGAAGTCCCCATCCCACCCCTAGAAGTCCAACAAGAGATCGTTAAGATTTTGGATCAATTTTTAGCCCTAACCACCGATTTATTAGCCGGTATCCCCGCTGAAATAAAAGCCAGGAAAAAGCAATACGAATACTACCGAGAAAAACTATTGAC
>NZ_AKHP02000078.1:0-18222 GCF_000296015.2 Helicobacter pylori FD535
GCTTGTTTCACTAGAGCGTTGATTTTTTGAAGCGATTCATCGCTCAAAGGCTCGTATTCTAAAGTATTTGCCCCATCTTTAAGCGCGATTTTATACTTGCCATCCACCACAACCGCCGCATTCAAACGCACCAAAGTGCCAAACTCGCCCTTAATCTCGCTAATGGTTTTACCCACTTCATAATTGGTCGTGTTTTGAGACTTTTCGTATTTTTCTGGCTCTTTATTGTCTTTCAACCCTTGCACAGGCCCGATATTGCTCACAACCCCAGGCACGCCGCCGACTTGTTTTTTAGAAGCGCCTTCTTTTTTTTCTTCTAAATTTTGCTCGCTCCTTACAACATTATTGGGATCAAAAGTCTCTTTAGTGCTTTTCTTTTGGCTGAAATCAAACTCCGCATTGACCCTTGCGACCACCTTGTTTTTACCCCCCACAATAGGGGCTAAGATATTGACAATCTTATTTTCTAAAATATTTTCAAAATTTTGTTTGTAATGCAATTGCTCTAGGGCTAATTCTTTGGAGTTTTCTAGTATATCACCCTCGCCTATGGATTCGCCGTTTTCATTCACGATTTTCACATTTTCTATCGTGAGTTTAGGCACAGCCGCAGCGATTAAATTTTTAATCCCTAAAATTTGAGTGGGTGAAAGCTTCATGTCAGGCTTGAGTTTGAGCATCACTGAAGCACTAGGAGGCACTTCTTTAGCCACAAACACGCTGTCTTTAGGGATTGCAATATGCACATTGGCTTTCAAAATGGGGTTTAAACTTTCAATCGTGCGCGACAATTCCCCCTCAATGGCGCGAATGAGTTTGATATTTTGATCAAAATCAGTCGCTCCAAAGTCTTTAGTGTCAAAGATTTCAAAGCCCACTTTACTCGTTTTAGGGATCCCTTGAGAAGCCAGAGTGATCCTTTCTTCATACACTTTATCTTTAGGGATAAGAATGGTGTCATCTCTTGAGACTTTATAAGGGATTTGGTTTTGCTGGAGGTGCTGTAAGATTAAAGCGTTATCGCTAGAGTCCAAGCCTTCAAATAAAACCCCATAACCCCCTTGCGCGTAGTCTTTTTCTTTAAAGGGATAGAGCAATAAAAACACAAGCAAAGCCGTGATTAAAACCCCGGCTGCAATCAGGGCGATTTTTTGCTTCTTATTGAGTTTGATGAAAAAATCAACAATCCGTTGCAATAATACCTTTAAATCCAATATTAAAACCTTGATAAAATTTTCATTCTCTTAAGCCATTCGCTTAGATCTCTTGAAACACGCTCAAATAAATCCCTATGGAAAAACAAGCCCCTAACGCCCCTAAACAAAACCCTCCTAAAACACTGCTAAAAGAAACCCCTAAAAGAATCAGCACCAACCCTATTAAAAAAATCAAACCAAATAAGCTATAAAAAAGAACATTTTTAAGCGTTTGATGCGTGATCAAATGGGGTATCAATAAAACAAGCAACCCATAAAATAGCGTTAAAGAAAGCGCGGTAGCGTTAGGGAAATTAGCGCTATGCGAAAGCCACTGAATGGAATGCGCCAAAAGGTGTTTTAACGATTCTAAAAGGGCTTCAAACAAGACCACGCTTAACACAAACCACACCCCAAGCGCTAAATTTTTACGATACAAGCTTAAAAACACCCCCACTAACAAGCTCAAAGGCAACACGAATTGAGAAGAGCCTAAAAAAACAATGCGTTGGAGCGTTTGATCTAAAATAGGGTTAGAAGAGTTTGAACGCATCAAACTAAAAATGGCATTGTCCATTAAATGAGCGTAATCAAAAAAAACCAAGCCAACAATAAGGATAAAAAACGCACTAAAAACACCCCCTAAAAGAAACAGGGTTTTAACTGGTAATAAGAAAAATACTTTGGGTTGTGTAGAAACATTTTTGAAAGAATTTTCAGCCATTATTTAAAACCCTTTTAGTTAGTTCATTCAAACTTGATATTATACGCCAACGAACTTTAAAATTGCTCTTAAAAGTTTTAAAGACAATGAAGTTTAAACACATAAAAGCTTTTCATTTTAATCAAACCTAGCTAATAAGAAACTGAAATTGTTTTTTTTTTTTTTNTTTTTTTTTTTTTTGAAATCGCTTTAATTTTTGCCCTCTTTTAAAGCTTTTTAACCCTTTTTAGACTACAATGTGAGAAGTAAAAATCAAAGGAACACGACATAATGGATAGAGCCAAATTTATATTCGTTACAGGGGGCGTGTTAAGCTCTCTAGGGAAAGGGATTTCATCTTCTTCAATCGCTACGCTTTTACAGCATTGCAATTACCAGGTTTCCATTTTGAAGATTGACCCTTATATCAATATTGATCCAGGCACCATGAGCCCTTTAGAGCATGGGGAAGTGTTTGTAACTAGCGATGGCGCTGAAACGGATTTAGACATAGGGCATTATGAACGCTTTTTGAACAGGAATTTAACAAGGTTGAACAATTTCACTACCGGGCAGATTTTTTCAAGCGTGATAGAAAAGGAAAGGAAAGGGGAATATTTAGGCAAAACCATTCAAATCGTCCCCCATGTAACCGATGAAATCAAAAGGCGCATTAAAAGCGCGGCTAAGGGGTTGGATTTTTTAATCGTGGAAGTGGGCGGAACCGTGGGCGATATGGAGGGCATGTTTTATTTGGAAGCGATCCGCCAGCTTAAATTGGAATTAGGGAATGAAAAAGTCATCAATGTGCATGTAACCTTGATCCCCTATATCCAAACCACTAACGAATTAAAAACCAAACCCACGCAACACTCTGTCCAAGAATTACGGCGCCTTGGCGTAACCCCTCAAATCATTTTGGCGCGATCGCCTAAGCCTTTGGATAAAGAATTGAAAAATAAAATCGCTTTGAGTTGCGATGTGGAGCAAGACAGCGTGATTGTCGCCACAGACACTAAAAGCATTTACGCATGCCCTATTCTTTTCTTGCAAGAAGGCATTTTAACCCCCATTGCCAGACGCTTTAATTTGAACAAGCTACACCCCAAAATGGCGGCTTGGAACACTTTAGTAGAAAAGATTATCGCTCCTAAACACAAGGTTAGGATTGGTTTTGTGGGCAAGTATTTAAGCTTAAAAGAATCTTATAAATCCTTGATCGAAGCCTTAATCCATGCGGGCGCGCATTTGGATACGCAAGTCAATATTGAATGGCTGGATAGCGAAAATTTTAATGAAAAGACTAATTTAGATGGCGTTGATGCGGTTTTAGTGCCTGGGGGCTTTGGAGAAAGGGGGATTGAGGGCAAAATTTGCGCCATTCAAAGGGCTAGGGTGGAAAAACTCCCCTTTTTAGGGATTTGTTTGGGCATGCAATTAGCGATCGTTGAATTTTGCCGCAATGTTTTGGGTTTAAAAGGGGCTAACTCTACAGAGTTTAACCAACGCTGCGAACACCCTGTGGTGTATTTGATTGAAGATTTTATAGATCAAAACCACCAAAAACAGGTGCGCACCTATAATTCGCCTTTAGGAGGCACCATGCGGTTAGGGGAATACGAATGCGAAATCGTGCCAAACAGCTTGTTAGAAAAAGCTTATAAAAAGCCTAGCATTAAAGAAAGACACCGCCATCGTTATGAAATCAACCCCAAATACCGCCAAGAGTGGGAAAATAAGGGCTTGAAAGTGGTGGGTTTTGGAGCGAATCATTTGATTGAAGCGATTGAATTAGAAGATCACCCGTTCTTTGTGGGGGTGCAATTCCACCCAGAATTCACCTCCAGGTTGCAAAGCCCTAACCCCATTATTTTGGATTTCATTAAGAGCGCTCTTCATAAATCCTAATCTAAAAAATGAAACAAAAGCTTAAAGCTCAAATCAAGGAGCGAGTGGCTTCTATCGCTTATAATAAAAAAGGGTTTCCTAGCCCCTTTTTATTTAAAGACTTGAAAAAAGCCGCGCTCAAAATCATAGAAGCCATGCGCGCAAACACAGAGATTTTAGTGGTGGGCGATTATGACGCTGACGGCGTGATTAGCTCTGCTATCATGGCAAAATTCTTTGAAAGCCTAAACTACAAGCATGTCCGCATTACAATCCCTAATCGCTTCACTGATGGCTATGGGATTTCTAAAAAATTTTTAGAAAAACACCACGCCCCTTTAATCATCACGGTGGATAACGGGATTAACGCCTTTGAAGCCGCGCGATTTTGCAAAGAAAAAAACTACACCCTTATCATTACGGATCACCATTGCTTACACCATGATAAAATTCCAGACGCCTATGCGGTGATCAACCCCAAGCAACCGGATTGTGATTTTATCCAAAAGGAAGTGTGCGGGGCGTTGGTAGCGTTTTATTTATGCTATGGGATCCATCAGCTTTTAGGAAAAGAAAAAAGCCATTCTAGTGAGTTGCTATGCTTAGCGGGCGTGGCGACTATTGCTGACATGATGCCTTTGACTTTTTTTAACCGCTTTTTGGTTTCTAAAGCCTTGTATTTTTTGCAAAAAGAATCCTTAGGGGCGATGGGGTTTTTACGCCAAAGAGAAGTTTTTAGAAAACGCTCTTTAAAAGCGAGCGATATTTCTTTCAACATCGCCCCTTTAATCAATTCCGCAGGGCGCATGCAAGACGCTAAAATGGCTTTAGATTTTTTAAGCGCGAATAATTTTCAAGATGGTTATTCTTTGTATGAACGCTTGAAAGCATGCAATTTGAAACGTAAAATGATCCAACAGCAGGTTTTTGAAGAAGCCTTTAAGCATGCGATGGTTGGAGAAAAAATCATCATCGCTTTTAAGGATAATTGGCATGAGGGCGTGCTTGGGATTGTGGCTTCAAAATTAGTGGAAGCCACTCAAAAGCCAAGCCTGGTTTTTACCTTTAAAGAAGGGGTGTATAAAGGGAGCGCTCGTAGCTCTTCAAATATTGATTTGATTGACGCTTTGAATGGGGTTTCTTCTTTGTTGCTCGGCTATGGGGGGCATAGGCAAGCTTGCGGGTTGAGCGTTGGAAAAAACAATATCATCTCGCTCTTTGAAACTTTAGAAAATTTTGATTTTAAAGTCTTACCTTTTTGTGAAACAGAACCCCCTTTAACGCTAACATTAAAAGACATTGACAGAGAGCTTTTAGAGATTATAGAAATGGGCGAACCTTATGGGCAAGAAAACCCTGAGCCTTTATTCCAAGCGCAAAATTTAGAAGTCATAGAAGAAAAAATCATCAAAGAAAGCCACCAGGTTTTGCGTTTTAAGGATAAAGAATGCGTCAAAGAGGCTATTTATTTTAACACTGAGCGGTTTTTGAAAGCGGGCGAAAAGGTGAGCGCGATTTTTAGCGTGGAATTAGACGAGTATTCTAATG
The DNA here is from genome assembly GCF_000296015.2 of Helicobacter pylori FD535. GTDB lineage: Bacteria > Campylobacterota > Campylobacteria > Campylobacterales > Helicobacteraceae > Helicobacter > Helicobacter pylori_CT. The sequence continues at coordinate 5,335 of NZ_AKHP02000078.1, forward strand.
AGCCTAAAATGTTTGTTAAAAGTTTGTTGTAGTGCCTTTTATTGAAGAAGAATTTGAAATTTTAAAACCCACCAAAGCCTTGTTTTTTGTGCGCGATGTTTTAAAATGCTCTTTAAAAGAAGCCCAACGACACCTTGACAAACAACGCCTGAAACAGAACCAACAAGCCGTGCGTAAATCTCAAATGATTCAAGGAATCGTTAGCTTGATTCATTTCAAGCCTAACGAAAAACAAGGAGAGCTTGTTTTTGAAACGAAAGATTTTGGCGTGTTTGACAAACCCATTCAAGTCTATACCCACCCTAAAGGCTATTTTTACCATGAAAGCTTATTAGATTGTATCCAATCGCATTTGGGCAAAAACGCCCACCCAGCCCACAGACTGGACTATGAAACGAGCGGATTGGTTTTAGCGGGCAAGACTTTACAAAGCGTTAAGGATTTAAAAGCGCTTTTCATGCAAAAAAAAGTAAAAAAAACTTATTTAGCACTAACGCATGGGTGGGTTGATAAAAATATGAAAATAGACAAACCCATTCTAACGCCACAAAACATTCAAAAAGATTTGCGCATTAAATCTAAAATTTCCCCTTTAGGCAAGCCTTCAATCACGCTTGTTGAGCCTTTAAGCTATAACCCTTTTTTGGATATAAGCTTACTCAAAATCACCCCACTCACCGGGCGCACGCACCAGATCCGCTTGCATTTGAGCAGTATAGGGCATAGGATCGTGGGCGAGGGGCTTTATGGGGTGGCTGATGAAGAAGCGAGAGAATACCTCCAATTGAAGCGTGAGAATCATGCCCCATTGCTCATGCTCCATGCCTCTAGTTTGGAATTTGAATTTAAGGGGGCGATCTATGAGATCACTTCCCCCATGCCCCAACGCTTCATGCCGTTTTTGAAAGATTGACCCTCCACTGATTGGTTATTTTTTTGATTATTTTTTTGGTTATTCTCTTTGGGGGGTTTTTAATTAAGGTTTTCTACATGCCTTTATGCCTTTTTTAATTCCCCTTATTATTCTTAGCTTTCAATTCTTCTAGTTTTTTTGAAATGATTTCTTCAGTAACGCTAGAGAGCCTTTCTCCATCATGCTTACTCTCTGGGGTTTCTTTGCTCTGTAATTCTTCTTGTTTTTTTAAAATGATTTCTTCAGTAACGCTAGAGAGCCTTTCTTTAGGAGGATTTTTGGTGTCTAATGGATTGGAGCGGTTTTTTAAATTCTCTCTGATTCGCCTTTTTCTTTGAATGAGTGCAAACATTTTTTGGCTGAACTTATAGCATTTACGCGCGCTAAAAACAATCACGCCCCACTTGATCAACAAAGCACTTAAAAGCCAAACAAACGAGCTAGAAGTGTCCAATAAAAACTGACGCACATCGCTATACACCCAAATATCCACCCAAATCACCAACAAAGTGATCAAAATAGAAAACGCAATGCTTTTAAACCGAAAAAGCCACGCCACGATCACAAACCCTCTCGTGTGCCTGTGGGCTAAGAGCCAGCGTTCATTCTTTTCGCTAAAAAACCCCATTAAGCCAGAGATAAAGCTATTTTCCTTGCTCATTATCGCCCTTTTCCCAAACTTCTTTAAAATGCTTAGTCTGGATTTGTTCTAAAAGCCTTTTTTCTTCCGCTTCAAACATGATTTTCAATTCTTCTTCATTAAAATCGCTCAATTTCATACCCTTTTCTTTCAAGCGTTTTTCCACGATTTTAACCGCTTGCTCTCTGATTTTTTGAGATTCTTCTTTAAAAAGCGCTCGTTTGGTTTTTTGAAAGATTTCATTAGAATTTTTTTGGATCGTTTGTTTGCAAGAATCTAAAAAATCCCTGACTCGATGCATAATTTTCATGGTTATCCGTTTTTAAAGAGTTTTTAAGACTAATGACCCCTAAAAGAATACCAAAAAAAGATTAAAACTCTCTAGTAAAATATCTTCTTAAAAGAATAGGGGGCATTTTGGCGATGCTCTTAACCCCCTAAAATAGGGCTTTTGTGGGATAGTTTCTAGGTGAGGCTATCGCATGCTTTTGTCCCTTATTTCAATTCTTTGAGCGCCTCGCATGTCTCTTGATCTCCTAATTTGCAGGCTTTAGAGTAAAATTGAGCGGCTTTTGTTAAGTTTTTTTCTACCCCTTGACCATATTCATACAGCATCCCTAAAGCACCACACCCCCCACTATTATTCAAATCGCATGCTTTCTCAAGCAGAGCAAGAGCTTTTTTAAAGTCTTTTTTCACTCCTTCTCCATAATAATATAATTCCCCTAATCCCTTACACCCCAAACCCTCTTTTAACTCGCATGCTTTAGAGTAAAATTGAGCGGCTTTTTTTGAGTCCTGTTTCACCCCATCCCCACTTCTATATAGATCCCCTAAAAAACTACACCCCCCACCATTATTCAAATCGCATGCTTTTTCAAAATATCCCTTAGCTTTAGAAAAATCCTGCTTGTCGTAACTCAGCATACCCAAATTGAAAAGCTCTTCAGGGTTTGGCTTTGCCATTAACCCCCCCCCAATCAACACACAACACAAACACAAAACCCTAAAAATGGCTTTTTTGAAATTTTCCAGCATGACGCTTCTCCCTTTATTAAAAAACTTAGACTTTATTATAATCAAATTACAATCAGATCTAATGGTTTTTCAAAACCTGCTGGCAATAGCGCTCTAAGATCCTGCAAGCGCTCAAAGAGTCTAACCGGCCGTCTTTAATAGCGAGCCGCTTGTTTTTCCTACCCAAATGCTCTAAATTTTCATAGGCTTCTATGCTGGATCTGTCTTCATTAATAAAAACGATTTCGCCCTTAAAATCCACAAGCTTGATAAAATGCTCAATGCGCACATTCGTGTCCGCATAGCTTTCATTGGGCTTGCCCACCACTAGCACTTGAATGTTTTTTTCCCTCAACAAATCGCTCAAATCCCTAGAGGCCTGATTCCTGTTGCGGCGTAAAATCGCTTCTAAGGGTAAAATAACGCCGTTTAAAAGCATGGCTATGCCAATGCGTTTTAACCCCACATCGCATGCCAAAATCACGCTAACACCACGATATGATTGATACGTTTAATCTTACCCAACAGTTCGTATTCTAAAAGCTTATCCCCAAATTTGAGATACGCTTCTTCATAGCTAGGGTTTTTCGCGCAATATTCTAAAAATTCATCTTTCATTTCAGGCATTTCTTTTAAATGGTAGTCTTTTAAAAGGGTGTTTATAAAATTTTGAATATTAAATATCCCTTGAGCCTGCCCTTTTTCTAAAAGCTCATTAGTGCCATCGCTCTCATTCAAGCGCTGGGGTAAAACAAATAAGGGCTTTTGGTATTTTTGGGCTAATCTCGCGCTGCTCATAGAGCCGCTTTTTAAATCCGCTTGGGGGATAATCACCGCATCGCTTAAAGCGATCACCAGGCGGTTTCTGGCTAAAAAAGAGCCTTTAATAGGCATAAAATCCTTTTCATATTCGCTTAAAATCAAGCCGTTTTGCGCGATTTCTTGGATCACTTTATGGTTGTTCGTGGGATAAATAAAATCCAAACTGCAAGGCGAAAGCATGATCGTTTTTGGTAAGGCGTTTTCTTGAGCGATAATATCCACGCCTAACGCTCCTCCGCTCACAATAACCGCGCCATTTTTAGCAAGCTCTCTGGCTAGAGTGATGGTGTGCTGCTTGCTATAAGGGGTGGGTCTTCTTGTGCCGATAATAGCCACTTTTAAAGGCGCATCTAAAAGCTTTATATCGCCCACACAATAGAGCTTTTTAGGGGGGTCTTTGAGAATGTCAAAGGCTTTAGGGATATTCTCTAGCGCGCTGTATGGGAAATTGCTTTTCATTCGTTGATTAACTATTTAGGCAGTATGATCTCCACTTCAATCGTTTCCACGCTTTGATTGCTGTCAAGAGTTTTGAAATGGATGTCTGAAGATTTAGTGTATTTTTGAATAACGGCAATGATTTCTTTACGCATCTCTTCCATGTAGGGTAAATTTAAAGTGCGCTCTTTGGCTAAAATCAATTTCAATCGATCTGTCGCGGTAGTCGCGCTCCCTTTGTTTTTAAAAAAATCAAACAAACTCATGAAAATATCCCTTTTAACGCGCTAAAAAAGCCTCTTTTAGCCTTAAACTCCATGTATTCCACTTCTTCGCCTAAAATCCTTCTGGTGATGCGTTGGTAAGCCTTCGCACTCTCGCAATCCGTGCGAATCACCGGCTCGCCCTTATTGGTCGCTGAAATAATATGGTGATCTTCTGGAATGATCCCAATTAAAGGCAGGCATAAAATCTTAAGCACTTCTTCTATGGAAATCATCTCGCCATTGGCCACTAATTCAGGTTTTAAGCGATTGATTATCAAATGCTTATGCACTTCTTCGCCCCTTTTGGCCCGATTGGACTTTGCGTCAATAATGCCAACCACTCTGTCGCTATCTCTTAAGGAACTCACTTCAGGCGTTACCACCACTAACGCCATGTCCGCATGCAAAATCGCATGCTCAAAACCGCTTTCAATCCCAGCCGGAGAGTCAATCAAAATATAGTCAAAATCCGCCCTTAAAGCGTTGATTAAAATCGCTACTTTTTCCCTATCTAAAATATTTTTATCCTTGCTTTGTGAAGCCGCTAAAAAAGAAAGGTTTTTAGTCTTTTTATCCGTGATCAAAGCCTGCGAAAGGTTGCAATTTTTTTCCATCACATCCACCACATCATAAACAATGCGATTTTCTAAGCCTAAAATCATATCCAAGTTCCTAAGGCCTATGTCAAAATCAACCGCTACGACTTTTTTACCGCTCTCAGCCAAGCCGATCGCTAAATTAGCCGTGGTGGTGCTTTTGCCCACGCCCCCCTTACCTGAAGTGATAGTAACTACTATTGCCATACGATTCCTTTTAATTTAATGATTTATTTTTTATGATTGAATGGGGCGCGTAAAATTTCCCCAATTTGTTCTATTTTAGTTCCTTTAAGGGCTTTCCTCTCTGTGTTTAATCTGGGGTAATTCAAGCTCTTTTCTAGTAAAAAATCTTTAGCGAATGAGCCGTTTTGAATCTTTTTTAAGATTTTTTGCATGCGTTTTTCTAACAGATTTCCCATAGGCTCTCTATTTTTAATCGCCCCGAATTCAGCGGTGTTAGAAATGTGTTTCCTTAAGCCCTCCACCCCCTTATAATGCAATAAATCCGCCACCAATTTCACTTCATGCACGCATTCAAAATAGGCTAATTCTTCAGGGTATCCTGCCTTAATTAAAGTTTCAAACCCCATTCTCACAATCGCTTCTAACCCCCCGCACAAAACCGCTTGCTCGCCAAATAAATCGCTCTCGCATTCTTCTTTAAAGCTCGTTTCTAAAACCCCCATTCTCCCTCCGCCCATCGCTTTGGCATAGCTTAAAGCCACCGCTTTAGCGTTATTTTTTGAGTTTTCTTGCTCTATGGCGATCAAATGGTATAAGCCCCTATTTTTAAGGTATTCTTCTCTTAAAGCGCTCCCAGGCCCTTTTGGCGCGACTAAAATCGCACCCACGCCTTTTGGAAGAACAACCTGATTGAAATGCACGCTAAAACCATGGGCAAAGCCCACAATTTGCCCCTCTTTTAAAAAAGGGATCACTTCTTTTTCCAACATTTCCTTATGCAATTCGTCCGGAAGTAACGCCATGATCACATCAGAATTTTGGACTAGCTCCTTGACTTCTAGCACCTCAAAGCCCTCTGCCTTTGCTTTTGAAGCGCTCAAACTCCCTTGATACAAGCCAATACGCGCTTTTACTTTAGAGTCCCTCAAATTGAGCGCTTGGGCTTCTCCTTGCGCGCCATAGCCAATAATGCCCACTTGTAAGGATTGGATAACGCCTAAATCAATGTCTTTATCATAATAAATGGGTAATGCCACAATCAAATCTCCTAGCGTGTTTAAGCAAGTATTTATTTTACCATAATGGGAGCGATAATGTTTAAAAACATGCAGAATATTAAGAAATGGTGTGCTCGGAGGGATTCAAACCCCCGACCTACAGGACCGCAACCTGTTGCTCTATTCAGCTGAGCTACGAGCACTTTTAAAGAAGTGAAACGACGATTATAGCAAGAAAAGCTAATTTTTCACTTAAACGATGCGTTTTTTCTATTATAATTTAAGGCATGCAAAAAGATTACCAAAAACTCATCGCTTATTTATGCGATTTTTTAGAAAAAGAAGCGCAAAAACGGGGCTTTAAAAAAGTCGTTTACGGGCTGAGTGGGGGGCTAGATAGCGCGGTCGTTGGGGTGCTGTGTCAAAAAGTTTTTAAAGAAAACGCTCATGCCCTTTTAATGCCCTCTTCAGTTTCTATGCCAGAAAATAAAACAGACGCCCTAAATTTGTGCGAAACATTTTCTATCCCTTATACAGAATATTCTATCGCTCCCTATGACGCTATCTTTGGCTCTCATTTTAAAGACGCAAGCCTTACTAGAAAGGGGAATTTTTGCGCAAGATTGCGCATGGCTTTTTTATACGACTATTCTTTAAAAAGCGATTCTTTAGTCATTGGCACGAGCAATAAAAGCGAAAGAATGCTAGGCTATGGCACTTTATTTGGGGATTTGGCGTGCGCGATTAACCCGATTGGGGAATTATTCAAAACCGAAGTTTATGAACTCGCTCGCCATTTAAATATCCCTAAAAAGATTTTAAATAAGCCCCCTAGCGCGGATTTATTTGTGGGGCAAAGCGATGAAAAAGATTTGGGCTATCCTTATAGCGTGATCGATCCTTTATTGAAGGATATTGAAGCGTTGTTCAAAAACAAGCCCATTGATGCAGAAACGCTCGCTCATCTGGGCTATGATCGCGCTCTAATCAAAAACATCATAAGCCGTATCCAAAAAAACGCTTTTAAATTAGAATTACCCACCATTGCCAAACAATTTAACCCCAAATGAAAAGCGATAAACCCTTTTTAGAACGCTATTTTTATGACCCCACTTTTTTGCAAAAGGGGTTGATTTTCGCGCTTTATCCTTTTTCTTTAATCTATCAAGGCATCGCCACCCTTAAACGAAAAATGGCTAAAAAGCATGATTTTAAAATCCCCCTTATCAGCGTAGGCAATTTGATCGCTGGGGGAAGCGGTAAAACGCCCTTTATTTTAGAAACCGCTCCAAGATACCAAGAAGTGGCGGTTGTCTCTAGGGGGTATAAACGGGATTCTAAAGGCTTAGTGGTGGTGAGCGTTAAAGGAAACATTTTAGTTTCTCAACAAACAGCGGGCGATGAATCCTATCTTTTAGCCTTAAATTTAAAACAAGCGAGCGTGATTGTGAGCGAAAAAAGAGAGCTAGGCGTTTTAAAAGCCCTTGAATTGGGGGCAAAGATCGTGTTTTTAGACGATGGTTTTAGGTTTAATTTCAACCAATTCAATTTGCTTTTAAAGCCTAAAATCCCCCCCTACTACCCTTTTTGTTTGCCCAGCGGGTTGTATAGAGAAAGCATCAAAAGCTATAAAGAAGCCCATTTAGTCATTACAGAAGATAAGGATTATCAAAGAATCACCTCTATTTCTCGCCCCACCAAACGCATGCTTTTAGTAACGGCTATCGCTAATCCTAGCAGGCTTGATGCGTTTTTACCCAAAGAAGTAATTAAAAAATTGTATTTTAGAGACCATGCCCTTTTTGATTTGGAGCTTTTAGAAAAAGAGTTTCATCAAAATAACGCCACTTCCTTATTGGTTACTCCAAAAGATCTCGTCAAATTACAAGATTGCAATTTGCCCTTAAGCGTATTGGATTTAAAACTAGAAATTGATCCTAAAATTTTAGAGCGGATTGATCATTATATCCTTTCTTATCCTTGTAATACAAAAGAACGTCTATAAATTCCTTTTCTTTAGAGATAAAGCCTTTCAAACGCCCCTCTAACTCATAATGGTTTTTTTCATAAAAAGCGATCGCTTTGAAATTGTTTTCCATCACTTCTAAGTGCAAAGAATTTAATTGGAACTCTTCAAAAGCGATGCGTTCTAAGGCTTTTAAAATAATCTCTCCCCCATTTTTCAAAAAAGGGTTTTTATAAATCCCCAAATACCCATGCTTATGAAAAAAATTGATTTTAGTGATAGAGCCAACCCCTAAATAAACGCCCTCTTCTTTAAACAAAAAATAGCGGTGGTTGGGCGAGTTTTTTAAATCTTCTATGAATTGCAAATGCGTTTTTAAAGAAATGAAAGCGCTATACATCCATAAGGCCGTGTTTGGGTGGTTACGAAATTCTAAAACCAACAACTTTTCTTCATCGTTTAAATGGGTGAAATCAATCGCTTGGGTATTTCCATAAGAATAATTTTTTTTCAAATTTCTAAAAACTCCCTTAATGCGCCCTCTAGCTCACTCCCAAAGGCCAGGTTTTTTGCCCAGGCTTGATTTTTTTGAATTTGTAATTTTTCAAAATCTTTAGCTAAAGTTTTTAAACTCGTTTGTTTGAAGATGCCTGAATTTTCAAATTCTTGGCTTTGAATGATTTGATTAGAGGCAATGGGAATGATAAGAGAGGGCGTTTGAGAAAGGGCTAATTCATAGAGGGTTTGGCCTGCAGCGCTAATAGCGCAAGCGCAAAATTTCATCAAAGAACTGAACTCCAAAGGGTTTAAATGGCTGTAATAATGCGTGTTTTTTGGAGGATTTTTAGGAGCATAAGGTGAAATGATATGCAAATGCATGCTTTTATTTTCTAAAATTTTGACTATCTCTTTGAGTATTTTTTGCTCGCTCCCCCCTAGAGTGACTAGCATTTCTTTATTTTCTGTATTGATGGGGCGCTCATAGACAAAGCGAACATCAACAGGGTAAAAACCCACCCCCAAATAATACTGATAATCTTTTGATAAATAATGGTAGTGTTTTAAAGCGTTCAGCGTGAAATTTAGGATCTTGGTGTTTTTAGGGTAAAACCCCTTAGCATGCTCTTTATCTTCTATGGCCATAAGGCTTTTAGCTTTTTCTTTTAAAAGATAAAAATCCTTTGAATTTAAACGATAGCTGTCCGTAATCAAAAAATCATCATTGCCAATGCTATCTAAAAAAGCGCTTATATTATTTTGCTTGTGTGAATAAAGACCCGCTTTAACCCCTAATTTTTCTATAAAAGAAAGGATTTTTTCACAACGCCTCACATGCCCTAAACCGCTTGTTAAAAAACAATCGCACAGAATTTTTACTGGCATGCGTTTTTCAAACGGCTGTATTTGAGCTTGGCTAATTCTAAATCTTCTAAAGTGTCAATATCTTGGACTTCTAAGGGCGATAATTCTAAAGCGATAGAATTTTGACCAAAAATAGGCCGCATTTCTTTGAAGGCTTGAGCTTTCCCCATATACAGCAATCCTGCGTCATGATAGAGCGTTTTTAAATCTTGCGTGCGCGTGTTTAAATGCTCTTTAAAAGCCATTTGAACGCCGTTTTCAAGGCTAAAAGAACGATAGGGCGAAGCGCTAAAGGGAGAGCATGTGAAAACATAATCCGTATTTTCTTTTAAAATCTCAAAAGCATTTTTTAAATGCTTTTCTTGTAAAAGCGCTGAAGTGCCATACAAGCAACACGCAACATCTTCATCTTTTAATTCTAATTCTTTCATGTGATAGGCCATCACCTCTAAAGTCGTGGCTCTATCGTCCGCTAAAACTTTAGGGCGCAAATTCAAAAAACTCGCCCCATAATTTTTAGCTAAATGAACATACTCCATGCTATCGCTAGAGATAAACACCTTTTCAAAAAGCTTGGAATTTAGCGCCGCTTCAATAGGGTAAGCGAGCATGGGTTTATTGAAAAAATCAATAATATTTTTATTCTTAATCCTTTTACTGGAACTTCTGGCTAAAACAATAGCGATCGCTCTCATGCTAGGCTTTGCTCTTTTCAATAAGGCATTTGGGTTTCCATCGCATCAGCAGCGAATTTCTTCTTATTGGAATCGCTCAAATGCCCTAAATTCGTGTATTCAATCTTAGCGTCAGCCAAAAACTTGGATTGGATGGTGTTATTCCTTTCAATATCATAAGGGCGGATCACCCCACTCACCTTAAGGATTTGCTTTTCCCCATCCACTAGTACTTCCTTATTCCCATAGATGAAATAATTCCCGTTTTCTAGCACTTTAATGATTCGAGCGCTCAACACAATCTCTAAATCTTCACTCTTTTTTTGCGAGCCACCGCCTTTAAAATTCGTGTTATTGCTGGATTTGGTGAAATTGTAATTATTTTTATCGTCTAAATACTGCGCTTCCTGTTTCTTTCTTGCATCTAGCCCGTTATAAGTGAGTCTTGGAGGCGTGGAATTACCCCCTGAAGCGCTTTTATAATCTTTAGAGCTGGAATAATTCGCGCTCGCTTTTTCAGAAACAATGATTGTGATCAAATCGTTAGGCTTCATCGCCCTCCTGTCCGCAAATAAGGGGCGCTCGCCCTGCCCAAACAAACTCCCCAACTTGTTCAATTCAGGGATAAATTCTTTAGAGGGGGTTTCTTCTACATAATTGGGAGGGTTAAAATCAATTTTTGGCTCATTGGCTGATGCTATGCTGAATGCAACGCTAAACGCAACAGCCCCTAAATAAAGCGCTTTTTTCATCCACTAGCCTTACTTGAGTTATTTTAAGCTTTGAATTATACTCTCTTATAAGGAATAAATGCTTAATTTTGAGTAAGTTGTTGTAAAATTTAGATCTTTATAATGAAACTTAACTTGCAGGAGATACAATTGAGAACCTTGTTAAAAATGTTAGTTGGCGCAAGCTTGCTAACACACGCCTTAGTAGCTAAAGAAGAAAGCGCAGCGCCTTCTTGGACAAAAAATTTGTATATGGGAGTCAATTACCAAACAGGGTCTATCAATTTAATGACTAATATCCATGAAGTTAGAGAAGTGACTAACTATCAAACCGGTTACACCAATATTATGACTAGCGTTAATAGCGTTAAAAAGCTCACCAACATGGGATCTAATGGGATTGGATTAGTCATGGGCTATAACCACTTTTTTCATCCGGATAAAATCTTGGGCTTGCGCTATTTTGCTTTTTTAGATTGGCAAGGCTATGGCATGAGATACCCTAAAGGCTATTATGGCGGCAATAACATGATCACTTATGGCGTGGGCGTGGATGCGGTGTGGAATTTCTTCCAAGGGAGTTTCTATCAAGATGACATTAGCGTGGATATTGGCGTTTTTGGGGGGATTGCGATTGCGGGGAATAGCTGGTATATTGGCAATAAAGGGCAGGAATTGTTAGGCATCACTAACAGCAGTGCGGTTGATAACACCTCTTTTCAATTCCTCTTTAACTTTGGTCTCAAGGCTTTATTTGTAGATGAACATGAATTTGAAATCGGGTTTAAATTCCCCACCATTAATAACAAATACTACACCACTGACGCGCTCAAGGTTCAAATGCGTAGGGTCTTTGCCTTTTATGTGGGGTATAATTACCACTTCTAAAAGGGCTTTTAAAACCCAACGCAACTTTCTAACATCTTTTGATAGTAACTCTTGGCTTTGAGGATAATCTCTGTGTCATCGGTTTTTAAAAGCACTTCGTAATTGTTTTCAAAAGCGTTTTTGCTCCAATTCGCTGAGCCTAAAAACACGATCTTATCATCAATGATCGCTACTTTTTGGTGCATGATGCCGTAATAATTCCCGTTTTTAGCCTTAAGCCCTTTTAATAAGCACACTTTCGTGTTAGGGTATTTGTCCAAATAGCCAATAGTGGATTGCTTGTTATTGTGATTGCTTTCATAATCATAAATGATTTGCACCTTAATCCCCCTACTCGCTACGCTTTTAATCGCTCTTGCAATATCTCTGTGCGTGAAACTATAGATAGCGATTTTCACGCTCTCTCTGGCGTTACTGATGCCAGAAACTAAAGAATTGAGAGCGTCTCTTTGCTCATAAGGCAAGACAAATAAGCTGTTTTTAGCTTGCAAAACCCCTAAACAGCCCACTAACACACCCACGCCAACGATTTTTTTAAATTTGTTTAACATCAAATGATCCTTATTTTAAATTACACTCATGATAAAAACAACCAACCAAGTGGATTTTTGATTATAATAAAAGATTTAAAAAAAGCGATAAAAATGGATAGGCTTAAAGAAGCGTTTCTTATCAAATAAGGAGTCCCTAAAATGAAAATGATTCTATTCAACCAAAACCCCATGATCACAAAGTTGCTTGAGAGTGTTTCTAAGAAATTAGAATTGTCTGTGGAAAATTTTAACCACTATCAAGAGTTATCCGCACGCCTTAAAGAAGATCTAGAATGGGTTTTGATAGCCGATGATGAATGTTTGGAAAAACTAGACCAAGTGGATTGGCTAGAATTAAAAGAAACCATCTCTCAAAGTAAAAACAGCGTGTGCATGTATAAAAAAGGCAATGAAGCGCAACCTTTCTTGGAAGGCTTTGAGATGAAAATCCAAAAACCTTTTTTACCCACTGAAATGTTGAAAATCCTTCAAAAAAAGCTTGGTTCTAACGCAAGCGAGCTAGAGCCTAGCCAAAATTTAGACCCCACTCAAGAAGTTTTAGAAACCAATTGGGACGAATTAGAAAATTTAGGCGATTTAGAAGCCCTAGCCAAAGAAGAGCCTAACAATGAAGAGCAATTGCTCCCCACTTTAAACGATCAAGAAGAAAAAGAAGAGGTTAAAGAAACTCCAAAAGAAGAAGAAAAACCTAAAGAAGAAACGCAAGAGGGTGAAACCCCAAAAAGTGAAGAAGTTTCTAAAGAGTTGGAAACGCAAGAAGAAGTTAAAGAAGAAACGCAAGAAGAGTCAATCAAAGAACAAGAGCCAATCAAAGAACAAGAGCCAATCAAAGAACAA
>NZ_AKHP02000077.1:0-2315 GCF_000296015.2 Helicobacter pylori FD535
AGTCAAGAACCGCCCTTATCTGTATTAGAAAAAAGCCAACTAGAGAAGCAAAAGAAACTAGAAAGCGAAAGATTAGAAAGCGAACAAGAGTTTTTAAAAGCTAAAGAGCAAGAATTAAAGCGTAAAGAAGCCTTAAAAAAGAAATTAGAACACGAGCGAGGCAATGCGGGCAACATTGAAAGCCAGACTAAAATAGAAGTAGGAGAGGATATACCCGTGAACGCGCTAAAAGAAATCCCTAAAAGCCGAGTAAGATTGAACGAAAGAGAGATTTACGATCTAGACTATGCGATCGTGAAAGCCAAAGACTTAAAACCGAGCTTCACCACAGGCGGGACGCAAAAACGCATGCGAGTGAACGAAGAGCAGATCAAAAACATTTCGCAAAATTTTGACCCTAAAAAGATATTTGGGAGCGGAGGTTTTGAAGATTTACCAATCATTCTACATGATGGGCAAGTGATCGCAGGAAACCACCGAATCCAAGGCATGCTAAACTTCACGCCTAAAAGCCGTTACACTTACGAGAAAGCGATCAAGGAATACTACCACATAGACTTAAAACCGGACGAGTTGTTAGTTCGGATACCTAACAAGCGCCTAAACAATACCGAGATCAACAATTTAGCGGCTTCATCTAATCAAGGACGATTCAATAGCGAGAGTGATCATGCGATAGCGGTTTTAAGCCATTACGAAGCGAAATTGAAAGAATTAGACCAAAAATTAGACGCTGATAGCATTTACTTTTTAAAAAACATTGTGGCTAAAAACCTTAATTTTGACAAGGCCACTCACCCTAATGTAACAGATAGTAATTTAGTGTTGCTTATGTTTAACATGCCACGAACGAAAACGCAAGGGATAGAACTACTCAACCGCTGGCAAAAAGAATTTTCAAACGACATTAAAAGCTATGAAAAGGTTAAAAAAATGTTTGTAGATAACGCCGGGAGTTTTCATAATTTAATCCATGATATGAATTTCCCTAAGGTGAGCCTGAACGCTTATTTAAGCGATATTATGGATCGCAGTTTTGCGAATTTAAAGAATTACCAAACCACAAGCGAGAGCCTGAAAGATTTGAGCGAAAAATTCTATAAAACGAGTTCTTTAGAAATGTTTGAAAAGAGCGATCAAACTACGAGCGACATTAGCGAGATTTTAGGAAGTGCTGTCGCACGATTTGCGAGGTTTGATGATCCGAGCAAAGCGTTATTTGAAGCCTTAAAGAGCGATAACATTAAAAAAGGTTTGAAAGATTTCAAAATCGCAGATGTTACTAAGGACATGTTTAACCCTGATAGTAAGGAATTTAAGGATATTGATATTTACGACTTCACGCATTACCTTTTAATGGCCAATAGAGAGCCGAACGAAAATAACCCTACTTTAAAGCGCTTGATAGAAGCCGTGAAGGACATGCAAAAAGAGAGCGAGAAGGGGATTAAAGAAGTTAGCAAAACAAGCGCTAAAGAAAGCGAGATTAAAGAACGAGCCTTTAAGGTCATAGAAGACAAAGAAGCGTTTTTGAAAGATTTGAACGCTATCAAACCCATGCAATTACCGAGAGAGATTGATATTGATAGCTTTTTAAACGCTTTTAATGGTGTTAAAAATAAAGAAAATTTCATTAAACATTTACAAAATAAGCCTGATGCTAAGCACCGATTAGCTTATTTGCATTTAGTAGAACCGACCTTGAAAGAACCCGATATTACGCTTATTTTCAAAGATAAAGGTAAGGAAGTTAAAAAAGAGCATATCAAAGCCTTCCAAGGCGATCCTAAAACGATTTATTATTTTTTAGTCACACAGGATAATGATAGTAAGCTTATTACGAGATTGAAAGTTAAACCGATTTACATTAAAGCAGAGATTGACAAGGCGGACATTATCCACTCTTTCATTCCGCAGGCAAGAACGCTTAAAGAATAAGCCGATGGAGTGGGCTTGCATTTAAATGATAAAACAAAAATTTTAACCAGTCAAGGAGTAAGAACACAATGAATTACCCTAATTTGCCTAATAGCGCTTTAGAAATCACAGAACAACCACAGGTCAAAGAAATCACTAACGAGCTTTTAAAGCAACTACAGAGCGCTTTAAAACCTAATAGCCTTTTTACCGAGCAAGTAGAATTAAGCCTTAAAGGTATCGTTAGGATTTTAGAGGTGCTTTTAAGTTTGGATTTTTTCAAAAACGCCAACGAGATTGATAAAAGTTTAAGAAATTCCATTGAATGGATTAGTAACGCAAGCGAGAGCTTGAAAATTAAAATGAAAGAATACGAGGGCTTTTTTAACGATTTTAAT
>NZ_AKHP02000076.1:0-3744 GCF_000296015.2 Helicobacter pylori FD535
AATAACGCAGAAATCCCTACAAGCGGGAGAGATGCGATCACTTTTGGAACTAATAACCTAAACCCTGAAATTGTTGAATTTCTACACAAAAACAACAAGAAAATGATTATAGAAAAAGCCTCTAACAAAGAATTAGAACTTTTAGCTGACGCTAACTTTAAACACCCTAAAAACATAAGAGCGAGTTTAGATCATGATGCTATCGCTCATATACTCAAAAGGCATGGCGTTAATTCTGTTAATGTTAGGAATGGAGAAATCCCTATTACTTACGAAGATATAGCTAATTATAGATATATCGTTAATAACGCCGATGCAATTCTTAGAACTTTAGACAAATACGATCAAGAAGCTATAACGGCGTTTAAACAAGTTAATGGCTATGCGGTAGTGGTAGAGCAAGCGATCAATAAGAAAAATGAATTAGTTTTAAAAACAATGTTCAAGAACAATGGGAGTTATAAAAATAATGAAGTTTATAAAGAATTTTCAAGCACCTCACTCAACGCTGATGCGAAGGTGTGCCATAGGTTGAGTTCCTATAGTGGTGCTACAGAGAATCCTACACAAAAACCCCTAAAAAGTCAAGAGGATTTATCAAAAAATACAGAATTACATAACAAAACCACACAAGAAGCTAAAAATTTAAGCCCTTTAGAACAAGCCAAAGCCGAAAAGCTTGCGAAGTTACAACACGCTATAACGCCCCTTAAAGAGTTTGGCACAAATTACCCCGAGTTTGCTCTAAAGCCTAAGGAAGCGTTAGAGAAATTATTACAAGAGAAAAACGGACAAGTCGCAGGCGCAGCGTATAGAGAGGATTTAGGAGGGATTGATTTTGTGTGGGGAACGCCAAAGACTAAAGACAGCGTAGGTTATGGGTTAGCGCACATAATAGAACGAAGAGAACAGCAAGCGCTTGCTGATGGTTTAAGTGAAGCAGAAGCTAAAGAATACGCCCTAAATATCGTTAAATCTATCCCTGAAGTGTTAGAGAAAGGATCTAAAGGAACGGATCATTTAGGGCGTGTGTTTGTAGATTATGGAAATAAGAGAGTAGGGTTAAACAACACATGGAATAACAAAGAATTAGAAAATCATTGGGTGATAAGCAGTTATGAATTACGAGATACAACAGAGAAGCCCACGCATTTTCCGACCCCGCAAGCAATCACTAAAGAAAAGGACATTCATTCTTTAAACTCCGTAGAATCTAATCCTACCACAAACGGCGCAACAAATCAAGCGCCTTTAAGCGAACAAGCCAAAGCCGAAAAGCTTGCCAAGTTACAAGACGCTATAACGCCCTTAAAACAATTCGGTAAGAATTACGCAGAATTTGTTTTGAAGCCAAAAGAAGCGTTAGAGAAATTATTACAAGAGAAAAACGGACAAGTCGCAGGCGCAGCGTATAGAGAGGATTTAGGAGGGATTGATTTTGTGTGGGGCAATAAAGATTACGGGTTAGAACACATCTTAGAAAAGAGAAAAAAACAATACAAAAAGTTAGGACTAACACCAGAGCAAGCCAAAGAAAGGACTAACGAACTAATTAAAGAGATCCCTAATATCATACAAAAAGGCTTGAAAGAAGAAGACAAACCAGGTTATGCGGTTATTATTTTAAATAATTCAAAGGTAGTTTTAAGTAAGTTTAAGGGAGATAACGAACTAAAAAACCATTATATGATTACAAGTTTTGAAGCGGATGATAAGGTTTTAAGGGAGTTAGAGACCATTGCGACACTCTCTAACGATTACAGAGATGGCATCAACTATAGCATCTCAAACCTTAATGAAAACAATTTTACTAAAGAAAGCTTAACGAGTCAAGAACCGCCCTTATCTGTATTAGAAAAAAGCCAACTAGAGAAGCAAAAGAAACTAGAAAGCGAAAGATTAGAAAGCGAACAAGAGTTTTTAAAAGCTAAAGAGCAAGAATTAAAGCGTAAAGAAGCCTTAAAAAAGAAATTAGAACACGAGCGAGGCAATGCGGGCAACATTGAAAGCCAGACTAAAATAGAAGTAGGAGAGGATATACCCGTGAACGCGCTAAAAGAAATCCCTAAAAGCCGAGTAAGATTGAACGAAAGAGAGATTTACGATCTAGACTATGCGATCGTGAAAGCCAAAGACTTAAAACCGAGCTTCACCACAGGCGGGACGCAAAAACGCATGCGAGTGAACGAAGAGCAGATCAAAAACATTTCGCAAAATTTTGACCCTAAAAAGATATTTGGGAGCGGAGGTTTTGAAGATTTACCAATCATTCTACATGATGGGCAAGTGATCGCAGGAAACCACCGAATCCAAGGCATGCTAAACTTCACGCCTAAAAGCCGTTACACTTACGAGAAAGCGATCAAGGAATACTACCACATAGACTTAAAACCGGACGAGTTGTTAGTTCGGATACCTAACAAGCGCCTAAACAATACCGAGATCAACAATTTAGCGGCTTCATCTAATCAAGGACGATTCAATAGCGAGAGTGATCATGCGATAGCGGTTTTAAGCCATTACGAAGCGAAATTGAAAGAATTAGACCAAAAATTAGACGCTGATAGCATTTACTTTTTAAAAAACATTGTGGCTAAAAACCTTAATTTTGACAAGGCCACTCACCCTAATGTAACAGATAGTAATTTAGTGTTGCTTATGTTTAACATGCCACGAACGAAAACGCAAGGGATAGAACTACTCAACCGCTGGCAAAAAGAATTTTCAAACGACATTAAAAGCTATGAAAAGGTTAAAAAAATGTTTGTAGATAACGCCGGGAGTTTTCATAATTTAATCCATGATATGAATTTCCCTAAGGTGAGCCTGAACGCTTATTTAAGCGATATTATGGATCGCAGTTTTGCGAATTTAAAGAATTACCAAACCACAAGCGAGAGCCTGAAAGATTTGAGCGAAAAATTCTATAAAACGAGTTCTTTAGAAATGTTTGAAAAGAGCGATCAAACTACGAGCGACATTAGCGAGATTTTAGGAAGTGCTGTCGCACGATTTGCGAGGTTTGATGATCCGAGCAAAGCGTTATTTGAAGCCTTAAAGAGCGATAACATTAAAAAAGGTTTGAAAGATTTCAAAATCGCAGATGTTACTAAGGACATGTTTAACCCTGATAGTAAGGAATTTAAGGATATTGATATTTACGACTTCACGCATTACCTTTTAATGGCCAATAGAGAGCCGAACGAAAATAACCCTACTTTAAAGCGCTTGATAGAAGCCGTGAAGGACATGCAAAAAGAGAGCGAGAAGGGGATTAAAGAAGTTAGCAAAACAAGCGCTAAAGAAAGCGAGATTAAAGAACGAGCCTTTAAGGTCATAGAAGACAAAGAAGCGTTTTTGAAAGATTTGAACGCTATCAAACCCATGCAATTACCGAGAGAGATTGATATTGATAGCTTTTTAAACGCTTTTAATGGTGTTAAAAATAAAGAAAATTTCATTAAACATTTACAAAATAAGCCTGATGCTAAGCACCGATTAGCTTATTTGCATTTAGTAGAACCGACCTTGAAAGAACCCGATATTACGCTTATTTTCAAAGATAAAGGTAAGGAAGTTAAAAAAGAGCATATCAAAGCCTTCCAAGGCGATCCTAAAACGATTTATTATTTTTTAGTCACACAGGATAATGATAGTAAGCTTATTACGAGATTGAAAGTTAAACCGATTTACATTAAAGCAGAGATTGACAAGGCGGACATTATCCACTCTTTCATTCCGCAG
>NZ_AKHP02000075.1:0-6546 GCF_000296015.2 Helicobacter pylori FD535
CTCTCTCTCTCTCGCTTGCGGTATCATCGCTCCATGCTGAAGACAACGGCTTTTTTGTGAGCGCGGGCTATCAAATCGGCGAAGCGGTGCAAATGGTCAAAAACACCGGTGAATTGAAAAACTTGAACGACAAATACGAGCAATTAAACCAGTATTTAAATCAAGTGGCTTCGTTGAAGCAAAGCATTCAAAACGCCAACAACATTGAGCTGGTCAATAGCTCTTTAAACTATTTAAAAAGCTTTACCAACAACAACTATAACAGCACCACCCAATCGCCCATCTTTAACGCCGTGCAAGCCGTTATCACTTCGGTATTGGGTTTTTGGAGTCTTTATGCCGGAAATTATCTCACTTTTTTTGTGGGTAATAAGGATAATAAACAACCCGCTAATGTTCAGGGTAACCCTCCTTTTCAAACGATTGTAGAGAACTGCTCAGGAATTGAAAATTGCGCTATGGATCAAACCACTTACGACCAGATGAAAAAACTCGCCGAAGATCTCCAAAAAGCTCAAACAAACGCTACCACTAAAGCGAACAATCTTTGCGCTTTATCCGGATGCGCTACAACACAAGGCCAAAACCCGCCAAACTCAACCGTAAGCAACGCTCTTAACTTGGCGCAACAGCTTATGGATTTAATCGCAAACACTAAGACGGCTATGATGTGGAAAAATATCGTCATCAGTGGTGTTTCAAATGCGTCCGGTGCTATCACATCCACTAATTACCCAACGCAATACGCGGTGTTTAACAACATCAAGGCGATGATTCCTATCTTGCAACAAGCGGTTACGCTTTCTCAAAATAACCACACCCTATCTGCTAGTTTGCAAGCTCAAGCTACAGGATCTCAAACAAACCCTGAATTTGCTAAAGACATCTACGCTTTCGCTCAAAACCAAAAGCAAATCATCTCTTACGCCAAAGATATTTTCAACCTCTTCAACTCTATCCCTGCAGAGCAGTATAAGTATCTACAGAAAGCTTATTTGAAAGTGCCTAATGCGGGTCAAACTCCCACTAACCCTTACAGGCAAGAGGTGAATTTAAACCAAGAAGTTCAGACGATTCAAAACAATGTGAGTTATTATGGTAACCGGGTGGATGCGGCTTTAAGCGTGGCTAGAGATGTTTATAACCTGAAATCCAATCAAACAGAGATTGTAACCACTTATAACAACGCTAATAGTTTGAGTCAAGAGATTTCTAAACTTCCCTATAACCAAGTCAATACAAAAGACATTGTTACACTACCTTACGATAAAAACGCCCCAGCAGCAGGCCAATACAACTACCAAATCAACCCAGAGCAGCAATCCAATCTTAACCAAGCTTTAGCAGCGATGAGCAATAACCCCTTTAAAAAAGTGGGCATGATCAGCTCTCAAAACAATAACGGCGCTTTGAACGGGCTTGGCGTGCAAGTGGGCTATAAGCAATTCTTTGGCGAAAGCAAAAGATGGGGGTTAAGGTATTACGGCTTCTTTGATTACAACCACGGCTATATCAAATCCAGCTTTTTTAATTCTTCTTCTGATATATGGACTTATGGCGGTGGGAGCGATTTGTTAGTGAATATCATCAACGATAGCATTACAAGAAAGAACAACAAGCTTTCTGTGGGTCTTTTTGGAGGCATCCAACTAGCAGGGACGACATGGCTTAATTCTCAATACGTGAATTTAACCGCGTTCAATAACCCTTACAGCGCGAAAGTTAACGCTTCCAATTTCCAATTCTTGTTCAATCTCGGCTTGAGGACGAATCTCGCTACAGCTAAGAAAAAAGACAGCGAACATTCCGCGCAACATGGCTTGGAATTGGGCATTAAAATCCCTACCATTAACACGAATTACTATTCTTTTCTAGGCGCTCAATTGCAGTATAGAAGGCTCTATAGCGTGTATCTCAACTATGTGTTCGCTTATTAAAAGCTCTCTTTTTTAAAATAGGGGGAGCTTCATCAAATCTGTTTTGATAGTTATCAATATTTGATGAAAATAAAGTCAAAAACAAAATAAACCAAATTACCCAATTATCTTTGATAATTGGGTAATTTAAGAAAATCGTTCAATACTCTTCAAACATTTCTTGGATTTTTGCCTTATCATTCGTTTTAGTTAAAGCGAGTTGTAAAAGCACCCTGGCTTTTTGGGGGTTTAAATTGTCGCTTGTGATGAAACCATAAGCCTTGTCATCAATTTCGCCTGAAGTAACTCCACCGCTGCCTACCCTGCTAGAACGAACGATTAAAACCCCCATTTGGCTCGCTTCTTGCATCGCTTTTAAAAACCCAGCGCTCACATTCCCATTACCCACCCCGGCTATCACAACGCCTTTTGCATGCGAGTTTAGGCTCGCTTGGAATAAATCAGGGGTCATGCCGGCATGCGTGTAAATAATATCCACTTTAGGCAGGGGGGTTTTGAGTTGTGAAAGGGAAAATTCGCTCTCTGTGGTGTGTTTCCTCAAAGGCTGCATGTAATAGCGTGTTTTGCCATAATACACGCTCCCTATCGCGCCGCTATTTAGGGCTTTAAAGGTGGAAGTGTGGGTGGTATGCGTTTTAGCCACTTCCCTAGCGCTAAAAATATTATCGTCCATCACCACCAACACGCCTTTATTCGCGCTTTTTTCATTAGTCGCTACGCTCAGTGCGTTATACAAATTCAAAGCCCCATCCGCGCTCAAAGAAGCAGCGTTACGCATCGCTCCCACCAGCACGACCGGTTTTGTGGAGTGTAAAACTAAGTTTAAAAAATACGCGCTCTCTTCTAAAGTGTCCGTGCCATGCGTGATGACCACGCCTTGAATGCGGCTATTATCTAGCAATTCTTGGGCGCGTTTGGCGAGCTTGAACCACACCTCTTCAGTCATGTCTTGTGAGCCGATATTAGAAATCTGCTCCCCTTGAATGCGAGCGATCTTGTTGAGACTGGGGATAGCCTTAAGAAGCTCTTTGACGCCCAACTCACCACTCTTATAACTACCCAAACTCGCGCTCGCGCCACTCCCTGCAATCGTCCCCCCTGTCGCCAGTAAAGCAATGGTGGGTAAATTTTGAGCCATAACCTGCCCCTTTAAACAAAATAAAAGAATCAACAATTTCAAAAATATTCTCATTATGGACCACCTTTTGAAATTAAAAAATTTTATAGTATAGTAAAACATCGTTAAAATAAATTTAAAAAGGGTTAATGGTGGATGCCTTTTTTCAAATTGTAGTGTTACTTTTTTCGCTTTTTTTAGGGGCAAGGCTAGGGGGCTTGGGAGTGGGCTATGCGGGGGGTTTGGGCGTGCTTGTTTTATGCTTATTTTTGGGGCTAAATCCGGGCAAAATCCCTTTTGATGTGATTTTAATCATCATGGCAGTCATTAGTGCTATTAGTGCGATGCAAAAAGCGGGGGGCTTGGATTACTTGGTCAAAATCGCTGAAAAAATTTTAAGAAAACACCCCAAGCAAATCAATTACCTCGCGCCAAGCGTGGCGTATTTTTTAACGATACTAGCCGGCACCGGGCATACGGTTTTTTCCTTGATCCCGGTGATTGTGGAAGTGAGCCAAAGCCAAAATATCAAACCCAAAGTGCCTTTAAGTTTAGCGGTAGTTTCCAGTCAAGTCGCTATTACCGCAAGCCCGGTGAGCGCGGCGGTGGTGTTTATGAGCGGTATTTTAGAGCCTTTAGGAGCTAATTATTTGACCCTTTTAATGGTTTGGATTCCTACGACTTTTTTAGCATGCATGCTCACGGCGTTTATTATGGGTTTTACTGATTTGAAATTAGACAGCGACCCGAATTACTTAGAGCGTTTGAAAGCAGGGAAAATTCCGCCCCCCACAATCCAAGAAGAAAAAGAAACCTCAAAAAGCGCGAAATTATCGTTATGGATTTTTATCGGTGGGGTTGTAGCGATCGTTTTTTATGCGAGCGCGATTTCTAAAAATATCGCTTTTGTTAGCCCGGTGGTTTTAGGCAGAGATCATGCGATTGTGTCTTTCATGTTGAGCGTGGCGACTCTCATTGTGCTTTTTTGCAAAATCAACGCTAATGAAATCGCTCATTCAAGCGTGTTTAAATCCGGCATGCAAGCGTGCGTGTGCGTGTTGGGCGTGGCGTGGTTGGGCGATACTTTTGTGAGCAATCATATAGATGAAATCAAGCAATACGCTTCTTTTTTGATTGCAGATTACCCGTTTTTATTAGCCGTAGCGCTCTTTTTGGCTTCCATGCTTTTGTATTCGCAGGCCGCCACCTCTAAAGCGCTCATCCCAAGCGTGATCACAGCCTTAGGCATTAGCGCTAACCATACAGAGCATTTGTATATTATCGTGGCTTCTTTTGCGAGCGTTTCGGCGTTGTTTGTGTTACCCACTTACCCTACTTTACTAGGAGCGATCGCTATGGATAACACCGGCACCACTAAAATGGGCCGTTATGTGTTCGATCATGCGTTTTTGATCCCTGGGGTTTTAGTCGTGTTTTTGAGCGTGGCGTTAGGTTTTGTTGTCGCGCCGTTAATTTTGTAGATTTTATCACCAACGATAAAAGCTTGATGTTGCGCTTTTTCTAAACCCCTTTAAAAAAAGAGGGTTTAAACCATTCAATAAGCGAACACATAGTTGAGATACACGCTATAGAGCCTTCTATACTGCAATTGAGCGCCTAGAAAAGAATAGTAATTCGTGTTAATGGTAGGGATTTTAATGCCCAATTCCAAGCCATGTTGCGCGGAATGTTCGCTGTCTTTTTTCTTAGCTGTAGCGAGATTCGTCCTCAAGCCGAGATTGAACAAGAATTGGAAATTGGAAGCGTTAACTTTCGCGCTGTAAGGGTTATTGAACGCGGTTAAATTCACGTATTGAGAATTAAGCCATGTCGTCCCTGCTAGTTGGATGCCTCCAAAAAGACCCACAGAAAGCTTGTTGTTCTTTCTTGTAATGCTATCGTTGATGATATTCACTAACAAATCGCTCCCACCGCCATAAGTCCATATATCAGAAGAAGAATTAAAAAAGCTGGATTTGATATAGCCGTGGTTGTAATCAAAGAAGCCGTAATACCTTAACCCCCATCTTTTGCTTTCGCCAAAGAATTGCTTATAGCCCACTTGCACGCCAAGCCCGTTCAAAGCGCCGTTATTGTTTTGAGAGCTGATCATGCCCACTTTTTTAAAGGGGTTATTGCTCATCGCTGCTAAAGCTTGGTTAAGATTGGATTGCTGCTCTGGGTTGATTTGGTAGTTGTATTGGCCTGCTGCTGGGGCGTTTTTATCGTAAGGTAGTGTAACAATGTCTTTTGTATTGACTTGGTTATAGGGAAGTTTAGAAATCTCTTGACTCAAACTATTAGCGTTGTTATAAGTGGTTACAATCTCTGTTTGATTGGATTTCAGGTTATAAACATCTCTAGCCACGCTTAAAGCCGCATCCACCCGGTTACCATAATAACTCACATTGTTTTGAATCGTCTGAACTTCTTGGTTTAAATTCACCTCTTGCCTGTAAGGGTTAGTGGGAGTTTGACCCGCATTAGGCACTTTCAAATAAGCTTTCTGTAGATACTTATACTGCTCTGCAGGGATAGAGTTGAAGAGGTTGAAAATATCTTTGGCGTAAGAGATGATTTGCTTTTGGTTTTGAGCGAAAGCGTAGATGTCTTTAGCAAATTCAGGGTTTGTTTGAGATCCTGTAGCTTGAGCTTGCAAACTAGCAGATAGGGTGTGGTTATTTTGAGAAAGCGTAACCGCTTGTTGCAAGATAGGAATCATCGCCTTGATGTTGTTAAACACCGCGTATTGCGTTGGGTAATTAGTGGATGTGATAGCACCGGACGCATTTGAAACACCACTGATGACGATATTTTTCCACATCATAGCCGTCTTAGTGTTTGCGATTAAATCCATAAGCTGTTGCGCCAAGTTAAGAGCGTTGCTTACGGTTGAGTTTGGCGGGTTTTGGCCTTGTGTTGTAGCGCATCCGGATAAAGCGCAAAGATTGTTCGCTTTAGTGGTAGCGTTTGTTTGAGCTTTTTGGAGATCTTCGGCGAGTTTTTTCATCTGGTCGTAAGTGGTTTGATCCATAGCGCAATTTTCAATTCCTGAGCAGTTCTCTACAATCGTTTGAAAAGGAGGGTTACCCTGAACATTAGCGGGTTGTTTATTATCCTTATTACCCACAAAAAAAGTGAGATAATTTCCGGCATAAAGACTCCAAAAACCCAATACCGAAGTGATAACGGCTTGCACGGCGTTAAAGATGGGCGATTGGGTGGTGCTGTTATAGTTGTTGTTGGTAAAGCTTTTTAAATAGTTTAAAGAGCTATTGACCAGCTCAATGTTGTTGGCGTTTTGAATGCTTTGCTTCAACGAAGCCACTTGATTTAAATACTGGTTTAATTGCTCGTATTTGTCGTTCAAGTTTTTCAATTCACCGGTGTTTTTGACCATTTGCACCGCTTCGCCGATTTGATAGCCCGCGCTCACAAAAAAGCCGTTGTCTTCAGCATGGAGCGATGATACCGCAAGCGAGAGAGAGAGAG
>NZ_AKHP02000074.1:0-10632 GCF_000296015.2 Helicobacter pylori FD535
CCCCCCCCAATCAACACACAACACAAACACAAAACCCTAAAAATGGCTTTTTTGAAATTTTCCAGCATGACGCTTCTCCCTTTATTAAAAAACTTAGACTTTATTATAATCAAATTACAATCAGATCTAATGGTTTTTCAAAACCTGCTGGCAATAGCGCTCTAAGATCCTGCAAGCGCTCAAAGAGTCTAACCGGCCGTCTTTAATAGCGAGCCGCTTGTTTTTCCTACCCAAATGCTCTAAATTTTCATAGGCTTCTATGCTGGATCTGTCTTCATTAATAAAAACGATTTCGCCCTTAAAATCCACAAGCTTGATAAAATGCTCAATGCGCACATTCGTGTCCGCATAGCTTTCATTGGGCTTGCCCACCACTAGCACTTGAATGTTTTTTTCCCTCAACAAATCGCTCAAATCCCTAGAGGCCTGATTCCTGTTGCGGCGTAAAATCGCTTCTAAGGGTAAAATAACGCCGTTTAAAAGCATGGCTATGCCAATGCGTTTTAACCCCACATCGCATGCCAAAATCACGCTAACACCACGATATGATTGATACGTTTAATCTTACCCAACAGTTCGTATTCTAAAAGCTTATCCCCAAATTTGAGATACGCTTCTTCATAGCTAGGGTTTTTCGCGCAATATTCTAAAAATTCATCTTTCATTTCAGGCATTTCTTTTAAATGGTAGTCTTTTAAAAGGGTGTTTATAAAATTTTGAATATTAAATATCCCTTGAGCCTGCCCTTTTTCTAAAAGCTCATTAGTGCCATCGCTCTCATTCAAGCGCTGGGGTAAAACAAATAAGGGCTTTTGGTATTTTTGGGCTAATCTCGCGCTGCTCATAGAGCCGCTTTTTAAATCCGCTTGGGGGATAATCACCGCATCGCTTAAAGCGATCACCAGGCGGTTTCTGGCTAAAAAAGAGCCTTTAATAGGCATAAAATCCTTTTCATATTCGCTTAAAATCAAGCCGTTTTGCGCGATTTCTTGGATCACTTTATGGTTGTTCGTGGGATAAATAAAATCCAAACTGCAAGGCGAAAGCATGATCGTTTTTGGTAAGGCGTTTTCTTGAGCGATAATATCCACGCCTAACGCTCCTCCGCTCACAATAACCGCGCCATTTTTAGCAAGCTCTCTGGCTAGAGTGATGGTGTGCTGCTTGCTATAAGGGGTGGGTCTTCTTGTGCCGATAATAGCCACTTTTAAAGGCGCATCTAAAAGCTTTATATCGCCCACACAATAGAGCTTTTTAGGGGGGTCTTTGAGAATGTCAAAGGCTTTAGGGATATTCTCTAGCGCGCTGTATGGGAAATTGCTTTTCATTCGTTGATTAACTATTTAGGCAGTATGATCTCCACTTCAATCGTTTCCACGCTTTGATTGCTGTCAAGAGTTTTGAAATGGATGTCTGAAGATTTAGTGTATTTTTGAATAACGGCAATGATTTCTTTACGCATCTCTTCCATGTAGGGTAAATTTAAAGTGCGCTCTTTGGCTAAAATCAATTTCAATCGATCTGTCGCGGTAGTCGCGCTCCCTTTGTTTTTAAAAAAATCAAACAAACTCATGAAAATATCCCTTTTAACGCGCTAAAAAAGCCTCTTTTAGCCTTAAACTCCATGTATTCCACTTCTTCGCCTAAAATCCTTCTGGTGATGCGTTGGTAAGCCTTCGCACTCTCGCAATCCGTGCGAATCACCGGCTCGCCCTTATTGGTCGCTGAAATAATATGGTGATCTTCTGGAATGATCCCAATTAAAGGCAGGCATAAAATCTTAAGCACTTCTTCTATGGAAATCATCTCGCCATTGGCCACTAATTCAGGTTTTAAGCGATTGATTATCAAATGCTTATGCACTTCTTCGCCCCTTTTGGCCCGATTGGACTTTGCGTCAATAATGCCAACCACTCTGTCGCTATCTCTTAAGGAACTCACTTCAGGCGTTACCACCACTAACGCCATGTCCGCATGCAAAATCGCATGCTCAAAACCGCTTTCAATCCCAGCCGGAGAGTCAATCAAAATATAGTCAAAATCCGCCCTTAAAGCGTTGATTAAAATCGCTACTTTTTCCCTATCTAAAATATTTTTATCCTTGCTTTGTGAAGCCGCTAAAAAAGAAAGGTTTTTAGTCTTTTTATCCGTGATCAAAGCCTGCGAAAGGTTGCAATTTTTTTCCATCACATCCACCACATCATAAACAATGCGATTTTCTAAGCCTAAAATCATATCCAAGTTCCTAAGGCCTATGTCAAAATCAACCGCTACGACTTTTTTACCGCTCTCAGCCAAGCCGATCGCTAAATTAGCCGTGGTGGTGCTTTTGCCCACGCCCCCCTTACCTGAAGTGATAGTAACTACTATTGCCATACGATTCCTTTTAATTTAATGATTTATTTTTTATGATTGAATGGGGCGCGTAAAATTTCCCCAATTTGTTCTATTTTAGTTCCTTTAAGGGCTTTCCTCTCTGTGTTTAATCTGGGGTAATTCAAGCTCTTTTCTAGTAAAAAATCTTTAGCGAATGAGCCGTTTTGAATCTTTTTTAAGATTTTTTGCATGCGTTTTTCTAACAGATTTCCCATAGGCTCTCTATTTTTAATCGCCCCGAATTCAGCGGTGTTAGAAATGTGTTTCCTTAAGCCCTCCACCCCCTTATAATGCAATAAATCCGCCACCAATTTCACTTCATGCACGCATTCAAAATAGGCTAATTCTTCAGGGTATCCTGCCTTAATTAAAGTTTCAAACCCCATTCTCACAATCGCTTCTAACCCCCCGCACAAAACCGCTTGCTCGCCAAATAAATCGCTCTCGCATTCTTCTTTAAAGCTCGTTTCTAAAACCCCCATTCTCCCTCCGCCCATCGCTTTGGCATAGCTTAAAGCCACCGCTTTAGCGTTATTTTTTGAGTTTTCTTGCTCTATGGCGATCAAATGGTATAAGCCCCTATTTTTAAGGTATTCTTCTCTTAAAGCGCTCCCAGGCCCTTTTGGCGCGACTAAAATCGCACCCACGCCTTTTGGAAGAACAACCTGATTGAAATGCACGCTAAAACCATGGGCAAAGCCCACAATTTGCCCCTCTTTTAAAAAAGGGATCACTTCTTTTTCCAACATTTCCTTATGCAATTCGTCCGGAAGTAACGCCATGATCACATCAGAATTTTGGACTAGCTCCTTGACTTCTAGCACCTCAAAGCCCTCTGCCTTTGCTTTTGAAGCGCTCAAACTCCCTTGATACAAGCCAATACGCGCTTTTACTTTAGAGTCCCTCAAATTGAGCGCTTGGGCTTCTCCTTGCGCGCCATAGCCAATAATGCCCACTTGTAAGGATTGGATAACGCCTAAATCAATGTCTTTATCATAATAAATGGGTAATGCCACAATCAAATCTCCTAGCGTGTTTAAGCAAGTATTTATTTTACCATAATGGGAGCGATAATGTTTAAAAACATGCAGAATATTAAGAAATGGTGTGCTCGGAGGGATTCAAACCCCCGACCTACAGGACCGCAACCTGTTGCTCTATTCAGCTGAGCTACGAGCACTTTTAAAGAAGTGAAACGACGATTATAGCAAGAAAAGCTAATTTTTCACTTAAACGATGCGTTTTTTCTATTATAATTTAAGGCATGCAAAAAGATTACCAAAAACTCATCGCTTATTTATGCGATTTTTTAGAAAAAGAAGCGCAAAAACGGGGCTTTAAAAAAGTCGTTTACGGGCTGAGTGGGGGGCTAGATAGCGCGGTCGTTGGGGTGCTGTGTCAAAAAGTTTTTAAAGAAAACGCTCATGCCCTTTTAATGCCCTCTTCAGTTTCTATGCCAGAAAATAAAACAGACGCCCTAAATTTGTGCGAAACATTTTCTATCCCTTATACAGAATATTCTATCGCTCCCTATGACGCTATCTTTGGCTCTCATTTTAAAGACGCAAGCCTTACTAGAAAGGGGAATTTTTGCGCAAGATTGCGCATGGCTTTTTTATACGACTATTCTTTAAAAAGCGATTCTTTAGTCATTGGCACGAGCAATAAAAGCGAAAGAATGCTAGGCTATGGCACTTTATTTGGGGATTTGGCGTGCGCGATTAACCCGATTGGGGAATTATTCAAAACCGAAGTTTATGAACTCGCTCGCCATTTAAATATCCCTAAAAAGATTTTAAATAAGCCC
The DNA here is from genome assembly GCF_000296015.2 of Helicobacter pylori FD535. GTDB lineage: Bacteria > Campylobacterota > Campylobacteria > Campylobacterales > Helicobacteraceae > Helicobacter > Helicobacter pylori_CT. The sequence goes on from NZ_AKHP02000074.1 coordinate 4,184, forward strand.
CCTAGCGCGGATTTATTTGTGGGGCAAAGCGATGAAAAAGATTTGGGCTATCCTTATAGCGTGATCGATCCTTTATTGAAGGATATTGAAGCGTTGTTCAAAAACAAGCCCATTGATGCAGAAACGCTCGCTCATCTGGGCTATGATCGCGCTCTAATCAAAAACATCATAAGCCGTATCCAAAAAAACGCTTTTAAATTAGAATTACCCACCATTGCCAAACAATTTAACCCCAAATGAAAAGCGATAAACCCTTTTTAGAACGCTATTTTTATGACCCCACTTTTTTGCAAAAGGGGTTGATTTTCGCGCTTTATCCTTTTTCTTTAATCTATCAAGGCATCGCCACCCTTAAACGAAAAATGGCTAAAAAGCATGATTTTAAAATCCCCCTTATCAGCGTAGGCAATTTGATCGCTGGGGGAAGCGGTAAAACGCCCTTTATTTTAGAAACCGCTCCAAGATACCAAGAAGTGGCGGTTGTCTCTAGGGGGTATAAACGGGATTCTAAAGGCTTAGTGGTGGTGAGCGTTAAAGGAAACATTTTAGTTTCTCAACAAACAGCGGGCGATGAATCCTATCTTTTAGCCTTAAATTTAAAACAAGCGAGCGTGATTGTGAGCGAAAAAAGAGAGCTAGGCGTTTTAAAAGCCCTTGAATTGGGGGCAAAGATCGTGTTTTTAGACGATGGTTTTAGGTTTAATTTCAACCAATTCAATTTGCTTTTAAAGCCTAAAATCCCCCCCTACTACCCTTTTTGTTTGCCCAGCGGGTTGTATAGAGAAAGCATCAAAAGCTATAAAGAAGCCCATTTAGTCATTACAGAAGATAAGGATTATCAAAGAATCACCTCTATTTCTCGCCCCACCAAACGCATGCTTTTAGTAACGGCTATCGCTAATCCTAGCAGGCTTGATGCGTTTTTACCCAAAGAAGTAATTAAAAAATTGTATTTTAGAGACCATGCCCTTTTTGATTTGGAGCTTTTAGAAAAAGAGTTTCATCAAAATAACGCCACTTCCTTATTGGTTACTCCAAAAGATCTCGTCAAATTACAAGATTGCAATTTGCCCTTAAGCGTATTGGATTTAAAACTAGAAATTGATCCTAAAATTTTAGAGCGGATTGATCATTATATCCTTTCTTATCCTTGTAATACAAAAGAACGTCTATAAATTCCTTTTCTTTAGAGATAAAGCCTTTCAAACGCCCCTCTAACTCATAATGGTTTTTTTCATAAAAAGCGATCGCTTTGAAATTGTTTTCCATCACTTCTAAGTGCAAAGAATTTAATTGGAACTCTTCAAAAGCGATGCGTTCTAAGGCTTTTAAAATAATCTCTCCCCCATTTTTCAAAAAAGGGTTTTTATAAATCCCCAAATACCCATGCTTATGAAAAAAATTGATTTTAGTGATAGAGCCAACCCCTAAATAAACGCCCTCTTCTTTAAACAAAAAATAGCGGTGGTTGGGCGAGTTTTTTAAATCTTCTATGAATTGCAAATGCGTTTTTAAAGAAATGAAAGCGCTATACATCCATAAGGCCGTGTTTGGGTGGTTACGAAATTCTAAAACCAACAACTTTTCTTCATCGTTTAAATGGGTGAAATCAATCGCTTGGGTATTTCCATAAGAATAATTTTTTTTCAAATTTCTAAAAACTCCCTTAATGCGCCCTCTAGCTCACTCCCAAAGGCCAGGTTTTTTGCCCAGGCTTGATTTTTTTGAATTTGTAATTTTTCAAAATCTTTAGCTAAAGTTTTTAAACTCGTTTGTTTGAAGATGCCTGAATTTTCAAATTCTTGGCTTTGAATGATTTGATTAGAGGCAATGGGAATGATAAGAGAGGGCGTTTGAGAAAGGGCTAATTCATAGAGGGTTTGGCCTGCAGCGCTAATAGCGCAAGCGCAAAATTTCATCAAAGAACTGAACTCCAAAGGGTTTAAATGGCTGTAATAATGCGTGTTTTTTGGAGGATTTTTAGGAGCATAAGGTGAAATGATATGCAAATGCATGCTTTTATTTTCTAAAATTTTGACTATCTCTTTGAGTATTTTTTGCTCGCTCCCCCCTAGAGTGACTAGCATTTCTTTATTTTCTGTATTGATGGGGCGCTCATAGACAAAGCGAACATCAACAGGGTAAAAACCCACCCCCAAATAATACTGATAATCTTTTGATAAATAATGGTAGTGTTTTAAAGCGTTCAGCGTGAAATTTAGGATCTTGGTGTTTTTAGGGTAAAACCCCTTAGCATGCTCTTTATCTTCTATGGCCATAAGGCTTTTAGCTTTTTCTTTTAAAAGATAAAAATCCTTTGAATTTAAACGATAGCTGTCCGTAATCAAAAAATCATCATTGCCAATGCTATCTAAAAAAGCGCTTATATTATTTTGCTTGTGTGAATAAAGACCCGCTTTAACCCCTAATTTTTCTATAAAAGAAAGGATTTTTTCACAACGCCTCACATGCCCTAAACCGCTTGTTAAAAAACAATCGCACAGAATTTTTACTGGCATGCGTTTTTCAAACGGCTGTATTTGAGCTTGGCTAATTCTAAATCTTCTAAAGTGTCAATATCTTGGACTTCTAAGGGCGATAATTCTAAAGCGATAGAATTTTGACCAAAAATAGGCCGCATTTCTTTGAAGGCTTGAGCTTTCCCCATATACAGCAATCCTGCGTCATGATAGAGCGTTTTTAAATCTTGCGTGCGCGTGTTTAAATGCTCTTTAAAAGCCATTTGAACGCCGTTTTCAAGGCTAAAAGAACGATAGGGCGAAGCGCTAAAGGGAGAGCATGTGAAAACATAATCCGTATTTTCTTTTAAAATCTCAAAAGCATTTTTTAAATGCTTTTCTTGTAAAAGCGCTGAAGTGCCATACAAGCAACACGCAACATCTTCATCTTTTAATTCTAATTCTTTCATGTGATAGGCCATCACCTCTAAAGTCGTGGCTCTATCGTCCGCTAAAACTTTAGGGCGCAAATTCAAAAAACTCGCCCCATAATTTTTAGCTAAATGAACATACTCCATGCTATCGCTAGAGATAAACACCTTTTCAAAAAGCTTGGAATTTAGCGCCGCTTCAATAGGGTAAGCGAGCATGGGTTTATTGAAAAAATCAATAATATTTTTATTCTTAATCCTTTTACTGGAACTTCTGGCTAAAACAATAGCGATCGCTCTCATGCTAGGCTTTGCTCTTTTCAATAAGGCATTTGGGTTTCCATCGCATCAGCAGCGAATTTCTTCTTATTGGAATCGCTCAAATGCCCTAAATTCGTGTATTCAATCTTAGCGTCAGCCAAAAACTTGGATTGGATGGTGTTATTCCTTTCAATATCATAAGGGCGGATCACCCCACTCACCTTAAGGATTTGCTTTTCCCCATCCACTAGTACTTCCTTATTCCCATAGATGAAATAATTCCCGTTTTCTAGCACTTTAATGATTCGAGCGCTCAACACAATCTCTAAATCTTCACTCTTTTTTTGCGAGCCACCGCCTTTAAAATTCGTGTTATTGCTGGATTTGGTGAAATTGTAATTATTTTTATCGTCTAAATACTGCGCTTCCTGTTTCTTTCTTGCATCTAGCCCGTTATAAGTGAGTCTTGGAGGCGTGGAATTACCCCCTGAAGCGCTTTTATAATCTTTAGAGCTGGAATAATTCGCGCTCGCTTTTTCAGAAACAATGATTGTGATCAAATCGTTAGGCTTCATCGCCCTCCTGTCCGCAAATAAGGGGCGCTCGCCCTGCCCAAACAAACTCCCCAACTTGTTCAATTCAGGGATAAATTCTTTAGAGGGGGTTTCTTCTACATAATTGGGAGGGTTAAAATCAATTTTTGGCTCATTGGCTGATGCTATGCTGAATGCAACGCTAAACGCAACAGCCCCTAAATAAAGCGCTTTTTTCATCCACTAGCCTTACTTGAGTTATTTTAAGCTTTGAATTATACTCTCTTATAAGGAATAAATGCTTAATTTTGAGTAAGTTGTTGTAAAATTTAGATCTTTATAATGAAACTTAACTTGCAGGAGATACAATTGAGAACCTTGTTAAAAATGTTAGTTGGCGCAAGCTTGCTAACACACGCCTTAGTAGCTAAAGAAGAAAGCGCAGCGCCTTCTTGGACAAAAAATTTGTATATGGGAGTCAATTACCAAACAGGGTCTATCAATTTAATGACTAATATCCATGAAGTTAGAGAAGTGACTAACTATCAAACCGGTTACACCAATATTATGACTAGCGTTAATAGCGTTAAAAAGCTCACCAACATGGGATCTAATGGGATTGGATTAGTCATGGGCTATAACCACTTTTTTCATCCGGATAAAATCTTGGGCTTGCGCTATTTTGCTTTTTTAGATTGGCAAGGCTATGGCATGAGATACCCTAAAGGCTATTATGGCGGCAATAACATGATCACTTATGGCGTGGGCGTGGATGCGGTGTGGAATTTCTTCCAAGGGAGTTTCTATCAAGATGACATTAGCGTGGATATTGGCGTTTTTGGGGGGATTGCGATTGCGGGGAATAGCTGGTATATTGGCAATAAAGGGCAGGAATTGTTAGGCATCACTAACAGCAGTGCGGTTGATAACACCTCTTTTCAATTCCTCTTTAACTTTGGTCTCAAGGCTTTATTTGTAGATGAACATGAATTTGAAATCGGGTTTAAATTCCCCACCATTAATAACAAATACTACACCACTGACGCGCTCAAGGTTCAAATGCGTAGGGTCTTTGCCTTTTATGTGGGGTATAATTACCACTTCTAAAAGGGCTTTTAAAACCCAACGCAACTTTCTAACATCTTTTGATAGTAACTCTTGGCTTTGAGGATAATCTCTGTGTCATCGGTTTTTAAAAGCACTTCGTAATTGTTTTCAAAAGCGTTTTTGCTCCAATTCGCTGAGCCTAAAAACACGATCTTATCATCAATGATCGCTACTTTTTGGTGCATGATGCCGTAATAATTCCCGTTTTTAGCCTTAAGCCCTTTTAATAAGCACACTTTCGTGTTAGGGTATTTGTCCAAATAGCCAATAGTGGATTGCTTGTTATTGTGATTGCTTTCATAATCATAAATGATTTGCACCTTAATCCCCCTACTCGCTACGCTTTTAATCGCTCTTGCAATATCTCTGTGCGTGAAACTATAGATAGCGATTTTCACGCTCTCTCTGGCGTTACTGATGCCAGAAACTAAAGAATTGAGAGCGTCTCTTTGCTCATAAGGCAAGACAAATAAGCTGTTTTTAGCTTGCAAAACCCCTAAACAGCCCACTAACACACCCACGCCAACGATTTTTTTAAATTTGTTTAACATCAAATGATCCTTATTTTAAATTACACTCATGATAAAAACAACCAACCAAGTGGATTTTTGATTATAATAAAAGATTTAAAAAAAGCGATAAAAATGGATAGGCTTAAAGAAGCGTTTCTTATCAAATAAGGAGTCCCTAAAATGAAAATGATTCTATTCAACCAAAACCCCATGATCACAAAGTTGCTTGAGAGTGTTTCTAAGAAATTAGAATTGTCTGTGGAAAATTTTAACCACTATCAAGAGTTATCCGCACGCCTTAAAGAAGATCTAGAATGGGTTTTGATAGCCGATGATGAATGTTTGGAAAAACTAGACCAAGTGGATTGGCTAGAATTAAAAGAAACCATCTCTCAAAGTAAAAACAGCGTGTGCATGTATAAAAAAGGCAATGAAGCGCAACCTTTCTTGGAAGGCTTTGAGATGAAAATCCAAAAACCTTTTTTACCCACTGAAATGTTGAAAATCCTTCAAAAAAAGCTTGGTTCTAACGCAAGCGAGCTAGAGCCTAGCCAAAATTTAGACCCCACTCAAGAAGTTTTAGAAACCAATTGGGACGAATTAGAAAATTTAGGCGATTTAGAAGCCCTAGCCAAAGAAGAGCCTAACAATGAAGAGCAATTGCTCCCCACTTTAAACGATCAAGAAGAAAAAGAAGAGGTTAAAGAAACTCCAAAAGAAGAAGAAAAACCTAAAGAAGAAACGCAAGAGGGTGAAACCCCAAAAAGTGAAGAAGTTTCTAAAGAGTTGGAAACGCAAGAAGAAGTTAAAGAAGAAACGCAAGAAGAGTCAATCAAAGAACAAGAGCCAATCAAAGAACAAGAGCCAATCAAAGAACAAGAGCCAATCAAAGAACAAGAGCCAATCAAAGAACAAGAACCAATCAAAGAACAAGAACCAATCAAAGAACAAGAGCCAATCAAAGAAGAAACGCAAGAAATTAAAGAGGAAAAACAAGAAAAAACACAAGATTCCCCAAGCGTGCAAGAATTAGAGGCCATGCAAGAATTAGTCAAAGAAATCCAAGAAAACTCTAACGGCCAAGAGAATAAAGAAGAAACCCAAGAAAAAACAGAAACACCGCAAGAAACACCGCAAGATGTAGAA
>NZ_AKHP02000073.1:0-5209 GCF_000296015.2 Helicobacter pylori FD535
AATGTCCTTTATCTTTTCAGCATGGCGTTGTTCCTCCTTGTTGGGGTGTGAAGCGCTAAAAACAGACCCTTTATTTTTGAGTGAGCGCATCATTTAATGTCCTTTAAAAGAGCGTTTTAAAAGCTTGAATCGCGCTTTCATCCACTAATTCAGCGATACGATAATGCGCGATTAAAAAGTCTAATAATTTTTCACTTCTTTCTTTGATTTGCGCGACTCCAAAAGAAGCGTTTTTGGCCACTTCTTTTTCACTATAAGAGCCTTTTAGGTATTCCTTTCTTTTTTCATCAAAAGGTTTGTTGCTTAAAGAGCTGTTAGCGTTTTTAGGGATTAAGAGCAAGTTCCCTAATGCATGCACGATGTGGGGATTTTTAGCCCAATTTTTTTCTTCAGCGCTATAGCCTTGATCCGGTTTTTGGGGCAAGATATGCTCAATGCTTTCTAAACTGCTATCAAAATTCAGAGTCGTTTCAGGGTTATGGTGCAACTCGTATTCATACAGCAAGTAATTCAGTGCATTTTTCCACTCATACCATTTTTTAGCATTATTAAAATTAATATTATTCTCAAGCAGTTTTAAACCACTATGCTCTCCCTTAAAAAAATCTTTTTCTAATATCGGAAGATCTTCAATAGTTATTTCATCTTCCCACAATCTATGCACCCTAAATGTTTTAAAAGCCAATTCAATCAATTGTTTTTTTAGACGTATCCCTACCAGCAACCCCATAGACTAAAAACCCGAAACGCTCTAAATATTCTAACAAGCCCTCTAATTCCTTAGTAGCATAAGGTTGTTTGCCACCATTTTTCCCAACACGCTGTATGGTAAAAAGAGAGAGCAATAAGGGCAGAAAAGCGTTGTCGCTCAAAGCGTTTAAGCGCTGCATTTTGCCTAACAAGTCGTGCATTTTAGGCGTGATTTCAATCTCAAGTTCTTTATCAAGTTCTTTATCATTAGGCATGTGTAAAAAAACCCAAACTTTAGAAGAATAAGAAACATAAAATAACAATTCATTTATTTTTTCATATTCATCATATGGGTATGCGTCGTATTTTTTATAGGCGTCAAACTCTGTCTCCAATAACCTTATCTTTAAATTTTTTACCACTCTCGCCATAGTAATACGCTACAAAATGCTTTAAAAAACCCTCTAAATGAGCGTCTTTAAATTGCCTCAAATCGTAATAAATAATAGCGTAGGTGTCATTGATCTTTTTTTGAAGATTTTCTAACTCTTCTTTTTCATCACAGATCTTGTGCGCCACAAAATGCAAGCGGTTTTTAAACAATTCTAAAGTGGATAGATCTTTACCACGATTGTTAATCGTTTCAAAAGAGCTGAAGGGATCGATCCTATTATCATTCAATTCCACCACGCTAAAAAGCATTTTCTTAGTGAGAGTATCAAGCAGTTTATTGAGCGTTGGATTAGTGATATTGCTAGTTTTTTCCTTAAAAAATTCATAAGCGCTAATAAGATTTTTAGCGTAAAAAGAAGTTTTAAATTTTTCTAAGTCTTCTTCTTCAGTGATCGCCCTAAAAGCTTCGCCTATATCATGATAATAAAAATTATATGATAGAATGGATTTGAGGTTGGCTAAAGAATAATTTTCATTTTTAGTGGTTTTGGCTAAAAGGCCCAGTAAAATCAAACTTGTAGCCAATCGTTGCTGGCCGTCTATGATTTCAAAAGTGCTGCTTTCAAATTCATTTTCAAGCTTTCTTAAGGTTAAGCTGTGCATGTAATGGAATTTGTTTTCTAGCTTAGAGACATGCTATAAATCGTTCCAAAAGTCCTCTAGTTGCCTTTCCTGCCATGCATACCCCCTTTGATAGCTGGGGATTTCAAACACGCCTTTTTCAATCACTCCGTCTAAATTTAACAATTCCATTAAAATCCTTTCATAAGTTTATGGGTAAAAACCCATAACCCTTCATTTTTTCGCTCAATTAATTTCATTGAGTTGAAAAGTCGTGTGGAATTTGTAAAACAATATGCGTTTTTATTGACTAGTTCTTCGTATTCTTGGCTCCCTTTTTGAGCGCAAACGCCATAAATCCCTAACGATCCCCCATCATCAACTCCAAAGCGATCAATTTTTAGAGCAAAAACGCTCCGTTGGACTATAGCTTCTTTAGTTGATTTCTCATACACAATAGCAACAGCATAATCCGCTTTACGCACCTTTTGAAAATCCTCTTCTTGAGCCACTTCATCCACTCTTGGGCGAAAAAAAGTCAAAGTGCATTCCTCACAAGCTTGTTTGAAAGGCTTGCCTTCTAAATCCGTATTTTTTGGATCGTTGTAATAATCACTTTTGAATAAGCACAACAACAAATTGTATTTTCCATGCGCTTTTAAATCTTCTAACTGAGCCATCACTTTCTCCTTTAAATTTAACTCTGTAAGCCCCACTGATGTAAAAATGGGGCTTATCGAATCAAATGGTTCAAAAATGTTGCGGTGCGGGTTAATGGAAAGGGGAATAATAAAAAGGAGGGGATTTTTAAGTCGGTTTTGGTAAAAGTTATTGTAAAAGTTATTGTAAAAGTTACAACAATAGGGTAGCGTTGCTTGATTGAATGATTGGATGATTGGATGATTGGATGATTGGATGATTGGATGATTGGATGATTGGATGATTGGATGATTGGATGAATGAATGCCATTTCTACCCCTTTTTGAAAAAAAGATGACATTCGGTGTTGTATCTAGCGGTATTCAATCAATGGTTAATGATGCGTTTTATTTAATGATGTGTTTTATTTAATGATGTGTTTTATTTAATGATGTGTTTTATTTGATGATGCGTTTTATTATTAAAGCTTTATTTCTACTCCTCTACCCCCCTTCCCATCATTTCCAATCATTTTTATCCATTTCTTTCAAATCCTCAAAAACTTTAAGCAAACTTTAAGCATTGCATGCGTATAATTACATTTCGTTTTTAAAGACAAGCTTTAAAAAGTTCTTTAATTTTAACTCAAACAAGTCATAAAAGCCAAAAAGCTTTTAAACATAAAAAGCTTACCAGCTGATAAAACTTGGCGGTTAAAAAAGATTAGGGATCAAGCATTTTTAGTCTTCTTTAAAGGGTTTAACGGAATGATTATAGCAAGTTTTTAAAGAAAAACGAAGTTATTTGATTTAACATTGTTAATAGCCTATGTAAAAGTAAAGTAAAACTACAATAACTCTGTCTTATATTCATTAAGGCAGTGGTAGCGCTGAAGAATATTCGTGCAATTGTCGTTATTCATTATAAAAGGGCGGGTTTTAAAGGATATTTTAAAATTTAAAACAAGCTTTTAAGAGCAGATGGCGGATGCCTTGCCAAAGAGAGGCGATGAAGGACGTACTAGACTGCGATAAGCTATGCGGAGCTGTCAAGGAGCTTTGATGCGTAGATATCCGAATGGGGCAACCCAACTAATAGAGATATTAGTTACTCTAACAGAGAGCGAACCTAGTGAAGTGAAACATCTCAGTAACTAGAGGAAAAGAAATCAACGAGATTCCCTAAGTAGTGGCGAGCGAACGGGGAAAAGGGCAAACCGAGTGCTTGCATTCGGGGTTGAGGACTGCAACATCCAAGAAAACGCTTTAGCAGAGTTACCTGGAAAGGTAAGCCATAGAAAGTGATAGCCTTGTATGCGACAAGGCGTTTTCAGGTAGCAGTATCCAGAGTAGGCCAGGACACGAGAAATCCAGGTTGAAGCCGGGGAGACCACTCTCCAACCCTAAATACTACTCTTTGAGCGATAGCGAACAAGTACCGTGAGGGAAAGGTGAAAAGAACCGCAGTGAGCGGAGTGAAATAGAACCTGAAACCATCTGCTTACAATCATTCAGAGCCCTATGATTTATCAGGGTGATGGACTGCCTTTTGCATAATGATCCTGCGAGTTGTGGTGTCTGGCAAGGTTAAGCGAATGCGAAGCCGTAGCGAAAGCGAGTCTTAATAGGGCGGTTAAGTCAGATGCTGCAGACCCGAAGCTAAGTGATCTATCCATGGCCAAGTTGAAACGCGTGTAATAGCGCGTGGAGGACTGAACTCGTACCCATTGAAACGGGTTGGGATGAGCTGTGGATAGGGGTGAAAGGCCAAACAAACTTAGTGATAGCTGGTTCTCTTCGAAATATATTTAGGTATAGCCTCAAGTGATAATAAAAGGGGGTAGAGCCCTGATTGGGCTAGGGCTGCTCGCCGCGGTACCAAACCCTATCAAACTTCGAATACCTTTTATCGTATCTTGGGAGTCAGGCGGTGGGTGATAAAATCAATCGTCAAAAGGGGAACAACCCAGACTACCAAATAAGGTCCCTAAGTTCTATTCTGAGTGGAAAAAGATGTGTGGCTACTCAAACAACCAGGAGGTTGGCTTAGAAGCAGCCATCCTTTAAAGAAAGCGTAACAGCTCACTGGTCTAGTGGTCATGCGCTGAAAATATAACGGGGCTAAGATAGACACCGAATTTGTAGATTGTGTTTAACACAGTGGTAGAAGAGCGTTCATACCAGCGTTGAAGGTATACCGGTAAGGAGTGCTGGAGCGGTATGAAGTGAGCATGCAGGAATGAGTAACGATAAGATATATGAGAATTGTATCCGCCGTAAATCTAAGGTTTCCTACGCGATGGTCGTCATCGTAGGGTTAGTCGGGTCCTAAGCCGAGTCCGAAAGGGGTAGGTGATGGCAAATTGGTTAATATTCCAATACCGACTCATGGAGCGTGATGGGGGGACGCATAGGGTTAAGCGAGCTAGCTGATGGAATAGCTAGTCTAAGGGCGTAGATTGGAGGGAAGGCAAATCCACCTCTGTATTTGAAACCCAAACAGGCTCTTTGAGTCCTTTTAGGACAAAGGGAGAATCGCTGATACCGTCGTGCCAAGAAAAGCCTCTAAGCATATCCATAGTCGTCCGTACCGCAAACCGACACAGGTAGATGAGATGAGTATTCTAAGGCGCGTGAAAGAACTCTGGTTAAGGAACTCTGCAAACTAGCACCGTAAGTTCGCGATAAGGTGTGCCGCAGCAATGCGGTCTCAGCAAAGAGTCCCTCCCGACTGTTTACCAAAAACACAGCACTTTGCCAACTCGTAAGAGGAAGTATAAGGTGTGACGCCTGCCCGGTGCTCGAAGGTTAAGAGGATGCGTCAGTCGCAAGATGAAGCGTTGAATTGAAGCCCGAGTAAACGGCGG
>NZ_AKHP02000072.1:0-11408 GCF_000296015.2 Helicobacter pylori FD535
AAGCCGATTTATTGGAGTTATGCATGCGAGAGCGCTTTAGCGGAAGCTGAAGTGGAATACAAGATGAAAAAATCGCCCTCCATTTTCGTGGCGTTTGGTTTGAAAAAGGAGAGTTTAGAAAAATTAAAAGTCAAAAAAGCGAGCTTGGTGATTTGGACGACCACGCCTTGGACTTTGTATGCGAATGTGGCGATCGCTTTGAAAAAAGACGCTGTTTATGCACTCACCCAAAAAGGCTATCTAGTCGCTAAAACCTTGCATGAAAAGTTAGCCGCTTTAGGGGTGGTGGATAGTGAGATCGTGCATGAATTCAATGCCAATGATTTAGAATACTTGAAAGCACTCAATCCTTTAAACCAAAGAGATTCTCTAATCACTCTAGGAGAGCATGTTGGTTTAGAAGATGGCACAGGGGCTGTGCATACCGCTCCTGGGCATGGTGAAGAGGACTACTATTTAGGCTTAAAATATCATTTAGAAGTGTTAATGTCTGTAGATGAAAAGGGTTGCTATGATGAGGGCATTATCCATAACCAATTATTAGATGAAAGCTATCTGGGCGAGCATGTTTTTAAGGCTCAAAAACGCATTATAGAGCAATTGGGCGATTCTTTATTGCTGGAGCAAGAGATTGAGCATTCCTACCCGCATTGCTGGAGGACGCACAAGCCTGTGATTTACAGAGCGACCACGCAATGGTTTATTTTAATGGATGAGCCTTTCATCCAAAATGACGGCTCTCAAAAAACCTTAAGAGAAGTGGCTTTAGATGCGATTGAAAAGGTGGAATTTGTGCCAAGCAGCGGGAAAAACCGCCTAAAAACCATGATAGAAAACCGCCCTGATTGGTGCTTGAGCCGGCAAAGAAAATGGGGCGTGCCACTAGCCTTTTTCATAGACAAACGCACCAATAAGCCTTGTTTTGAAAGCGAAGTTTTAGAGCATGCAGCCAATCTTTTTGAAAAAAAAGGCTGTGATGTGTGGTGGGAATACAGCGTAAAAGATTTATTGCCCCCTAGCTATCAAGAGAACGCCACGCATTATGAGAAAGTCATGCACATTTTAGACGTGTGGTTTGATAGCGGTAGCACCTTTAAGGCGGTTTTAGAAGACTATCATGGAGAAAAAGGGCAAAGCCCTAGCGATGTGATCTTAGAAGGGAGCGATCAGCATAGGGGGTGGTTTCAAAGCTCGCTTCTAATCGGCTGCATTTTAAACAACCAAGCCCCTTTTAAAAAGGTCATCACGCATGGCTTTATCGTAGATGAAAAGGGCGAGAAAATGAGTAAATCTAAGGGCAATGTGGTGTCTTTGGACAACTTACTCAAAAGGCATGGGAGCGATGTGGTGCGTTTGTGGGTAGCGTTTAATGACTATCAAAACGATTTGAGGGTCTCTCAAACCTTTTTCACTCAAACAGAACAGCATTATAAAAAATTCCGCAACACCCTGAAATTCTTACTCGCCAATTTTAGCGATATGGATCTTAAGGATTTGGAACGCTCCCATAACTTCAGCCCTTTAGATCATTTTATATTAGAGGCTTTAGAAACCATAAGCGTTGGAGTCAATAGCGCGTTTGAAGAGCATGATTTTGTGAAAGGCTTGAATATTTTAATGGCGTTTGTTACCAATGAATTGAGCGGGATTTATTTAGACGCTTGTAAGGATAGCTTGTATTGCGATAGCAAAAATAATGAAAAACGCCAAGCCATTCAAATGGTCTTACTCGCTGTGGCTAGTAAACTGTGCTACTTTTTAGCCCCGATTTTAACGCACACGATTGAAGAAGTTTTAGAGCATAGCCAAGTGCTTCGCGTTTTTTTACAAGCCAAAGATGTGTTTGATTTAAAAGACATTAGCGTTTCAGAAAAACTCCACCTTAAAGAGTTTAAAAAACCAGAAAATTTTGAAGCCGTTTTAGCCTTGCGTTCTGCCTTTAATGAAGAGTTAGACCGACTGAAAAAAGAAGGCGTCATTAAAAATTCGTTGGAATGTGCTATTGAAGTGGGAGAAAAAGCGTTGTGTGGAAATTTAGTGGAAGAATTGCTGATGGTAAGCTTTGTGGGGATTGCAAAAGAAAAATTGAGCGAAACGCCAGCATTCACGCTCTTTAAAGCCCCCTTTTATAAATGCCCCAGGTGTTGGCGTTTTAAAAGCGAGCTAGAAAACACCCCTTGCAAGCGTTGCGAACAGGTTTTAAAAGAGCGATAATAAAAGGATAGGGCTTTTGGAAACTTTACAAACCCATAGAGTTTTACAAGCCCTAATTGGCCATTTTACCCCTTTTTTAGAAAGCGGGATCACCGAGCTGATGATCAATACCGAGCAGGAGCTTTGGCTTTATAAAGTCAATAACACCCGAGAAAAAAGAGGGCATGCGCTTTTTGATAAGGCGTTTTTGTTGAGATTTTGCGAGCAATTGGCCAGTTTTAGGGGGTTGTTTTTTGATGAAGAGCACCCCACCTTAAATTGCTCTATCCCTTTCACGTGCTATAGGGTGAGCGCGAATCATTTTAGCATCACCACGAACCATCAAATCACGCTCAATATCCGTGTGCCTAGGCTTAAGCCCTTAAGTTTAGAGGATTTCACTTTCAAAGCAAGCGATCCAAAGGGTTTGAAAGATTTAGCGCTTAAAGGGCATAACATTCTCATTAGTGGGGAGACTTCAAGCGGTAAAACTAGCCTATTAAACGCTCTTTTAGATTGCGTCAATAAAGACGAAAGGGTGGTGAGCGTTGAAGACAGCCAAGAATTGGATTTAAAAGCGTTTAGTAATTGCGTGGGGCTTTTAGTGGGCAAACAAGAAAACACACGCTTTAATTATGAAGACGCTCTCAATATGGCCATGCGTTTAAACCCGGACAGACTCATTGTGGGCGAGATTGACACTAGGAATGCGGCGCTCTTCTTGCGTTTAGGAAACACTGGGCATAAGGGCATGCTCTCAACCATTCACGCTAATAGCGCTCAAAACACTTTAGAAGCCCTTTCACTGAATTTAAGCATGCGTTATACGCATTCTTTAGATAAGGATTTGATGCGAGCGTATTTTAAGAGCGCGATTGATGTGATCGTGCATGTGAATAGAATCAACAATGAGCGCCAAATCGCTGAAGTCTTATGGACTAAAGAGCTTTAAATGCCCCTAAAATCCTTAAAAAACCGCTTGAATCAGCATTTTGAACTATCGCCTCGTTATGGGAGCGTGAAAAAAATCATGCCCAATATCGTCTATGCGGATGGTTTTAACCCGTCTGTGGGCGATGTGGTGAAGATTGAAAAAAGCGATGGCACTGAATGCGTGGGAATGGTGGTGGTGGCAGAAAAAGAGCAGTTTGGTTTCACGCCCTTTAACTTTATAGAGGGGGCTAGGGCTGGCGATAAGGTGCTGTTTTTAAAAGAGGGGTTGAATTTCCCTGTGGGCCGTAATCTTTTAGGGAGGGTGCTTAACCCTTTAGGGCAAGTCATTGACAATAAGGGGGCTCTAGATTATGAGCGGTTAGCGCCTGTGATTACAACGCCTATAGCCCCTTTAAAAAGAGGCTTGATTGATGAGGTTTTTAGCGTGGGGGTGAAGAGCATTGATGGGCTTTTGACTTGCGGTAAGGGGCAAAAATTGGGCATTTTTGCCGGCTCTGGGGTGGGTAAATCCACGCTAATGGGCATGATCACTAGAGGTTGCTTAGCGCCCATTAAAGTGATCGCTTTGATTGGGGAAAGGGGCAGAGAAATCCCTGAATTTATAGAGAAAAACCTGAAAGGGGATTTAAGCTCTTGCGTGTTGGTGGTCGCTACGAGCGATGATAGCCCTTTAATGCGCAAATACGGGGCTTTTTGCGCGATGAGCGTGGCGGAGTATTTTAAAAACCAAGGGCTAGATGTGTTATTCATCATGGATTCAGTGACTCGTTTCGCTATGGCTCAAAGAGAAATCGGTTTAGCATTAGGCGAACCGCCCACTTCCAAAGGCTACCCCCCATCCGCGCTTTCCTTATTGCCTCAATTAATGGAGAGAGCGGGCAAGGAAGAAAATAAGGGGAGCATTACGGCTTTTTTTAGCGTGCTAGTAGAGGGCGATGATTTGAGCGATCCCATAGCCGATCAGGCCAGGAGTATTTTAGACGGGCATATTGTTTTAAGCAGGGAATTAACCGATTATGGGATCTATCCGCCTATCAATATTTTAAACTCCGCATCAAGGGTGGCTAAAGACATCATCAGCGAGTCTCAAAACCTTTGCGCGAGAAAATTCCGCCGTTTGTATGCGTTATTGAAAGAAAATGAAATGCTCATTCGCATCGGATCTTATCAAATGGGGAACGATAAAGAGCTTGATGAAGCGATTAAGAAAAAGGCTTTAATGGAGCAATTTTTAGCGCAAGATGAAAACGCTTTACAGCCTTTTGAACAAAGCTTTCAGCAATTAGAAGAAATCTTAAGATAAAAGGAATATGATGGAATCACAACTCATGAAACTCGCCATTGAGACTTATAAAATCACTTTGATGATTTCTTTACCGGTATTACTAGCGGGCTTAGTGGTGGGGCTGTTGGTGAGTATTTTTCAAGCAACCACCCAAATCAATGAAATGACTTTGTCTTTTGTGCCTAAGATTTTAGCCGTGATCGGGGTGCTGATTTTAACCATGCCGTGGATGACTAACATGCTTTTAGACTACACCAAAACCTTAATCAAGCTCATTCCTAAAATCATAGGCTAGAAAATGCTAGAAACTATTATTGATTTTTCTCGTTACAGCAGCGTGAAAATCGGCACGCCTTTAAAAGTGAGCGTTTTAGAAAACGATGATGAAATTTCTCAAGAACACCAAATCATAGGTTTAGCGAACAACCTTTTAATCGCTCCTGGTGCGAAAAATCTCGCTTTATTAGGCAAGAACTACGATTATATTTGCGATCAGGGCGAATGCATTGAAATAGGGGGAGCGGCCAACTCGTCTAAAATTTTTAATTATTTTAGGGCGAATGGTTTAGGGGGTTTGGAGTTTTTAGGGCAATTGCCTGGCACTTTAGGGGCGTTAGTTAAAATGAATGCGGGCATGAAAGAATTTGAAATAAAAAATGTTTTAGAAAGCGCTTGTGTTAATAATCAATGGCTAGAGAATGAAGCGTTAGGCTTAGATTACCGCAGCAGCAAATTTAAGGGCGTTGTTTTAAGAGCGAGGTTTAAAAAAACGCATGGCTTTAGAGAAGGGGTTTTAAAAGCGTGTAAAAGCATGCGCAAAAGTCACCCCAAATTGCCTAATTTTGGGAGCTGTTTCAAAAACCCGCCTAACGATTATGCGGGCAGGCTTTTAGAGGGCGTGGGCTTAAGGGGTTATCGCTTGAAAAGAGTGGGCTTTGCCAAAGAGCATGCGAATTTTTTGGTGAATTTGGGGGGCGCAGAATTTGAAGAAGCCCTAGATCTGATAGAACTCGCCAAAACCAGAGTGTTACAAGAATACGGCATTCATTTAGAAGAAGAAGTGAAGATTTTGAGATAGGGTTGAAAAGCTTTATTGGAAATTTTATAACCAACACTCCATTAAAATAGAATTAAAAATAAAGACTATAACCCACTAAACAAAAGGCTAACGCTAGACTAGGGAAAGGGCTAACCGAAAACATGGTTTTTAAGATATATGGATTTAAGAGATTGTTTTCAGTAAGTCTTTTTTGAGTGTTTAGATAGTTTTTGATTCCACCTTTTAACTTTCTCAACAATAGTGCTTGATAAAGCAATAGGCACAGCAACTTACTCATTATCTTTGAGTGTGTGTCAAAATATATGGTTTTGAAATGAAGTTTTCGCACTCAATCAGATTAAAATAAACCCATGATAGAATATAGAGAAATTTTATACAAGGATTATTGATTGGAATTTACAATCACTTCTTTATTTAGTGGGTGCGGAGGATTGGATTTGGGATTTTGTGGAGGGTTTGACTTTTTAAATCGGTACTATACTAAAAATCCTTTTAAGATAATTTATGCTAATGATTTGGATAAAAATGCTATTTTAACCTATCAAAAAAATCTTAACGCACATATTGAATGCAAAGATGTTAAGGAAGTTGATTTTGATAAATTGATGCCCACTGATATTGTTTTGGGTGGTTTTCCTTGTCAAGATTTCAGTTTTGCCGGCAAAAGAAAGGGGTTAAAAAGTGAAAGGGGGCAACTTTATGAGAGCATGATTAGATGCGTAAAAGATTTAAAGCCTAAGATTTTTCTTGCTGAAAATGTAAAAGGTCTTTTAAATATTGATAATGGAAACACTTTTAGAAAGATTTTGGATAGCTTTAAAGACTTAGGCTATATGGTTAATTTTGCATGTTTGAAAGTAAGCGATTTTGGAGTATCGCAATTAAGAGAGCGAGTCATTATGGTAGGCGTTAATGAAAGTTACTTTAAAGAGCCTTTTAGTTTTAAAATATTAAAGAAAAGTCATGCCCCTTTTGTGTATGAAATATTGAAAGATTTGGAAAACTTAACAGAAGGGGCTATGCCTAATCATTTTTATTCTAAGGCTAAACGCAATAAAGGACAAGGCAATCATGCTATTAACAAAGATGCCTACGCTCCTACTATGCGAGCCGAACATCATGGCAATATTGAATACCACTATAATAATCATAGGCGTTTGAGTGCAAGAGAAGCTGCACGCATTCAAAGTTTCCCAGATAATTTTATTTTTTACCCTAGCACCTCATCAGCTTATAGGCAAATTGGCAACGCTGTGCCACCTGTCTTTGCATGGCATTTAGTGCAAGGAATAAAGGAATTTTTATATGCAAACATTGTTCAATGATGAGAGAATGATATTAAAAATACAAGAAAAATTACCTTATTTATTTCAGCTTGTAGAAAGTGAAAACAGCAGGGATGGTAAATTAGGAATGGAGATTGGTTCAGCTAGAGAAAGGGTAATTATTGCTCTTATGCTTTATTATTTTGGTAAAGAGAATGTGCAAACTGATTTAGCTATCACACAAAAAGAGGTAGATGTAATTGTTTTAGATAAGCCTTATTCCATTAAAACCGCTCAAACATTGAACGGCATTAAGCTAATATAGACTACTGATGCTTTAAAAATACAAGAATTTATAGAGAGTTACAAACCAAATACAGACATTTTATTTGTGCATGTTTGTTGGAGAAAAGAGGGAGGGTTTTACTATATTCCTAGTGCTATACAACAAAGAGTTTTAACAACTAAAAGTAAAGAATTTTATTTTAAACTTCCTAAAAGCGGGACAAATTCTAGGGGAGTGGAAATTTCAAAATTAGCCTTATTGGAATGTATTGCTCACAAAGACACACTAAGAATTCCTATTTTTTGGGAACGCACAAATAACTTAAAACATTCTCCATATGATAAATATTTAGAACTATGGCAATCCTAAAATCCCTATGTTATTCTTAATAAACTCTAAGAATTTTTGGGGTATCAAAGGCTTTAGAACACTAAAAAATCATCGCAGGCATGAAAGCTTTTTTATGAATCACTGATGCTATAAAAAATAGGAAAGGCTTTATTCTGATTGGGTGTTGATTATAAAAGAGCTTGATTTTAATTTTAATGGTGCGATAACTTTTTAAAAGCTAGGGGGTTAGGGTATCGCAAAACACCCCCTATATCCCTATAAGTTTGCATAATACTATAAAATAAAATGACGCTACTTGCAAAGAATTTTAAAAACTTCAATCGTTTTTCCATGAATGTCCTTTAAGAGAGTTTGAAAACTTTTTTCAAAATATTTTTTACCCTAAAATAAAAATAATCCCTAATAGTTTTCGATCTGATGTGGGTTTTAAAAGATTGCATTTGTTGGTCTTTGGCCATTTCAAGGCGTTCTTTAAAAAAATCGTTTTTAAAAGGGGTGCAAAAAAGGTTTGCAAGCCAAAAACACGCTTGTGCTTCATAGCAAATCAAACGCCCGTTCAAAGAACTGACAGAACGCCACGGCTTGTATTTGATGAAATGGAGCATGATGATGTTTTTATCGTAGTGCTGGTTGAAAAAGTCAGAATAGCAATTATAATGAATAGGCAATTCTAAAATGCGTTCCCAAAACACCATATTAACCAAACACTGCTCAGGGTAGAAAAGGTCTTTCCCTCTAGTTTTTAGAAATTCTAAAGCGGTTTTTTCAAACCCGTATTGGCGCCACAAATCTAAATTCGCTACCAAAAAACCCATGTTAAAGCCTTGATGGATGCGTTTCAATTCGTTTGGGCTAAAGCGTGAAAAATCCATTTTAAAATTCTTGCAAGCGCACTCGCAAAAATCACAAAAGGCTTCAAAAGGAAGGCGGGAAAAAGTGTCTCTCACCATGCCAAGTGATTTAGTGGGGTTATTATCTAGCGCAAAATAAGCGCTCGCAACATCGCCCAAAAACACCGTATCTGCATCTATAGAAATGATTTTAGAATAATTAGGGAAGAGTGAAGCGAGCAAAAGCCGGCACAAAACAAGAAGCCCGCCATAACGCTTGGAGCAAGACTCATTAAGATAGCTTTCTATGGAATTGTCTAGCGAATTAATGTCTATGAACTCTAATGAAGCGAATGTTTTAAAAGGCTCAAGGGTTTTTAAAAGCTTGTTTTGCTGCTCTAAAGTGACTCCTTTAATCAAGCAATGGATTTTATACACGATGTTAGCGCCTAAAAGCTGGTTGCTTTGATTGAGAGGGCTAAAATCTATCGCGCTTGTGTGCCTGCTCGCATGTGAAAGCAAAGAATAAAGGCTCACGCCAGCCCCTAGCGCGTAATTCTTATCAAAACTCATAAAAATAGGGATAATTTGATTTTGCAAAGTTTGCGTATCCATTAGATTATCCTTTAATAGCGCTTTTTGAGTGTTTTAAAATCGCATGCCTGATTTCTCCAACGCTCCCCACATAAAGGTTATTGAATTGGGTTTTATTGAAAGTGTTTTGGCGCTTGGCTAATTTTAGGGTGTTAGAAACAATCGCTTCTTCTAGCTCCTTTAAAGTGAGTTGTTTTTCTAAAAAAAGAATGCTCTCTTTAACGCCTATGGCTTTAAAAGGCTGCGAGTCTTTAGGGTATTTGGCATAAAGGGCTTTGATTTCTTCTATAAGCCCACAATCAAGCATGTTTTTGGTGCGCTGTTTGATGTTGTTTGCAAGCGCGCTTTTTTCAATATAAAGAGCGAATAATGAGATAGCATGCTCAAAGGGTTTTTTGGGGTTAGCCTTAAAATACTCGCTTGGGGGCGTTTGGGTGGAATAAAAGATTTCTAAAGCCTTATGGATGCGGTAAGTGTCGTTTGGATGGATTTTAAAAGCGATCGTAGGGTCAATGGATTTTAAAAACGCGTAAGGGTCAGCTAGGGCGCTGATTTCTCGCTCTATTTTTACAACCTCCTCACCGCTAAGTTTTGGCATGCTGCTCAAACCTTCTAAAATGGATTTTAAGTAAAAACTGCTTCCCCCCACAATGAGTAATACCTCTTTAGAAGACACTCTCATGGCGTCCTCTAAAAGGGTTTTAAAAAGAGAGGCGTTATTTTTTTCATCAATGTTAAGGCAATCTAGGGCGTAATGCTTGATGTTTTTTCGTTCTTTCAGGCTCGGTTTAGCCGAAGCGATATTAATATCTTTATAAATGCTCAAAGAATCCAAAGAAAAGATTTCAGCGTCCAATTCTTGGGCTAATTCAATAGAAAGAGCGCTTTTCCCGCTCCCGCTAGGCCCTAGAAGTGCGATGAGTTTCTTAGGCGTTTTGATGAACGCTCTCCCTCTTGTAGGTATTTAAAAACCCTTCTAAGTCAAATTTTTTACGGCATTCTTCGGTGAAAAGATGGATCATCAAATCCCCCAAATCCAAAATGATCCACTCTTCATTAGACTCATCTATCTGGTAAAAGACTTCGCCTAAAGGCTTAAGGGTGTTTTTAAGCGTGTCTAATAAAGAAAGGGCATGCTTATTCGCTAGCGTGGTGGCGATAATGACATCTTCTACCAAGTAGGGGGTTTTGGATAAATCAATATGCGTAATATCAAAAGCCTTTTTTTCATCTAATAAAGCCGTAATCGTTTCTATGCGTTTGTTCATGAGTTTCCTAAAAAATGGGTTAAAATAGCCTTATTATAACTTAAATCAAGGAAGATTAATGACCCCTGAATTAAAATCCCTAGGCGCTAAAACGCCCTATATTTTTGAATACAACAGCCAATTATTAGAAGCTTTCCCTAACCCAAACCCCAATTTAGACCCCTTAATCACGCTAGAGTGTAAGGAATTTACAAGCCTTTGCCCCATCACTTCCCAGCCGGATTTTGGCGTGATTTATATCCGCTATATCCCTAAAGACAAAATGGTAGAAAGCAAGTCCTTAAAACTCTATTTATTCAGTTACAGAAACCATGGGAGTTTTCATGAGAGCTGTGTCAATACGATTTTGCTAGATTTAGCCCGATTGCTAGAGCCAAAGTATCTGGAAGTGTATGGGGATTTTGCCTCTAGGGGCGGGATTGCGATCAAGCCTTTTGTGAATTATGCGATCAAAGAATACCAGGAATTTAAAGAAAAACGCCTTTTGAATGCAAAATAACGCGCAAAGATAGGGTTTTAAGATTAAAGCCCTTCCAAATTGAACGGACAAATGAGGGGGAGAACGGAAAAAGAAAAATAAGACAGCAAGATTAAAGAATAAAAGATTAAAGAAAAAGAGAGCCACCCCATAGGGGGGGAGATTATTCTTTTAACTCCGCCTTCTCTTTATCTAACTTGTCTAAATGCTCATCAATTTCCTCCAATAAAGCAAGTCCCATAACAGGGTAAATGTCTTTTAGCAAGTTTTCAGTAAGACCCGCACAACTTAAACCATACTTATTGATACCGCCATCACAGAGCAATTGAGCGATAAACATCGCCTCGTTTTTATTTTTAGGCATAATTTCAGCCCACCAACCACTCGGTGATAAGTCCCTTATCTCTTTTTGAACCTCACCTCCGACAGCATACTCTCGAATAACATTACAGAATAAACTAATACTAATCCTATCCATATGATCAAAAGACTCAACACTAGTGAGCGACAAGTCCCTATTTTCAATAAAATGTAACCACTCCGCATCGCTATGGTGATTTAAATCTTTCGCATGAGTAAGGGCGGTTATAATAATAGCAGACGCCTGATTACCACTCCCCTCAAAAAACATAGGGGCTAATAACGAGCCGAGCCTACTTTTTCTGTCGCTTAAAGTGTAGTCCTCCGCAATAATCTCAAAGCTAGTCTTATCGCTGTCTTTAAATCCAAAAGCGAGTTTAAATCTATCCTCTTTAGGCTCTTTAGGAGTAGTAGTCCTTTGCTTGATAGTAGGACCGCTCGTTACGATTTTAAGCCCTTTCAACAAATCATCAGCTCTTTTTTC
>NZ_AKHP02000071.1:0-2118 GCF_000296015.2 Helicobacter pylori FD535
GTGAACACCACCATCACCACCACAGCTCTCATCATGAAGAAGGTTGTTGCAGCACTAGCGATAGTCATCATCAAGAAGAAGGTTGCTGCCACGGGCATCACGAGTAATATCGGTGTGGCTAGGGGCAACTTGACTAGGGTTGTCTCTGGTTTTGACTTTGAGATACAATCATTCCAATCTAACCCATTCTAACCAAACCCATTAAATCCAATCAAACCAACACACTTGATTTTTATCGTTACAAACGCTCATTAATGCTCCTTAATGCCTATAAAAAGTTATTTCTTGTCCAATAATATCGTTAAGATTTTTAATTTAAGCTTCAATGTTTTACAATACTCAAAATATTAAAACAATTTTTCAATCAAGGAAAGGGTATGCAAGTTACCCCCCCATTTTTTAAAAACCAAATTTTTATTTTTGGCTTTTTATTCTATGCTAGGGTTTAATCTATATTCCAAAGAAACGCTAATAAATCCAAACAATAGAAATTATAACCTATATTTCAAAGATATAAGAAAACTAAAATAAAAGGAAGTTTAATATCAACGCTCCATAAAACAAAGCCTTGTGCTTTATGGTTCCAACCCCCATGCGTCTTTAAAAGAAGCGTTTTTAAGCTTTAAATTCAAGCTCCCCTCAATCCATTGGGTGTTAGCCCCCTTTTCATTATTGTCAAACAAGAACACCCCTAAAAAGCCTCTAGGGGTTTTAATCAGGCTCAATTCCACGCTAGGAAGAATGATCTTGCTGTCAGGTTTGACTTCAAACGCTAGGAAAAAGGGGCTGTTGTTTTTGAAATCATAGCCATTTTTGGTGTATGAATAGCCAGGAGCGCTTTGCAAGATGCCTTTTTGAGTTTCCACGCTAAAAGAATCCAAGTAATAAAACCCAGGCTCTAGCTTGAACGATTGAATTTTGGCTGAAGCGTAGCGGTTTTTCCATAAAAGCATGAAGCGCTCACTCCCTAGCATGAATAAAGGCCCTCTAGGGTCTTTGAGCTTTGCTTTAGGGTTTTTTTCAAGCGTTTTATTGTGTTTGGCGATAACTCCTCTATCCACTTTGCGCCAATAAGTGCGCACGCTTTGGCCTTGATGAGCGATATAAAGATTCACCAAACCAGAATGATGGCCTTTGGGGGGCAAGCAAGAGGCTAATAAAAGAGCGGCTAACAAACTCACGATTTGAAACTTCAAACAAATTCCTTAAAAAGAGTGGTGGCTGAATGCTAACATGCTAAAACTAAAACCCTTATAAGTTATGGATAAAAACTTAAAGAATAGGGTAAAATAAACGCATGCGAATAGACAAATTTTTACAATCAGTGGGTTTAGTGAAGCGGCGCGTTTTAGCGACAGATATGTGCAATGTGGGGGCGGTGTGGCTTAATGGGAGTTGCGCTAAGGCTAGTAAAGAAGTGAAAGCGGGCGATGCGATTAGCTTGCACTATTTAAAAGGGATAGAAGAATACACGATTTTACAAATCCCCACTTTAAAAAATGTGCCACGAAAAGACACGCACCTTTATATCGCTCCTAAAACAAAAGAATCATAAGATAAAAGACCAAGGATCAATCCGTGAAAGAATACAAAGACACCCTAAACTTAAACACAACCACCTTTTCTATGAAAGGGAATTTGAGCGTTAATGAGCCTAAAACTTACGCTAAATGGCAAGAGCAACAAGCGTTTAAACGCATGCAAGCTAGGAAAGATAACCATGGGGATTTCACTTTGCATGACGGGCCGCCTTATGCGAACGGGCATTTGCATTTAGGGCATGCCTTAAATAAAATTTTAAAAGACATTGTCGTTAAAAGAGAATATTTTAAAGGGAAGAAAATCTATTACACGCCCGGTTGGGATTGCCATGGCTTGCCCATTGAGCAGCAAATTTTAGAGCGATTAGAAAAAGAAAAAACAAGCCTGGAAAACCCCACGCTGTTTAGAGAAAAGTGCCGAGATCATGCGAAAAAGTTTTTAGAAATCCAAAAGAATGAATTTTTGCAATTAGGCGTTTTGGGGGATTTTGAAGATCCTTATAAAACCATGGATTTTAAATTTGAAGCGAGCATTTATAGGGCTTTAGTGGAAGTGGCTAAAAAAGGGCTTTTGAAA
>NZ_AKHP02000070.1:0-5539 GCF_000296015.2 Helicobacter pylori FD535
CTGTTAGCCTGTTGTTGTTGCTGTTGTTGTGCTTGGTGTTGTTGTTCATGGTGTGCCATGATGACTCCTTTAATTGAAATTTAAATTCTAGCTCACTAGCTAGGATTTCATTTTATAATGCAAAATCTAACCAATTATTAACGAAAAAGATTTTAATACTAATTTTTATACGAGCGCCAATTTAAGCACTTCCATTGTCAAAACTACCAACATCTTTGAATGAAAAAAGCTATAATAAAGAAGTTGCATTAAAAAGGAAAGACAAATCCCCTTTTTAAGGTATAATATGAGGAGTTTTAGAAGCGCTTCTTATGGTGGTAGCTAAAAAGTCTTTAGGACAGCATTTTTTAACGGACGAGTCGTTTTTAGACAGAATTGTTAATGCTTTGCCTCCCTTAAACCTACTCAAATTAATTGAAATCGGCGTGGGGTTAGGGGATTTGACTCTTAAGTTGTTGGATCGCTATCCTTTAAAGACTTATGAGATAGATAGCAGCTTGTGCGAGAAAATGCGATCAAAACTAAAGGCGCAAAAAAAGCCTTTTGGATTAGAATTAGTGGAAAAAGACGCTCTTTTTTTAAAAGAAGAAGAGCCTTATTTTTTGGTCTCTAATTTGCCTTATTATATCGCTACCAGGCTTGTTTTAAACGCGCTCAAAGACCCTAAATGCAGGGGCTTATTGGTGATGACACAAAAGGAAGTGGCACTCAAATTTTGCGCTAAAGATTCGCAGAACGCTTTAAGCGTTTTAACTCAAGCGATAGGGAACGCTACCCTTTTGTTTGATGTGCCGCCTAGCGCGTTTAGCCCGCCTCCAAAGGTGTTTTCTAGCGTGTTTGAAGTGATCAAAGAGCCGCTGAAAGAAAAGGCGTTGGCTTCATTACTCCAAGTGCTGTTTTTTGAAGAAGCCCTACAAAAAGGGTTTGAAACATTAGAAGATTTTTTGAAAGCCTGTTTCTCATCTCCTAGGAAGACGCTTTCAAACAATCTTAAAAAAAGCGTTTCTTATAGAGAAAAGCTTGATAAGGTGTTAGATTTTTTAGCGTTAGAAAACCAACCAACAAGCGTGAGGGCGTCTGAGATAAAAGATTATCTCAAGCTCTTAGAATACCTTTTAAAAGGCTAATGCCTTTTTAAAAAATTGAAATGAAGGAATAATCGTTATGACTGATAACAATCATTATGAAAACAATGAAAGCAATGAAAACAGCAGTGAAAATTCAAAAGCCCCTCATGAGGCGCGATCCGGAGCGTTTGAGCGATTTGCTAACCGCAAAAAGCGTTTTAGAGAAAACGCGCAAAAAAACGGGGAGTCTTCAAACCATGAAGCGCCTTCGCACCATAAAAAAGAGCGCCACCCCAACAAAAAACCAAACCACCACCACAAACCCAAACATGCCAAAACACGAAATTACGCCCAAGAAGAATTGGATCACAACAAAGTAGAGGGCGTTACGGAAATTTTGCATGTGAATGAGAGAGGGACTTTAGGCTTTCATAAGGAGCTCAAAAAGGGCGTTGAAGCTAATAATAAGATCCAAGTGGAGCATTTAAACCCGCATTATAAGATGAATCTAAACTCTAAAGCGAGCGTTAAAATCACGCCTTTAGGGGGCTTGGGCGAGATTGGGGGGAACATGATGGTCATTGAAACCCCAAAAAGTGCGATCGTGATTGATGCGGGCATGAGTTTCCCTAAAGAAGGGCTCTTTGGCGTGGATATTTTAATCCCGGATTTTTCCTACTTGCACCAAATCAAGGACAAAATCGCTGGCATTATCATCACCCATGCCCATGAAGATCACATAGGGGCCACGCCTTATTTGTTTAAAGAGTTGCAATTCCCCCTTTATGGCACGCCTTTGAGTTTGGGGTTGATTGGGAGCAAGTTTGATGAACATGGTTTGAAAAAATACCGCTCGTATTTTAAAATCGTAGAAAAGCGCTGCCCCATTAGCGTGGGCGAATTTATCATTGAATGGATCCACATCACGCATTCTATCATTGACAGCAGCGCTTTAGCGATCCAAACTAAAGCCGGAACGATCATCCACACTGGCGATTTTAAAATCGATCACACCCCAGTAGATAACCTGCCCACTGATTTGTATCGTTTGGCGCACTATGGCGAAAAGGGGGTGATGCTTCTTTTAAGCGATTCCACTAACTCCCATAAATCCGGAACTACACCGAGTGAAAGCACCATAGCGCCGGCTTTTGATACCCTTTTTAAAGAAGCGCAAGGGAGGGTGATTATGAGCACATTCTCTAGCAATATCCACCGGGTGTATCAAGCCATCCAATACGGCATTAAATACAACCGCAAGATCGCTGTGATCGGGCGCTCTATGGAAAAAAACCTAGACATTGCCAGAGAATTAGGCTATATCCATTTGCCTTACCAATCTTTTATTGAAGCCAATGAAGTCGCTAAATACCCGGATAATGAAGTCTTAATCGTAACGACCGGCTCACAAGGCGAAACCATGAGCGCGCTTTATCGCATGGCGACTGATGAACACCGCCACATTTCTATCAAACCCAACGATTTAGTCATCATCTCCGCTAAAGCCATTCCTGGCAATGAAGCGAGCGTTTCAGCGGTATTGAATTTTTTAATCAAAAAAGAAGCTAAAGTGGCTTATCAAGAATTTGACAATATCCATGTGAGCGGGCATGCCGCCCAAGAAGAGCAAAAGCTCATGTTAAGACTCATTAAACCCAAGTTTTTCTTACCCGTGCATGGGGAATACAACCATGTCGCGCGCCACAAGCAAACCGCTATTTCTTGCGGGGTGCCTGAAAAAAATATCTATTTAATGGAAGATGGCGATCAAGTGGAAGTTGGCCCTGCGTTCATTAAAAAAGTGGGCACCATTAAAAGCGGTAAAAGCTATGTGGATAACCAAAGCAATTTGAGTATTGATACAAGCATTGTGCAACAAAGAGAAGAAGTCGCTAGCGCTGGGGTGTTTGCCGCTACGATTTTTGTGAATAAAAATAAACAAGCGCTTTTAGAAAGCTCTCAATTTTCCAGCTTAGGGCTTGTGGGCTTTAAAGATGAAAAGCCTTTGATGAAAGAAATTCAAGGGGGATTAGAGGTATTATTAAAATCCAGCAACGCTGAAATTTTGAATAACCCTAAAAAATTAGAAGATCACACTCGTAATTTCATCAGAAAAGCGCTCTTTAAAAAGTTTAGAAAATACCCGGCTATCATTTGTCATGTCCATTCTTTTTGATTGTAACGCTACCGCTATACAAGTCTTAAGAGATGAAGCGAGCGCGCTTTTAGAAAGCGTTAAGCAATTCCAAAAACCCAACGATTTAGAAGCGGTTGTCAAGCTCATTTTAAAAAGCCAAGAAAAAGGGGGTAAGCTTGTGATAGTGGGCGTGGGTAAGAGCGCTTTAGTGGCGCAAAAAATCGCTGCTTCTATGCTAAGCACCGGTAACAGGAGCGCGTTTTTACACCCTACAGAAGCCATGCATGGGGATTTGGGCATGGTGGAAAAAAACGATGTGGTTTTAATGATTAGCTATGGGGGCGAGTCTTTAGAGCTATTGAATCTGGTGAGCCATTTAAAACGCTTAAGCCATAAAATCATCACTTTCACTAAAAGCCCTAATAGTTCGCTCTCTAAACTCGGCGATTATTATTTGAGCTTGAAAATTACAAAAGAAGCTTGCCCGATTAACACCGCTCCAACGACTTCTACCACCCTAACTCTAGCGTTAGGCGATGTTTTAATGGCATGCTTGATGCGAGCGAAAAACTTTAGCCAAGAAGATTTTGCCTCCTTTCATCCGGGCGGGCTTTTAGGCAAAAAACTTTTTGTCAAGGTTAAAGACTTATTGCAAACCACGAATCTCCCCCTAATCGCTCCTAATACAAGTTTTAAAGACGCGCTCATAGAAATGAGTGAAAAACGCTTAGGCAGCGCGATTTTAGTCAATGAGGCTAACGAGCTTGTGGGGGTGTTAAGCGATGGCGATGTCCGTAGGGCGTTATTAAAAGGGGTGAGTTTAAAGAGCGAAGTGAGACATTTTGCCACTTTAAAACCTAAAAGCTTTAAGAATTTAGACGCTCTTCTTTTAGAAGCGTTAGAATTTTTAGAGCGCCATAAGATCCAGCTTTTAGTGTGCGTAGATGATCGCAATAAGGTTTTAGGGGTCTTGCACTTGCACCAACTTTTAGAATTAGGGCTTAAAGCATGAAAGCCAGTATTTATGATTTCACTCTAAAGGAATTGAGCCAGCTTTTAAAACCAAGCTTTAGAGCTAAACAGCTTTATTTGTGGCTCTATGTGAAGTATAAAACAAGCTTTAAAGACATGCAAAATAATTTTTCAAAAGATTTTATCGCTTATTTGGAGCAAGAATTTACTTTGCGCACGATAGAAATCACGCATGTGAGAGAGAGCGTTGATGGCTCTAAAAAATACCTTTTTAAATCTTTAAGAGACAACCATACTTTTGAAGCGGTGTTGTTGAAAATGAAGGATAAAAAGATTGATGAAGAGACTAACGCTATTTTAGAGGGAGAAAAATACACCGTATGCGTGTCTTGTCAAATAGGCTGTCAAGTGGGTTGCGCGTTTTGTTTCACTCAAAAAGGCGGTTTTGTAAGAAACTTAAAAGCGAGCGAGATTATCCAGCAAGCCCTGCTCATTAAAGAAGACAATAACCTCCCCCTTGAAAAAGCGCTCAACATTGTTTTTATGGGAATGGGCGAGCCTTTGAATAATTTAGATGAGGTGTGTAAAGCGATTGAGATTTTTCATACCGGCATGCAAATTTCGCCTAAAAGAATCACGATTTCCACTAGCGGCGTAGCCGATAAGATCCCTATTTTAGCGGGCAAAAATTTAGGCGTGCAATTAGCCATATCCTTACACGCTGTAGATGACAAAACGCGCTCATCTTTAATGCCCTTGAATAAAAAATACAACATTGAATGCGTTTTGAATGAAGTGAGGAAATGGCCTTTAGAGCAGCGCAAAAGAGTGATGTTTGAATACC
This sequence comes from Helicobacter pylori FD535, assembly GCF_000296015.2. GTDB lineage: Bacteria > Campylobacterota > Campylobacteria > Campylobacterales > Helicobacteraceae > Helicobacter > Helicobacter pylori_CT. The sequence continues at coordinate 5,021 of NZ_AKHP02000070.1, forward strand.
TTTTGATCAAAGATTTGAACGATAGCCTGGACTGCGCTAAAAAACTTTTAAAACTTTTAAACGGCATTAAATCCAAAGTGAATTTGATTTTATTCAACCCGCATGAAGGCTCTCAATTTGAGCGCCCCAGCTTAGAGAGCGCTAGAATGTTTGCGGATTTTTTAAACTCCAAAGGCTTATTATGCACCATTAGAGAGTCTAAAGCCTTGGATATTGAAGCGGCTTGCGGGCAATTGAGAGAGAAAAAACTCTCCCAACAAATTTAAAAACTCTTTTTTGTGGTGTTTGTTTTTTTCTAATGGGGGGGTGTTGGTTTTAATCAAGCGATAATCCAAAATTTAGGGGATATGGATTAAAAATTAGCGTTAAAATTTATTTCATTAACAATTAATTAGATTTTATATTGTAGAATGAAATTCTAGCCAGTGAGCTAGAATTTAAATTTTTAATCAAAGGAGTCATCATGGCACACCATGAAGAACAACACGGCGGGCACCACCACCATCACCACCACACACA
>NZ_AKHP02000069.1:0-10287 GCF_000296015.2 Helicobacter pylori FD535
AAATTTCAAAATATTTTCCCAAACATTCCCTAGATTTAAGCAAACCTTAAGCTTTGTATGACTATACTTTCATTTCCTTGTTTCAGCAAGGGCTTTTAAAAGCCGCTTGATACCTTACAAGGATAGCTGATTAAAGCAAACGATCTTTGAAAACTAAGCAAATTGATAGAAGTTCTTTTTAAAGGGATATTCTAAAATGATTTTAAGGATGACTTATTATAAAGAGTGAGGGTTTCAATCGCTTTCATTCTATTATGAGAAATTCTTATCCAACGAGTGCTGTTCAATAATCATTGATTGTATGATGATGATTGATGGTTAATTGGCATGAGAGTATTTACTAGGTTAGCGTTTAGCTAAACCTTTTTAAAAAGTTTCTTTCTGTTTTGTTGTTGTAATACTTAAGAACACAACCCGTTTTATTCAATAATCAAATAAAACGAGTTCTTGTGATACGCTAAAGCTGTTGTTAAGAATAACAACAGCCTATCAAAAAACAAAAGAGCTTTAGGACAAACACTTTTATGGAGAGTTTGATCCTGGCTCAGAGTGAACGCTGGCGGCGTGCCTAATACATGCAAGTCGAACGATGAAGCTTCTAGCTTGCTAGAATGCTGATTAGTGGCGCACGGGTGAGTAACGCATAGGTCATGTGCCTCTTAGTTTGGGATAGCCATTGGAAACGATGATTAATACCAGATACTCCCTACGGGGGAAAGATTTATCGCTAAGAGATCAGCCTATGTCCTATCAGCTTGTTGGTAAGGTAATGGCTTACCAAGGCTATGACGGGTATCCGGCCTGAGAGGGTGAACGGACACACTGGAACTGAGACACGGTCCAGACTCCTACGGGAGGCAGCAGTAGGGAATATTGCTCAATGGGGGAAACCCTGAAGCAGCAACGCTGCGTGGAGGATGAAGGTTTTAGGATTGTAAACTCCTTTTGTTAGAGAAGATAATGACGGTATCTAACGAATAAGCACCGGCTAACTCCGTGCCAGCAGCCGCGGTAATACGGAGGGTGCAAGCGTTACTCGGAATCACTGGGCGTAAAGAGCGCGTAGGCGGGATAGTCAGTCAGGTGTGAAATCCTATGGCTTAACCATAGAACTGCATTTGAAACTACTATTCTAGAGTGTGGGAGAGGTAGGTGGAATTCTTGGTGTAGGGGTAAAATCCGTAGAGATCAAGAGGAATACTCATTGCGAAGGCGACCTGCTGGAACATTACTGACGCTGATTGCGCGAAAGCGTGGGGAGCAAACAGGATTAGATACCCTGGTAGTCCACGCCCTAAACGATGGATGCTAGTTGTTGGAGGGCTTAGTCTCTCCAGTAATGCAGCTAACGCATTAAGCATCCCGCCTGGGGAGTACGGTCGCAAGATTAAAACTCAAAGGAATAGACGGGGACCCGCACAAGCGGTGGAGCATGTGGTTTAATTCGAAGATACACGAAGAACCTTACCTAGGCTTGACATTGAGAGAATCCGCTAGAAATAGTGGAGTGTCTGGCTTGCCAGACCTTGAAAACAGGTGCTGCACGGCTGTCGTCAGCTCGTGTCGTGAGATGTTGGGTTAAGTCCCGCAACGAGCGCAACCCCCTTTCTTAGTTGCTAACAGGTCATGCTGAGAACTCTAAGGATACTGCCTCCGTAAGGAGGAGGAAGGTGGGGACGACGTCAAGTCATCATGGCCCTTACGCCTAGGGCTACACACGTGCTACAATGGGGTGCACAAAGAGAAGCAATACTGCGAAGTGGAGCCAATCTTCAAAACACCTCTCAGTTCGGATTGTAGGCTGCAACTCGCCTGCATGAAGCTGGAATCGCTAGTAATCGCAAATCAGCCATGTTGCGGTGAATACGTTCCCGGGTCTTGTACTCACCGCCCGTCACACCATGGGAGTTGTGTTTGCCTTAAGTCAGGATGCTAAATTGGCTACTGCCCACGGCACACACAGCGACTGGGGTGAAGTCGTAACAAGGTAACCGTAGGTGAACCTGCGGTTGGATCACCTCCTTTCTAGAGAAAAGCTTTTAATATTCGCTTATTAAAAGCCCAAGAGTATTACCTGACAAAAGAACTTCTTTTGCTTAGTTTTGAAGGATTGGGCTTATTCTTTCTTTTGTCTTATTTGTTATCTCTTTTATTTTTATTGGTTTTTAACTTTCACGATTTTAGAACTTGACTTCAATGTTGAGTTTAGGTATAATGAACAGCCCATGGTATTTGGAGGTTTTTGTCGTGTATTCGATATGTCTCCTACGCCATAGGTGCTGAAAAGCAAATTCAAAAAAAAGGGCAAGTATGACTAGCTATCAAAAAATCAATGAGAAATGCGACAAGCTTCAAATTGAAAACGCAAAGCTTAGAACTAAAAATAGAAAGCTTAAGGATGAGGTAAAACAGCTAAAGCGTGAAAACAGAAAGATCATTGATGCATTTGAGTATAGGTTGAGTAGATTGGAAAATAGAGTAGAATGCACGCCTATTTCAGATACTAGATATATCGTATCGTAGAAGATTCTTAGTATATTTTGTTGTAGTTAAGTTATGTTTAAATTTAATTTTAAATTTTAAGGAGGAAGGGGAGGATTTCCGCCACCATATCCCTATGTGGGGGAAGTGCTAGATACAAGGGATTCAAAAGCTCTCATAATAACACTATGTCAGATCAAATTTGGATACCGCTATGTTAGATAAATATACAATTAGATTTCTCAAAGCTTGGCTTAAAGAAACGGCTTATTATTTTTAAATAGATATTTAGCTCTTAAGACAAAAAACCACTCATAAATCAACCATTTAATAAGATTATCAAACCAATTCAAAAATGCCAGTGTTTGGTGTTAGTGGGTTATAAAGTCTCACTATAGGGTAAAACATTCAAAAAAATGAGTTTGTAAAAGGAATAAACCCTATCAATAGGACAGAAAGTTTTTGGGATTTCTCAAAAATTCGTTTGAGTGAGTTTAAAGAGATAGATAAATCAACCATTTACTCCGTTTAAAAGAGTGTGAGTTTAGGTATAAGGAAAACTTGTATCAGGTTTATGGGAATGGATATGGAAAGTGGTGGGGTTATTTTGCGATACTCTAAATCCTAAAACGCTCTAAAAGTTATCGTTTGATTGAAGTCAAGTTATTTTATAGCCAACACTTCATTAAAACAGAATTAAAAACAAAACCATAGCCCACCAAGCAAAGACCTAACATCCAATAAGAGAAAAGGCTAAACGAAAACATGGAACATAAGAATTGCGTGCACCGGCAAGTTTGATGAATGGGAAAGACTTCAAACAACCTTTCATCGGTTTTAAGCCTGTTTTCTATCAGCTATTGCTCCCTAAACAACCTTTCTTGCGTGAGATAATAAGCGTCTAAAAGATAAAAGCATGTTAACAACGCCCCTAAAACACACAGCCCATAAAGATGAGAGATCGCCTCTATTTTGAGGGATAAAACCCCCACAGCGAGCGCGAGTGTCCATTTCTTGCACTCCAAAGAATTTTGCGCCATTCTGTTGATAACGCCCTGCAAGATTTTAAGCTCTTCTGTAAGGATTTTTGCTCTGTCTTTTGGGGTGTTATCCATTTATATCCATTACTTATTCGTTAAAAGTAAAAGTCCAGGAGCCTTTATCGGTCTGTATTTCTGCTTCTATAATATTGCACCCTTGAGAAATGCCCTTTAAACTTTCTCCAAATTTAAGGGTTTGAGGTTCCATCATCACACCTTTTTGCTCTAATTGAGAAATTTTATTCTGCATGTCTACTAACCTTTTCTTATTTTTTATATACTCGTACGCACTTGCTTCATCTTTAAAGTCTTGCACAGAAATTGATCGAGCATATACTTGAGAAAATCTGACGACACAATTACCCCGATTAAGCTTCACGCCTTGAATAGTAACGCTATCTGCTTTGGAGATGATTTGAAACTCACCCTCACTATTCGCACTCATTTCAACCGGCGATTCACCGCCACCATCACCCCCACAGCCCACCAGACACAGTGCTAAACAGCTCGTGCCCAGTAATTTTTGATAAGTTTTAAAAAGCATGCTTGTTCCTATGAATTGATTATATGTGATAGTTCGCTAAGGGTTATAGTTTCTAGATGTTCTAAAAATGGTGATATATTGTGACTAACTTGAAAGCTCTCCATCGCTATAGTTAAGCGACTCTTGTTGCTAATAGAATGAGTGATTTTTAATTCTTCATAAATCCATGCTGAATGAGTGATTTGTGATAGCCCTTGATTGGAAACGCTGTTTTTGCTTTGTAAAAATACGAAGTAAGGGCATTTTTCAATCATATCTTGTAAAGACTCTCTGAGAATGAGCGTGAAAGCGTCTTCAATCTTGCTTGTATCATCGTATTCTGCCAATTTGTTTAAGACATCGTCTTTATAATCCCAAAAAAGCGAGTCTATAAATACGCATTCTGTATCTAGGTATTCTTCCAAATAGCCTTTAACCTTTAAAGCCTTATTTTTATCCGCATGCGAATGCGAGAGGAACGCTTGAGTGCTTTCTAGCTGCGGTTTTAACGGGTTAAAAAGGCTTCTTTAATTTTATTGTGGTTTAAAACGATGTCATCGTTAGAATATTGGGCGTTTTTAATGAGTTTGTCAATTTTTTTGGCCGCTTCATTAACTTGATGGACTTGGTTGTTAAAATAGCGTGCACTGGGTTTTAAAATAATATTTTGATTTTCACTGCTATCTAAATCAACCTTAAAAGCTTTCGTGGTTTTTTCTTTAATTCCACTCATTCCAAACCTTTATAAACACGATTTTAAGTTCTCTTTAAAATCCTTTGATTATAGTAGACTTAGACTTAGCTTAAGAGTGCTTGAATTTTGGGGGTTTTAAGGGCTGTTTGAGTGCTAAAAACCACCGCTAAAAAAAGCCTTTTTACCAACAAAAAGGGCGTATAAAATACAATGACCTTAAAAAGCGCAAAAACAACAAATGCAACCTAAAAAACCTCTTCGCATGCCTTTTTGTCTTTATGGAGTAAGCATGCTTTTTGCAACTTTATGAAGCGTTTTTTCCTTTCTTCTTCGGTCATATTGTCAGGCTTTTTAATAGGGTATGAAAGAGGGTGCGAAAGCTTTGAAGTGGGGGTATTGAATTTGGGTGCATACCCTAGTTTATTGACCGCATAAAAGCCTAAAGCAGCGATTAAAATAAAAATCCAATCTGTTTTTCTGATCTTAGGGCAAAATTTACACGCCATGATTTAATCCTTAAAACATTTGAAGTATAATACACTCTTATGGTCAAATCTTTAAGTCTAGGAAAACCGCATGTGGAGTTTCATTCAAAAAATTTTTAAGGCTTTAATCATCGTGCCTTTAGATTTTATCACGAAGTATTTCAAGTCGTTTGTGCTGTTACTCATTATATTAGTCTTTTTTAGCGCTAAAGAAAGCGCGCCAAGCGCCCCGCCCAATCTCGCTAAACTCTATTTAAATGGGGCGATTTTTAGTGCAGAAGATTTTGACAAAGAAGTGGATAAAATCTTAAAAACCCCTAGCATTAAGGGCGTTTTGCTTTTGATTGACTCTCCTGGTGGGGCGGTGTCAGCGAGCGTGGAATTGAGCGAAAAAATCGCTGATTTGAAGCAAAAAATGCCCGTTTTAGCGTATGCTAGGGGGATTATGGCGAGCGGGAGTTATTATGCGGGCATGCAAGCGAGCGAAGTTTATGCCTCTAAAGCGAGTTTGATAGGATCCATTGGGGTGATCTTTTCGGGCGCGAATGTGGAAAATTTGCTCAATAAAGTCGGCGTAGCCACTCAAGGCGTGCATGCGGGCGAATATAAAGAGATAGGCACTTTTACTAGAGCATGGAAACCTAATGAAAAAGATTTTTTGCAAAATTTAGTCAATGAGCAATACCAAATGTTTGTGAATGATGTTGCAAAAGCCAGGAAATTAGACGCTAAGGATTATAAGGATTTTGCTGAAGGGAAGGTCTTTAGCGCTCAAAACGCTCTAAAATTAAAACTCATTGATAAAATCAGCACGATTAAGCAAGCCCAAGATCGTTTGATGGAATTGAGTAAGGTTAAAAAAGCTTATTGGCTAGAAAAAAGCCCTATGGAGCGCTTCATTGAAAAAGCCACGCAATCAGCCACAAACATCATCACGCAAGCGTTTGGCTATCAATTATTAATGAGATAAAGATGTTAGAATTTATTTTAAAAATTCAGGCTAGAGACTCTAAAGGCTTGGTGAGCGCGATTAGCACCACTATCGCTAACAAGGGCTATAGCATCGTCAAAAACGATGAATTTGTTGATCCCTTAAAACAGCGCTTTTTCATGCGGCTAAAAATCCAAAAAGAAATTAAGCCCTTGAATACTGAAATTAAAGAGCAAGAAGAGCGATCCTTAAAAACCGCTCTTTTTAAAGCCTTAGAAAACTTTAGCGAGCTGTTGATTGAAGTCATTTTAACGCATAAAAAAAACATTATTTTACTCGCTACTAAAGAGAGCCATTGCTTAGGGGATTTGCTTTTAAGGGTGTATGGGGGGGAGTTGAACGCTCAAATTTTAGGCGTTATTTCCAACCACGAGATTTTACGCCCTTTAGTGGAAAAATTTGACATCCCTTATTTTTACGCGCCTTGCGATAATCAAAACTTGCATGAAAAAGAGATTTTAGCGATCATCAAAGACCTAGAATTAAAACACAAAGTGAGCGCGGATCTGCTCGTTTTAGCCAAATACATGCGCATTTTAAGCCATGATTTTACGAAGCGTTATGAAAATCAGATTCTCAATATCCATCATAGTTTCTTGCCCGCATTCATTGGGGCTAACCCTTACCAGCAAGCGTTTGAAAGGGGCGTGAAAGTCATCGGGGCCACGGCGCATTTTGTGAATGAAAGCCTTGATGCTGGGCCGATTATTATACAAGACACTTTGCCCATTAACCACAATTACAGCGTGGAAAAAATGCGCCTAGCGGGTAAGGATATAGAAAAACTGGTTTTAGCTAGGGCGTTAAAACTCGTTTTAGAAGACAGGGTGTTTGTGCATGAAAACAAAACGGTGGTGTTTTGAATGCTTTTAGATTGGAGCAACCTCAATGAAGAACCCCTAAAAAGCCAGATCAAAGCCGAGTTCTTTAAGGATAAAAAATTCCTTTATAGTGGGGATAAGATAGATTTCATGCTAAGCTATAAACACCCTAACGCCATCTTACCCATTTTATGGGGCGAAGCTAAAAGGGGCAATTTTGACGATTTAGACAAAGCTTTCACGCAACTTCTTTTAACCATAGGCAAGCACAGGCTTTATACCCACCACACGCCACCTTATTTGTGTGCTTTTAACGCTTTTAGAATGGAATTTATCGCCTTTAATGACACGATCACAAGCTTTTTTTATAAAAGCGATATAGATTTTTCTATCGCCCCAAGCAACCACAACACAGAAGGTTTTAAACACGCTTTAAATGCGTTTAAAGCCATGTGCAAATCCCATAAGTTGGTTTTTGATTTTAAAAACCAAAGCCAAGAATGCAAAGAATTTATTAAAAATAATTTAAACTCCAGCCATCTACTCAACAAAATCCAAATTGATAAAAACAATTTCTTTACAATCTATCAAAAGTGGCTCGAAGCTGTCAAACCCACCATTGACATAGATTGGGAGGTGGCTAAAACTAAAGGGATTTTAGACGCAGATTATTATTTAGCGGATTTGCTCAGCGATGGCGATAAAACCATTATTGAGAAATTGCAAACGATTTTAAGCTCTAGTTATTATAAATTGAAAAGGGGTGTGAATGAGTTAGGTAAAATGAGCTTTATAGAAGTTGGTTTCAAAGACGGCCAACAAGCCCACAAAGAATTTTGGAGGATTTATGAAAGACCTCCTAAATTAGAGTTTCAAGCTTTTATTTTAGAGCGGCGCGATTTGTTAGTGCCAAGCGATGTGAGGGAAAGGAAAGGGGCGTTTTTTACCCCTAAAATCTGGGTAGAAAAGAGTCAAGAATATTTAGCTAAAGCTTTGGGGCAAGATTATCAAGAGGACTATATCATTTGGGATTGCGCTGGGGGGACTGGGAATTTGCTTTATGGTTTATTGAATAAGGTCAATTTGTATCTATCCACTTTAGACAGCAACGATGTGGCGATCGTTAAAGATCTGGCTGCAAAAAACCACTTAAAACTACTAGAAAATCATGTTTTCCAGTTTGACTTTTTGAACGATGATTTTAAGAGCGATAAAACGCCCAAAAGCTTGCAAGAAATCTTAAAAGACGAAGAGAAACGAAAAAAACTTATTATTTATATCAACCCGCCTTATGCGGAAGCGGGCAACAAAGCCAAAATGAGCGGCACGGGCGAACACAAAGCCAAAGTCGCAAGAAACAATAAGACTTATGAGGCCTATAAAGATTTTTTAGGGTCTGGGGCTAACGAACTTTTCGCTCAATTCTTCATGCGTATTTACAAAGAATTAAACGGCGTTATCCTTGCAAGTTTTTCAAAGTTGAAAAACTTGCAAGGATCTAATTTTAAAAAATTTAGAGAAGTTTTTAAAGCAGAGTTTAAGGGGGGCTTTATGGTGCCAGCAGACACTTTTGATAATGTTAAGGGGCAATTCCCTATCGGCTTTTTGGTGTGGGATACCGCTACCCCCCCCTTAAAACCAACCAACGCGCTCAATTTAGAAGTGTTTGACTCGCGTGGCGGATTTTTGAGGTATAAAAATATTATTAATGAAAATGTCAAAAATATTCATAAGTGGTTGAAACAAAAAGAGAAAATTGAAAGCATGGAAATTTTAGGATACATAGATACTCCTACTCCAGACTTTCAAGGTTCACCTTCTGTTGCCATTATCAATAATAAAAATTCTTCTAAACGCCATAGTGTGTATTTCGCTATTACTGGCAGTAATATTCTATTGGGAAGCGTATTTTTCTCCATCCGCCATTGCATCAAAGCCACATGGCAGAATGATAGGGATCAATTCTACGCCCCCTATGACGATGCGTTCCAAGACGACAGCGAGTTTAAAAAAAATTGTTTGGTTTTCATGCTTTTTCATACCCAAAACCGCATCACTACCACTCAAGGGACTAACCATTTTATCCCCTTTAGCGAAGATGAAGTTGAGTCTAAAGAAAGATATACTAGCCACGCTTTATTAGACTTTTTAAAGGGTGGGATAAAAGAGGATGGCGATAGCCTCTTTTTAAACGCCAAAAAAGAAAACAAACCGCTAGAATTCAGCCCGAGCGCTTCAAAGGTGTTTGACGCTGGCAGAGAGATTTATTGCTATTACCACGCCCAAGATTTCACAAACCGCCCCCGTAACGCTAACGCAAGCCTTTATGACATCAAAGAATTTTTTCAAGGCCGTAACATGCAAGGCAAATTAAATTCACCCGCTAAAGCTAAAGATGAATACTACAAACAGCTTTACGCTAACTTGCAAGACGCCCTAAAAGATCTCGCCAAAGAAATACAACCTAAAGTCTATGAATACGGGTTTTTAAGGGAGTAGTTTTTAAGACAAATAATCAAAAAGCTAAAGCAAGCGGTATTTTTTAAAAGCGCTCTATGAGAGGATTTAGTTTTATAGGGGGAGAATTGTTTCCACCCTCTTAAGAAAATAAGTTTTACAACAAAATGACCAACGCCCCAAAGTCAAGGACAAACCCACCCACAAGGAAACCCCCAAGCTTTTAAACTTAGGGGAACGCTCTTAGAAAAATCAGCGTTTCACAGAAACGATCACTTTAAGCCCTAAAAAAGCAAACTCAAAGTATAATGTTTTCCAAGAGCGTTTGCCACTTTTGCGTTTCATGGCATGCTCCTTTTGACATAGGATTTGCCCCATAAAGCCACTTATGGGGCGTGATAAAATCCTACAACAAAACCTCTTAAAACACCCCTAGATCGCACCAGATACGCAAGACAAAGTTTTACGCCCCATTAACGACCACTCATCAATAAGCTTATCTTTATTGGATAGAAACAGAGCCATTTGACAATCATAAAAAAGAGGGATTTTAAAAGTTTAAAATCTAATGGGGTTAAAAGGGTTAGCTTAAATGGATAGATTTACTAGATTAAAAGAAAGGGTTAAAAGCCAGGAGTAGCCCTAAGGCCGCCCCCACAAACGCCCCAATCAATATTGTTGGTTTTGTTGTTGTGCTTTTTGTTGTTGTTGTTGGTGTGCTTGTTGTTGTTGTTGAGCTTGTTGCTCTGCTTGTTGTTCGGCGTGTTGTTGCGCGTTATGGTGGTGGTGTTCGCC
>NZ_AKHP02000068.1:0-4023 GCF_000296015.2 Helicobacter pylori FD535
GCAGGCTTATCAATTTTATTCACCACCACAATAGGGCAAATCCCAAAACTCAAAGCCTTTTTAACCACGAATTTAGTTTGAGGCATGACCCCTTCTTGCGCATCCACTAGGAGAAGCACCCCATCCACCATTTTTAAAACGCGCTCCACTTCGCCCCCAAAATCAGCATGCCCGGGAGTGTCAATGATATTGATTTTAGTGTCTTTGTAATAAATAGCGGTGTTTTTAGACAGGATAGTAATCCCTCTTTCTCTTTCTAAGTCGTTGCTATCCATCACCCTTTCATCCACTTTTTCCCTCTCACTAAATGTGCCAGATTGAGAAAGTAAGCCATCTACTAAAGTGGTTTTCCCATGATCAACATGCGCGATTACAGCGATATTTCTAATATTTTTCATGAATGTCCTAACAAGCAAAATTGAGATTAGAAGTATAACACAATATTACAATAGCCCCAAATGGCGGAATTTTTTGGCTAAATCCTGTTCTATAGAATGGCTTTTGTGGGCTTTTAGAAAATTTTCATTTCCGCCATTAGGTGGCATGAAATCGTCATTATCCCTATAAAAAAAGATAAAATAATTTTTCTTTAAATAGTAAGCCAAATGGATCAAAAACGAATCCCCCCCTATATACAAATCGCTTTCTAAAATCAGGTTTTTAACTTCTTCTAAACTGGTTTTAGCACGATAATGAGCGACTTCACTTTGTAAAAAAGCGTATCGTTCTTCAAAATCTAAAAGCGTAATACAAAAGGGTTTTAAGAGTTTTAAAATAATTTGCAAATGCTCTAAAGGGATACTTCGGTCTATGGATCTTGTGAAAGGGTTGATCAAAATCTTTTTGGGGTTTTTTAAATCCATGGGATATGGGGGGTTATCAAAAACATGCCCATAAATTTGAGAAAACAACTCCTGGCGGTTGTGATAAACGTTTTTAATTTCTTTATTTGGAGTGGTTATGGGAATGAATTTGGCTAAAAGAACGCTTCTAAAATCTTGTTTTTCTAAAATCAAATGTTTGATTTGATGCTTTTTAAGCGCTTTTAATAACCATAAAAAATCCTTTATCGCTAAAAAAACGCCTTGTTTTTTAAGATCGTAAAAAGCGGGGACATTTTCAAAAAGAGGAATGATTTCAAAATGTTTTTCGCATTCTAAAAGCTTGGCGATTTTTAAAGTCAAACGAGTGCCTAGGATTTTAAGGGGCTGTTGCTGTTTGAAAGCGATTTCTTTTAAAAGGCTAAGCGTGATGAGGTTATCCCCTAAAGCCAAAAGACAAGCAACATGCATGATTTTTCCTGATGGTGAAATGTTTAGGGTCTTTTTTTTCTATCCCTAAATTTTTTAAATAAAATTTTTCATCAAAACTATTGTTGATAAATTGCGCAAATAGGGGCAAGCATTCCAAATCTTTTCTTAAAATTTTATGCGTTTTAAAAAGCGATTCAAAAATAAATTGCATTAAATCGCTGTTTAATAATTCTTTTAGCGCGTTAGCGTTGATAGGGAAATTTTCTTTTAAAACAAACATGTTCGCGCTGTTTAAAAAAAGGCGTTGTTTGTTATCATAAAAAAAGACAAGCTTTGAAGAAATGAATTTATACACGATTTTTTCTCTAGCTTGATAAAGGCTTAAGGGAGCGACTTGCTGGCAGTCTTTTAAATCAGCGTTAATGAATTGGCTAGGGGCTTTCAAGCCGTCTTTTAAAATATCTGAACCCCTAAAAATAGGAATGGTATTTTTTTCTTGTTTGGAGTGTAATTTTTCTTTATTGTTGCCTGTAACAATCCCTAAAGCAAAATGAGCGTTATTTTTTAAAGTTATATGAGGAAGGGAAAAAAGGTGGTCTAAAATTTTATTTTCTTTACTAGAGCAATGGATATTAAAAATCTTTTTAGGGTTGTTTAAAAAAGAAGAGGGCGAGCGTTTGAACTTGCTATTTTGATAAAAGCATGAGATTTTTTGATCCTTGTTAGGGGTTTTTTTAAGCACCAAACCCACAGCCTTAGTCATTAGGGTTCTAAAGGGTTTGTTGAAATCAATCAGGCTTCTAATTTGAAACTTCAGAGCCATTTCTCGCATTTTTTTAAACGCATCAATATTCAAACAACTTTCGGGTAATAATAGCCCCAAATGAGCGTTTTCTTTTAAACAATTCAAACTCGCTATAAAAAAGAGCGACGCGCTATCTAGGCTTTGAGAGAGGTTGAAGCGCTGTTTGAAATTTTCTTTTTGGTTTTGATTGTATTTCTTGCCCCATGGCGGGTTAGTGAAAATGCAATCAAATTGTGGGGTGTGTTTTAAATTTAAAAAATCTTTTTGTATAATATTAGGGCAATCTAAATGATAACGCTCTTTAATACGCTTTTTAGTCAAAGCGATAGCAAAAGCGTCCGTATCATAGCCATAAATATTTTCAACCTTAAACCCCAGTTTTAAAGCATGCATGATAAAATTCCCGCTCCCCACAGCCGGATCGCAAAAAATCGCTTGAGAGGCATCAAAATCTTTAGGGAGAGTGAAAAGTTGTTCTACTATTTGATTAGGAGTGTAGTAAATGCCTTCTAAATTTCTGGTGGTGTTAGAAAGCTCTTCTTCATAATAAGAACCCAACTTCTCTAAATCAGAGCTATTTTCTAATATTTTTAGGTATTTTAAAATCAATTCTTGATGGTTATGCGCGCCTTTTAGGGATTTGTTAGCGTATTTGTTAAGCTTGTTTTTCCCTAAATGGTTGCGGCAAAAATCTAAAAAAGAGCTTGTTTTCACATAAATTTTATGATCAATCTCTAGTTTCTCTAAAAGATTGGTTTTGATCCAATTATGCACGCTGCTATGAGAAACATTGACTAGGCGAGCGATTTCTTCAATCAAAAGAGCGTTTGAAGGCATTTAACCCCCTAAAAACTATAAACATAACTCACATTAAACATGACAAGGCGTTTAAAAAACAAAGAAGTGTTCAACCCTTTGCCATGCGTTTCATAAAAAGAATTGACCGCTAAAGGGATTTTCAAGCCCATTTCAAATCCGTTATGCCTATTGACATTCACACGAACCCCAAAATTCAAAGGGATCTGGAAAAAACTCGTGTGCATTTTGGCCTGATAATTCGTCAAATAATTGTTGATAAAATCCGTTTGGCTCACCCACATGCTCAAACCACTCCCTACCCACGAACTCCCCGCTAAAGCAAAGCCCGCATAAAAACCCACGCTAGAATGTTTTTGTGAATTATCAATGAAATTATAAAGATAATCTATTCCAAGCCCATAGAGGTGGTTGTTCATTTTGCCTAAACCATCAAAGCCGTTACCCACAAAACCAAAATTAGTGTAACCATAGTCATAGAACAAGTAATAGCGCAACCCTTGATTTTTTTTCTTGGTGAAGAAATGCTTATAACCTACGCTCAAAGCTACCCCATACATGCTTGAAATGTTTTTAGAATAAGAGTTGGGATCCAGCGCGTTTAGGGAATTTGAAATTGCAGCGGTTTGAGAAGATAAAGAAGAAAGCATGTTGTTTTGGGATTGGGTGAATTGCAATTCTAAATTTTTTAAGTTTTTTTCAAATTCTAAAGGGTTAGTGGTGGGTTCTTGTATTTTTTCTAACGCTTGGACTAATTGGGGGTTAGATGAAACGCCACCGCTAATCATCACTATTTTTCCAATATTTTCAAAGGTGGATTGGAGGTAGTATTTCTCGGCTTGGATTTCAGTGGGGGTTAATTTGGAGTTGTTTTTTAAAGCGTTGTTGATGTAGTTAAAGGTGTTTTGCATGCTGGTGATTTCATTTTTGACTTGATTGAGCTTATTAATTTTATTTTGAGCGTTAGAAATGGTTTTAATGCGTTCTTGATTCAAAAAGGGGTTGTTGTGTTGGATGGCATGACTGATAGAATATTCAAAACCCACGCTCGCATACGCCCCATTTTCTTCAGCAATACAAAAAGATAAAAATAAAGGTAGAAAGAATGATGAATGTAATAAGGCTTTTGGAAATTGCATGGTTGATCCT
>NZ_AKHP02000067.1:0-110815 GCF_000296015.2 Helicobacter pylori FD535
TAACCCCCTAAAAACTATAAACATAACTCACATTAAACATGACAAGGCGTTTAAAAAACAAAGAAGTGTTCAACCCTTTGCCATGCGTTTCATAAAAAGAATTGACCGCTAAAGGGATTTTCAAGCCCATTTCAAATCCGTTATGCCTATTGACATTCACACGAACCCCAAAATTCAAAGGGATCTGGAAAAAACTCGTGTGCATTTTGGCCTGATAATTCGTCAAATAATTGTTGATAAAATCCGTTTGGCTCACCCACATGCTCAAACCACTCCCTACCCACGAACTCCCCGCTAAAGCAAAGCCCGCATAAAAACCCACGCTAGAATGTTTTTGTGAATTATCAATGAAATTATAAAGATAATCTATTCCAAGCCCATAGAGGTGGTTGTTCATTTTGCCTAAACCATCAAAGCCGTTACCCACAAAACCAAAATTAGTGTAACCATAGTCATAGAACAAGTAATAGCGCAACCCTTGATTTTTTTTCTTGGTGAAGAAATGCTTATAACCTACGCTCAAAGCTACCCCATACATGCTTGAAATGTTTTTAGAATAAGAGTTGGGATCCAGCGCGTTTAGGGAATTTGAAATTGCAGCGGTTTGAGAAGATAAAGAAGAAAGCATGTTGTTTTGGGATTGGGTGAATTGCAATTCTAAATTTTTTAAGTTTTTTTCAAATTCTAAAGGGTTAGTGGTGGGTTCTTGTATTTTTTCTAACGCTTGGACTAATTGGGGGTTAGATGAAACGCCACCGCTAATCATCACTATTTTTCCAATATTTTCAAAGGTGGATTGGAGGTAGTATTTCTCGGCTTGGATTTCAGTGGGGGTTAATTTGGAGTTGTTTTTTAAAGCGTTGTTGATGTAGTTAAAGGTGTTTTGCATGCTGGTGATTTCATTTTTGACTTGATTGAGCTTATTAATTTTATTTTGAGCGTTAGAAATGGTTTTAATGCGTTCTTGATTCAAAAAGGGGTTGTTGTGTTGGATGGCATGACTGATAGAATATTCAAAACCCACGCTCGCATACGCCCCATTTTCTTCAGCAATACAAAAAGATAAAAATAAAGGTAGAAAGAATGATGAATGTAATAAGGCTTTTGGAAATTGCATGGTTGATCCTAATCAAAAATAATCTCAATCATACACTAATTTTAACAGAAAAAAGTGAAACCATTTTTAAGCCATTTTTGAATACAATAAGCGTATTTTATTTTTAAGGTTAGAACAATGAGTTTGATCGTTACGCGCTTCGCTCCATCGCCCACTGGCTATCTCCACATAGGAGGCTTAAGAACAGCCATTTTCAATTATCTTTTTGCACGAGCCAATCAAGGAAAATTTTTTTTACGCATTGAAGACACGGATTTGAGCCGTAACTCTATAGAAGCGGCTAACGCCATTATAGAGGCTTTCAAATGGGTAGGGCTAGAATACGATGGAGAAATCCTTTATCAATCCAAACGCTTTGAAATTTATAAAGAATACATCCAAAAACTCTTAGATGAAGACAAAGCCTATTACTGCTACATGAGTAAAGATGAGTTGGACGCTTTGAGAGAAGAACAAAAGGCCAGGAAAGAAACCCCACGCTATGACAATCGTTATCGTGATTTTAAAGGCACGCCCCCTAAAGGCATAGAGCCTGTGGTAAGGATTAAAGTCCCACAAAATGAGGTGATTGGTTTTAATGACGGGGTTAAAGGCGAAGTGAAAGTGAATACTAACGAATTAGACGATTTTATTATCGCACGAAGCGATGGAACGCCCACTTATAACTTTGTGGTTACCATTGATGACGCTTTAATGGGGATTACTGATGTGATTAGAGGCGATGATCACCTTTCTAACACCCCTAAACAAATCGTTCTCTATAAGGCTTTAAATTTTAAAATCCCTAATTTTTTCCATGTGCCGATGATTTTGAATGAAGAAGGGCAAAAATTAAGCAAACGCCATGGGGCCACTAATGTGATGGACTATCAAGAAAGGGGCTATCTTAAGGAAGCTTTAGTGAATTTTTTAGTGCGTTTGGGGTGGAGCTATCAAGATAAAGAGATTTTTAGCATGCAAGAATTGCTAGAATTATTTGATCCTAAAGATTTGAATTCTTCGCCCAGTTGCTTCAGCTGGCACAAGCTTAATTGGCTCAACGCTCACTATTTAAAAAACCAAAGCGCGCAAGAATTGTTAAAACTTTTAAAGCCTTTTAGTTTTAGCGATCTCTCGCATTTAAACCCCACCCAATTAGATCGCTTGTTGGACGCCCTCAAAGAAAGATCTCAAACTTTAAAAGAATTAGCCCTTAAAATAGATGAGGTTTTAATCGCTCCTGTGGAGTATGAAGAAAAGGTTTTGAAAAAGCTCAATCAAGCGCTCGTTATGCCCTTGTTAGAAAAGTTTAAGCTGGAATTAAAAGAAGCCAATTTCAACGATGAAAGCGCGCTAGAAAACGCCATGCACCAAATCATTGAAGAAGAAAAGATTAAAGCGGGTAATTTTATGCAGCCTTTAAGATTGGCCCTTTTGGGTAAGGGGGGCGGGATAGGCCTTAAAGAAGCGCTTTTTATTTTAGGCAAAACAGAGAGCGTCAAAAGAATAGAAAAGTTTTTGAAAAACTAAAAGATTGGCTCTGTTTTCATTGAACGCTAATCATAAAAGAGTTTGATTTTAGCGGTTTTTAAACAACTCCTTTTGAAAAATAAGAGGGCTTTAATGGGAAAATGAAAAAAATATTTCTAAAATTTTTTGCCCTAATTGAAATCAAGCTTAAAAGTTGGGTTCAGACAATCTTTTGGCAAACTGATCGTTTGAGGAATGACCTCATAATGGCAGTAATTTTCATCTTCAAAGAGAGGTTTTATCAACAAGCGGTTTGAAAAAAGCCGATTTTCTTGATTAGGTTCAATAACGCCATTGTTTAAAAAGAGGAAAGTTTGCGCGAGTTTGGTTATTTCATTGGGGTTATGGCTTACCAATAACACGCTTAAATTTTCACGCTTGATAAAATCAAGCAAACCTTGTTGCACTTCGTTTTTTAAGGCGTTATCTAGGGCGTTTAAAGGCTCATCTAAAAGCAATAGATTTTTGGCTGCGATTAAAGCTCTTGCTAAAGCGACTCGTTGGGCTTGCCCGCCAGAGAGTTGAAGAATTTTTTGCTGGCTTAGATTTTCTAAACGCATTAAGCGTAACACTTCGTGGATTTTATTTGTATCTTTAGGGTGGGCAAAGGCGATGTTTTGATACACGTTTAAATGAGGGAATAGGGCGTAATCTTGAAACACAAAGCCGATTTTTCGTTGTTGTGGTTTTAAAAAAATCTTTTTTTGAGTGTCTAGCCACACTGAATGATTGACTTCAATATAGCCGCTACTCACCGCTTCAAGCCCCGCTAAAATGCGTAAAATCGTGCTTTTACCCGCTCCCGATTCTCCTAATAAAGCGACAACTTCCGCTTCTTTAATTTCTAAGTCTATATTCAAATCAAACGCGCCCCTAGATCCTAAAAGGTGTTTTTTAAACCGCACTTTTATCATAAAAACGAGCTTTGTTTTTTATTCAAAAATAGGGTAACAAACAAGAGACTAAAACTGATAAGCGTGAGCGTTAAGGCGTATTGATGGGCTTTAGGGTAATTGAGAGCTTCAGTTTCGTTAAAAATCGCAATACTAGCCACTCTTGTTTCCCCTAATATATCACCCCCAAGCATCACCACCACGCCAAATTCACCGATAGTGTGCGTGAAAGTGGTAATGATAGCCATCAACACACTGGGTTTAATGTTAGGGAGTAGGACAAAAAAAAGGGTGTAATATTCCCCCTTACCCAAGCTATAACTGGCTTCTTTTAAAGAAGCGGGCAAGGAAATTAACGCGCTTTTAATAGGGCTTACCATAAAGGGTAAGGAAAAAATCACACTCCCTAAAATAAGCCCTTGGAAACTAAAAACAAGTTTCACATTTAATACATCTTGTAAAAACGCTCCCAAAAAAGAAGAAGGCGAAAAAATTAAAAGAAGATAAAACCCTAGCACGCTTGGGGGTAAAACTAAAGGCATATACACAAGCGTTTCTGTTAAGCTCATTAAAAGATTGCGTTTAAGGCTTAAAAAATAGCCTAAAAAAATCCCTATAGGGAGTAAAATAAGGGTGGTAATCAAAGCTAAAGAAAAGCTCAAACGCATGGTAATCAAAAACTCATGATCCATTGTTCGCCTTTTTTATGCGTTTCAATCCACAATATAGCCGTATTCTTTAAAGACAGCTCTAGCTTTAGGGCTGAATAAAAAATCTTTAAAAACTTTGGCTAAAGGGTTATTAGCCCCATTTTTAGTGGTGATCAAAGCTTGTTCAATAGGGTTATAAAGGGCTTTATCAATGATGAAATAAGAGAGGTTTTTATCTTTTTTATCCATCAAGGATAACGCTCCAAAGCCTATTTGAGCGTTTTTAGTAGCGACAAATTGATGGGCTTGAGAAATAGAAGCGCCATAAATGATTTTAGATTTAAGACTAGAAGTGAGTTTTAAATGATCTAAGACTTCCATACTGGCTTTTCCATAGGGGGCTAGTTTAGGATTAGCCATAGCGATATATTTAATTTTAGGGTCTTTAAGAATTTCTAAAGAATCCATTTTTAGATTTTCGCTCCACAAAACCAACACGCCTTTAGCATAGACTTCTTCTTTAAAAGGGGTTATTTTTTCATCATGAAGCTTTTTAGGTCTAGCAATATCTGCTGAAATGAATAAATCAAAAGGGGCGTTTTGAGCGATTTGAGCGTAGAGTTTTCCTGAAGAATTAAAACTAATACTAATAGCGTCTTTTGGGTGTTCTTTTTGAAATTCTTTAACAAGGGCTTTTAAAGCGCGTGTAAGGTTAGTAGCAGCAGCGATTTTTAAATCCTGTGCCAACAGAGCACTTGAAAAAAATACGATTAAAAAGGCAAACGCTTTGAAAGTATTTTTCATAGAACTCCCTTTGATTAAATGATTGAAGTTGGTGATTATACCTATTTGTATCTTAAAAATTTGTATTTTAAAAGTTTGAGGTGGTTTTGTGGGTGTATCCCGCTTATGCCTATTCAATTAATATTTTAAGATCTAAAAATCTCATCTTTGATAAAAAATTAAATCTTTTAGAAAAATAACCGATTTTAGGGTGTAACTTTAATTCAACAAGAAGGATTTATTATGATTAAAAGAATTGCTTGTATTTTAAGCTTGAGCGCGAGTTTAGCGCTCGCTGGCGAAGTGAATGGGTTCTTTATGGGTGCGGGTTATCAGCAAGGTCGTTATGGTCCTTATAACAGCAATTACTCTGATTGGCGCCATGGCAATGATCTTTATGGTTTGAATTTCAAATTAGGTTTTGTAGGCTTTACCAATAAGTGGTTTGGGGCTAGGGTGTATGGCTTTTTAGACTGGTTTAACACTTCAGGGACTGAACACACCAAAACCAATTTGCTCACCTATGGTGGCGGTGGCGATTTGATTGTCAATCTCATTCCTTTGGATAAATTCGCTCTGGGTCTCATCGGTGGCGTTCAATTAGCCGGAAACACTTGGATGTTCCCTTATGATGTCAATCAAACGAGATTCCAGTTCTTATGGAATTTAGGCGGAAGAATGCGCGTTGGGGATCGCAGTGCGTTTGAAGCGGGCGTGAAATTCCCTATGGTTAATCAGGGCAGTAAAAATGTAGGGCTTATCCGCTACTATTCTTGGTATGTGGATTATGTCTTTACTTTCTAATCCGTTCTTTCATTCGCTCTTCTTCATCAAATTAAACCCTAGCCAACTCTTAAAAGGTTGGGGTTCAAAAATCTTTTTCATAAATAGAAAGTTTGCCTTAACGCAGTATAATCCTAGCGTTTTGATTTTTATTTTACTCAATAGAGTGTTTGGCGTTTGCGTTTGAATACGGGTTTAGTAAGATTTAAATAATAAATTACTTATATATATTTGATAGATATTATTTTATTCAATAGCGTTATTTAATGGCTCAATTTAATAGGATAGTTTCGCTTTGATTTCTTTAAAACAAATCGATTCTACTGGGGAAAGGTTTTTATGGAAAACAGCACACTTTATATTGTTATTGCTGGCTTATGGCTTGCCGTAGGCTTTGGGATCTTTTTAAAGAAATTAGACATGCCTGTTATCATTGGTTACATTTGCACAGGAACGGTTTTAGCGGCTTTTTTTAAAATTAATGATTTTAATTTGTTGTCTGATATTGGTGAATTTGGTATCGTCTTTTTAATGTTTATGATAGGCATTGAGTTTAATTTTGACAAGCTCAAATCCATCAAACAAGAAGTGCTGGTTTTTGGGCTTTTACAAGTCGTTTTATGCGCTTTAATCGCTTTTTTATTGGGGTATTTTGTTTTGGGTCTTTCGCCCATTTTTTCCCTTGTTTTAGGCATGGGGCTTTCGCTCTCTTCAACCGCTATTGTGCTGAAATTCTTTGAAGATTCCAAACAGCTTAGCACGCCTATGGGAAAGAGCGCGGTGGGGATTTTGATTTTCCAAGATATTGCAGCCATTCCCATGCTTTTAATTCTCACCATTCTAGGCAGTAAAGATTCTAATGTTAATTTACTCATTCTTAAAACCTTTATTTCAGCAGGGATTATTTTAGTTCTTTTATTATTGCCTGGAAAAAAAGGGGCTAATCTCATCTTAGAGCAAGCAAAAGACACGCGCTTGCCTGAAATTTTTATAGGCACGATTTTAGTGATTGTTTGCAGCGCGGCGGGGTTGAGCCATTTTTTTGGGTTTTCTATGTCTTTAGGAGCGTTCATTGTGGGCATGGCCATTTCTAAATCGCGCTATAAAATCAATGTCCAAGAAGAATTCGCGCAATTAAAAAACCTCTTCTTAGCCCTTTTTTTCATTACGATAGGGATGCAAATTAATGTGAATTTCTTTATAGAGAAGTTCTTTGTTGTCATCTTTTTACTCATTTTAGTGATGGGTTTTAAGACGGCTATCATTTATGCGCTTTTGCGTTTTTTTAGAGACGCTAAAACTGCCATAAAAACCGCTCTTTCTTTGGCGCAAATCGGGGAGTTTTCTTTTGTCATTTTTTTAAATTCAGGCTCACACCAGCTCTTTAATTTGCAAGAAAAAAAAGGGATTCTTGGTTTTTTACACCAAAAAAATATCTTAAATATCGCTCAAAATGACATCCACCAACTCCTTATCCTCATGGTGGTCTTTTCTATGTTGGCAACCCCTTTTATCTTAAAATACCTAGAATCCATCGCTCAATTCATTTTGCACCAAAAGAGCCAAGAAAATGAGCCGGCTAAAAAATAATTGGCGTAAAAACCAAATGATAAGTTTGCTTGTATTGTCAGTGTTATGTTAAAATACGAGCGTATTGAACTCAAACTATTAAATAAAGGGGGCTTTTATGAAAGAGCAAGAATGGGATTTAAGCGCTTTATTTGAAAATAAAGAAAGCGCAGAAGAATTTTTAAAAACCTTACAAACAGAAGCGCAAGAATTTGAGAGCGCTTATCAAAATAACCTTAAGAATTTAGACGCTACAGGATTTGCCAACGCTCTTAAACATTACGAAAATTTGTCAGAAAAAATCTCTAGGGTGATGGCTTACGCTCAATTACTTTTTGCTAAGAATACCAAAGAAGCGAAGTTTTATTCGCAATGCGAAATGGCTTGCGCGAATATCCAACAACACCTTTTATTCTTTGAAATTGAATTTAAAAATCTAGACGCCAAAAAACAGCTCGCTTTCATTAAAAAATGCAAAGACCATGCTTTTTATTTGAACAATCTCATAGAAAGGAAAAAGCACACCTTAAATTTAGACGAAGAAAAGATCGCTCTAGCCCTTTCACCTGTGGGAGTGGGCGCGTTTAGCCGTCTTTTTGATGAGCATTTTTCTTCTTTGAAAATCCCTTTTGAAGAGCAAAATTTAAGCGAGGAAGAAATTTTAGCCCTCTTGCACAACCCCAAACGCAAGATCCGTAAAAAATCTCAAAAAGCTTTCAGCAAAGCGTTAGAAAAATCTCGCCCTTTACTCACTTACATTTTAAACATGGTGCGTAAAGATTTGCTCATTGAAACCAGGCTGAGAAAATACGATAAAAAAGAGAGTTTCCGCCACATTGACAACCAGATCTCGCAAGAGAGCGTGGATAGCATGATAGAGATTGTGAACGCTAATTTTTCTTTAGTGCATCGTTACTACCATCAAAAAGCGCAAATTTTAGGGCATAAACTCAAAGACTACGATCGCTACGCCCCTTTAAGCGATGAAAATACCACCATGACTTACTCCCAAGCTTTAGAAGAAGTGCTTAACACCCTTAAAGCTTTCAGCCCAGAATTTCATAAAATCGCTTCTAAAGCAATTAAAGAGGGGTGGGTGGATTCACACCCTAAAGACTTTAAGCAAGGCGGGGCTTTTAGCCATGGCGGGGTGCCTAGCGCTCACCCTTATGTGCTGTTAAACTACACAGGAAACCGCCGAGACGCTTTCACTATCGCCCATGAATTTGGGCATATGATCCACCAAGAATTGTCCAAAAAACAAGGCGTATTGAACATGGATACGCCCTTAACCACAGCAGAAACCGCTTCTGTCTTTTCTGAAATGCTGTTTTTTGAGCATTTAAAAAAGGGTTTAAAATCTGACGAACTCCTTTTCATGCTTTCAGGCAAGCTAGAGGATATTTTTTCTACCCTTTTTAGGCAAGTGGTGATGACTAATTTTGAAAGAAGAATCCATGAAATTGATGAAGAATTAGACACCAAAGATTTTGATCGAATCTGGTTTGAAGAAAATCAAAGAATGTTTGAAAAGAGCGTGAAACTCACTAAAAACTACCATTTGTGGTGGAGCTATATCCCCCATTTTATCCATTCGCCTTTTTATTGCTACGCTTATAGTTATGGGCAGCTTTTAACTTTGGCGCTTTATGGGCTTTATAAAAAAAGCGACGCTAAAGAGTTTGTTAAAACTTACACGGAATTTTTGAGCTTAGGAGGGTCAAAAAGCCCTAAAGAATTAGTGTCCATGTTTGGTTTTGACATTGATAGCAAAGAATTTTGGGAAATTGGCATGCAAGAGGTGCGTCATTTGTTAGAAGAATTTGAAAGGTTGCTCGCATGCAAAGAGAATTAAGGCTTTTAAACAACAAGCATTGCATTGAATACTTGCAATTTCTGTCCAAAAACCATTTGAGTTTCAACCTTTTGTGCGAAAGAGATGCGATTGATTTTTCCCCCAAGCTCCCTAAAGAAATTCATGAAAAATTCGGTGCGTTAGTGCTGTTTGTTTTAGCCGGATACACCTTAGAAAGCTTGATGGTTGATGCAAAAAGCGTGCAGTTTGAAGCTGGATTTGGCCCTAATAACATTGGCAGTGTGGTTCAAGTGGAACTTCCTGGCATCATTCAAATCCTTATCAAAGAAAAAAATGAAAATGCCGTTTTATTCAATCGTTGCGATTCGCTTGAGTTGTTTCAAAAAGAAGAGCCAATCACGCAAGAGCCAAAAAAAGACGAGCGGGAGTCTAAAGAATGGCTGGATTCTAAAGAGGCCCTTTTTTCCAATTCCAAAAACCGCGCGATTTTAGAAAATCTGCACAAAAGCTAAAGGAATCATTGATGAGCGTTTTGAAATTGCATGTGAAAGTCTTTCGTTTTGAAACCAACAAAGATTACAACCCTGCTTATGAGTCTTATTTTTTAGAATACCAAGAAGATCAATACCTTTTGGATCTTTTAAAACAACTCAAAGGCGTGAGCTATAATGAAAATATCGCGCTTAAAATCAACCAAATTGCGGTGTTTGAAGACGCTAAAGTGAGCGATTTGGTGGCGTTTTTTTCTAAAGAGTGGGTGCTAGATCCCCTATCCAAACGATACGCTTTAAAAGACTTAATGATTGATGAAAAGGCGGTTTTAAAAAACTATGAAGATTTTTTCAAACAAGTCCCCTACATCACTAAAGGCGAAAAAGAAGAATTAGAAAAGTTTATTCAAATCAATTTTATCAACCCCCAAACCAACCCTAAATATCTGGGCGATGGCTTTTTCTTGTATGTTAAATGGCTGATGAAACGCTACCCTACAGAGCGCAACCGGTTATTAGAGATGATTTCTCAGCCTGAAAGCGGCGTGATGAATTTTTTAAGCGTGGCGCATTACCTCTATAAAAACGATGACAACATTGACCATGAAATCTATGAGTTGCAAGAAATCCTAACCAATTCCAAAATCAAGCCATGGAAAGATTTTTCTAAAAACCTTTTAAGCCTTTTTCAATACAACTCTAACCCCCCTAAAACGCCTAACCCCCCTAAAACTTGTGCGCTCTTTAACGCTTATGCGAAGCATTTAGACGCGCAAGCGCTCCTAAAAAGCGCTAAGCTCTATTTAGAAAAAATGGGGCAAAAAATCATTGATCTGCCTTTTTGCTATGATGGAGGCTATTATGGGAAGATTATAAGCACGCATGATTTCCTTACCGCTTCTGCGTATAATCTGGCTCTAGCCAAAGCCAATGGTGTTTCGCTCATTTTTTGCGAAGAAGATGCGTATTTGAATATCTTGCATGCTAAAGAAGTTTTAGACAACAACCCTGAAATCATCGACTCCGTCAATGAAAAATTGAAAAAATACCAGCTTGTTTATGAAAAAGGCGTTGAGGTGGTCTATCTTAATGAGTGGGTTAATGAATTTTTGGCATGGGAATTGAAAAGCCCTTTTGAGGCGTTTTTAGGGGCTGAATTTTCCCGCATTAAACAAAGCGATCATTTTTTCAATAAAATCCGTTTGAAAGCCCCCCGTTTTTTAGAGTCTTTTCAAAATTACGCCCCCCTTTTAGAAGTCAATGAAGAAAGCGGCTTGCTCCAGTGCGCGCATTTACGCTATTTAGGGATTGATTTGGGGGCGGATTTTTTAATCGCGCATTCTTTAGGGCTTTTTTACGCTTTTGAAAATTTAGGCTTAAAAGCTTCAAAGGTTTATAAAAGAGATAATGACAACACCCCCACTTTATTTTTACCTCAAATCGCACTAATGGCTATGGGGGAAAAAAACGCGCAAGCTTTAGGGCTTGATGCACATTATCACAAGGTTACTTTCATTTAAAATGAACGCTTTTTTAAAACTCGCACTCGCTTCTTTGATGGGAGGGCTTTGGTATGCTTTCAATGGCGAAGGCTCTGAGATTATCGCCATAGGGATTTTTTTATTGATTTTGTTTGTTTTTTTCATCCGCCCTGTGAGTTTCCAAGACCCAGAAAAACGAGAAGAATATATAGAACGGCTTAAAAAAAACCATGAGAGGAAAATGATCTTACAAGACAAGCAAAAAGAAGAACAAATGCGTCTTTATCTGGCCAAAAAAGAGCGAGAGAGTAGGCAAAAACAAGACCTTAAAGAACAAATGAAAAAATACTCATAAAGGAAAAAAATGGAAATCATTTTATTAATTGTTGCGGCGGTTGTGTTGTTTTATTTTTACAACACCCTCAAAGAATATTTGAAAAACCCCCTAAACCCTAAAACCAAAACCGAAGAATACGACTTGAAAAATGACCCCTATTTGTTGGTGCAATCTAGCCCCCTAGACAAATTCAAGCAAACCCAAACGGGCGCGTATATGCGTCTTTTAAAGTTTTTAGACATTCAAAAAAACGCTTTGGATAACGCCTTAAGAACGCTTTTTATCAATGAATTAGAGCAGCCCTTAAACAGCGAACAGCAAAATTTAGCCAAAGAGCTTCTCAATGAGCCTATAGATAAAAAAGAAAATTTTGAATCCTTATGCCAAGAAATCGCTGAGCACACGCATGGGGAATACACCAAACGCTTAAAATTAGTGGAATTTCTTATGTTGTTAGCCTATGCTGATGGGATTTTGGATAGTAAAGAAAAAGAATTGTTTTTAGATGTGGGGGCGTTTTTGCAAATAGACAATCAGGATTTTAACGAGCTTTATGATAATTTTGAACGCTTCAATTCCATAGAAATCCCTATGTCTTTAGAAGAAGCAAAAAATCTTTTTGAAATCCAAACTAACGCCACCAGGCAAGATTTAGAGGAAAAAGCCCTAAATTTAAGCGCCCCCTACTACCATAAAATGAATGACAACAAACGCTACAGCGAACAAGATTTTATCTCTTTGAAAAAAATCGCCCTCGCTTCCCAACTCTTAGAAAATGGTTTAAAAGACTCCTAAGGGGTCTTATGAAAAAGGCTGTTGAATGCCCTTTTTAAAAGCCCTAGAATCGTTTGATGCGCCCTTTTTAGAAAAAGAAATTTCAAAGCGTTTTAGGGATAATTTAGTTTTTTTCAAATCTTATAACCCCAATCTTTTTAACGCTCTCAATACGCCTTTTAAAAATTACCAATTGCTTTTTGAAAAAAACCACTTCAATCTCTTACACACGCCAACAAACGCTTTAAGCTACCCTAAAAACCAAATGATAGAAATCGCTTTTAACATGGCTTTTAACCCCTTGAATAATCCCAGATGGTCATTAGACAATAACCACCTCTCTTTAAATTATTTAAAAACTCAAAACAACCCCAAACTCCCCCTAACCCTTAAAGCCACGCATGCGATCTCAAACTTTTTAAATCATTATCAAACGCCTTGCTCTTTAGAGAAATTCTTACCCCCTACCATGATTTATGGCGTCTTAGACGGCTTGTTTTTGGCCATTTTACAGGCTCAAAATTACCGCTTCCATTCGCTTTATTTGTTTGAAGAAAATTTAGATTTGTTTAAAATCAGCTGTTATTTTACGCGTTATGAAGATTTGATTACAAAAGGGGCTAAACTCTTTATTCAAGGGTTTTTTAACCCCAATGAATTAAAAATGGATTTTTTGAAACGCCCTGTCACGCATTCTTTTTTAAAGCTAGAAATCATGCCCTATAAAAGCACTTTTAATTCACGCATGCGAGAAACCATTCAAAGCTATTACAAACAAGCTTTAAGGGGTTGGGGGAGTTTTGAAGATGAATTACTGGGATTAAAAAACACGCTTAAAAACTTACCCTTATACAAAACCCTAAAAACCAAACCTAAAAAGATTAACGCTCCCATTTGCGTGGTGGGTAACGGGCCAAGTCTGGATTTATTGTTGGATTTTTTAAAAGAAAATGAAGATCATTTCATTATTTTTTCATGCGGAACCGCTTTAAAGCCTTTAAAAACGCATGGCGTTAAAGTGGATTTTCAAATAGAAGTGGAGCGCACAGACTATCTTAAAGAGGTTTTAGAAAAAGCCCCCCTAGAAGACACCCCCTTAATGGGGGCTAACATGCTCAATCCTAACGCTTTTAATTTAGCCAAAGAAGCGTTAATGTTTATGCGTGGGGGGAGCGCTTGCGCGTATATAAGCCCTTTAAGCATAGAATACGCAGCGCCTTTTGTAGGCAATGCCGGGGTGGCTTTAGCGAGTTTGATGAGCGATGAGATTTATTTGTGTGCTTTAGATTGCGCTTACATTAAAGGGTTTAAAAAGCACGCTCAAAATTCCTATTATGAAAATGAAAAAGAAATTGACACCTCGTCTTTAATCAGCGTAGAGGGTAATTTTAAGGGTTATGAAACTTTTAGCGACTCGCTTTTTTTGCTCTCTAAAGAAAGGATTGAAGAAGCCCTTCATTATTACCAGCCTAAAAAAGTCTATAATTTAAGTTATGGGGCTAAAATCAAGCATGCTGTTAGCCTCAACCGCTCTCAAGTAAGATTGAAACAATCCAACAAACAAGAAGCTACCGCTCGCATTAAAAGCATGTTTAGCCCTAGAAGTAATCATGCTAAGGATTTAAACAATTTACAAAAAAATCTGATTCGTTTTAAAGAGGATTTTTTCACGCGTTTAAACACGCCCTGTAAAACCAAGCAAGAAATATTTGAATGGGTGGATAGCTTGAGTGGATTTTGCCAAACAACAAGCGCTAAAACCCCCACTATAGGCATTTTATTTGAAGGGAGTATCGCTCATATCTTACAAAGCGTATTAATTGTTTCATTGCATCTTAAAGAAAATGAGCTCACGCGTTTTATCAAATTCTCTCAAAACGCCTTAAAACAATTCCTTAAAAAAGCTTGTTTGTTATTGCAAATGCGACTCAAACAACCATGATTTTTATTTTTACATTATAATAACAACCTTAAATCAAAGGGGTGTTCATGCCGCACAATGAAATCACAAGGGTTCAAGTCCCTGCCTTAATGCATTTAGCCAAGTTGGGCTATGATTTTATTAATTCTAAAGAAAATAAGCCCAACCTAGACACGGACACTAATATCTTAACAGATAGTTTCACTCAAGCGTTTAAGCGGTTAAACCGCACTAAAAACGCACAAGATTCGCTTGCTGAAATGAAAAAACGCTTGAATTATGATGATTTGGGCAAAAGCTTTTATGAATACTTGCTCAAAAGCGAGAATCAAATCATAGACTTTGACAACCCTAACAACAACCTTTATGAAATGATGGCTGAATTACCCTATAAATCCTTTAGGCCTGACATCACCCTTTTTATCAATGGCTTGCCTTTGGTGAATATAGAAGTTAAACAGCCTTTAGCCGAACAAGGCATTAAAGAAGAAAGAGATCGCCACATCAAACGCTATAAAAACCCCGAAAACAAAGTTTTTTATAACCTTGCGCAAATTTGGCTCTTTAGCGATAACTTGCCCTATGATGAAAAAAACCCCGATCAAGGCGCGTTTTATAGCGCTTCTTATTCCCCCATTTTCCAACGCTTTATTGAAGCTCATAAGCCAGATATTACCCCCCCCCGAAAAAAATCATCAAAATGATCAAGACTATCAAAACCACAGATCGCTTGAAGAAATTCAAAAAAGAATCTTAAACGAATTTAACCTTAAAGACACCGACTGCCTAAAAAGCCCTAAAGACACCCCCACAAACTCCCTTTTAACTTCGTTTTGCTCTCCAAAAAGGCTGTGCTTTATCCTAAAATACGGCATCAGTTTCTTACAAGAAAAATCGGAGTTTAAAAAACACATTTGGCGTTACGCGCAGATGTTTGCGAGCTTGAATGTTTTAAAAGAATTACAAAAACATTATGGAACTAACCCAAACCCCAAAGACCCCCTAAAAGGCATCATTTGGCACACGCAAGGCAGCGGTAAAACCGCTTTAACCTATCATTTAACCAAACTCATAAGAGACTTTTTTAGCCCGCTAGGGAAAAAGACTAAATTTTATTTTATTGTGGATAGGTTGGATTTATTAGAACAGGCCAAAAACGAGTTTTTAAAAAGAGGCCTTTGTGCGCATGAGGCAGAAAATAAAGAGGATTTGAGCCAAAAATTAAAAAGCTCTAGCGTGTTTGAAAACCCTCAAGGGAATGATGAAATCATCGTTGTGAATATCCAAAAATTCAAAGCCCCCAATGAAGAAAAAGCCTCCAATGAAGACCTCTCTAATAGCGCTCCTGAAGAAATCATTTCTAAAAAAGACTTACAAGAATCCATTCAAAACAGCTGCGATTTACAAAGGGTGTTTATCATAGATGAAGCCCACAGAAGCTATGACCCTAAAGGTTGTTTTTACGCTAATTTGATAGAATGCGACAAAACAGCGATTAAAATCGCCCTCACAGGCACGCCCCTATTAGAAGACAATACGCAAGATAAAGCCACTAAAAAAACTTTTGGCAACTACTTACACACCTATTCTTATACCGAATCCATTAAAGACGGACACACCCTAACACTCCAGTTAGAAACCATTGAAGCGAGCTACAAAGAAAAACTACAAGAAATCTATCGCCTTTTACAAGAAAGCGTCATTATTGAAGACATAGAGGTTAAAAAAGAAACGATTTTTAATGATGAAAAATACATTAAAGAAATGCTCTCTTATATCATTAGAGATTTATTGCATTTCAGGAGTTTGAACGATGATGAATCTTTAAAGGCGATGGTGGTTTGTTCTTCAAGCAAGCAGGCCAAATTAGCTAATCTCCTTTTCAATGAAATTCAAGAAAAAGTCTTTCAAGAAAACCCTAACTTAAACATTTTAAACAAACTCAAATCCAGTCTGATTTTGCATGACGAACAAGAAGTCAAAGAAAAGATTTATTCTTTTAAACATGGAGATACGGATATAGTCTTTGTGTTTAACATGCTTTTAACCGGCTTTGATTTACCCAGTCTCAAACGCCTTTATATCCACAGAGAATTAAAAGATCACAATTTACTCCAAGCCCTAGCCAGAGTGAATCGCCCCTATAACAACATGTCTTTTGGCTATCTTATAGATTTTGTAGGGATTCAAGAAAATTTTGACAAAACGACTGATGATTACTTGAAAGAATTAAACCAATTCAACCAAAGCGGTGCCAATAGCGATTCTAATCTCAAAGACATGTTTGCGGATCGTAAGATTTTAGAAGAAGACATTAAAAACGCCTATGACGATCTTTTTGATTACCCCATTGACAATATAGAGGACATGACTAGCGCCATTGTCAGCATGAGCAAAATGGACGAGCTTTTAAAAGTCTCGCGAGCCATTAACACGCTCAAAGAGCGCTACAATTTAATCCGCACTTCTAATGATGAAAAAATCCTTTCATTAAAAGAAAAAATTGATATTGAAAAGATCCATAAAATCTCTTCAATGCTTCATCAAAAAGCCAAACACCTCCATGCGTTAAAAAACATCAATGAGCCTAAAAACCCAAACGATTTAATTATTTTAGAAGACCTCATCGCTCTTTTAGACTTTAAAATAGAGTTTAAAGAACGCAAAGAATTACGCTTTAAAGAACAAGAAGAAATTACCAACAAACAAAAGCAAGCTAAAGAGATTTTAGAAAAAATCCCAGATCAACAAGATAAAGAAATCCAAAAGTTTTACAAAGACTTTTCAAAACTACTCCAAACGCCCGTAACAAGCCAGAATTTTGAAGAAATTTCTCATTCCTTGAGCGCGTTTGTTTCACAACTCAAACAACACAAAGAACAAACCACTCACTTATTAAGCAAATACGATAATGATTTGTCTTATGTGATCACGCATCAGTGCCTTCATAAGCGCCTTATGGAACAAAACATTTCTAAGGGAATTTTCACGCTTTTAAGCGTGCTCAAAAAAGCTCTTGATGCGCGCATTTCTAAGCGTCAAGAAATCTTAGAGGACAAAGATTACCTAGAAAATGCCATAAAAGTAGAATTAAGGGAAGTTTTCAAAAAAAACCCCTCCTTAAAAGATTTAGAAAAAGAAACAGAACTTATCGTTCAAACCCTTTCTAACAACCTCACGCAAAACCATCATCAAGGAAATTTACATGCCTAATAACGCTTTATTGCAAATCAAACAAGACACCCTAAGCCTCATTGATGATTTAAAAGTCATTTGCACGAGTTTTGGTTTAGGGAACGACGGCAACGAATACAAAATCATCACGCAATGCTTTTTGTATAAATTCTTATGCGATAAGTTTGAATTCCTTTTTGAACAAGAATTCCCTAACCAAACGATACAAGATTACAAAGACTTTAACGATGAAGAAAAAGAAGATTTCTTTCTTACCTTAACCGATAAAAGACTCCCCAAACTCTCTTATGATGATCTTTTAAGCTATCTTTTTGAAAAACATTTTAACGATAACGATTTACACCTAAAACTAGACGCTATTTTCAATCGCATTTCCAGTAATAACGCCAAGCTTTTCAACACCACAAGCACGGATAAAACCACTATCGCCTTATTTGAAAGCGTCTCACAATACATTAATGAAGAGTCTAAAAGGGCTAATTTTGCAAGAGCTTTACTAGACAAACTCAAAAATTTTAATTTCAAACAAGCTTTTTTAAACTTACAAAACCAACAAGGCTATGATTTTTTCGCCCCCATTTTTGAATACTTACTCAAAGATTACAATAACGCCGGCGGAGGGAAATACGCCGAATACTACACCCCTTTAAGCATCGCTAGCATCATCGCTAAGCTTTTAATTAATGAACCCACTCAAAGCGTCAAAATCTATGACCCAAGCGCTGGCACAGGAACGCTTTTAATGGCGCTAGCCCACCAAATAGGCACGGATTCTTGCACCCTTTATGCCCAAGACATTTCGCAAAAATCCTTAAGAATGCTCAAACTCAACCTCATTTTAAACGACTTGACCCACTCTTTAGAAAACGCCATTGAGGGAAACACTTTAACCAACCCCTACCATTCTAAAGACCTTAAAGGAAAAATGGATTACATCGTGAGTAACCCCCCTTTCAAGCTGGATTTTTCCAACGAGCATGCCGAGATTTCGCAAAACAAAAACGATTTTTTCTTAGGCGTGCCTAATATCCCCAAAAACGCTAAAGACAAAATGCCCATTTACACGCTCTTTTTCCAGCATTGCTTGAACATGCTTAGTGATAAGGGTAAGGGGGCTATTATCGTGCCAACCGGATTCATTAGCGCTAAAAGCGGGATAGAAAATAAGATTGTCAGGCATTTAGTGGATGAAAGGCTCGTTTATGGGGTGGTTTGCATGCCCAGTCAGGTTTTTGCCAACACCGGCACGAATGTGAGCATCATCTTTTTTAAAAAAACGCCAAGCACAAATGAAGTCATTTTGATTGACGCTTCCAAACTCGGCGAAGAATACACCGAAAACAAAAACAAAAAAACGCGCTTAAGAAAGAGCGATATTGATTTGATTTTAGAAACTTTTCAAAACAAAACCCCAAAAGCGGATTTTTGCGCTCTGGTTTCTTTTGATGAAATCGTAGAAAAAAATTATTCTCTAAACCCCGGGCAGTATTTCATTATAGAAGACACCAGCGAGAAAATAAGCCAAGCAGAGTTTGAAAAATTAATGCAAAAATATTCAAGCGAACTCACAAGCCTTTTTGATGAAAGCCAAAGCTTGCAACAAGAAATTTTAGAAACTTTAAAAGGGGTTAGGTTTGAGTGAGTGGCAAACATTTTATTTAAAAGATTTAGGAAAAATAGTCGGTGGCGCTACCCCATCTACCAATAACCCCAAAAACTACGGCAATAAAATTGCTTGGATTACCCCTAAAGATTTATCCACTTTACAAGGGCGTTACATTAAAAAAGGCAGCCGCAGCATTTCACGCTTAGGATTTAAATCATGCTCTTGTGTGTTACTCCCAAAACATGCCATTTTATTTTCTTCAAGAGCTCCCATAGGTTATGTGGCTATTGCCAAAAAAAGGCTATGCACCAATCAAGGTTTTAAAAGCATTATCCCTAACAAAAAAATTTATTTTGAATTTTTATACTACTTACTCAAATACCATAAGGATAACATCTCTAACATAGGGGGCGGAACTACTTTTAAAGAAGTTTCAGGGGCTACTTTAGGTCTGTTTAAAGTTAAGATACCCCCTACTTATTACGAACAACAAAAAATAGCCCGCACGCTTTCTATCCTGGATCAAAAAATAGAGAACAACCACAAAATCAATGAGCTTTTACACAAAATCCTAAAACTTCTTTATGAGCAATACTTCGTTCGTTTTGATTTTTTAGATGAAAACAACAAACCCTATCAAACCAGCGGCGGAAAAATGAAATTTTCTAAAGAATTAAACCGCCTTATCCCCAACGATTTTGAAGTTAAAACGCTGGGGGAATTAATAACTTGGATTTCCGGAAGTCAGCCACCCAAAAGTTGTCATATATACGAGCATAAAGAGGGTTACATTCGTTTTATACAAAACAGAGATTATAGCTCTAATGATTATATTACATATATTCCTATATCAAAAAATAACAAGATTTGTTATCAATATGATATCATGATAGACAAATACGGAGAGGCCGGAGCCGTGCGTTTTGGACTTCAAGGGGCTTATAATGTTGCCTTAAGTAAAATTAGCGTATTAAATCAATCCATGCAGGAATATATACGCAGTTATCTAAATTCAAAACCTATAAAAAAATATCTTTCTAATGCTTGCATGGCATCTACAAGATCATCACTAAATGAAAATCATATTTATTCTTTAATGCTCCCCATACCACCTATTAATCTATTACAAAAATACGAAAAAATCGCAAAAAATATCATAACAGCTATTATTAAAAACAACCAAGCAACCCAAACCCTAACCGCGCTCAGAGACTTCCTACTCCCCCTACTCCTAAAACAACAAGTCAAACCTGAATAAAAAACCTTATAGTAAAACTCATTTCCTTAAGGGGATAGGGGGGGTATTTTGAAATAACTCTCCCCTACAACCCCCTTAAAATCCCCCTAACCCCCCAAGACCGCCTTAAAAAATTATCGCTTGATTAAAATCAAGCTCTTTACTATTTATTTTTAAAAAATGCTTTTAGCATTTTTTAGGTTTTTGTGTCTAACCTACAACAAACATAAAACCAAAAATAAGCAATAACTAAGAAAACTCGCGCTACAATCTCTCTTTTTGATTGCGGAGTATGGCGCAGCCTGATTAGCGCGCACCCTTGGGGTGGGTGAGGTCGTGGGTTTGAATCCCGCTACTCCGACCATGACTTTTTAAAAAAGCTTCAATTACTATCATTTCATTATATAATCACACCAAACAAACTGATTTTTAAACATGATGATTTAAAGGATTTCTGTTGAATCGTTTCTTTAACCGAGAGCTTTCATGGTTAGCTTTTAACACAAGGGTTTTAAACGAAGCCAAAGATGAGAGCTTGCCTTTATTAGAGCGCTTGAAATTTTTAGCCATTTACGACACGAATTTAGACGAATTTTACATGATAAGAGTGGCAGGGCTTAAACAACTCTATGAGCATAAAATCGCCTCTAAAGGCATTGATGGCGCAAGCCCTGAAGAACAATTAGAAAAAATCAAGCATTATTTAGCGCATGAAATTGAAGAAAGGGAATTAGAATTCCAAAAAATCCAAGCCCTACTCTTTAAAAAAGGGCTTTGTATCACCCCCTATAATGAATTGAATTTAGAGCAAAAAGCCAAGGCTAAAACCTATTTTAAAGAGCAACTTTATGCGTTAGTTTTGCCTTTTAAGTTGGATTCTTCGCACACTTTCCCGCCTTTAGCGAACTTGACTTTCGCGCTTTTTGCCCGCATTAAAGACAAAGAAACCCAAACCACCTCCTATGCGCTCATCAAACTCCCCTCTTTTATCTTCCGTTTTGTAGAGCTGGAAAAAGGCTTGTTCGTGCTGGCTGAAGAAATCGTAGAAGCGCATTTAGAAGAATTGTTTTTAGAGCATGAGATTTTAGATTGCATGGCGTTTAGGGTAACTTGCGATGCGGATATTGCCATCACTGAAGATGAAGCGCATGATTATGCGGATTTGATGAGTAAGAGTTTAAGGAAAAGGAATCAAGGCGAAATCGTGCGCTTGCAAACCCAAAAAGGGAGTCAAGAGCTTTTAAAAACCCTTTTAGCGTCTTTAAGGAGTTTTCAAACCCACTCTCACAAAAAGCGCAAACCCACCGGCATGCATGCCTATAAAAGCGCAATCATGCTCAATTTAGGGGATTTGTGGGAATTAGTCAATCATAGCGATTTTAAAGCGCTCAAATCGCCCAATTTCACGCCCAAAATCCACCCTCATTTCAATGAAAACGATCTTTTTAAATCCATAGAAAAACAAGATCTGTTGCTGTTCCATCCTTATGAAAGTTTTGAGCCTGTGATTGATTTAATAGAGCAAGCCGCTAGCGATCCAACCACCCTTTCTATCAAAATGACGCTTTATCGTGTGGGCAAGCATTCCCCCATTGTCAAAGCCTTAATTGAAGCGGCGAGCAAGATTCAAGTGAGCGTTTTAGTGGAATTAAAAGCGCGCTTTGATGAAGAAAGCAATCTGCATTGGGCAAAAGCTTTAGAAAGAGCGGGCGCGTTAGTCGTTTATGGCGTTTTCAAACTCAAAGTGCATGCTAAAATGCTGGTAATCACTAAAAAAACAGACAACCAATTACGCCATTTCACCCATTTAAGCACGGGCAATTACAACCCTTTGAGCGCTAAAATCTATACCGATGTGAGTTTTTTTAGCGCTAAAAATGAAATCGCTAACGACATTATCAAGCTTTTCCATTCCTTGCTCACTAGCAGCGCGACTAATAGTGCCCTAGAAACGCTTTTTATGGCGCCCAAACAGATCAAGCCTAAAATCATTGAACTCATTCAAAATGAAATGAATCACAAACAAGAAGGCTATATCATTTTAAAAGCCAACGCCCTAGTGGATAGCGAAATCATTGAATGGCTCTATCAAGCCTCTCAAAAAGGGGTTAAAATCGATCTTATTATTAGAGGGATTTGCTGTT
This sequence comes from Helicobacter pylori FD535, assembly GCF_000296015.2. Classification (GTDB taxonomy): domain Bacteria; phylum Campylobacterota; class Campylobacteria; order Campylobacterales; family Helicobacteraceae; genus Helicobacter; species Helicobacter pylori_CT. The sequence continues at coordinate 22,307 of NZ_AKHP02000067.1, forward strand.
TAAAGCCCCAAGTCAAGGGCTTGAGCGAAAATATCAGGGTGTATTCTATTGTGGGGAAATATTTAGAACATGCGCGCATTTATTACTTTAAACATGAAAATATTTATTTTTCTAGCGCGGATTTAATGCCCAGAAATTTAGAAAGGCGTGTGGAATTGCTTGTCCCGGCCACAAACCCAAAGATCGCTAATAAATTGTTGCATGTTTTAGAAATCCAACTAAAAGACACCTTAAAACGCTACGAGTTGAATTCTAAAGGCCGTTACGCTAAAGTTTCAAACCCTAACGATCCTTTAAATTCGCAGGATTATTTTGAAAAACAAGCCCTTAAAACCTTTTAAAGGTTATCGTTCAAACCATAAAAGATAAGGATTTAAATGCTTTATTCGTTATTAAAAAAATATCTTTTTAGCCTAGACGCTGAAGACGCGCATGAAAAAGTTTGTAAAGTTTTAAGAATGCTTTCTTCATCGCCCTTTTTGTGTAGTTTGATTCATTCTCAATGGGGTTATAAAAACCCAAAGCTTGAAAATGAAATTTTAGGCTTGCATTTCCCTAACCCTTTAGGATTAGCTGCTGGTTTTGATAAAAATATCTCCATGCTCAGGGCGTTAATTGCTTTTGGGTTTGGCTATTTGGAAGCAGGCACTCTCACCAATGAAGCGCAAGTGGGGAATGAAAAACCAAGGCTTTTCAGGCACATTGAAGAAGAATCCTTACAAAATGCGATGGGGTTTAATAATTACGGGGCGATTTTAGGGGTTAGATCGTTTAAGCACTTCGCCCCTTATAAAACCCCTATTGGCATCAATTTAGGCAAAAACAAACACATAGAACAAGCGCATGCCCTAGAAGATTACAAGGCGGTTTTAAATAAATGTTTAAACATTGGCGATTATTACACATTCAACCTTTCTTCGCCCAACACCCCTAATTTAAGGGATTTACAAAACAAAACGTTTGTGAATGAGCTTTTTTGCATGGCGAAAGAAATGACCCCTAAGCCTTTATTTTTAAAAATCGCCCCGGATTTAGAAACAGACAGCATGCTAGAAATTGTCAATAGCGCTATTGAAGCCGGAGCGCATGGGATTATTGCAACTAACACCACTATTGATAAAAGCCTGGTATTCGCTCCTAAAGAAATGGGGGGCTTGAGCGGGAAATGCTTGACTAAAAAAAGCCGTGAAATCTTTAAAGAACTGGCTAAAGCTTTTTTTAATAAAAGCGTTCTTGTTTCTGTGGGGGGGATTAGCGGTGCCAAAGAAGCTTATGAAAGGATTAAAATGGGAGCGAGTCTGTTACAAATTTATAGCGCTTTTATTTACAATGGACCAAATTTATGCCAAAATATTCTTAAAGATTTGGTAAAATTACTCCAAAAAGATGGATTTTTAAGCGTTAAAGAGGCTATAGGAGCGGATTTAAGATGAAACATTTTTCTGTTAAAAGACTTTTGAGGCTTAGTTCTGTCTTGTTAGTCACTTTAGGAGCGAGCATGCACGCACAATCTTACCTACCCAAACATGAGAGCGTTACCTTAAAAAATGGGTTGCAAGTCGTAAGCGTCCCCCTAGAAAATAAAACCGGGGTTATAGAAGTGGATGTGCTTTATAAAGTCGGCTCTAGAAACGAAACCATGGGCAAGAGCGGGATCGCTCACATGTTAGAGCATTTGAATTTTAAAAGCACCAAAAACCTTAAAGCCGGCGAATTTGATAAAATCGTTAAGCGTTTTGGGGGCGTGAGTAACGCTTCTACGAGCTTTGATATTACACGCTATTTCATTAAAACCAGTCAAGCCAACTTGGATAAGTCTTTAGAATTGTTCGCTGAAACCATGGGTTCTTTGAATTTAAAAGAAGATGAGTTTTTGCCTGAGCGTCAAGTGGTCGCTGAAGAAAGGCGATGGCGCACCGATAATTCCCCTATCGGCATGCTTTATTTCCGCTTTTTTAACACCGCTTACATCTATCACCCCTACCATTGGACACCCATTGGTTTTATGGACGATATTCAAAACTGGACTTTAAAAGACATTAAAAAGTTCCATTCGCTCTATTATCAGCCTAAAAACGCTATTATTTTAGTGGTGGGCGATGTCAATTCCCAAAAGGTTTTTGAATTGAGTAAAAAGCATTTTGAATCCTTAAAAAACCTTGATGAAAAAGCCATCCCCAACCCTTACATGAAAGAGCCTAAGCAAGATGGAGCCAGAACAGCAGTGGTGCATAAAGATGGGGTCCATTTAGAATGGGTGGCTCTTGGGTATAAAGTGCCTGCTTTCAAGCATAAAGATCAAGTCGCTTTAGATGCGTTAAGCAAGCTTTTAGGTGAAGGTAAAAGCTCGTGGTTGCAAAGCGAATTAGTGGATAAAAAACGCCTGGCTTCTCAAGCCTTCTCGCACAACATGCAATTACAAGATGAAAGCGTGTTTTTATTCATTGCGGGGGGTAATCCTAATGTCAAAGCCGAAGCCTTACAAAAAGAAATCGTAGCACTTTTAGAAAAGCTTAAAAAAGGCGAAATCACTCAAGCTGAGTTAGACAAGATCAAAATCAATCAAAAAGCTGACTTTATTTCTAATTTAGAAAGTTCTAGCGATGTTGCGGGGCTTTTTGCGGACTATTTAGTGCAAAACGATATTCAAGGCTTGACGGATTATCAGCGACAATTTTTGGATTTAAAAGTGAGCGATTTGGTGCGTGTGGCTAATGAATATTTTAAAGACACCCAATCAACCACCGTGTTTTTGAAACCTTAAAAGAGCCTTATAACATGCAATTTCATTCATCTAGCGCGTTAGTTACGCCTTTTAAAAGAGATTTGAGCGTTGATGAGGTCGCTTATGAAGCCTTGATCAAGCGCCAAATTTTTCAGGGCATGGACGCATGCGTGCCTGTTGGCACGACAGGAGAATCCGCCACGCTCACCCATAAAGAGCATATGCGTTGCATTGAAATCGCCATAGAAACTTGCAAAAACACTAAAACGCTCTCCAATTCGCGCATGAAAGTGTTAGCCGGCGTGGGCAGTAACGCCACGAGCGAGTCCCTTTCTTTAGCAAAGTTCGCTCAAAAAATCGGCGCGGATGCGATTTTATGCGTAAGCCCTTATTATAACCGCCCCACCCAACAAGGATTGTTCGAACATTATAAAACGATCGCTCAATCGGTGGAAATCCCTGTCATGCTTTATGATGTGCCAAGCCGAACAGGCGTGTCTATTGAAGTTCCAACCGCTCTCAAACTTTTTAGAGAAGTCCCTAACATTCAAGCCATTAAAGAAGCGTCTGGCTCTTTGAAAAGGGTAACAGAATTGCATTATTATGAAAAAGATTTTAAAATTTTTAGCGGGGAAGATTCACTCAACCACTCTATCATGTTTTCAGGGGGGTGCGGCGTGGTTTCAGTGACCGGTAATTTAATGCCTAATTTGATTTCACAAATGGTCAATTGCGCGCTCAAACTTGAATACCAACAAGCCCTAGAAATCCAAAATAAGCTTTTTCATTTGCACCAAGCCCTTTTTGTAGAAACCAATCCCATCCCTATTAAAATGGCTATGCATTTAGCCGGCTTGATTGAAAACCCAAGCTACAGACTGCCTTTAGTGGCCCCAAGCAAAGAAACGATTCAACTTTTAGAAAAAACTTTACAACAATATGAGGTAATTGCATGAATGGTTCCAATCACATGAAAAATAAAACCCTAGTGATCAGCGGCGCGACTAGAGGGATTGGCAAGGCGATATTGTATCGATTCGCTCAAAGCGGCGTGAATATCGCTTTCACTTACAATAAAAATGTTGAAGAATCCAACAAAATCATAGAAGATGTGGAGCAAAAATATTCCATTAAAGCCAAAGCCTACCCCCTTAATGTTTTAGAGCCTGAGCAATACACAGAGCTTTTCAAGCAAATTGACGCTGATTTTGACAGAGTAGATTTTTTTATTTCTAACGCTATTATTTATGGGCGTTCTGTCGTGGGCGGATTCGCGCCGTTTATGCGATTAAAACCTAAGGGGTTAAACAATATTTACACAGCCACTGTGTTAGCGTTTGTGGTTGGGGCTCAAGAAGCGGCAAAACGCATGCAAAAAATAGGCGGTGGGGCGATCGTGAGCTTAAGCTCTACTGGGAATTTGGTCTATATGCCTAATTACGCCGGGCATGGCAACTCTAAAAACGCCGTAGAAACCATGGTCAAATACGCTGCCATTGATTTAGGCGAGTTTAACATTAGAGTGAATGCGGTGAGTGGCGGGCCTATTGATACGGACGCTTTGAAAGCCTTCCCTGATTATGTGGAGATTAAAGAAAAAGTAGAAGAGCAATCACCCCTAAAACGCATGGGCAATCCTAACGATCTAGCCGGAGCGGCTTATTTTTTATGCGATGAAACCCAAAGCGGTTGGCTTACAGGGCAAACGATCGTTGTAGATGGCGGGACTACTTTTAAATAAAGATTTTTCTTGCAAAACATCATCCACATCCACCAAAACAAAGAGTTGCAATTCATTAAAAAATGCTTGTTGTGCTATTTTTTCGCCCCTTTGTGTGGGGCTATTCTTTTAGTGCTTTTTCTTGTGTCAAGCGGAGCGAAATCACTTCAAATTTCTAACCTCTTCAACCATCAACTAGCTTATATCGTTTTATTGTCTCTTTTTTTGTGCGCGCTTGGGTTTATTGCTGGAGCAATTGGTTTTTACAGGCTTTCTAAAATCACACGCCATCTGAGTTTTTTTGAAAATTTTGCTTTCAGTTTTTTGGCGGTGATTTTATGCGCCCTTTTAAGCTATCTTATCCCTAACGCCAGTAACGCTCTTTCGCTAATCGGTAATGGCGTTTCTATCTTTTATTTGCACAAACTCTATAGAGAATTGAGCCTTTACACGCAAGAAAGGTTTTTTTTAAGCGGGTTTAGGTTGTTGCTTTTTAGTTTCATGTTGGCTCTTTTAGGGATTTTAGCGCAAGCGTTAGTTATCATTTTTTTAACGATCGCTGTGGTTTTAATGTGTGTGGCGCTTGGCTTTTTAGGGCGCGCGTTTTTGAATTTTTCACAAGTCTTTTTGAAAGCATGAAAGTTTTAAAACTCCTGCCTAATTTTTTGACGATTTTACGCATTATCTTATCCTTGTTTTTATTATTTTTATTGTTAAACACGCGCACTTATTTTAGTTTTTTAACCCCCTTTCACATTAACATGATCTCTTCATTGGTTTTTTTATTTGCCGCGCTCACGGATTTATTGGACGGCTACATCGCCAGAAGCTATAAAGCCAAATCGCGCTTTGGGGAAATCTTTGATCCTTTAGCGGATAAAATCCTTATTTTGAGCGCGTTTTTAGGGTTAGTCCATTTGGATCGGGTGAACGCGTGGATCCCGTTTGTGATTTTAGGGCGTGAATTTTTTATTTCAGGGCTTAGAGTCTTAGCCGCTAATGAAAAAAAGGATATTCCTGTCAATGCGTTAGGCAAGTATAAAACCGTTTCTCAAGTCGTAGCGGTTGGCGCTTTATTGGCTGATTTAACTTACTCTTATGCGCTTGTGGCTGTAGCGGTTTTTTTAACCCTTTATTCAGGGATAGATTACACGATTAAATATTATAAATCTTAATGTTTTAGAAGAAGTTTTTAGCGTTCTTTAAAAAACACCTTAAAACTTTGCTCTCATCAAATATTGACAAACATTAACTTTAGCATTCTTTCGTTTTTTTAAATTTTATTTTCAATATTCAATTAAAAAAAATCATTTTATTTTATTTTTGTTATAATTCAAGCTATTTTTATTTTCAATCTAAGGAGGTGTCGCATGGACAATCAAAAGATAACGCATCAAAATACCACGCAAAAACAAGGCGAGCTTAAAAGAGACATGAAAATGCGCCATCTCTTAATGATTGCCTTTGGGGGAGCGATTGGCACAGGGCTTTTTGTAGGCACTGGAGGTAATATTGCGAACGCTGGCCCTTTAGGGACCTTGATCGCTTATTGTTTTGGAGGGCTTGTGGTTTATTGCATCATGCTCTCTTTGGGCGAATTGGCTAGCGTTTATCCCACTACGGGCAGTTTTGGGGATTATGCGGCTAAATTCATAGGCCCTGGCACGGGCTATATGGTTTTTTGGATGTATTGGCTTGGCTGGGTGATCACAGTGGCGTTAGAATACATCGCTATAGGCATGCTCATGCAACGCTGGTTTGCTGATATTCCTATCCATTATTGGGTTATTTTATGCACTGCGTTAGTTTTTTTATTGAACTTTTTTTCGGTTAAAATTTTTGCCGAGGGCGAGTTTTTCTTTAGCCTGATTAAAGTTTTAGCAGTGATCGCTTTTATAGGCATTGGCGCGATTGGGATCATTTATCAAATCTATTTGCATGGGTTTAGTTCTATTTTTGATAATTTCAATTTTGGCGATAAAGGGTTTTTCCCCAACGGGAGCGCAGCGGTTTTTAGCGCGATGCTCGCTGTCATTTTTGCTTTCACTGGCACAGAGGTGATTGGGGTGGCTGTAGGAGAGACTAAAAACGCTAGCGAAGTGATGCCCAAAGCGATTAAAGCGACTTTGTGGCGGATTGTCTTTTTCTTTTTAGGCTCGGTGTTTGTCATTTCTGTTTTTTTACCCATGAACGATTCTTCTATCACGCAAAGCCCTTTTGTGAGCGTTTTAGAACGCATTAATTTGCCTTTTATTGGCATGGGTATCCCTTATGTGGCTGATATAATGAACGCTGTTATCATTACGGCGATGTTTTCTACCGCTAATTCAGGGCTTTATGGAGCGAGTCGCATGATTTATGGGCTGTCCAAACAAAAGATGTTTTTTAAGGTTTTTTCCAAACTCAACCGACAAGGCACGCCCACTTATGCAATGTTTTTTTCCCTTTCTTTTTCCCTCATAGGGCTTTTAGTCCAAATTTATGCCAAAGAAAATGTCGTGGAAGCTTTGATTAATGTGATCAGTTTCACGGTGATTATTGTGTGGGTTAGCGTGTCTGTTTCGCAATATTCTTTCCGCAAGCAATACTTAAAAGCCGGGCATTCTTTAGAGGATTTGCCTTATAAAGCCCCCTTTCTACCCTTTTTGCAACTCATAGGGATCACCGGTTGTGCCATCGGCGTGATTGGTTCGGCTATGGATAAGGATCAACGCATTGGGATGATTTTAACGATTGTTTTTGCTATTGTGTGTTACATTGGATACTATTTTACACAAAAAACTAATGAAAATAACAAAAAAGATTTGATATAATCTCTTTTTAATTTTGAAGTTTAGCAAATTTTAAGGAAGTAACCATGATGAAAAAAACCCTTTTTATCTCTTTGGCTTTAGCGTTAAGCTTGAATGCGGGCAATATCCAAATCCAAAACATGCCCAAAGTTAAAGAGCGAGTGAGTGTCCCCTCTAAAGACGATACGATCTATTCTTACCACGATTCTATTAAGGATTCGATTAAAGCGGTGGTGAATATCTCTACTGAAAAAAAGATTAAAAACAATTTTATAGGTGGCGGTGTGTTTAATGACCCCTTTTTCCAACAATTTTTTGGGGATTTGGGCGGCATGATCCCTAAAGAAAGAATGGAAAGGGCTTTAGGCAGCGGCGTCATCATTTCTAAAGATGGCTATATCGTAACCAATAACCATGTGATTGATGGCGCAGATAAGATTAAAGTGACCATTCCAGGGAGCAATAAAGAGTATTCCGCTACTTTAGTAGGCACTGATTCTGAAAGCGATTTAGCCGTGATTCGCATCACTAAAGACAACTTGCCCACGATCAAATTCTCTGACTCTAATGATATTTTAGTGGGCGATTTGGTTTTTGCGATTGGTAACCCTTTTGGCGTGGGTGAAAGCGTTACGCAAGGCATTGTTTCAGCGCTCAATAAAAGCGGGATAGGGATCAACAGCTATGAGAATTTCATTCAAACAGACGCTTCCATCAATCCTGGAAATTCCGGTGGCGCTTTAATTGACAGCCGTGGAGGGTTAGTGGGGATCAATACCGCTATTATCTCTAAAACCGGCGGCAACCATGGCATTGGCTTTGCCATCCCTTCTAACATGGTTAAAGATATTGTAACCCAGCTCATCAAAACCGGTAAGATTGAAAGAGGTTACTTGGGCGTGGGCTTGCAAGATTTGAGCGGCGATTTGCAAAATTCTTATGACAATAAAGAAGGGGCGGTAGTCATTAGCGTAGAAAAAGACTCTCCGGCTAAAAAAGCAGGGATTTTGGTGTGGGATTTGATCACTGAAGTCAATGGGAAAAAGGTTAAAAACACGAACGAATTAAGAAATCTAATCGGTTCTATGCTACCCAACCAAAGAGTAACTTTAAAAGTCATTAGAGACAAAAAAGAACGCGCCTTCACCCTCACTCTTGCTGAAAGGAAAAACCCTAACAAAAAAGAAACCATTTCTGCTCAAAACGGCGCGCAAGGCCAATTGAACGGGCTTCAAGTAGAAGATTTAACTCAAAAAACCAAAAGGTCTATGCGTTTGAGCGATGATGTTCAAGGGGTTTTAGTCTCTCAAGTGAATGAAAATTCCCCAGCAGAGCAAGCTGGCTTCAGGCAAGGCAACATTATCACAAAAATTGAAGAGATTGAAGTCAAAAGCGTTGCGGATTTTAACCATGCTTTAGAAAAGTATAAAGGCAAACCCAAACGATTCTTAGTTTTAGATTTGAATCAAGGTTATAGGATCATTTTGGTGAAATGATAGAGGTGGGTTGTTGGTCGCATGTCTTTGATTAGAGTGAATGGGAAAGCTTTTAAACTCTCTTTAGAAAGTTTGGAAGAAGACCCTTTTGAAACTAAAGAAACGCTAGAGATTCTTGTTAAGCAAACGAGCGTTGTTTTATTGGCCGCTGGGGAATCTAAGCGTTTTTCTCAAACGATCAAAAAACAATGGTTGCGCTCTAACCACACCCCCTTATGGCTCAGCGTTTATGAGAGTTTTAAAGAAGCCCTAGACTTTAAAGAAATCATTCTAGTTGTAAGCGGATTGGATTATCTTTATATCAAACGCCATTACCCTGAAATCAAGCTTGTAAAAGGCGGGGCATCAAGGCAAGAATCCGTGCGTAACGCTTTAAAAATGATTGATAGCGCTTACACGCTCACCAGCGATGTGGCTAGGGGTTTAGCCAATATTGAGGCGCTCAAAAGTTTGTTTTTAACCCTCCAACAAACCAGCCATTATTGCATCGCTCCTTACTTGCCTTGCTATGACACAGCGATCTATTATAACGAGACTTTAGACAGAGAAGCGATCAAACTCATTCAAACCCCGCAATTAAGCCACACCAAAACGCTCCAATCAGCCCTAAATCGAGGGGATTTTAAAGATGAAAGCAGCGCGATTTTACAAGCTTTCCCTAATCGTGTGAGCTATATTGAAGGCAGTAAGGATTTGCACAAGCTCACCACGAGTGATGATTTGAAGCATTTTGCGTTCTTTTTCAACCCGGCAAAAGACACTTTTATAGGCATGGGCTTTGATACGCATGCGTTCATTAAAGATAAACCTATGGTTTTAGGGGGGGTTGTTTTGGATTGCGAATTTGGGTTAAAGGCCCATAGCGATGGCGATGCTTTGTTGCATGCGGTTATTGATGCGATTTTAGGAGCGATTAAAGGGGGGGATATTGGCGAATGGTTCCCTGATAATAACCCCAAATACAAAAACGCCTCTTCTAGAGAGCTTTTAAAAATCGTGTTGGATTTTTCTCAAAGCATTGGGTTTGAATTGTTTGAAATGGGAGCGACTATCTTTAGCGAAATCCCTAAAATCACTCCTTACAAACCGGCGATTTTAGAGAATTTGAGCCAACTTTTGGGTTTAGAAAAATCTCAAATCAGCTTGAAAGCCACTACAATGGAAAAAATGGGGTTCATTGGCAAACAAGAAGGGCTGTTAGTCCAAGCGCATGTGAGCATGCGTTATCAACAAAAACTTTAAACGTGATAAAAGGAAGGATTGATGAAAATCTTAATCATTGAAGACAATTTAGCGCTAGCCAGGAGTATCTCGCATAATTTGCGTGATTTAGGGCATTTTTGCGAGATCATCTCTAGCATTTCAGAAGAAAATAAAGAGCCTTATGATGTGATTTTGGTTTCTTCTAAAGTTTGCACTCAAGGGCGTTGCGAACACTTTGTGCGTTATAATTCCAAGCAAATCATTATCATGATGGCTTCGCATGTCAATGAAGATGGCGTGAATAAACCCATTCAAGCGGGAGCGAGGGATTATATTCTAAAACCTTTTAAAATGGATGAGTTGTTGCGTAAGATCCAATACCACAAAGCCTACCAAGAAATGACCGCTCGCTTGGGATTTTATGAAAATTACTTAGACTTTATCCATGCGGAATTGCCCTTGCCTAAAGATTTTTCTTACCGACCGCCCTTCATCATCCACACGCCCTCTCAAGAGCTTGCGAACGCTTATTTATTGCAATACGCTAAAGAAAGGCAAACGGATTTTTCTTTTTTCTCTTTAAAGGATACCACTTGGAAAGAACTATACAAGAATAAAGACAAACTGGAACGCCCTTTTTACATCATGCATTTAGAAGAGCTTAAAAAAGATGAGCAATTGAAATTGTTAGAATTGGCCCGTTCATGCCCTATTGTTTTGTCCTATACCCATAAAGAACCCCTAGAATTTCCTAAAATTGTGAGGATTGAGTGCGGCAATAACCCCCTATCTTTGTTCAGCAACCACACGACTTTCCTTTCCATTCAAGAATATGAAAAAGAAGCGATCAGGCATTTTTCTTCTACTTGCACCGATACAGAATTGGCCAACAAGCTTGGCATTAGCCGCAAAAGCCTTTGGGAAAAACGCCGGAAGTATAACTTACCGCGCAAATAAAAGAAAACCCTTAAGCTCTGTTTTTATTGGGCATTTGATCATCAAATGTGAAAATGCCCAAAGCGTTTTGACAATCAAAAGAGCTAAAGCAGGCGGTAACCTCTCAAAATTTAGTGTATTTAATGAGAATAGAGTTAATTATTATTAAAATAACTTATTATTTGCTATATATTTACTATAATAGTTTAACTTTTAAAAAAGAGAAATTCAACTTAAGGATTAACCATTAGACAACCGTTTAATAAAGCAAGGTTTGCACATTCAAAAACCCTTTTACTAGACATTGATTGTGTTATCCCTAATATTGTTAGGCGTTTGCTCTCTAATAAAACGCTCCCTAAAAGATTCGCTGCTTACAGCCTGCAAGAAGTGGGCATTATCTTTCTCACCACTCAAATTTTATCTATCATGCGTAAAACCCATTGCTCTAAAACGCTTTTTTTTATCACTAGGGGCAGAGAGAGTTTCCGCTACCAGCTGTGCGATCATTACAAACAAAAACGCCACCAATTTGATGACGATTTTAGATCTCTTTTAAAAGCTCTAAAAATCGCTTTAGTGGAAAAATACCCCCTAAAAAAAGGGGCTAGAATCCAGGGCGAACATTGTTTTGAATATGAAGCCGATGATATTATCTCTTTTTACAAAAAGAAAGACCCCAACAATTATGTGATAGCCAGCATGGATAAGGATATTTTGTATTCCAACAGAGGCTCTCATTTCAATCTCAAAACCAACGCTTTTTTTAATGTGAGTCAAAAAGAGGCTCATTTTTTTGCTTATTATCAGTGCGTTGTGGGGGATAAGGGGGATAATATTAAAGGGGTTAAAGGGATTGGCGACTTCAACTATAAAGATTTTTTAAACGAAGACGCTAAAGAGCATGAGCTGTGGGAGCAGATCATTCAAGCGTTCAAAATTAAAGAAGATTTGAGCGACAGCGAAGCTAAAGAAAAGGCTCTTTTAAACATGCGTTTGGTCAATATGCACCAGATGACCCGCCATGGCGTGATCAAACTATGGGAGCCTGAGTTTGAAAAAACTTTTTTCCCTAAAAAACCCCAAAGACCTGATTTTAAAAGAATTTCTTGAAACAAAAACTTCTTTTAAGGTTGATTTTTTAAAAAAAGAAATTACCGCTTGCTTTATCGCTTGCTTTTGGCGAGCCTTTCACCATTGATTGTAAAAATGGTATTTTTTAAAACAAAAACTTCCCAAAAAAGACAAAAGAACTATTTCCAAGACTTTTTCTCGTGGCTTTAGAATTATAAGCATACACATACCCCCCACCCATATCAAAAGACAAACTCCTATGAGTCCAAACCCTAAAACTGCTCATTAAAGAATATTCTTGGTAATCCCCAAAAGCCACCATCGCGTCTAAACGCACCCTTTTAGTCTTAAGCCCTAAAAAAACATAGCCTGAAACGCTGGAGTTAGCGAAATAAATCGCTGGCACGCCGGGCGCGTTGATCCCGCGGCCATAGAATTTGGTCCTGTCATTAAAAGTCCATAGATAGCCCTTATTGTTTCTTGCCGGAACGATATAAAAACCCGTCCCAAAATTAAAAATTTTGTATTTAAAAGTTTGATCGATCAAAAACAAGCCGGCATTTTTAGCGTTGGTGGCACTATCAGTGTTGCCGTATTGATACATGCCATGCACTAGAGTGCGCGAAGTGAAACCCTTAGCTAAAGAAGCGTCATACTCCAACTTACCCCCCACTTGCACTAAAACATTTTGAGTGGGCAAAGGCAAGCGGGTGTCCGTTAAAATAAAAGGAACCACTTTAATATTTTCATTCCTGTATTCTGCGCCCAAAACAAACACTTCCCCCCCCACATACAAGCGTTTAGACACAGGGTCATAAGACGCTAGAGCGTTTAGGGAAGTAGCGATCCGTTTCCCTTGCTCTTTGTTGATTTGATGCCCATTATAAAGCATGCTATCCATAAAAATCCCAAAATAACGCATGGAATTTTGCTTAAAAGCCACAGAGACCCCTTGAATATTGCCCCCTATCCAATCAAAATCCACAAAATCGGTATTGAAACGCCCCAAAGCTATTTTAAAACGCTGGTTAGTGTATTGAATATACGCATCTGAAACATCGCCAGCGCTCAAATAAGGTCTAACGTTTTTAGAACTACCAAAAAAATTCCCCAGACTGATGTAAAGGTTGGCTAAACGCTGTTTGTTATAAATATTCCAAGCTCCAATCGCTCCAATGCCAAAGGACCACCCGTTGCTATAAGAAAAATCCACCCCAAGGCGTGCTAAAGCCCCCACATAGCTGTGAGGGTTTTTTTGCGCCCCTTGATTATACAATAGCCCCAGATAGCCAAAAGGTTTGACTGCGATTTCTAAAGCTTTCAAAGACAGACCATTTAAAAAAAGGATCCATAACGCTAAATAATAATATCTTTTCTTATTTTTCTTATATTGCATTAAAAACTCATCGTGGATTTGAACTCCATATTTTAGTTAAAATTCCTTTTAATTGCGCTGAAACGGGTTTAAAATCTCCATTACCTAAAAGCATTATCAATAAACTTGATTGACTAACACTAAAGATTTATGATAGTATTCTAATAAAACTATTTTAAAGGTGATTCATGAGCAAGAGTTTATACCAAACTTTAAACGTGAGCGAAAACGCTAGCCAAGATGAAATCAAAAAATCCTACCGCCGTTTAGCCAGACAATACCACCCGGATTTGAATAAAACCAAAGAAGCCGAAGAAAAATTCAAAGAAATCAACGCCGCTTATGAAATTTTAAGCGACGAAGAAAAACGCCGCCAATACGATCAGTTTGGCGATAACATGTTTGGCGGGCAGAATTTCAGCGATTTTGCAAAAAGCCGTAGCGCCAGTGAAGATTTGGACGATATTTTAAGCTCTATTTTTGGGAAAGGAGGCTTTTCGCAAAGATTTTCTCAAAACTCGCAAGGCTTTTCTGGCTTTAATTTTTCCAATTTCGCCCCTGAAGATTTAGACATGACCGCCACTTTAAATGTCTCTGTTTTAGACACCCTTTTAGGCAATAAAAAACAAGTGAGCATCAATAATGAGACTTTTAGCCTTAAAATCCCTATCGGCGTGGAAGAGAGCGAAAAAATCAGGGTTCGCAACAAGGGGAAAACGGGGCGAACGGGCAGGGGCGATTTGCTCTTGCAGATCCATATTGAAGAAGATGGAATTTACAGGCGTGAGAAAGACGATATTATCCAAATCTTTGATTTACCCTTAAAGACGGCTCTTTTTGGAGGGAAAATTGAAATCGCTACTTGGCATAAAACCTTAACCCTAACCATTCCCCCTAACACCAAAGCGATGCAAAAATTCCGCATTAAAGAAAAAGGGATCAAAAACAGAAAAACTTCGCATGTGGGGGATTTGTATTTGCAAGCTCGTTTGATTTTGCCTAAAACTGAAACGCTTTCTAATGAGTTGAAAGCGTTATTAGAAAAAGAATTGTAAGGAGGAATCGTGTGCGATTATGATGAACCGCTTTATTTGATCAGCGTCGTGGCTAAAATCTTAGGCGTGCACCCTCAAACCTTGCGCCAGTATGAAAAAGAGGGTTTGATAGAGCCTAGCAGGACTGATGGGAAAATGCGCTTGTATTCCCAACGAGACATGGACAAAATCAAAACGATTTTACGCCTTACAAGGGATATGGGGGTTAATCTAGCGGGCGTGGATATTATCTTGCGTTTAAAAGAAAAGCTTGATGAATTAGACAATCTCAATAAAGAATTGCAAGACGCTCTGCAAAAACACTCTAAAAACACCAAAACCCCAACGAAAAATTTAAACACCCCTACGAATTTTTACGAATTGATTTTATTTAAAAAATGAGCCTGACTTCGCTTTTAAACCCCACAAGCCTAGAAGATTTTTTAGGCCAAGAGCATTTAATAGGGAAAGACACCCCCTTATTTAAAGCCCTACAATCCAAACACTTCCCCCATGCCTTTTTTTATGGCCCTCCTGGCGTGGGTAAAACAAGCCTGGCTCAAATCATCGCTCGCATGCTAGAGCGCCCCATTCTTTTATTTAATGCGACGGATTTTAAGCTAGATGATTTACGCCTTAAGCTTAAAAATTACCAAAACACCCTTTTAAAGCCCGTTGTTTTTATTGATGAAACCCACAGATTGAATAAAACCCAACAAGAATTTTTACTCCCCATTATGGAAAAAGATCACGCTTTAATCTTAGGGGCTAGCACGCAAGATCCTAATTACAGCCTAAGCCATGCGATCCGCTCAAGAAGTTTTATTTTTGAATTAACCCCCCTAAAAAAGAGCGATTTAGACAAGCTTTGTATTAAAGCTTTAACATTGCTCAAAAAACAAATAGAACCTGGCGCTAAAACCTATCTTTTAAACAACAGCGCTGGCGATGCCAGAGCGTTATTAAACCTTTTAGATTTGAGCGCTAAAATAGAAAATCCTATCACTTTAAAAACGCTCAAATCCTTACGGCCCCATAGCCTAAATGACGGATCTTATAGCGATGATACGCATTATAACCTCACTAGCGCGTTAATCAAATCTTTAAGAGGGAGCGATGAAAACGCCTCCATTTATTATCTGGCACGCTTGATTGCTGGCGGGGAAAACCCAGAATTTATCGCCAGAAGGCTGGTGATTTTTGCGAGCGAAGATATTGGTAACGCTAACCCAAACGCCCTTAATTTAGCCGCTTCTTGCTTGTTTTCAGTCAAACAAATCGGCTACCCTGAAGCGCGCATCATTTTAAGCCAATGCGTGATTTATTTGGCTTGTTCGCCCAAATCTAACACGGCTTATAGAGCGATCAATCAGGCTTTGGATTGCGTCCAAAAAGGCTCACTCTACCCTATTCCTAAACACCTGCTGCCTAACGCTAAAGATTACCTTTACCCGCACAATTATAACGGCTATGTCAAACAAGATTATTTGGAAAAACCCCTAGATTTGGTTTCTTCTCAAGGCATAGGGTTTGAAAAAACCCTTTTAGAATGGCTTGATAAGATAAGAAATTGATCTTATCAGTTACATTAAAATGCGGCAATGGTAATAAAAAATCAATATTTTTTGATTGGATTAAAATAATAATGAGTTTTATCTATGTTTCATCGCATTATTATTGTATAATAATATTCTAGTTATAAAAATCATTTTACGGATAAGGAAAATATCAGCATGAAAAGATTAGAAACTTTAGAATCCATTTTAGAGCGCTTGAGAATGTCTATCAAAAAAAACGGACTCAAAAATTCAAAACAAAGAGAAGAAGTGGTGAGCGTTTTGTACCGCAGCGGCACACACCTAAGCCCTGAAGAAATCACGCATTCTATCCGTCAAAAGGACAAAAACACCAGCATTTCTTCAGTCTATCGCATTTTGAACTTCTTAGAAAAAGAAAATTTTATCTGTGTTTTAGAGACTTCAAAAAGCGGTCGGCGTTATGAAATTGCGGCTAAAGAACACCATGATCACATCATTTGTTTGCATTGCGGTAAGATTATTGAATTTGCAGACCCTGAAATTGAAAACCGCCAGAATGAAGTCGTTAAAAAATATCAAGCCAAGCTGATTAGCCATGACATGAAAATGTTTGTGTGGTGTAAAGAATGCCAAGAGAGTGAATGTTAAAAGATTTTAAAGAAGAAGCTTAGATAGGGCTATCTTTAATGGTTTTAAGGACTTCATTCAAATCAAAACGCTTGAGTTTTAGATCTTTGATTTCTTCATCGCTCAAGCGTTTCCAAGTGAAAGTCTTGCCCACATACCCCCATTTATCATAGCTTGAAGTGAATTCTAAATCCCCGTTTGAATTTTGAGTGACTCTCACGTAGTAGGTCTTGCCGTCATAAAAATTATACGCTTTACCGCCTTTATAAGATCGTTCTCCAACCTTAATCAAATCGCTTAAAAACACCACGCCTTTATCGCTGCGATTCCTTAGTTTGGGGTTAGGATTAAACTTGTCTTTTCTGGCTTTAGAACCATCCGCATCAGAAATACCATAGGCATAGAACTTCCCGTTATGCTCAAAAAACTCCACAAAAGAGCTTTTCATGTATAAAAATTCTTGAGTTTGATAAATTCCAGGCAACTCCACAGCCCCCAAAAAACAACAAAAAACTATAACAAGACTCACCAATTTCATAATTTTAATTTGATCAATCCTTTAGGCGCTTTAACGACCGCTTTAAAAATCGGCTCTGCCCTATATTTTTCAAAAGACTCTTCATAGAATCTCAACGCATGCGCATCGTTTTCAAAAAAGATAGCCAGCATGCCCGCATTTAAACGCAAAAAAGAAGCTTCAGCGGCCGGCTCATAAACGATCAAGTCTTTTTTTTCATCGTAAGGGTTTTTAATGACAGCTTGATTGATACCCACCGCTTTAGCCCCCTCAACGCCTTTGACAACCAGCTGGAAATCCACGTATTTTTTGTGGCTTTCAAAAAAGCCTTTCTCGCTTTCTTTGGCATGCTCTAAACAATAGCTCTGCTCTATGCTAAACATGCCATGCCCTAAAGGCACTTGAAATTCTGTATTAGTAGCGAGGTTTAAAACCCTTTGATTCGCTCCACTACCCTTTTGCATGACCTCTTTTAAATACTCATGCAAAATTTCTAACGCTTGCGTTTTTTTAAACAAATGCCCAAGCGAGCTTAATTCCCCAAAAATAGCCATAATTCCTTCCTTCTTTACTTTAATGGTTTAATTTTTCAGTTGTTCTAATCGTTCTTTTTTAGTGCCAATATCCGTGATCTGAATGCCAAAATTCCCATCCACGATCACCACTTCGCCCTTAGCGATCACCTTGTCATCTACAAGAATTTCCAAAGGGTCATTCACCAATTGATCAAGCTCTACCACGCTCCCTATATCCATAGAAACCACATCTTTTAAAATCATCTTTTTTTGCCCAATGCGCACCTTAACATTCAATTTCACGTCTAAAAGCATGCTGATATTGCGGATTTCTATGTTTTCTAAAGACGCGTCATGGGTTTTAACCTCTTCAGTAGCTTCAGTAGCGCTCTTTATCGTTTCTTCTTTTTCTTCTTTATGCGTTTTTTCAAATTGGCGTTCAAAAGCCGCCGTAGTCAATAAAATGATTTGGCTTTCTTTGAGCGCTTCCATTTTGAAAGAAAACACCACCGCTTTAGCGTAATCTTCTTTTTTAGGAAGCTCTTTAGCGATTTCAGCGTTTATAGTGGTGAAATTGAGTTTAGGGAGCAATTCTTGAGACTTCAAGCTTGTAGCGATCGCGCCAAAAATATTAGAAGCCATTTCTTTAAAAGCGTCTAAATCGTCATTATCCATTTCTTCCTTACTCGCTCCCTCACCTCCTAGCATCAAATCGCTTAAAGCGGTAACTAAAACTACCGGAGCCAGTAATTCAATAGAGCTCTCTTCTTTTTCAATCGCACTTATCACAACTCTTGCATAAGGCGCGCTGATCAAACTCTCCCAAGATTCTTCACTATTAGAAACTTCTTTTTCTAATCCCACGCTCGGAGCCTTACCCACTAACCCTTCTAAAGTAGAAACAACCTCTTGAATAAAAATTTTAATAAAATCTTGCATTTCTCACTCTTCTTCTATTTTCATAATATCGCCCACTTTGCCTCTGCGCTGTTCTTCTAGCATTTCTAAAATTTCTTTAGTGCGTTCTTTTTCGCTATAGACCACTTCTTTAATTTGAATGGTTTTCCTATACCCTTGAAACCCCACGCTCGCTAAATAACGCTTTTTTTTATACACATACACGCTCACTTCATCATTAGCGATCTTATTTAACCGGATAGTATCCCCCACATCTAAATCCAACATTTCTTTCAAACTCAATTCCACCGCGCCCAAAAACACCATCATATCCACGCTCACCCCACTCAATAACGCTTGCAATTCCTTATTACGGCTCTTTTTGGAATTCGTTTCTGAAAGCATCAAATCCCTACTCCCCATTTTAGAAAGAATGCTCTCAATGGAAATCACTGGGTAACAAATATTCATCATCCCACGACTATGCCCGATAATAATCTCTAAAACCACCATGATAGAAATTTCATTTTGAGCGACGATTTGGACCACATTCGCGCTGGATTCTTTAGCGTCAATGGTAGGAAACATCTCCACCACGGGCGACCACACTTCTTTTAAAATTTGCATCACTTGGCGTAAAATCGTATCCAATAAATTCAATTCAATATCGCTAAACTCCCTGTTTTGATCATACGCGCTCCCCTTACCCCCTAATAGTCTGTCAATCATGGGGAAAGCGATGCTGGGATTGATTTCTAAAACCCCTGTTCCTCCCATAGGCTTCATGGAAAAGACATTAAAACTCGTAGGGCTAGGCAAACTCATCAAAAATTCGCCATAAGTCATTTGATCCACGCTATGGAGCTGAATCTCCACAATAGAACGCATGATAGAAGAAACTTGGCTAGAAAGATTCCTAGCCATTTTGTCATGGATGCTCCTAAAAGAGCGCAGTTGCTCCTTACTCACACGATTAGGGCGTTTGAAATCATAAAGGGTTACGCTGCGCTGCGGGATAATGTCTTTTTTTTGGACATTTTGAATATCCACATTCTCATCAACGACTTCTAAAAGCGCATCAATTTCTTCTTGGCTTAAAATATCAGCCATGATCCACTCCTAAGGATTTGCGCACCTTTTTAATCACTTCTTTAATGATTTGAGAAATGCGCGATTCAGTGATGCCTAAAATCTCTTTAATCTCGCTCAAATTCAACTCTTCAAAGTAATAAAGCTGGATAAGGATTTGCTCTCTTTCGCTCATTTGATTCAGCGCTTTTTGGACATGCTCTAACAACTCTTCTGCTTCAATCTTTTTAGTGATTTCATCTTGCTCAATCGCATTGAATTGTTCATCTATGGGCACTAACGCATAAATATCTGAAGCCGTTTTAGCTTCTTTAATTTTTTCAATATTTTCGCCTAAAGCTTGCGCTAAATACGCATCGCTAGGCTCTTTCCCATGCTCATTAAGGTGTTTGGTGATTTCAATATCAATGCTTTTAATCAGCTTTCTGTTGGAGCGAGAAACCACATCTAAAGAGCGCAAATAATCTAACATCGCCCCATTGACACGAGTTTTAGCATACCCCCAAAAAGAATCGTTTAACGCGCTCTCATAACGCCTGGCTAATTTAATCAATTCTTCAGTGCCAATGGAAACCAGATCGTTAAAATCAATAGAGCTTGGCAAACGCTCTTTTAAACGAAACGCCATAGCGCGCACGGCCGGTAAATACTGGATAGCGAGCGCGTCTTGATGGTGGTGTTGCTGCTTGTCATAGGCGTTCAAAACCTTTTCTATACTTGTTTCGCTTGTTTGAGTTTTTTGAATTTCTTTGGGCATTCTATTTTCCATCATCAAAATCATAACTTCTAATGTATTCTAAAATACTAGCCACTTCTTTTTCTCTGTTCTTAAACTCATGGTTGAAACGAAGCAAGCTCTCTTCAGTGCCTTTTTTGTCAAAAAGACAAATGTCTAAATCCGTGCAAGCGATAAAAATAGACGCAAATAACAACGCAATCAAGTATCCCCCAAGCGTGGATAACACCGTCCATAATAAAATGCTCTCTGGCTCATTGAATTTCAACACCGAAAACACTAACCCTAAAAAAAACCCTACCACAACAGAAAAATGGATAAAATTTTGCACTTTCATCAGCCTACCCCAAATACTTCAAAAACCTTTTAAAAAAGCCTTTCAAACCTTCTTTTGGTATTTCCAAAGCGCCGGTTTCTAATTTAGAAACCAAAAGACCCGCTATCTGATCAATGGATTGCGAAAACAAATCATTAGGGGCTATTTTTCTCAGAATTTTGCGCTCTCTCACATAGCGTTTCAATAAGGAGCTGTTTTCAATCGCTCCTAAGTAATGCAATTCTAATGAAGCGATATTGTTTTTAGCCACTTTAAACAGCCTTTCATAAGTCGCCCTGCCCTCCTTAGGTTGGGCTACCATGTTAGCAATAAGGAACAATTCATCTTTATTTTTGGAGTTGATTTTAATGCATGCATACGCATCGGTGATCGCTGAAGGATCGGGGGTGGTAACAATCACCACGCAATCGCTCGCGTTCAAAAACGCTTGCGTAGTGGCTCCAATCCCAGCGCCTGTATCAATCACAATATAATCCAAAGAGCTTAAAACCCCCTCTTCATCCACGAATCGATCTAAAGCTTCCGCGCCGCTAATGTATTTTAAAATTTCTTCGCCGCTATCCCCAGGAATGAGACAAAGCCCGGGTTCAATCTCGCAAATGATTTCTTGCAATTTGGCTTCACCTTTTAAGGCATGCAAGATATTTTTATGGGTTTTCACCCCAAAAATAACGTCTAAATTCGCTAAACCAATATCCGCATCAAACACCCCTACCTTATAACCTTTCTTGTATAAAGAATAAGCTAAATTAGCGCTAATGTTGGATTTCCCCACGCCTCCCTTACCGCTTGTGATAGCGATGAATTTGGTATTCCCTTTATTGTCAAAAAAACTTTTGGGGTTTTTAATATTCATCAAATTATCTAAGCGGCTCGCTTGGTTGTTCATGCTTGTTCCTTATTGGGGTTACTAAAGCCATCTAGCATGCAATCCACTAAATATTCATTAGTAGCCACTTTCAAATCCATAGGCACTTCTTGCCCAACAGAAAGATAGCTGATAGGCTTTTGGCTTTCATGCACTAAAGAAAACAAATTCCCTAGCCCCCTACTCTCATCTAATTTCGTAAAGATTAAAGTGTCAATCCCTAACACCCCAAAAGAATCATAAATATCTTTCATGTCTTCATACTTAGTGGTAACCGAAAGCACTAAGGACACATCAATATTATAACCCCCATCTATAAATTCTTTCAAACCGGCAATTTTTTCTTTATCGTATTGCGAATGCCCTGTCGTATCCACTAAAATAAAATCGCAATATTCCAACGCTTCAATTTCTTTAGCAAAATCTTTAGCGTCAATCACCGCTTCTATGCTCATTTTCATTTTATTAGCATACCAGCTTAATTGCTCCAAAGCCCCAATGCGATAATTGTCTAAAGTGATAATGCCCACCTTGTATTTTTTAGCTAACATCCTAGAATAGCGCGCGGCTAATTTGGCTAAAGTCGTCGTTTTCCCCACGCCTGTTGGCCCTACAAGCATTAAGATGCGTTTTTGCCTTAAATTCAAATCTTCAGGGCGGCACAAGATCATTTTGCGCAACACTTCCCTGAAATAACGCTTAATCGTTACGGAATTTTCCCGCATGCGTAAAGGCATCAATTCCAGGCTCAATTGCATGATTTCATCTAAATGGCTGGATTTCATCCCGCTTTGTTTGGCCAATTTGTAAATTTCGGCAAATTCTTGAGGGATATTAACAGAATTAGGGTTTTTCTCATCCCAAAACATGTTTTGGATGAGTTTCAGGCTGTCTCTGATTTTGCTTAATTGCAGATTGATGTCTTTAATTTCTTCTTCTTGTTTAACTTCTCTTTTTTCTCTTTCTTTTTTATGGTTGGCTTCATCTTTTAAAGCTTGCAACAAAGCGTCCTGCTTATTAGCCTCTAAAGGCGAATCTTCTAATGGAGCGTCTTTTTCTGAAAGGGTTTTATTTTTTGAAAAACTATAATGGCGCTGACTAGATGAAACCCCGGCGAGTTTGCGCATTTCTTCTACAGTGCTTGAAAGCTGCATGACCACATCTTCTTCATTCATTTCTTCATCATACAAACTTTCTGGAATAAGGGGGGCTTTAGGGGGTTTGTTTTCGTTTTCTTCTTCAACCGCCACAACGATTTCATAAAGCCCAGAAGAAGTGAGCGTTTTTTTACGGATTTCTTGGGTTTTAAACACCAGCGTATCCACCCCATGGTGGCTTTGAGCGATCTTTAGAGCTTCAGCGGCCGTCTCCCCACTATAGGTATAAAATTTCACCACTCCCCTTTTTTAAAAAGAATTTGTTGCAAAGCCAACGGCACTAACACCGAATCCCTTTCACTCCATTTAGGATGAGGTAAAGTCAAATCATTCTGTCTTAAAACGACTTGGTTGAAAGCGATAATATCAATATCTAAAGTTCTTGGAGCGTCTTTAAAATCGCGCTTCCTTTGGCGCCCAAAACGCCTTTCTATATAAAAAGCCAGAGCGAAAAAATGGCACAAACTTAAAGATGTTTTAAGGATAATCGTAGCGTTATAAAAGTTAGGTTGGTTAGTGTAACCAAAAGGTGGATTGATATAAATAGGCGAAGAAAAAATTTTCCCGATTTTACTATGATTTTTAAAATATAAAAAACAATTTTTTAATATTTTTAAAGGATTTTTAAGATTAGATCCCAACCCTAAAACCACCCTGTTAGAAAAATCAAGCCTTTTTTTAAAAAGGCTGGGGAAAAAGCGGCTAGTAAGGATCTCTCGCATCACAAAAGCTCAGCCCTAGAATTTTTGATCACCACTAAATCCTCAATGCGCACCCCAAAAAATCCAGGGATATAAATCCCAGGCTCTACAGAAAACACCATGCCCTCTTCTAAAATGGTTTCACTGCGCGATGAAATATAAGGAAGCTCATGGATGTCTAAGCCAATGCCATGCCCGGTGCTGTGAGTGAAATACTGCCCGTAACCATAACCGCTAATCACCCCCCTAGCCAAGCTGTCCGCTTCTTTACCGGTCATGCCCGCTCTAATGTCTGAAATAGCCTTTTCTTGCGCTTCTTTCACAATGTCATAAATCTTTTGACGCTCTTTATCCTTGAAATTCTGCTCTCTTTTAAAGACAAAATCTTTAGGGTCAAAAAAAGCCGTGCGAGTCCTATCAGAGCAATAGCGTTCGTATTTGATCCCCATATCCAAAAGAATGCTGTGCTCCGCTTTTAAAAAATCCTTCGCGCTAGGCAAAGCATGGGGCTTGCTCGCATTCGCATTCAAGGCTAAAATAGGCTCAAAACTCAGATCATAAACCCCCTCTTTAGTCAAAAAGTCCTTAACCTTATGCTGCAAATACCGCTCGCTCAACGACTCTTTTTCATCAAAAACCTTTTTCACATACTCAGCAAAATTTTCAAAAGCTTCAACATTCAGCGCTTGAGATTTTTTGAGAAGTTGGATCTCATGATCGTTTTTAATGATGCGTTTTTTGCGGTGGTAACTAGGCACGCCCTCTAAAGTAACCTTATCCCCAACCGCTGAATTTAAACGCTTGTAGGTTTGTAAATTCACTTGATTGGGGTCAAAAAAGAGTTTTTTAACCGAACTTTTTGCGATCAAATCAATCGCGCTTCGCGCTAAATCGCTAGATTCTACCACTTCCGCTAAAACGCCATTTTTAGGCTGAATGCCTTCTCTAGCTTCTTGAGTGTAGCGAGAATCAGTGATAAAAAACGAGCGATCGTCTAATTGCAAAAATAAAGCGTTATCGCAACTATAAGCGCACTCAAAAAACATCGCGTTTTCATCAAGCGTGAAATGCGATTCTCTCTCTAATCCACTCATCAATAACCCCCTTTTATTTTTGATTGTTAATGGGGTTATTAGGGTTGTTTTGTTGGGCTTCTTGGAACGCTTTCATTTCGGCTAAAATATTGACCATCGCCATTAAAGCCATGTTGTAACCAAGCGGGCCAAATCCCATGATCACGCCTCCACAAGCCGCTCCGGTGTAAGAATTTTTCCTGAATTCTTCTCTGGCTTGAATGTTAGTGAGATGCACTTCAATAACGGGTTTGCCCGCTAACATGATCGCATCCGCAATCGCAATAGAGGTGTGCGAAAACGCTCCAGGGTTAATGATAATCCCTTCATAATCGCTGCCCACGCTCTCTTGGATCTTGTCAATGATTTCGCCCTCAAAATTGGTTTGAAAAAACTCTAATTCCACATCTAAATTGCCTTGTTTCACGAAAGTTTGCATGATTTCATGGATTTGGTCTAAGGTTACCATGCCATAAAGTCTTGGGTCTCTGTGTCCTAACATGTTTAAATTAGGCCCTTGAATCACTAAAATTTTCATTATTTATTTCTCCTTGTTTAATATGGAATGAAACCGCATTATAGCATAAGTTTTTATCTTACCCCTTAAATCCCCCTAAGAACGAATCACAAGAAACTACCGCTTGACTAACATTAAACCCCTTGATACTAAAAAACGCTTTTATCCTTTTTTAAAAAAACAGCCATCATGACCATTCCTACAAAAAAACTTCCCGTAATGAAGAAATCAAAGGGGTCAAACCCAATACCAAAAACAAGGTAAAAAGTGAGAGTCGTTAATATAAAGAGCGAGATTAAAGAGTTTTGCTTTATCCCGCTCCAAAAAATCTTTACAATGACTAATAAAAAAAAGAGCCAGATTAAAAAGCCTATAATCCCCCTAGTGGCTAGAACATGAATGATTTGATTGTCGTATCTTTCATAACAAAGAATCAAGTCTTTTGCCCTATAAGACTTTGATAAGGATAAGATCTCTTCTAACCTCTGGCATTTTTCGCTAGCGGCCATACCAAAAAAGGGTCTTAAACGCAAAACCGTTAGGGCTTCTTTCCAGCGCTCCAAACGCCACCCGATACTGCTATCAGCGTCCTTTTTAGCGTAGCGTTTCAAATCTTCTTCAAAGGTTTGGTTTTGAACCCTAGATTGCTCTATTGCCCCCTTTTTTTCTAAAGCGTTACTCCCCATATACAAAGCGCTCAAAATAAGACTCACAACCACCATATAACCCAATGGTTTGAGGGATTTTTTGGCGTATAAAATAAAGCAAGAAAGGATTAAAAAAGTAGCTACAAAGGCGATTGTCGCGCTCCTTGTAGCGCTTAAAATAACGACTAAAAACCCCACAAAAACAGAAAGGGTGAAAAAAAGTTTCTCTTTTTGATTTTGCGAATAAAGCGCATAAATATAACAGCCTAAAATGGAAACGCTCACTAAAACCACATACTCCTTAACCGTGCTAAACCCTTGCGCTCTGGGCATGTTAAAATAAATTTTTTGCGCCAATGAGAGCAAGCCGTTGATGAAATTTGCAACTGCCATGCTGTAAAAAAGGATTTTTTGATTCAATTTAATTCTTAAACAACTGGCAAAAAGCAAGCATAACGCCCCGCAAGCATAAGTTAAGGACATGTTTAGAGCGAATAAATTGTAGCGGAAAGTTTGGCTATCATACATGTTAAACATGTTAGGGAAGATGCTTAAAAACACGCCCAAAAAAGCCAGAGTAAGCCATTTGAAAGGCATGGTTTTTAGATGATTAACTCTAAAGGTCTCTTTCAAAGACGCTTGGAAATAACACCTAAAAAACAAAAAAACCATTAAAACAATCAACAGAACTTGAGTTAAAGGCTTTTTAAACGAAGTGAGAAAGAAAAGGGCAAAAATTAAAGTGAAAACAGAGTCCGCACTAAAAAAGGCTTTCAAACGCTCTTTCAACACAAACTCGCCACACCCTAAAACCGATAAAAGTTATCTGTCTTTAATGCCTAACTTTTCAATCAAAACCACATAACGCGCATGAGCGGTGCGTTTGATGTATTTCAACAAGTTGCGCCTTTGAGCGACTAATTTTAAAAGCCCTAAACGACTGGAATGATCTTTGGGGTTAGCCTTTAAATGCTCGGTTAAAAGCTTGATCCTTTCATTCAACAACGCCACTTGCACCTCACAAGAACCCGTATCGTTTTCCTTAGTGGCAAACGCCTTAATGATTTCTTGTTTTTTCTCCAGATTCAAAGCCATAACGACCTCCTAATTGGTAATAAATTAAAAACGATCATTATAGCGTAAAATGAGCTTTTTTGTGTCATACTCTTAAACTTTATATTATAATAAGCCCAAAAAGACAAACCACCTACCTTAAGGCATTGATTTTAGATTATGGCAAACGAACGCTCCAAATTAGCTTTTAAAAAGACTTTCCCTGTTTTTAAACGCTTCTTGCAATCCAAAGACTTAGCCCTTGTGGTCTTTGTGATAGCTATTTTAGCGATCATTATCGTGCCGTTACCGCCTTTTGTGTTGGATTTTTTACTCACGATTTCTATCGCGCTATCGGTGTTGATTATTTTAATCGGGCTTTATATTGACAAGCCTACTGATTTTAGCGCTTTCCCCACTTTATTGCTCATTGTAACCTTGTACCGCTTGGCCTTAAATGTCGCCACGACCAGAATGATTTTAACGCAGGGCTATAAAGGGCCTAGCGCAGTGAGCGATATTATCACGGCGTTTGGGGAATTTAGCGTGAGCGGGAATTATGTGATTGGGGCTATTATCTTTAGTATTTTAGTGTTAGTGAATCTATTAGTGGTTACTAATGGCTCTACTAGGGTTACTGAAGTTAGGGCGCGATTCGCTCTAGACGCTATGCCAGGAAAGCAAATGGCGATTGATGCGGATTTAAATTCAGGGCTTATTGACGATAAGGAAGCTAAAAAACGCCGCGCCGCTCTAAGCCAAGAAGCGGATTTTTATGGCGCGATGGATGGTGCGTCTAAATTTGTCAAAGGCGATGCGATCGCTTCTATCATCATCACGCTTATCAATATCATTGGAGGGTTTTTAGTGGGCGTGTTTCAAAGGGATATGAGCTTGAGCTTTAGCGCTAGCACTTTCACTATCCTAACCATTGGCGATGGGCTTGTAGGGCAAATCCCTGCCTTAATCATTGCAACAGCGACCGGTATTGTCGCCACTCGCACCACGCAAAACGAAGAAGAGGACTTTGCTTCTAAACTCATCACACAGCTCACCAATAAAAGCAAAACTTTAGTGATTGTGGGAGCGATTTTATTGCTTTTTGCAACCATTCCTGGACTCCCTACCTTTTCTTTAGCGTTTGTAGGGTCTCTCTTTTTATTCATCGCATGGCTGATTAGTAGGGAGGGAAAAGACGGGTTGCTCACTAAATTAGAAAATTATTTGAGTCAAAAATTCGGCTTGGATTTGAGCGAAAAACCCCACAGCTCCAAAATCAAACCCCACACCCCAACCACAAGGGCTAAAACCCAAGAAGAACTTAAAAGAGAAGAAGAACAAGCGATTGATGAAGTGTTAAAAATTGAATTTTTAGAATTGGCTTTAGGCTATCAGCTCATCAGTCTTGCAGACATGAAACAAGGGGGCGATTTGTTAGAAAGGATTAGGGGTATTAGAAAAAAGATAGCGAGCGATTATGGTTTTTTGATGCCTCAAATCCGGATCAGGGATAATTTGCAGCTCCCCCCAACGCATTATGAAATCAAGCTTAAAGGCATTGTGATTGGTGAAGGCATGGTGATGCCAGATAAGTTTTTAGCCATGAATACCGGTTTTGTGAATAAAGAAATTGAAGGCATTCCTACTAAAGAGCCGGCTTTTGGAATGGACGCTTTATGGATTGAAACTAAAAATAAAGAAGAAGCCATCATTCAAGGCTATACCATTATTGATCCAAGTACCGTTATTGCCACGCACACCAGCGAATTAGTGAAAAAATACGCTGAAGATTTCATCACTAAAGATGAAGTGAAATCCCTTTTAGAGCGCTTGGCTAAAGACTATCCTACGATTGTAGAAGAGAGTAAAAAAATCCCCACCGGTGCGATCCGATCAGTCTTGCAAGCCTTGTTGCATGAAAAAATCCCCATTAAAGACATGCTCACTATTTTAGAAACGATTACCGATATTGCCCCATTGGTTCAAAACGATGTGAATATCTTAACCGAACAAGTGAGAGCGAGGCTTTCTAGGGTGATCACTAACGCTTTTAAATCTGAAGACGGGCGCTTGAAATTTTTAACCTTTTCTACCGATAGCGAACAATTTTTGCTTAATAAATTGCGAGAAAATGGCTCTTCTAAGAGCCTACTGCTCAATGTGGGCGAATTGCAAAAACTCATTGAAGTGGTCTCTGAAGAGGCCATGAAAGTCTTGCAAAAAGGGATCGCTCCGGTGATTTTGATCGTAGAGCCTAATTTAAGAAAAGCCCTTTCTAATCAAATGGAGCAGGCCAGGATTGATGTAATCGTGCTAAGCCATGCTGAATTAGATCCTAACTCTAATTTTGAAGCCTTAGGCACGATCCATATTAACTTTTAATGGATAAATAATTGATAAAAAAGGAGAATGATGCGAGTTTACCACCTTTCACACATTGATTTAGACGGCTATGCATGCCAGCTTGTTTCAAAACAATTTTTTAAAAATATCCAATGCTATAACGCTAATTACGGGCGTGAAGTCTCAGCGAGAATTTATGAGATTCTAAATGCGATCGCTCAATCTAAGGAGAGTGAATCCCTTATTTTGATTAGCGATTTGAATTTGAATTTAAACGAAGCGCAGTATTTGCAGGATAAAATCCAAGAACACCGCTTGCAAAATAAAAACATTCAAATCCAGCTTTTAGATCACCATATCAGCGGTAAGGAAGTGGCTGAGAGCTTCCATTGGTATTTTTTAGACACGAATCGTTGCGCGACTAAAATCGTGTATGAGTTTTTGAAAAAGCATTACGCTATTTTAGAGCCAAAAAACACAACATGGCTAGAGCCTTTAGTGGAAATGGTCAATTCTGTGGATATTTGGGACACGCAAGGTTATGGCTTTGAATTAGGCAAGGTGTGTATGCGCATGATTAACCAAAGCTCTGAATTGAATCGTTTCATGTTTGATGATGAAAACCGCGATTATAAATTAAGGCTTTTAGAAGAGGTTAAAAACTATTTGTTTTTAGAAAATGCCCCTGTAGCCTATGATAATGATTTGTTCAAACTTAAAAAAATCGCTCTGGGGGGCGACCCTGATACAGAAACGATGGACAATATCTCTTCAAACGCGCAAACGCATTTGCTCTCTTTAAAAAAGCATGATTGCAGCGTTTATTACCAGGATAAAAAAGGGTTTTTAAGTTATTCTATGGGGGGTATTAGCGTGTTGGCTAACCTTTTTTTAACGCAAAATCCAGATTTTGATTTTTATATGGATGTGAACGCTAAAGGGAATGTGAGCTTGAGAGCGAATGGGAATTGCGATGTGTGCGAACTCAGTCAAATGTGTTTTAATGGGGGCGGGCATAGGAATGCGAGCGGAGGCAAGATTGATGGCTTTAGGGAGAGCTTTAATTATAGGGATATTAAAGAACAAATTGAAGAAATCTTTAATAACGCTTAAACTAAGCTGTTTAGAAAAAGCTAACAAAAACTAAAAGGAGTTTAAAAACTCTTTTTGGAAGGTTTAAAAATTTTCATTCTGTCGTTTTATGGCAAATTTTTTAAGGGGATAAGAGATATTTTAAAATAACTTCTCTCCCTACAAACCCCCTAACCCCCAAAAGACCGCTTAAAAAATTATCGCTTGATTAAGCTCTTTTAATCATTTGATTGTAAAGAATGCTTTTAGCATTTTTTAAGTTTTATAGTCAATATTTGACAGAGCCAAGTTTGCATTTTTGTGTTAGGACTTGACAAGTTAGTCTAATTTTGCTACTATATAAGATCCTTTTGTGTTAGAAATTTCTTAAAGGTTAAAACCGCATCTCCCACCATAGCCACCCATAAGCAACACAACTCCCTATGGGGGATTTGTTTAACTACGCCAACCCTTGCAAGACAAAATCTAACAATACCGCCTTATCATTAGCGAGCGACCTTGTTTTATAGCTTTCTAATTCCAACAAAGAAACATTATTATTTTTAGCCGATAAGAGTTTAACCAAAATACCCTACTAATCGCAGATAAAATGATTATGCCCCCCAGCTAACACCAACTAGCTAAACACCAACATGATATGAGTGTCTCTACTATTATGGCTATTAAAATACTTGATTTTACCCGCTCCACACCCTCATTTTAATCTGTTTTTAGCAAAAAGAATTTATTCTTCACACGCCGGTTTTGGGTAGCAAAAACGATAGCCTCTGCGCCTCACGGTTTCAACCGTGGAAATCCCCAAGGGTTTATCCATTTTTTGGCGGATTTGATTGATAGCCACTTCAATGACATTAGGGGTAACCATTTCAGGCTCTTCCCAAATAGCGTCTAAAAGCTGTTCTTTGGAGACGATTTGATCCCTATGCCTGGCAAGATGGGTAAGCACTTCAAAAGGCTTCCCCTTAATCTCAACTTCACGCCCCTTGTAAATAATCTTTTCTTCATCAGGGCTAATGGTCAAATCCCCAATTTCAATCACATTAGAGCCCCAAAACCTCAAACGAGCCTCAATCCTTGCGACTAAAGCCTTAATGCTGCGATAAGGTTTAGCGATGTAATCGTCTGCGCCTTGTTCAAACGCATGGACTTCTTCCTCGCTTGTAGGGTTATCAGAAGAAACTAAAACAACGATAGAAGAATGCTTTTCCTTGATTCTAGAAACAAAACTTAAAGCATTTTTATCGCTAACCATAACCAAGTCATAATTCCTAATATCCATAAGATATTCCCCATCCTCCAAACTCTCTGTTACATCAGCCATAAAACCTTTAACATTTAAGCCCTTTTCAATTTCTCCACCCAAAACAGAATTTTTTTCAATCAGTAGAACGCGCATGGTGTATGACTCCTGCATTTAAGAGTAATTCAGACACTGATTATATCATAATTTTAAATTAGTTTAAGAAAATATTAATAAAAGTTATCGCTTGATCAAAATCAAGCCCTTGATGATTGGTTGTAAAAAATGCCTTTGAGCGTTTTTTATGGATAATTTTTAAAATCATTTGCTAAAAACCACCATTTTATTGTATAATTACAAATCCAACCATTCCTTATGGTTTGGTTGGCATCGCTAAGATTGAAGGGTCACCTCCCCCTCCTTTCCCTTTGTCTTGGCGGTTGTTTTTCAACTCCTTGTTTAGTCCTTAATTTTTAACCGCTTGATTACGATTAAGATTTTAAGATTTTGTTTGACTAAGCTTGATTTTTAGGTAAAAGCCTAAGGTATGCGATCTCGCTAGGGGCTAAAAACCTTAAGGGAACACCCCAATACCCTGCCCCACTGCTCACATAAATTTGGGTGGTGTCGCTGTGCTTGTATAAACCATGTAAATAGGTTTGCGCTAACTTGACTAAAAGGCTAAAAGGAAAGATTTGCCCTGCATGGGTATGCCCTGAAAGCACTAAATCTACAGAGTGGCTTTCTTTGAGACTTCTGATTTGTTTGGGCTGGTGGGCTAAAAGGATTGTGGGCTGACTCTCATTGCGCTTTTTTAAAGCTTTGTCAATATCAGGGGCAAAATTTTGACGATTCCTTGCGAAATAATCATACACGCCGCACAAATTGATCTCTCCTAAACGCACGCACTCATTCCCTAAAATCGTTAAATTAAGCGTGTCAAGAAACGATAAAATCGGCTCTATGCCATGATAATACTCATGATTTCCTGGCACATAAAAAGTGCCATGCGTGCTTTTAAGGTTGTTTAAGGGCAGTAAAAAAGATTTGACTTTTTCAATGTTTTCATCCACTAAATCCCCCCCAATCAGCACCATATCCACTTCTTTTTGATTGACTTCTTCTACAATGTAATCAACAAAATCTTTTTGCAACAAACTCCCCACATGCATGTCTGTGAGTAAAATAATCTTTAATTCTTTATCCAGCTTATCCAAATAAATAGGGGTTTCTTTAATTTTAGGGCGGGCCAACCCTTCATAAAACCCGCGCCAAAAATACCCTAATAGCGCCAGATAAAACCCTAATTTTAAAAAGTTTTTTAAACTTTTACGCCTTGAATGCAAAAAATCTATTTTTTCTATGGAGTAGGAAAACCCGTAAAAACTTAAAGAAAAAATAAACGCAATAAAAGACACAAACGAACACGCTGAAGTCAAAACAAACAAATGGCTAGGCATAATATTTCTATAAAAAGCAAAAGCCGCCTCACCCGCACTCAAAAGGATAAAAAACCCTAAATAAGCGTATTGAGAGAATTTCTTTAAGGTTAAAAACGATTTCAACATCCTAAAAGAACTATAATTCAAAAGACACAAAACCAATAAAAACGCTATGGAGATCAGCATACCACCCTTTTTGTAGTCATAATGTTCTAGCTATATTAGCATGTTAACGCTAATGCACCCTTTAGGTTTCATCTTACTATTGTTTCCTTTTTTATCAGTCTCAATCCCCACAGAAAGAGAAAAGTATCCCTCCCCTTAAAAGAGTGTGAGTTTGGATACAATAATAAAAAATGCGCTTAAAGCCATAGAAAGGAGATGCAATGCAATTAGACGATGATTTAGAGTTCGCTAAAAAAGTCTTTAACCCTAACAAAGCGTTTGCCAAGCAAGCCAGGATTAAAAACATGTGTGAATATAAAGATTTAGTGCATGAAGCCAATGAAGATTATGAACATTTTTGGGGCGAGTTAGCCACGCAAAAACTCACATGGTTTAAGCCCTTTGATAAGGTTTTAAACAGCGATAACGCCCCTTTTTTCAAATGGTTTGAAAACGGCAAAATCAATGTTTCTTACAATTGCATAGACAGGCATTTAAAAGACAAAAAGAATAAAGTGGCGATCATTTTTGAAGGGGAAATGGGGGATTATAATGTCATCACCTACAGAAAACTCCACTCTGAAGTCAATAAAACAGCCAACCTTTTAAAAAACGAATTCAATGTCAAAAAAGGCGATAGAGTCATTATCTATATGCCTATGATTGTAGAAAGCGTTTATATGATGCTCGCATGCGCTAGGATTGGAGCGATCCATAGTATCGTTTTTGCTGGGTTTAGCCCTGAAGCCTTGAGAGATAGGATCAACGACACTCAAGCCAAATTAGTTATCACAGCAGATGGGACTTTTAGGAAAGGCAAACCCTATATGCTTAAGCCAGCCCTTGACAAGGCTCTAGAAAATAACGCCTGCCCTAGTGTGGAAAAAGCGCTCATTGTGATACGAAACGCCAAAGAGATTGACTATGTGAGAGGGCGCGATTTTGTCTATAATGAAATGGTCAATTACCAATCCGATAAATGCGAACCTGAAATGATGGACTCTGAAGATCCTTTATTCTTGCTCTATACAAGCGGATCAACCGGGAAACCTAAAGGCGTTCAACACAGCAGTGCAGGGTATTTGCTGTGGGCACAAATGACGATGGAGTGGGTTTTTGATATTAGAGATAACGATAATTTTTGGTGCACCGCTGATATTGGCTGGATTACAGGGCACACTTATGTAGTTTATGGGCCTTTAGCTTGTGGGGCGACGACTTTGATACTAGAAGGCACGATGTCTTATCCGGATTATGGGAGATGGTGGAGGATGATAGAAGAATACCGCGTGGATAAATTCTACACTTCCCCCACCGCTATAAGAATGCTGCATGCTAAAGGCGAAAACGAACCCTTAAAGTATAATTTAGACTCACTCAAGGTTTTAGGAACGGTGGGAGAGCCCATTAACCCTACGGCATGGAAATGGTTTTATGAAAAAATCGGCAATTCAAAATGCAGTATCGTGGATACTTGGTGGCAGACAGAAACAGGCGGGCATATCATCAGCCCTTTACCAGGAGCTACGCCTATAAGGACTAGTTGCGCGACTTTACCTTTGCCTGGCATCCATGCAGAAGTTTTAAACGAAGACGGCACCAAAACAAAGCCCGGAGAACAAGGGTTTTTATGCATCACTAAGCCATGGCCTTCTATGATAAGAAACATTTGGGGCGATGAAAAACGATACATTGATAGCTATTTTTCTCAGATCAAGTTGAATGGGGAATATGTCTACCTCTCTGGAGATGGTGCTATCGTGGATGAAAACGGATACATCACTATTATTGGGCGCACAGATGATATTGTGAATGTGAGTGGGCATAGGATCGGCACGGCTGAAGTGGAGAGTGCTATTTCTAAACATGAAATGGTGGTTGAATGCGCGGTAGTGGGTATCCCTGATACGATTAAAGGAGAGGGCTTGTTTGCGTTTGTGGTGCTGTGCGATGGGGCTAAATGCAATCTTGGCGAGAGTTTAGAATTGCTAAAAGAAATGAATCATATCTTATCCATTGAGATTGGAAAGATCGCTAAATTAGACAATGTCATGTATGTGCCAGGTTTGCCTAAAACCAGGAGCGGGAAAATCATGAGAAGGCTTTTGAAATCTATCGCCAAAAAAGAGCCCATCACTCAAGATTTAAGCACGCTAGAAGATGTGAATGTGGTCAAAGAAATAATGAGTATCGTTCAAATGGAAGAGTGAAATCTAAAAAATGCTTTTTGGCGTTTTTTAGCCAAATTAATGAGAGTCCAATTTCAATCAAGCGGTAATTTCTCATAAAGCGTAAGAACGCCTACCGCTTCGCTTTATTTCACCACTCAAAAAGCGTTTTAACTTTCTTTAAATCTTTATACTCCACGCTTTTGATAACATGATTCTCTAATTCAAAATCCGCGCTCAAATCGTTAGCGTCTTTAAGGACGGCTTGAAAGCTTTCTTTATTTATGAGTTTGACTTCCACTTTTTCGCCTAAAGAAAGTTTGAAGTGTTTGGGGGTTTTAAGCGTTCTTTCTAACCCCATGGAACTCACTTCCAAAATATAAGCGTCTTGAATAAAATCGCACACATCTAATAAGGGCGAAATGATCTCGCTCACTTGTTGGCAAATGTCCAAACTAACCGCTCCATTAGGGTTTTTAAGGCTCACCCTTAAGATATGCTGCTCATTTTCTTTAATCAAACTCACATCATAAAGCAAATAACCCAAACTTTCAATCACGCCCTCTATTTTCTCTTCTATTCTTTTAGTCATTATCTTTCCCTTTAGCGATTTCATTAAATATGGCGTCTAGGCGGAGCTGCTTTTCTAAGCTATTGTCTGAAACAAAACTGAGTTTTGGGCATTTAAACCACCCGCTCGCCTGCAAAACAAACTGCCTGATCAAACCCTCAGCTTTTTTCAATTTAGAAAGGATTTTATGATCTTGTGAAAGCACAAACACAAAAGCGTGGTGCTTCCCTTTAGAGCATTCCACTTTAGTAACGCTTAAAGAATTCAACTCGCTGTCGTTCAAGCTCGCTAAAGCCTCTTGTAGTAATTCTAAAAGATTGGATTCTAAGCGTTCTTTATGAGCGTTCATTAGAGGGTTCTTTTTTTATGGATTTCTTTATAAGTTTCAAACACATCGCCCACTTTAATCTCGTTATAATTGTCTAGCATGATCCCGCACTCATAGCCCTTAGAAACTTCTTTCACATCATCTTTAAAGCGTTTTAAAGAAAGGATTTCGCCGGTATGAACCACCACGCCATCCCTAATCAAACGCGCCTTAATGCCACGAGCGATCACCCCATCGCTCACCACACACCCGGCTATCGTGCCAACTTTAGGGATATTAAAGGTTTCTCTCACTTCCGCTTGCCCGGTATGCTCTTCTTCAATGATAGGACTCATCAAGCCTAATAACAGCGATCGCATTTCTTCAATCAAGGCATAAATCACCGTGTAAGTTTTAATGCTCACATTGTATTCTTTAGCCTTATTTTTCACATTACCGGTGGGGCGGACATTAAAGCCCAAAATCACCGCATGCTCACTGCTAGAAACCAGGCTCAAATCATTCTCAGTAATACCCCCCACCCCTGAGTGGATCACTTGAATCGCCACCTCTTCGTTATTAAGCTCTAACAAGCTGTTTTTAATGGCTTCTAAGCTTCCTTGCGTATCCGCTTTAATGACTACAGGAATGTTTTTTAATTCCTTATTAGCGACCATTTCTGAAAGCTCATCAAAAGACACTTTAGTGCTTTTACTCAACGCTTTTTGGCGTAAATAAGTCGCCCTCTTTTGAGCTTGCAAGCGCGCGATGGAATCGTTTTCTACCCCTATTAAAACAGATCCTGCAGGCGGCACTTCGCTTAAGCCCGTGATGAGAGCCACCATAGAGGGTTTTAAACTTTGAATGCTCTTGCCTTGATCATCAGTCATCGTTCTTACTTTACCAAACGCCGTTTCGGCAAAAAAACTATCCCCCACGCTCAAAGTCCCGCTTTGGACAATCACAGTGGCTACTGCCCCACGCCCTTTTTCCACGCTTCCTTCTAAAACAACCGCTCTAGCGCTACCCTCTTCTATGGCTTTTAATTCCATAATATCCGCTTGGATAAGAATGGTTTCTAATAAATTGTCAATGCCATCGCCCGTTTTAGCCGAAACAGGGATAAACTCATGCTCTCCGCCCCAATCCACAGGGTTATAGCCAAGCTCAGCGCATTCGGCTTTGAGCTTGTCCGGATTCACATTAGGCTTATCCATTTTATTCATCGCAAAAATCACAGGCACATTAGCGGCCTTTGCATGCTCTAAAGCTTCAATAGTCTGTTGCTTCACCCCATCATCAGCCGCTATCACAATCACTGCAATATCTGTAACTTGAGCCCCACGATTACGCATCTGGCTAAAGGCTTCATGCCCTGGGGTGTCAATGAAAGACACCCACTTGTCATTCTTTTCTACCATGTAAGCGCCAATGTGCTGAGTGATCCCCCCAGCTTCCGTGTGAGCGACTCTTTTATCACGGATTTTATCCAATAGTGAAGTTTTACCATGATCAACATGCCCCATGATGGTAACCACAGGCGGGCGTTCTTTTTTCACCCCCTCTAGCACTTCTTCTACTTCAAATTCTTCTAAAGTGTTTTGAACAGAAATTTCTAAATGGAACTCTTCGGCTAAAATTTCTATGCTATCCTTATCCAAAAAGTCGTTTTTAGTTACCATAAGCCCTAAATTAAAGAGGGTTTTAATCACATCAGCCAGATTCAAATTCGCTTTTTGCGCGAATTCATAGACGCACACTTCTTCAGGAATGGCAATCGCGCTTTGGATCACTTTTTGGCTGTTATCGTTACGGAATGCGCGTTTTTTCTTAGATTGTCGTTTGATTCCGCTTTCATTCATCCAAGGGTTTTTCCTTTGGACGCGCACCCTGTCGTTGATATTTTGGCGGGTTTCTTTTTCTTCTTCTTCCTTATTGAGATTATCTTGTTCATGCAAATCAAACAATAAGATTTCATCGGTTTCATCATCATAAATATCATTGCCCTTAAAATCCCTCGCATCGCTGAAATCAATTTTATGGGATTTGTTGTTTTTGGCTGTAGGGGTGGGTTTGGGCTTACTTGGTTTTTTGGCTTTTTTAGCCTCTTGCTTGTCTTTTTCTTGCCATTCTTTTTTAATGTCTTCAAAAATAGCCGCTGCGCTTTGAGTGGGTTTTTTGCTTTCTGTTACGCTGTTTTCAGTTTCATTTTCTACTTCATCGTTGCG
The DNA here is from genome assembly GCF_000296015.2 of Helicobacter pylori FD535. GTDB lineage: Bacteria > Campylobacterota > Campylobacteria > Campylobacterales > Helicobacteraceae > Helicobacter > Helicobacter pylori_CT. Next base: position 60,490 of record NZ_AKHP02000067.1, read on the forward strand.
TTTAATCACCCTAAAACCGGTGCGTCTTTTAATGTTTTCATGGCGTTTGATCTCTTGCTCTTGTTTTTTAACTTCGCTGATTTCTTTTTTAGCATTATTGGCGTTATTGGCACTGTTAGCGTTGTTAGTGTTGCTTTGGGTGAGCTTGTTTAGGGCTTCTCGGCTTTTTTGGATTTCTTGGAGCTTTTGCTTGGCTTTTTCTATTTGAGAGTGGCTAACCACTTTAGGGGTGTTTTCTATAGGGGGCGTTTGAGGGGGCGTTTGGTCTTCAAAAGTATTGACAATCTCTATCCCTCCTTTTTTTTTGGCAATGGGTGCAGGAGCTTCTTTTTTCTTTTCTTTAGTTTTTTTGGGCTTTGGCTGGCTTTTTGTTTCTTCTTTTTTAGGCGTTTTGGAAACCTTTTTGTTAAGGGGTTTGGGCGTTGTAGCCATATTCAAATCATCTTTATTGTCTTGTTCAGGATTTTTAGTGGGTTGATTGGCTCGTATTTGTTCTTTAATACCATCCACAATGTATTTGTATAGCTTGCCTGCTTGCTCTGGGGTCATTTTAGAATTTGTCTTAAGCTCTAAACCAATGTCTTTGGCTCGCTCGATCACATTTTTAAGCTCTTTTTGGGTCTTACCAAGCTCGGCTAAAAATTCTTTTAAATCAACCATACCACTCATGCTATGCTTCTCTCCTTAATCCAAGTAATGATATTTTTGGTATCTTTTGGGGCATTCTTTACTTTTGAAACCGCTTTCAACAACTTTTTTTCTCCATTTTTCAAACAATTTTCACACACATAAAAACTACGACCTTTGCCATCAAATTCCATGATTTGATTTTCAAAGCTTTTCAAACGCAACAAATCCTTTTGAGGTTGGCGCATTCTGCACGCCACACACATGCGGATTTTAATTTCAGTCTTTCTCAATAAGGACTCCATCATTATCAAAATCTAAAACCGCTACCCTAAATTTAGGGAATTTCTTGCTCAAAACCTGCTTTAATTTAGGAGCGTCCTCTTCATAACACATGTTAAAAAACGACGAACCGCTCCCTGAAAGCGTGCTCATTAAGGCGTTATTTTCTAAAGCGAGCTTTTGGATCGCAAACAACACGGGATAAGTTTGCATGCGCTTATATTGATGCATCCTGTCTTTAGAGCAACAACGCAATAAATCCCATTTCCCCTGCACAATCGCCATCGTCATCAAACTCGCATGCGAAAGGTTGAACACGCTTTCTTGCACGCTGTAACGCTTGGGCAAGAGATGGCGCGATTGCTTGGTGGAAATGACCCTATTAGGGATCACCATCACTGCTTTTAAAAAAGAAGGGATTTTGGTTTTTAAACTTATCACTTTCTTTTTTTCCACAAACGCTGCATTATACCCCCCAAACACTGCCGGGGTGATATTATCCGGATGGTTTTCATAAATTAAAGCGGTATTGACAATGTTTTCTCTATCAAAAGCAAACCCTAAAAACGCAAACGCTGAAGCGACCGCCCCCACAATCATCGCCGAGCTAGACCCCATGCCCCTTGTAATAGGGACTTTATTATGCAATAAAAATTTAAATGAGCCGTCATTCCCATGCTTTTTTAAAATCTCATAAAACACTTTAGTGAAAATATTGTTGGTTAAAAACTTAGGAATCCCTTCACCCTCCCCAACCAATTTCACCGCATGAAAACTGCTAGGCTCAATAAAAAAACGATTGCGTAAATTCAAACTCAAACCCAAGCAATCAAAACCAGGGCCTAAATTCGCACTTGTTGCAGGAACACTCACTACCAAATTTTAAACCCCTATTTTTGATACCCTTTCATTTAAAGTTAGCATTATACACTAAATAGGAGGCAAAATGTAAAACGGCGTGTTCAATTGGGTGAATTTGTCTTTCTCTAAAAAGGGGGGCAGCATGAAATCTTTTGGCGCGATTTTCAAATCTTTAAAATCGCTCAAGCTTCCCGTTTCTTTTGAAACAAAGTATTTATTGGCATACGCTAAAATGGGCGTGTTGTCGTTAAAATCAAAGCCTGTGGTGGAATAGAGTTCAAAGTCATGGATTAAAGCCAAAGTGTGTAAGAAAACATGCGTGAGTTTTAAGCTAGTGAAACTCCCTGGCCCCTTAGCGTAATAAACCCCCTTAATCGCCGGTAAAGCAGGGTTTTTAAAATCTTCAAATAATTGCGAAAAAACTTCCACTAAAGCTTCGCTTGTTTTTAATTTGGAAGTGTAAGAAGCACAAAAAAAATTGTTTTGATACACCCCAAGCAAAACCCCCTCGCCTAAAGAAATAAGCACTAAATCCAATTCCAAAAAATAAACCCTAATTTTAGGATTAAGCGAAAGCCTTTTGCAACGCAAATTCCTTAGCCGGATCTGTAGCGATCAAAACTCCGTAATTTTTAGCGTCCGCTAAAATGGCTTTAACCAACATGGAATTGAGCTTATGACTCCCTGAAAAAGAAGTGTATTTGCCCATCACAGGCATGCCTAAAACCATTAGATCCCCCATAGCGTCTAAAATCTTATGGCACACGAATTCCTTTTCGCATCTCAAACCCTCTTTATTCAAAATGCTGTTTTCATCTAGCACGATACAATTATTCAAACTCCCCCCTTTCGCCAAACCAATGGATCGCAAGTAATTCACTTCTTGCAAAAACCCAAAAGTGCGAGCTTTAGCGACTTGCTCTTTGTAAGCGGTTTTACTAAAGACGAAATGATGGGCTTGCTTAGCGATAACCGGATGGTTAAAATCAATCGTGAAATTCAAAGAAAGTTGGCTGCCTGGCTCAATTTTAACGAATTTATCACCCTCTCTAACCTCAATAGCTTGCTTGATTTCCATCACCTTTTTAGGAGCATCTAGTTCTTTAATCCCTGCTTCATCTAAAAGCATGCAGTAAGTCAAAGCACTCCCGTCCATGATAGGGATTTCTTCGTTATCCACAGAGATCTTAAGATTGTCAATACCATACGCATGGATAGCTGAAAGCAAATGCTCAATCGTAGAAATTCTAGCGTTATCCTTACCCAACACGGTTGCCATTTTGGTATCCACGATGTTTTCAGGTTTTAAGGGGAGCTTCACGCCCAAATCAGAGCGGTAAAAAACAATGCCTTGATTTTCTCCTAAAGGCTCTAAAACAAGCTTCACAGGAACGCCCTTGTGCAAGCCTATCCCTACTAATTCCACAGAGTGGTTAATGGTTGTTTGTTTCATAATACTTCCTTTATGTCTAGTATATCGTCATTTTTAGTGATTATTTTAATATTTTTATTTACCAAAAGCCGTTCAACCTCTTTTAGAGATAAAATTTTATTTTGGAAAACGATTTGAGCACTCTTGACTTCTTTCAAAATCAAACGCTCTCCAAAGCACACAATCGCCCCTTCGCAAACCCCATAAACCGACACACAGCCTTCTGAAATAATCTTGGCTCCATTGTGGATATTGCCCAAAAAAATAAGGTGATTAGCGCTATAAATCTCTTCCCCACTCCTAATATGACGCTCATAAATCGTTGTTTTAGGTTCTGTTTTAGAATGATTTGGTTTTGCATGATCGGTTTCTTCTTTTAAAGACATGGTTTTGATATGACGCCCGTTTAAAGTGCGATTCGTTTCTAAAAACAAAAGCTGGTGTTTGCGCAAAATGGCTTTGACTTCTGGTTCAATATCGTATTTAAATATAATGAGAAAATACTGCAAAAGGGCATGGTTTTTTTCTAAAAATTCCATGACTGCTTCAGGCTCTTGCTTTTCAATTTCAAACGCATGCACATTTTTTTGATTCGTTTTTAACATGACTATCCTTTCATTAAAATCCGTTTGGCTTGCTCTATGGGGGTGATGATATTGGTTTTTATCCATTGCTCATTAAGCCATTCATTAGGCCTAACAAAAACCCCTTGCAAAAGCATCCCTAAATGCAACCCGCTCCCTAATTTCAAACCACTACCCCCCACGCTTTCATCGTCTTTTAAATGAGCTAAAAAAACGCACAAACCTAACCCATAACAATTGATTAAACTATTACCATAAAAATCGAACTCCCCCTTAAAAACCCTCTTCGCAGATGGATCAAACGCTAAAGATAAATCCTTGCCAGGTATCAAATCCACCCCTAAATGCAAGAATTGGAACAACACCTGATTGTCCTTTAAGATACGCCGATTTTCTAAAAAATTGCTTGCCATTTTAAAAGACCCGTTCAAGGGTTTTAGCGCTTGAAAATGAGAAAAATCCTTATAAAAATCCCCTTGCTCTAAAGCGATCTTTTGGATTTTTTCTAAATCTTTTGGGCGTGCGTTGGAAAATCTTTCTAATAAAGTTTGTTCAGTGTGGTTTTGAAATTTTTCTTGCTTTGCAATCTTATCTTTTAAGGCGCTTAAGTCTATATCTTTTTCCCTCACATGACGGGTTTTTCGCTTGAACAATAAAGGGGTGGTATTAGAGTTATAGGCTTTATCTTTAGCGACAATGAACGCCTTAAAATCCTTATTTTTATAAGACCAAGGCACTAGAGCGATAAAAACATTACGCTGTTTGAATTCTAAAAGCCTGAAAGCTTCAAAATCCTTTTTTTTGACGCGCACAAACGCTTGAGACAAATTCTTATCCAAAGCTTCAAAGACAACTATCGCGCTCCCTCCATAAGCGATGCTTGGGGAACGAGATAAAATAGTAATTGAGGGTTTTATCGTATCAACACACACTTCTTGTTTGAAAGACGCCTTATTGCCATTGAAAAAATTAGCGTAACTCCAATCATTAGCTTGAATTTCATACAAAAGGCATTTGTCTTCTAGCCCCATGATTTCAGGCTTGATCAAAGGCACTTCTAAAGACTTGGGTTTATCCAATACCAGATTTTTTTTTTCGTATAGAATCAAATCATCTTGTGTGGTTACTTTTAAATCGTAGCGTTTGATGCCCTTTGGGGCTACTATTTTAATCTTAATGGGTTTTTTTAAATCCCAAAAAAGCGCTTCATCATTGCCATTAAGCGCACCCTCTTTGCTGCTTAAACTAAAACTTAAAGCTTTAGGTTTTGTGATTAAAGCGTTAAAAATCAAATAACCCCCTAAAATTAAAACGACTAACGCTAAAATTTTAAACCTTAACTCCAAGATCAAGCCTTAAAAAATAAACGCATAATTCACTAATAAAAAGCTGGATCGCTTGAACTGGTTGTTAGCCGAAACCAACAAACGCTCATCATCTTCTTTATTTTGATAAATGGCTCCCTCTTCCACTCCCATTCTCAAATAGCTAATCGGTAATTTGGTGCCAATCTCTAAGCGGTGTTTCCTATAAAGCGTTAAACTCACGCCCACATTAAAAGTGTAATCCACTTCAATCAAAGATTTCCATAAAAAATTAGGGCTTGAATAGCCCCCCACTACCAAATTCCTCCCGTTTTGATTAGGCTTGTCTTGATAGAGCATAAGCCCTATCCCAAAACCCGCATAAACGCCTAAAAAATGCTTTTTAGTTTTAAAATCTAAAGGCATATCAAACAATAAATCCGTATTCATAGCCCCTAAAACATAAATAAACGAGCCTACAGGTTGCTTGATTGCATTCTCTTTTAACACCCCTCCCCCAAGCAATAAATCCCCATAAAACCGTGTCCCAAAATAAGGCACAAAGCATTTTTGATACCCGAATTTAACACTAATCATAGAAACAGGAGCGTTAATATTGATGTTATTTTTAAACGCGCTAGGGGCATTCGCGCCGTATCTGTCTAACATCTCCCCTTGATAAGACAAATTAAGTTCCCCATAAGCATACCCACCCCCTAAAAAAACCCCACTCTTATCATCGGCTATGGAAAAAGATTTGAGCAATTTCTCTTTTTTCTTGGAGGAAATTTTAGGATAAGATCGATCAATATATTCTTCTTCAAACTTATCCTTATCCATCTCTTTGGGCGAAACCCCTTTTTCGGTGAGTTGTTGCTTTAAATGGTTTATTTTTTCGTCTAATTGTTGGTTTTCTTCTTCTAAATTGTCATAATCTGTCGCTTGAAGTCCTATAATGAGCGCGATATAAATCAAACAATATTTAAATTTCAACATTTTAGCCTTTACAATAAATAGTTGTAACTAATATAATAAATATTAGTGCTTTTAAAATAATATAAAAAGGTTTGCGAAGTTTCTTTTAAGGGAGGCATTTTTAAGGCTAATTCAAAGCGGTGTTTAAGATTAAGCGTCATGCTCACCCCTAAATTTAACACTAATCCAAAAGCGTTAGGCTGTGAATACCCTTTAATCTCTTTTAAATTTTGATACATCCCATTCCACCCCACTCCAACGCCTCCAAATATCCCTAACGCAAACCTTTTTTCTTTGTCAATAGGCTTATCCATCAATAGATCAATATTCAAGCTTGCGGTTTGATAAGAGGCTAAAGAATCGCTTTTAAACCCTTTCATCGCTCCCCCTAAATATTCCCCATAAAAGCGTAAGGCGCTAATCCCGTTAGCAAAATACTTTTGATACCCGCTCCTTAAGCCATACAACAAAGGAGAAGATTGAATGTTATTTAAAAGTTCAAACTTCTCGTAAGGATGAGCGTTAATCCCTATATCGCCAAGAATTACGCCTATAAAAAAACCGCTCTTATTTTTAGCCATTCGTTGGAATAAGATGGATTCATTCTTTTCATGCAATTCCCCTTTGAGCATGTAAAGCTGGCGTTTTTTCTTATGGATTTCTTCAAGTAGGCTTTTTTCATCAATATTCTTTTTAGCTTCCTTTTCTTCTTCAAGCTTTAGCGTTTGGGCGCGTTTTTCTTCCAAAAGAACGGGGGCGTCTTTAGGGGTATTTTCTTCAGTCATATTCTCTTGAGCCGTATTTTCTTCAGCGCACAAGCCTAAAATAAAACCAAAGCATAAAATGAGATTCCTTATTTTTTTAGAACACATATTGATACCCAATACTTGCTATAGCTCCCCACCAAGTCTCTTTTGAAGAATTAGATTGCAAAAAAGGGAAATTATTCAAAATTTTAAATTCAAATTCAATGCGGTTTTTTTCTAACACCGTTAGAGCCAATCCTGCGTTAAAAGACATCCCCCATTCCGCCGTGTAATTCACCCCATGCGCTACAACCCCTAAACCCAAACCCATATATCCCCCCATATAAAGGTATTTCCCCACAAAGGGTAAGGGAATGTCCAATAAAAAATCCCCATTCAGCATAACCGATTGAAACCCCACGCTCCCAAATCCCGCTTTTTTAGGAGCTCCCCCATAATATTGGATATAAATGCGCCTGCCAATGATATTTGGCTTGACCAAGCGCGCAAAAAACGATGGCCTGAAAGTTTGATAGCCAAAACGCAAGCCATAAGCGAACAAATAATTTAAAATATTCCCCGTGATGCTGGAGCTGTTAGTTCTAACCATGATTTCATGGTTGTAAAAAAACCCAGTATTGATCCCTAAAATAAGCCCGCTTTTAGCGTTCGCCCTTTTTAAGTCTTTGATCAATTCTTCAACTTCTTTATCTTCATAGGCTTTATAATACTTGATATACTTGTAGTATTTTGGGTCTAGGGTGTCATAATCAAGCGCACTCAATCCCGCATAAAACCCCATTAAAAACCATAAAATAATATATTTTTTAAGACCCAAAACCGCCAAATCCCTTGAATTGTTTGTTAAAAGCTTCTTTCAATTATACTAAAATAATTAAAATGACCGGTTAAAATTGAGTAAAATTTTTACCCACCCTAATAAAGTCATGCTACAATGCCACTATATTTAACACTTAGGATTTTCAATGAGCATGCAAACCGCCCCAATTAAAAAAATCACTCTCAACCACCTCCACGCTAAAAAAAATCAAGAAAAAATCATCGCCATCACCGCTTATGATGCGCTATTCGCTCAAATATTTGATCCGCTAGTGGATGTGATTTTAGTGGGCGATAGTTTGAATATGAGTTTTTTCAATCAAAACGACACTTTAAGCGCGAGTGTGGGAATGATGCTCTATCACACCAAAGCCGTGTGCGCGGGCGCTAAGACTCCTTTTATCATCACAGACATGCCCTTTGGAAGCTATAAAGACGAAAAAACAGCCCTAAAAAACGCCATTAGAGTTTATAAAGAAACCCAAGCGAACGCGATCAAACTAGAGGGGGGGAAAGAAAAAGCGAAGCTGGTTAAAACGCTCACTGATGAGGGCGTTATCGTGGTAGGACATATCGGCTTAATGCCCCAATTCGTGCGTCTTGATGGAGGTTATAAGATTAAGGGCAAAAACGAAGAGCAACAAAAAAAACTTTTAGAAGACGCCTTGAGTTTAGAAGAAGCCGGGGCGGGTTTGTTGGTTTTAGAGGGTATAACCACCCCTATCGCTCAAATAATCACGCAAAAAATCAAAATCCCCACGATCGGCATAGGGAGCGGTAAAGATTGCGACGGGCAGATTTTAGTGTGGAGCGATATGTTAGGCTTTTTTGATAGTTTTAAGCCTAAATTCGTGCGAGAATACCTTAAGGGGAAAGAATTGGTTCAAAACGCTATCAAGCAATACGCTGATGATGTGAAAAAGGGAAACTTCCCTAACGAGTTAGAAAGTTATCATTAAATGAAAGAACGGATAGTTAATTTAGAAACTTTGGATTTTGAAACTTCTCAAGAAATGAGTTTGCGCCCTAATCTTTGGGAAGATTATATCGGTCAAGAAAAGATCAAAAGCAATTTGCAAATTTCTATTTGCGCGGCTAAAAAACGCCAAGAAAGTTTGGATCACATGCTCTTTTTTGGCCCGCCCGGTTTGGGTAAAACTTCAATAAGCCATATCATCGCTAAAGAAATGGAAACCAATATCAAAATCACCGCCGCTCCCATGATAGAAAAAAGCGGTGATTTAGCCGCCATTTTGACGAATTTGCAAGCTAAAGACATTCTTTTTATTGATGAAATCCACCGGCTCAGCCCAGCGATTGAAGAGGTTTTATACCCGGCTATGGAAGATTTCAGGCTGGATATTATCATAGGCTCAGGCCCGGCCGCTCAAACCATTAAAATTGATTTACCCCCTTTCACCCTCATCGGCGCTACCACCAGAGCCGGAATGCTCTCTAACCCCTTAAGAGACAGATTTGGCATGAGCTTTAGAATGCAATTTTATAGCCCTAGCGAACTAGCCCTTATCATTAAAAAAGCCGCCGCCAAACTCCACCAAGACATCAAAGAAGAAAGCGCTGATGAAATCGCTAAAAGGAGTAGAGGCACGCCAAGGATCGCTTTAAGGCTTTTAAAAAGGGTGCGCGATTTTGCGTTAGTCAAAAATTCAAGCTTGATGGATTTAGACATCACTTTGCATGCTTTGAAGGAATTAGGCGTGAATGAATTAGGCTTTGATGAAGCGGATTTGGCGTATTTATCTTTGTTGGCTAACGCTCAAGGGCGACCGGTGGGTTTGAACACGATTGCAGCGTCTATGAGAGAAGATGAAGGCACGATTGAAGATGTGATTGAGCCTTTTTTACTCGCTAATGGTTATTTAGAGCGCACCGCTAAAGGCAGAATCGCCACGCCTAAAACCCACGCGCTTTTAAAAATCCCCACTTTAAACCCCCAAACTTTATTTTAATCTTGTTTAGAAAGAAAATTACACTACAATAACGATAAAATTTTAAAGGGTGTAAAAGTAGATTATTATGTTTGGCATGGGCTTTTTTGAAATCCTTTTGGTGTTAATTGTAGCGATTATTTTTTTAGGGCCAGAAAAATTCCCCCAGGCGGTCGTGGATATAGTGAAGTTTTTTCGCACGGTTAAAAAAACGCTCAATGACGCTAAGGACACTTTAGATAAAGAAATCAATATTGAAGAAATCAAAAAAGAAACCCTAGAGTATCAAAAGCTCTTTGAAAATAAAGTGGAGAGTCTTAAGGGCGTTAAGATTGAAGAATTAGAAGACGCTAAAGTAACTGCAGAAAATGAGATTAAAAGCATTCAGGATTTGATGCAAGATTACCAACGCAGCTTAGAAACCAACACGCCCCATAACCATTTAAATGAAGAAATTTCAAGCGACAAATCTCCTAAAGAAGTCAAATCGGCAACCGACAACAACACCAAAGAACACGACAAAGAAAAAGAGCATGTTTGAAGATTTAAAACCGCATTTACAGGAATTAAGAAAGTGTTTGATGATTTCTGTAGGAACGATTCTAGTGGCGTTTTTGGGGTGCTTTCATTTTTGGAAAAGTATTTTTGAATTGGTTAAAAATTCTTATAAAGGCACACTCATTCAGCTCTCCCCTATTGAAGGGGTCATGGTAGCGGTTAAAATCAGTTTTTCAGCCGCTATCGTCATTTCCATGCCCATTATTTTTTGGCAATTATGGCTCTTTATCGCTCCAGGGCTTTACAAGAATGAAAAAAAAGTGATTTTGCCTTTTGTGTTTTTTGGGAGCGGCATGTTTTTGATTGGAGCGGCGTTTTCTTATTATGTGGTGTTCCCTTTCATCATTGAATACTTAGCCACTTTTGGGAGCGATGTGTTTGCGGCCAATATTTCTGCGTCCAGTTACGTGAGCTTTTTCACGCGCTTGATTTTAGGCTTTGGCATGGCGTTTGAATTGCCTGTTTTGGCGTATTTTTTGGCTAAAGTGGGCTTGATTACCGATGCGAGCCTGAAAGCGTATTTCAAATACGCTATTGTAGTGATTTTTATTGTAGCAGCCATTATCACTCCCCCTGATGTGGTGAGTCAAATCTTTATGGCGTTGCCCTTAGTGGGGCTTTATGGGCTTTCTATTTTGATCGCCAAAATAATCAATCCGGCTCCCAAAGATAATGAAGAAGATAGCGAAAATAACGCCAAAGAGCATACAAAGAGCGAGTCGTAGTTGAAAGAATTTGATTTAGAAAGCTATGATTATGATTTGCCTAAGGAATTGATCGCAAACTACCCCATTTTGCCCAAAGAAAAGGCTAAGTTACTCGTATATGAAAGGCGTTCGCAAAAAATCACGCACACCACTTTTGAGCATGTTTTAGATTTTTTCCCTAAAAACGCCCTTGTGGTGTTGAACGACACTAAAGTGATTAAGGCCAGGCTTTTTGGATCTAAGCATGCCTTTTTGCCATCAAAAACGACCGAAGTGTTTTTCCACCGCTTTTTTAAAAATAATACCGCTATAACTCAAATCAAGGGCAAGATCAAAGTGGGGGACAAAATCTTTTTTGATGCACATTATCACGCTGAAGTTTTGGAATTGCTTCATAACGGCCAGCGTTTGATCGCTTTTTATGGCAATCAAACCCCCTTAAATCAAGAAAATATCCTAAAACTTTTAGAGCGATACGGGCATATGCCCTTACCCCCTTACATTAAAAGAGCCGATGAAAGTTTGGATGCGCATGAATACCAAAGCGTGTTCGCTAAACACATGGGCGCGGTGGCTGCCCCTACAGCGTCATTGCATTTTTCTCAAAATACCTTAGAAAAATTATTGAAAAGTTTCAAGCACGCTTTTTTAACCTTGCATGTGGGGGCTGGGACTTTTCTTGGTGTAGAAACTAAAGATATTAGAGAGCATCAAATCCATACAGAAGTTTTACGCATTCCTAAAAAGAGCCAAGAAATTTTGCAAGAATCCCAAGAGATTTTATGCATCGGCACGACCGCTTTAAGGAGCGTGGAATACTTTAAGCGTTTAGAAAACCCTAATCAAGAGGCGTTTGAATGCGATATATTCTTGCATCTTGCTAATCCTATTTTGCATGTTAATTGCTTGCTCACTAATTTCCATTTGCCCAAATCAAGCCTTTTAATGCTTGTAAGCACGATGATAGGCTTAGAAAAAACCAAAGAAATCTATCAAATAGCCATAGAAAAGAAGTATCGTTTTTATTCTTATGGCGATGGGATGCTGATTTTATGAACCCCTTATTGCAAGACTACGCGCACATCCTTTTAGAATGGAATCAAACGCACAACTTGAGCGGCGCGAAACGTTTAAGTGAGTTAGAACTCCAGATCACAGACGCTCTAAAACCCTTAGAATTTATCAAAGATTTTAAAAGTTGTTTGGATATTGGGAGCGGGGCGGGACTTCCTGCTATCCCTTTAGCCCTTGAAAAACCTGAAGTAAAATTCATTCTTTTAGAGCCAAGAACAAAAAGAGCGGCTTTTTTAAACTACCTTAAAAGCGTTTTGCCTTTAAAAAATATTGAAATCATTAAAAAGCGTTTAGAAGATTATCAAAATCTTTTACAAGTGGATTTAATCACTTCTAGAGCGGTCGCTAGCTCTTCTTTTTTGATAGAAAAAAGCCAACGCTTCCTAAAAGATAAGGGGTATTTTTTATTCTATAAAGGCGAGCAGTTAAAAGATGAAATCGCTTATAAAGACACTGAATGCTTTAGGCATCAAAAGCGTATTTATTTTTACAAATCAAAGGAAAGTTTATGTTAAGAATTTTAATCCCCTTACTCATTATTGTGTGGGTTTTATGGCGTTTGTTTTTGAGGCAAAAACCCCTTAAAGACAACCACTCTTATACGCAACAAACCCCTAAAGAATTAGAAGATCACATGATTGTATGCTCTAAATGCCAAACCTATGTCTCTAGCAAAGACGCTATTTATAGCGGGGCGGTGGCGTATTGCAGTGAAACTTGTTTGAATAATAAAGGATAAATATGCTTATTTTAGGACACCCTTTAATCCCTAGCGATCGTTTTGTTTTCATTAAAAACACCGATGGCATTCATTCTAGCACCAATAACGATATAGTGTGTTTTGAAGCGAACCCAAAAAATTTGGAATTAGCCCAATATTGCTGTGAAAATAGCGTCAATTTTAGCGTGATCTTTTTATCGCACAAAATAGAGACAGACACCTTTTTTTTATTCAACGCTTTCAAACCGCTCTATTGTATTTTTAAGGATATTAAACAAGCCACACTCGCCCAACAACATGCCACTAATTACTTATTAGATAGCAAAATTTTGTTTTCTATGGATTTAAACGACACAGAGTTGTGGGAAATTTGCGCTAAAAGTCAGATTGATGGCGTTATTTCTAAAGATTCACTCCTTTTAAAATAAGCCCTTTTTAAACAAATCTTAGTTATAATAATCCCTTTTAAGGGGAGATGTCCGAGTGGTTGAAGGAGCACGCCTGGAACGCGTGTAAGGTGCAAGCCTTCGAGGGTTCGAATCCCTCTCTCTCCGCCATTTAAAAATGCCACGAATGCGAAACAAAAAACAAAAAGCTCCTTTCAAACAGACTGCGCCTTTCAGGGGTTAAAAAGATTTTCATGCCAATTTCTACATCCACCTTATGATACAAAACGATCGTGCGAAACTGCACCCCAAATTTCCCGATAGCCCTGAAATAAGTGTTATGAAAATTGAAATCTTTTAACGAATCCCAAGTATTCACCACCAAATCTTTGACTTTATTGTTGAGTATCCATGTGTTAGCGGCCAGTTGCAAGCCAAAGAAAAAAGCCCAGCGGTTGATAGGGTTTTTAGCGTAGGCGACCATGAAATCCCCTCCCACCCCATAAGTGAACATGTTCGCTTGTAAAGTAGAGTCATTATTAAAAAGCACATTACCATAATCTATAAAGAAATAATACCTAGAATAAGCCCAATCGTTTTTAGGATTCACTTCATAGCCTTGAAGGATTGAAGCCCCTTGTAAAAGCTTGTTGGTGTTTAAAGGGCGCATAAACACCGTGCCTATTTGATAAGAAGAAGACATATAACTCAAATTTTCAGCATTTAAAATATTTAAAAAACTCATACTCAGTATTAAAATTCTTAAATAATACACTTACTTGTAAAATCCTTGTCTTTCTTTTTTCAAACCATCCAATGACCCTTTATCGCACTCAAAGAGTTATTTTATTACTTTTAGGCTATTATCATAGCAAACAAACTGAATTTTTTTACAAATAAGAACGCTCATTGAACGCTCCATTTAGCCAATGATTATTGTCGGTCAAGGTAATTTTAATCAAAACATGCTATTATTTGGAACGATTTATTATTATAAGGCGTTAGAGACGCTTTGGCTGTTTAAAAAGAGCCTAATTTAAATGCAATCTTAAAAGGAGAAGCGCTTTGAAACTACTGGTAGTAGATGATAGCTCAACTATGAGGAGAATTATTAAAAACACGCTTTCACGCTTAGGCTATGAAGATGTTTTAGAAGCTGAGCATGGGGTGGAAGCTTGGGAGAAACTAGACGCTAATGCGGACACTAAGGTGCTTATCACAGATTGGAACATGCCTGAAATGAACGGGTTGGATCTCGTTAAAAAGGTGCGATCCGATAGCCGTTTTAAAGAAATCCCTATTATTATGATCACCACAGAGGGCGGTAAGGCTGAAGTTATTACGGCTTTGAAAGCGGGCGTGAATAACTACATTGTGAAGCCTTTTACCCCCCAAGTTTTGAAAGAAAAATTAGAGGTTGTTTTAGGGACAAACGATTGAGTGTTAAAGCCAATGTATTATGAATTTTTCTTTATCTTCCCTAAGGAGCGGGAGCTTTTTGAAAGCTTTCTTTTAGACACCACGCATCTAGCCTTAGAAGAATCAAGCTTAGAAAATTTAAAAGCGTTTGACGATAAAGAGAGCATTGGATTTATAAGCCAATCTAATTGGCATCATTTCGCCACTCATGACCCTTTAAAAGAAAATTTAAAAGAAAAGCCCCCACATCTCAAAAATTTCGTTATTTTACGCTCTCAAAAGGATTTGAACGACTCGCTCATTCCAGCATTAGAAGCGTTTTGTTTGAGCTTAAAACAAAACCTGCAAAGTGAGTTTGATTTTTTCTATCTTTCACGCAATCTGGCTTCAAAAGATTGGCTAGAAGCCTACAAACAAGCTATTTTGCCGGTGCAATGCGCTAAATTTTACATACACCCTAGCTGGCATCAAAAACCAAGCCATGTCGCTACAGATGATAGCATAATGATCGATCCGGCTCTTGCCTTTGGATCAGGCCATCATGAAAGCACTTCTATGTGTTTGGAATTGCTCTCTAGCCTTGATCTAAAACGCAAAAACGCTTTAGATGTGGGCTGTGGGAGCGGGATTTTAAGCATCGCCTTAAAAAAACAAGGCGTTAGCGCTTTGATCGCTTGCGATACGGATAGTTTAGCCGTTGAAGAAACCCTAAAAAATTTTAACTTGAATCAAATCACCCTATTAGCGCAAGATAAAATCATTTATGGCTCTACGCAAAAAATTAAAGGGCGTTTTGATATTATTGTAGCGAACATTGTCGCTGATGTGATTAAGAGTTTGTATAGTGAATTTGTGCGGCTTTGTAACCACACTCTTATTTTATCAGGGATTTTAGAAACCCATTTAAACTCTGTTTTACAGATCTATTATAATGGATTTGAGGTTTTAGAACAACGACAGCGTAACGGATGGGTCGCTCTAAAATTGCTTAGAAAACAACCAATAAATTAAGGATTATAATGAAACCAACGAACGAACCTAAAAAACCTTTTTTTCAAAGTCCCATTATCCTTGCGGTTCTTGGAGGGATTTTACTCATTTTTTTTCTGCACTCTTTCAATTCTGATGGCAGTTTTTCGGACAATTTCTTAGCTTCTAGCACTAAAAATGTGAGCTACCATGAAATCAAACAGCTCATCAGCAATAATGAAGTGGAAAATGTGAGTATCGGTCAAACTTTGATCAAAGCCAGCCATAAAGAGGGCAACAATCGTGTGATCTATATCGCTAAACGAGTGCCTGATCTAACCTTAGTGCCTTTGTTAGACGAGAAGAAAATCAATTATTCTGGTTTTAGCGAGTCTAACTTTTTTACGGACATGTTAGGGTGGCTCATGCCTATTTTAGTGATTTTAGGGCTATGGATGTTTATGGCAAACCGCATGCAAAAAAATATGGGTGGGGGTATTTTTGGCATGGGGAGCGCGAAAAAACTCATTAACGCTGAAAAACCCAATGTGCGTTTTAATGACATGGCAGGCAATGAAGAAGCCAAAGAAGAAGTGGTAGAAATCGTAGATTTCTTAAAATACCCCGAACGATACGCCAATCTAGGGGCTAAAATCCCTAAAGGCGTGTTATTAGTAGGGCCTCCAGGAACCGGTAAAACCCTTTTAGCCAAAGCGGTAGCCGGCGAAGCGCATGTGCCGTTTTTCTCTATGGGAGGGAGCAGTTTCATTGAAATGTTTGTGGGCTTAGGGGCAAGCAGGGTTAGGGATTTATTTGAAACCGCTAAAAAACAAGCCCCTAGCATCATTTTTATTGATGAAATTGATGCCATAGGCAAGAGCAGAGCGGCTGGAGGCGTAGTGAGCGGGAACGATGAAAGAGAGCAAACCTTAAACCAACTCTTAGCCGAAATGGATGGTTTTGGGAGCGAAAACGCGCCTGTGATTGTTTTAGCCGCAACGAACCGCCCTGAAATCTTAGACCCAGCCTTAATGCGTCCAGGGCGCTTTGACAGGCAGGTTTTAGTGGATAAGCCTGATTTTAATGGCAGGGTAGAAATCTTAAAAGTGCATATTAAAGGCGTGAAACTCGCTAATGATGTGAATTTGCAAGAAGTCGCCAAACTCACCGCAGGGCTTGCAGGAGCGGATTTAGCGAATATCATCAATGAAGCCGCGCTTTTAGCAGGAAGAAACAACCAAAAAGAAGTCAGGCAGCAGCATTTAAAAGAAGCGGTTGAAAGAGGGATTGCGGGGTTAGAAAAGAAAAGTAGGCGCATCAGTCCTAAGGAAAAGAAAATCGTCGCCTACCATGAAAGCGGGCATGCCGTGATTTCTGAAATGACTAAAGGGAGTGCTAGGGTGAATAAAGTTTCTATCATTCCAAGGGGCATGGCGGCTTTAGGCTACACCCTTAACACGCCTGAAGAAAACAAATACTTGATGCAAAAACACGAACTCATCGCTGAAATTGATGTGCTTTTAGGCGGGAGAGCGGCTGAAGATGTCTTTTTGGAAGAAATTTCTACCGGTGCGAGCAACGATTTAGAAAGAGCGACTGATATTATTAAAGGCATGGTGAGTTACTACGGCATGAGCAGTGTCAGTGGGCTTATGGTGTTAGAAAAGCAACGGAGTGCCTTTTTAGGAGGTGGTTATGGAAGCAGTAGGGAATTTAGCGAAAAGACTGCAGAAGAAATGGATCTTTTCATTAAAAATTTGCTAGAAGAGCGCTATGAGCATGTCAAACAAACCTTAAGCGACTACAGAGAAGCGATTGAAATCATGGTCAAAGAATTGTTTGACAAAGAAGTCATTACAGGCGAAAGGGTGCGTGAAATCATCAGCGAATACGAAGCCGCCAACAATTTAGAAAGCCGTTTGATCCCTTTAGAAGAGCAAGCGAGTTAAGAGTGCGAGCTTACAAACAGATTTTTGATAAGGGTTTAAAGCCTTGTTATAAACATTCTGTTTGTTTAAAGCTTTTTTTTAGATTTTGTTTTCTCAAAACTCATGCTTACCAACAGCGTTATAAGGCGTTTGCCCTAACGCTCTTTTCTTGTAAGTTTTTTAACGCTTGCAAGATTTTTATTCCCGCAATTGATTTTAAAATTGTTTTTGTTCCCATTCTAAAAGCCAAGTTAAAAAGAATCTCTAATGCCTATTAACCCTCTCTATCTTTTCCCTAATCTTTTTACCGCTAGCAGTATTTTTTTAGGCATGATGAGTATTTTTTACGCTTCCAGTTATCAATTTGTCATGGCATGTTGGTTAGTGGTAGTGAGTCTTATTTTAGACGGGCTTGATGGGCGTGTCGCAAGGCTTACCAATACCACTAGCAAGTTTGGCATTGAATTTGACTCCTTAGCTGATGTAATCGCTTTTGGGGTGGCCCCAAGCTTAATCACTTACTTTTATGTGGGGTATAACTTTGGGCGCATAGGCATGGCGGTGAGCGCGTTGTTTGTGATTTTTGGAGCGATACGATTAGCGCGATTCAATATCAGCACCAACACAAGCGACCCCTATTCTTTCATCGGTATCCCTATTCCTGCTGCGGCGGTATTGGTGGTGCTTTGTGTGTTATTGGATAACAAATACCATTTTTTAGAAGGGAATACAGAAAAGTTATTTTTAAGCTTTATTGTCTTACTAGGGGTGCTTATGGTGAGCAATATCCGCTACCCTAATTTTAAAAAAGTCAAGTGGAATCTCAAGCTTTTCATCTTAGTGTTGATTTTTTTATCGTTAGTGTTTGTGCGCCCTTTAGAGGCTTTAAGCGTGTTTATGGGGTTGTATTTGATTTATGGCATCATTCGGTGGCTTTTTTTAATGGTAAAAATTATTTTTAATAAAAATAAAAACGCATGAAAGAATCTTTTTACATAGAGGGAATGACTTGCACGGCGTGTTCTAGCGGGATTGAACGCTCTTTAGGGCGTAAGAGTTTTGTGAAAAAAATAGAAGTGAGCCTTTTAAACAAGAGCGCCAACATTGAATTTAACGAAAACGAAACCAATTTAGACGAAATTTTTAAACTCATTGAAAAACTGGGTTATAGCCCTAAAAAAACTCTAACAAAAGAAAAAAAAGAATTTTTTAGCCCTAATGTTAAATTAGCGTTGGCGGTTATTTTCACGCTTTTTGTGGTGTATCTTTCTATGGGAGCGATGCTTAGTCCTAGCCTTTTACCTGAAAGCTTGCTTACGATTAACAATCATAGTAATTTTTTAAACGCTTGCTTACAGCTTATAGGCACGCTCATTGTCATGCATTTGGGGAGGGATTTTTACATTCAAGGGTTTAAAGCCTTATGGCACAGACAACCCAACATGAGCAGCCTTATCGCCATAGGCACAAGCGCTGCCTTAATTTCAAGCCTGTGGCAATTGTATTTCGTTTATACAAATCAGTGGTCTTATGGGCATTATTATTTTGAAAGCGTGTGCGTGATTTTAATGTTTGTGATGGTGGGCAAACGCATTGAAAATGTTTCTAAAGACAAGGCTTTAGACGCTATGCAAGCCTTGATGAAAAACGCCCCAAAAACCGCACTTAAAATGCAAAATAACCAACAGATTGAAGTTTTAGTGGATAGCATTGTGGTGGGGGATATTTTGAAAGTCCTCCCTGGAAGCGCTATTGCAGTAGATGGCGAAATCATAGAGGGCGAAGGGGAATTAGATGAGAGCATGTTAAGCGGTGAAGCGTTGCCGGTTTATAAAAAAGTCGGCGATAAAGTCTTTTCAGGGACACTCAACAGCCACACGAGTTTTTTAATGAAAGCCACGCAAAATAACAAAAACAGCACCTTGTCTCAAATTATAGAAATGATCCATAACGCTCAAAGCTCAAAGGCAGAGATTTCTCGCTTAGCGGATAAGGTTTCAAGCGTGTTTGTGCCAAGCGTGATCGCTATTGCGGTTTTAGCGTTTGTGGTGTGGCTCATCATCGCCCCTAAGCCTGATTTTTGGTGGAATTTTGGAATCGCTTTAGAAGTGTTTGTATCGGTTTTAGTGATTTCTTGCCCTTGCGCTTTAGGATTGGCTACGCCTATGAGTATTTTAGTAGCGAACCAAAAAGCGAGTTCTTTAGGCTTATTTTTTAAAGACGCTAAAAGTTTAGAAAAAGCAAGGCTAGTCAATACGATCGTTTTTGATAAAACCGGCACGCTCACTAACGGCAAGCCTGTCGTTAAAAGCGTTCATTCTAACATAGAATTATTAGAGCTATTGAGTTTAGCGGGCAGTATTGAAAAGAGTAGCGAACATGTCATTGCTAAAGGGATTGTAGAATACGCAAAAGAGCATAACGCCCCTTTAAAAGAAATGAGCGGAGTTAAAGTGAAAACGGGTTTTGGCATTAGCGCTAAAGTAGATTATCAAGGCGCTAAAAAAATCATTAAAGTAGGTAATAGCGAGTTTTTTAACCCTATTAATACGCTAGAAATCAAAGAAAACGGGATTTTAGTGTTTGTGGGTAGAATGATCAGTGAAAAAGAAGACGAGCTTTTAGGGGTGTTTGTTTTAGAAGATTTGCCCAAAAAAGGCGTGAAAGAGCATATCGCTCAAATCAAAAATCTAGGCATTAACACGCTTCTTTTGAGTGGGGACAATAGGGAAAATGTCAAAAAATGCACGCTGGAATTAGGGATTGATGGCTATATCAGCAACGCCAAACCACAAGACAAGCTCAACAAGATTAAAGAGCTTAAGGAAAAAGGGCAGATTGTGATGATGGTGGGCGATGGCTTGAATGACGCTCCCAGTCTTGCTATGAGCGATGTGGCGGTGGTGATGGCTAAAGGGAGCGATGTGAGCGTGCAAGCAGCGGATATTGTGAGCTTTAATAACGATATTAAATCGGTTTATAGCGCGATTAAATTAAGCCAGGCGACCATTAAAAATATCAA
The DNA here is from genome assembly GCF_000296015.2 of Helicobacter pylori FD535. Lineage (GTDB taxonomy): Bacteria > Campylobacterota > Campylobacteria > Campylobacterales > Helicobacteraceae > Helicobacter > Helicobacter pylori_CT. The sequence continues at coordinate 80,874 of NZ_AKHP02000067.1, forward strand.
AGAAAATTTGTTTTGGGCTTTTTGTTATAATAGCGTGTTCATCCCTTTAGCTTGTGGGGTTCTTTATAAGGCTAATATCATGTTAAGCCCAGCGATTGCGGGTTTAGCGATGAGTTTAAGCTCTGTGAGTGTGGTCTTAAACTCCCAAAGGCTAAGGAATTTTAAAATTAAGGATCATTGAATGAAAGCAACTTTTCAAGTGCCAAGCATTACTTGCAACCATTGCGTGGATAAAATTGAAAAATTTGTGGGCGGAATTGAAGGCGTGAGCTTTATTGATGTGAGCGTGGAAAAAAAGAGCGTGGTTGTAGAATTTGACGCTCCAGCGACACAAGATTTAATCAAAGAAGCCTTATTAGATGCTGGGCAAGAAGTGGTGTGATATAAAAGTGGTGTGATATAAAGATAGTAGTTTAAAGACAGCAACATTCAAAAGGGTTGTTATATCTTTTAATGTTTGGGTTTGTTTGGGTGTTTTTACGCCCTTCAATGGTGATTTATCATAACAATAAGAGAAAGAAATTATCGCATCATTTCATTTTTTTATACATGCAAATCTGCCTATCCAAGCCCTTAATTACACCACCCATAAAAGAAAGGGAATTGCGAGATAGTTTGCTTTTGAATCGCGAACGAATGAGTTCAAAGATTTTAACAAACAATACGCATAGCTCATCAGGTTTCATATCGCTAACATTGCATAAGCTCTTTATGTATCCAATAGGGACACGAACACGAGAGTCAACATCTTTTAAGTCATTGTCTAGTCGCTGTATTAAGCCATCCATGCGATTATCTCATGCATTCTTTCTAAAACACGATGTTCCCTTGCTAAAAAAGAATGAGATGAAAGCATGGCGTAAAGTCTGTTGCTTATGTTACATAGCCTATTTGTTAAGTCAGGTAATGATAAATAAAGATTTCTAATGTCTGGCATGATTATCCTTTATTGGCGGTTGTCATGTTGTATCATGCGTTGCCTTAAAACGCTATGAGATCTTTTGGCAAGGTTTATCCATTCCTACACAAATTTCACTAAGATCATCCCGCTAAACGCATTATTTTTATAAAATTCTATGCGATAGATCCTTTCTTGCTTGTCCAGTGAAAAGCGTTTTTGAAAATCTTTAAGTCTAATCGTATAACCCGCTTCATTAGGCTTACTCTCATTGGAAACGCTAAAGCCAATCACATTCGCGCGGATATTATCCATAGCATGGATACAAAAACTCTCTTTCACTTCAACCACGCTCCCTATTTTAACCATTTGATCCTTATTGTCAATTTGCATTTCCACTTCTTCTAAAGAAGGATCAAACTCTATGTAAAAAGGCGATAATCGTGTCATGAGCTTGTTGCCGTATTTTAAAAACACTTCTTGTTTATTTTTGACTAGCCCTACAATGTAAGCGTTGCTCTCTATGGGGATTTGCGGGATTTTAGTGTTGTGGGGTAAGGGGAAATGATTGAGTCTAGGGCGCAAGTTAAAAAGGGGCATTTTAGGCAGAGAGCTGATTTTTGCCCACAAGCTTTTATCATTGATTAGGGCATGCACGCTGCTAGGGTTAAGCTCAAAATCGCGCTTAAAAGGGATATTGAGTTGATTGAGTAAGCCCTCAATGGCTTGCAAATGGTAAAACACCCTTGATACTAAAGGGAGCTCTTTGCTGGCTTCATTGGCAAAAGCGCTCTTTTTTTGGTTGATCGCATAAAAAGTTAGGGCTTTTTGCATTTCTGTATCGCCTTGCGCGGTGCGCGTGTTTTTTAAATGATACTCCTCAATGGGGTGCAATAAATGGGCGTTGATACTCTCAATCGTATTGTTTGCGAAAGCAAGCAGATTGGGGAATTTCGCCCCTTTAACTTCATCTTGATCAATAATGAAGCAATTCCCCCAGCGCTTAGGATTGAGCGTCGCATCAATATAAACAGGGCGGTAATACCCACCGCCATCATGCAAATGCAAGACGGCATCCACGCTTGGTTTTGCAATCAAGGATTTGATTTCTTGGATAGTGGGGTATTCAGGGTCATTCTTGTCTAAAGCGGCAAATTTGCGGTTCATATCCCCATACAAGCCCCTATGATTTCTTAACATGGAAGGCTTATTCAATACCGGAACCACTTCAACCAGGCCTTTTAAAACGCTATAGTGCATCAAAAACAAATTAGCCGCATTAAACCCCCCAGGCTCATCGCCTTGAATCCCTGCCAAAAGCAACAAATGGGGGGCTTTGTCTTTATCCTCTACATTTGTAGGGACTTTTTCTATCGTTTCTATCGCATGCGCAAACACCAAAGAACACAAGCCCCACACTAAAAGCCATATTTTTTTCATCCAATCTCTCTACTATTTGAAACTAAAAGATCGCTAATTATACCTAAAAACCTTTTTAAGGGTGTTTTTTAAAGTTTTCATAAAAAGGAACGAAAAATGCTTGTGGAGGGTTAATTCTATTTAAAAGGTTTTTTATGGATATTTTAAAAACTCTTCAAAAGCATTTGGGCGATGTGGAAACAAGCGATTTTAAAACCAATGCGATAGAAAAATCCCAACAAATCGCCCAATTCAGTAGGGACATGAAAAATATAAACGAGAGCGTTGGAGCGTTACAAGTCTTGCAAATCGCTTGCAAAAAGCTTTTCAATAAGAGCATGGGTTTAGAAGATAAAGACGCTTTGCAAGCTTCTATCATTAAACAGGAATTGAAAGAAATTGTAGAAAATTGCCAGTTTTTAGCCTCCCCTTTGTTTGACACTCAGCTCAACATTGCAATCCATGATGAAGTTTTTTCCATGATTGTGGCTAACCCGTTGGATTTATTGGAAAATATTGGCGAGTTTCAAGCTTATTTGGAAGAAAAATCAAACGAAATTAAGGAATTATTAGGTTATTTGAGCGAAAGCCTTTCAAACCCTAAAGCCTTCATGCCAAGTTTTTCAAATAAAAGCCTTAAAGATTTGCTAAGCGATAATTTGAGGGCTTAAAATTCAGCTCTCCAATTTAGAAAATTTGATTTTCCATAAAAAGAATGAGCCTAGAAACGCTATTACAAATAAGCCCACCAAGTAATAGCCCAAGTCTGTAAATTCCAGGCTTTGTAAGGTGTTTAAAAGGCGGTTTTCAAATTTTAAATGGAGTTTCTCGCTAACGACTTGAAAAAGCTCAATCAACCCGATAAAGAGTGCGACAAACACGCTTAAGGCCGTGATAGAGATATTGTAATAGATTTTTCTTAAAGGGGTTTTGAACGCCCAATCATACGCCTTGAGCATGAACGCCCCATCTAAAGTGTCAAACAAACTCATGCCAGCGGCAAAAAGAATGGGCAAAGATAGCATGCCCACCACACTCACTTTAATCGCACTGCTAGAGAGGGCCAAAAGTGCGATTTCGCTAGCGGTATCAAAACCCAGCCCAAAAAGAAACCCGATAGGATAAATATGCCACGACTTGGAAACGAAATTAAACAAGGGCTTAAAAAAGCGGTTGAGTAAGCCCCTACTCGTTAAGAGCCGTTCAATCTCTTCATTTTGTTGCTGGCTCAGGCTTTCATTAGAATGCGATTTTTTGAATATTTTTAATAAATCTAAGAGAATAATCGCATTCAATAGCCCTATAATGAGCAAAAAAAGCCCAGAAACTAAAGTCCCCACTACCCCCCCTATTTCTTCTAGCATCGGCGTGTGCTCTTTAGCCCAAGCGATCGCAAACGCGCTGATAATGGTCATTAAAATCACCACGCTTGAATGACCCATAGAAAAGTAAAACCCCACACCATAGGCGTTTTTGCCTTGTTGGGTGAGCTTTCTTATGGTGTTGTCTATGCAAGCGATGTGATCCGCATCAAAGGCATGCTTTGCCCCCAACATGTAAGCCATAGAAGCCGCCGCATAAAACGAAGCGTTATTGGCCATAAAAAGCAACGCTAAACCTAATGCATGCAAGAACACAATCGCTAAAAAATAAGGAAACCACAATTTCACAGCGCGCCTTTTTGTAAAAATAATACTTTTTGAATAATTTTAATATATTTTGTTAAATTAGAAAATTTTAGGATTTATTTTTTGATTACTTTCTGCAAATTGCCTTAAAAAATTTTTAAGGGGATTGAGAAGTTCTGATTCAAACTTGATGGCTTTTTTTAATTTTTCATAGTCTTCTTCATGTTCATTCTTTACTTTACCTCCTATATTATCAAAAATATTTTTTTTGGTATATAGATATTCTAATCCAAGTGCTTCTAAATAGGCATACCACTTATTTTTTCTTATGTTTTTAATCGGTTTGTAATGTTCTGTCTTTTTAATACAATCCAAATAGCCTTCAAAACAATTTATAAACTCTTTGTGGTTAGCAATTTTTAATAATAGGGTTTCTAAATCACCATCATCTTGATTATTAGGGAATAAAAAGATTTGTTCTCTTGGAAAATCAATCCTTTTTTCTTTGAATTTTTCACGAATATGCTTAAGCTTATTATCAAAACCTGCATCGCTTTCTCGACTCTCTTTCTTGTCTGCATCAAAAATAATGCACACTTGTTTATATGTTTGATGTTCATTATTTAAAATTTTTCTAATCTTTTCCGGAAATTCACCTGAAATGAGCTTATCTTTACCTTCTATATCAAGCATATCAAAATGATCCTGGCATTTCAAAAAATTAAGATACCAACCTAAAAAGTTTCTATCACTTTTTCCTTCTGTATAAATAAGTATCTTTTTACTTAATTATTTTCTTTAAACCTTTCTTTACCTCCAAAAAGATTGGCATGATTTTTGAAATAAAGAGATAGATTTTCTCCATAATAAGGCTCTGCAACGATTGAACTGCTGTTTTTTTCTAAGCAAAACAATTTAGTCTGATTGGCAAATTTTTTTTCTTTGATAACTTGGTCTAAAATTTCTACAAATTCTTGGCTATGGGTAGTCATAAACACTTGCAAATTACGATCTTTGTTATTATTAATAAAATCAATAATCTTTTCTAACAATAACCTCATGCGGGAAAAATGCAAGCCATTTTCCACTTCATCAATATAGATCGTTGTTGCGTTATTGGCAATAAAAGCGCTCACAATATGAAAATACTTCATCAAACCATCGCCAAACATAGATAGCGGGACTTTTTCTTTGATATTTTTCACCTCTAATTTGAGTTGGTTGTTAGCATTAAATCTAATAGCTTGAATGTTTTTATCAAATTGGTTAAGACTTTGATTCAGCCTTTTTTCTAGTTGATTGTCATCAAGAATCTTACGCACTGCTTGAATGATATTGGGATTCATAATATGGATGGCATTAGGATTTATAACATCTCGCTTGCGAGCAACATCGCTAGGCGTTATGATGGTAGCGCTTTCAAAGGGTAAAAGTTTTTGCGATTGGTTGGGCTCAAAATTCTTAAATTGCCTGTTGTAGCTTGACTGATTAGGAATTGGTGGGAAATTGGGAATTCTAGCGATATTTAAATAATCGTTATAGATTTCTTCTTTATCTTTTTTAAAAATGAACTTAAGTTGTGAGAATGCTTGCACTTGTTCTGCTGTGGGTATTATTTGCGACTCTATTACCTTTTGTTTTTCATTGACTATGAATTTTATTTGTAAGTCTAAGGTTTGATTGTTGTCTAAAGTCGTGGTAATTTGTATTTTTTCGTTAGTGTTTAAATTATAAAACATCAAGTTTTTTGATTCTGTCGTTAAAGGCTCTTTGCGTATATTGTCATAAATTTCAATTATATTAGTGCATGGGTGCATGGATTTTCCCACTAAACAATATAACGCCTCTAACAAATTAGACTTTCCCGCATTATTTTCACCAGTGATAATGTTAAGCTTGGTAAAACCATCAATTGTGGTGTCCTTAAAATTCTTAAAGTTTTTGATGCGAACAGACTGAATCATTGAACCCCTTTATCCAAGCAGAAATTGACGCTAAATTTTGACATTATAGTGCATGCAATTACGACAACATTTTAAAAGAATTTGAGGACAAACGATCTGATGAGAGCGGTTCATCTCTTTTTGTTCAAAAATTTGATCCATTCGTCTCTATCAATCAAAAGCACTCCGTTAGCTTGAGCCAGTTTTTGAGCGGCTTGCGTGAAATAGCTATTGGTGATCACGCAAGCTTTTTCGCAAGCGTAGTAAGCTTTAGAAGAGACCACCTCCTGAATGGCTTTGGGCGAAACTTTATGCGAGTAGCGTTTGGCTTGAACCGCCCACTTGATGCCGTCTTTTTCTATAATCAAATCCGCTCCATAATCGCCGCTTTTTTGTGTGATGCTCACTTCAAAACCCTTTGAAGTGAAAAAGATTTTGGAATATTCTTCAAATTCAAAGCCGTTCATGGCGTCTATTTTTTGCAAAATGCGTTTGAGTTGGCGCTTCTTATACGAAGAAATAACGCCTTGAAAAAGCACTAACATTGAAAAAACGCTAAGAATTGCCAACAATTTTAAAAGCAAATCATTAGCTGAGGTTACTAATTGCAATTCTAGGGCTTTTTCCAATAAAACATGCCACGCTGAATAAATCCCTACCGAAAACAAAATGACAAAAATGAAAAATACAATCTTTTTCATGCCTTAAAGCCACTCTGCATTTTCTATAGCGTTCAAACGCTTTTCTAAACCCTCCATAAGAGAATAGTAAGCCTTATTAAGGGCTTTGATTAAAGCGTTATGGTAGGATTTGTCTTCTTGGGAAAAAAGAGAGGGGTTATCACCCAAACGATTAGCGTAATAAACAGGCACGCTGAAAGCGGTGGGGATTAAAAGGGTGTCAAACGGGCAAGTGGTTTGCGGGACGCATTCTAAAATCAAGCTCGCTTGAAGGTTTAAAAAACGCATGACGGATTTTGGGTCAGCGTTAGGCTCAACCGTCTTTTTAAGCCTTTCTTTAACGGCTTTTAAATCTTTAGGACTCTCTTCAAAAGAAAAAAAAACATTGCCTGAAACATTGAGAGTAAAAGCGCTTTTATCTTTTAAAAAATAAGCGATTTGTTGGGTGAGCGCTTTTTTAAATTCTTTTTGGTAAAAGGGCGGCACAAAACGGGCGTTAAAAAAGATTTTAGGGGGGGTTAAAGTGAAAGCGGTTTTTAAAGCGCTATTTTTGGGGTAATCTTTATATTTTAAATGGAGTGTCGTTTTGTTGAAAAACTGACACCCTAGTAAAATAAAAGCAACACCAACGCTTAAAACCCTTAACATTCTATCAAACGCCCATGCTCTAATTTCACATGCTTAGTGGCTAATTTTAGCGTGCTTGGGTTGTGCGAGATAAGAATGATCAAGCGGTTTTGTTTCAATTCTAAAATGCTTTGTTTGATGCTCTCTTCTGTGTTATTGTCCAAAGCGGAAGTGGCTTCATCAAAGATTAAAACTTGAGCGTCTTTATACAAAGCTCTTGCAATGGCGATTCTTTGGCGTTGGCCGCCGCTAAGATTAGCGCCAAATTCATCTAAAACGCTCTCTATCCCATGAGGCATTTTTTCCACAAAATCTAAGGCTTGAGCTTTTTTTAGGCATTCTTTGATTTTGACCTCATCAATTTCTAAACCATACGCCACATTTTCAGCCACGCTCCCGTTAAAAATAAACACCCTTTGAGTGACAACGCTAATCTTTTCTCTCAAGGATTTTTGAGTGATGCTCTCTATTTTTTGATCATTGATGAAAATTTCACCCTTGCTTGGCTCATAAAGGCGTAAGATCAGATTCACTAATGAGCTTTTACCGCTCCCGCTTTCGCCTTTTAAAGCGATGATTTCATTTCGTTGGAATTTCAAACTAATATCGCTTAAAACATAACGCTCTTGATTGTCTAGCACATAAGCCAGCCATACCTTTTTAAATTCTATGGTGTGTATGGCGTCATCTAGCGTTAATTCCCCATCAACAATCGCCGGCTCTCTTTCTAAAATCTCATGGATCCTGTCGCTAGCGACTAAGGCTTCTTGAAAATTAGAAACAATCCTGGTTAAGCGTTTGATCGGCGTATAGAGCATAAAAAGGGCCGTAATGAAAGAAAAAAACGCCCCCACGCTAATATGGCCTCTAATCACTTCATTCCCCCCTAAATAAATCACTAGCGCTATAGCGATAGAGCCTAAAAACTCCATTAAAGGCGAAGAAATTTCAGCCACGGCGATGTTTTTGATACCGATTTTAAAAAACGCTTCATTTTCTTTCACAAAAGCCTTATGCTCTAACTTTTCGCCATTAGAGATTTTAATCGCTTCCACATTGTTAAAGACTTCACTCAAACGAGCGGTGATTTTGGCGTTACTCTCTTGATGGGATTTAGCAAGTTTTTTAACCTTACGAATGATTTTACTGATAGGAATAGCAGCTAGCGGCATGATGACTAGCCCCACTAACGCTAATTTAGGGCTTTGATAGATCACCACCCCCACTAACCCGACAATCGTTAGCCCCTCTCTTAGGCTCTCTGAAAGGTAATTGGACAAACTCGCTCTAATCAAACCGATATCATTGGTGATCCTTGCGATCAATTCGCCCTTTTTCGTCCTGTTAAAAAAATCCATTTCCATTTTGAGAAGGCTTTCTAGCATGGTGTTGCGTATTTTTTTGACAATATCAAGCCCGATAAAGTTAGTGAAATAAGTGCCTAAATACATGCCCCCACTCTTGCCCAAATACGCCAAAATCACTAAAAAAGGCAGGATTTTGAGCATGTGAGTGTCTTTATTGATAAAAATTTCATCTAAAGTGGGCTTGACCAAATAAGTCCCCCAAGCCGTGCTTAAAGCCACCACTAAAGAAGAAAATAAAACCACTATAAAACTTTTATAATGCTCTTTAAGATATTTAGAATAACGCTTGAAAAAGAGTTTCAAATGCTTAACCTTATGGATTTGATTAAACTCGTATTATAGTGTTTTTATTAAGGGATTTTTAACGCTTTAATAAACAGCTTAAAGCGATTGATTAGAATTTAGTGATAAGAGTTGTCATCAAATGGCTCCTGTCTGAATAAAGCGCTTTAGAGCCGGGCGTGGGCCTGTAACTCCCTACCGTAAAGCCTGCATGCGTCATCACGCCCAAATATTCTAATTTCACGCTCGCTGTCAAACTCTTACTGATCTTATAGCCCACATTAACAGCCGCGCTCGCTTCATTGGCTAAAGCGCCGCTAGTCCAACGCCATAAAGTCCCCCACAGCCACTTTTTATGCACGCCCCCACCAAAAACCCAACCAGAGATGGCATCAGCGGTTACCACATGGCTTAAGGCTTGCCCTATATCATAAACGCTATTGGTCCAAAAATCAATGCCTAAAGGGTTTCCTGTCGTGCCGATGTAAGCGTTTGCGTTTTTCCACACTTTATAAAACGCTCCCCCAAAATTAAATTCATTGTAATCAAATCGTTGTCTAATAAGCAAGCTTTGCCCAGCGGTGCCAGCCTTTATGGCGTAACGATAAGTATCCCTTTTTAAGGGGGCATGGACAGGGAGTAAAATATAAGCTTTTGTTTCTGATCTAAAGCCCACGCCATCAAAATTAGGGTTACTATCATAGCCTACAACCACCCCAGGGCTATAATAAGTCCCGGGCGAAAATTGGAAAAAAGGGCTGATGCTAACCCCTTTTCTTTCGTAAGTGTAATCCACTAAATGGATACCATAATTTAGAGTGTGCCCGTTTTTAATCACGGTTCTTGGAGAGTAAAAATCATAAATCCACTCCCCATAAGCGAACGCCCTACCCCATGAGCTAAACCACCATAATTTGTGGCTCCCTTCATTTTTATCCTTGACTTTAGCGCTGATTTCAAAACCTTGCGTGTAACCGCTCATATAAGGAGCATTAGATTGATAACGCCCTCCTTTAGCTAAAAAAATATCTTTATAGCGGTATTCTAAAAAAGCGTTATTCATCAAGTAATTACGGCGGATTTTATTGGCTCTAGCGTTCCCGCACGCTATAGAATCAATCACCTTGCCATCAGATCCAAGCGCGCACTCATGGATACTCGTGCCATCAAGCAAGGCTCTTTTACCCCCCAAATAGCCATCCCAATAACCGATGTAGTTATAAATAACCGATCCGCCTTGATTGAATTTCGTGCTATCATAAGCGACCCCTCCTAGCGTGCCACCGACTTTTCCCTCTAAAACATGCCCTTGATCTTTAAGACCTTTGGATAAAAAATCCGCATAGATATTGCCCTGCCCTACAGCGGTTACAAAAGTCTCTGTAGGATAAATCCCCCTAGCTATATCAATCTTTTTTTTATTAAAGCCAACTTTAGAAAAGGACTCCGCTGAAACTTCAATTTTATAATCAAACGCTTGCAAAGAAGCGCTCAAACTTAAAACATATAACCCACAAAAAACTTTATTCTTTAAAGGCGTGCTATTTTTCATTTTTTTCCTTTTAATAGCCAATACATCTTAAAGATTATGACTTAAAGACTATACAATTCTTAACTGATCTAAAAACAAAGAAGCGTAATCAAGCTATTTATTTATTTTTAATTAACCCAACTATTTTAGATTATAACGAAATTTTTTTAGTTTCATAATAAAATGAGATAAAGTAAATCAAAATCTGATCAAAGTGGGATTTTTGCGCTGTTTTATAACCAAACCCATTTTCTTCATACGAAAGTTCTTATGAAAGTTCTTATATTGATTGCAAAAAATGCCAAAAAGCATTTTTTAAGTTTGATGCTTAATCTAATAGCAAAAACTCCAACACCGCCATGCGCATCGCCACGCCATTTTTGACTTGCTCTAAAACTTTAGATCGCTTATCTTCTAACACCGCGCTTTCTATATCAATATCCCTATGCACCGGGCCTGGGTGTAAAATAATCACCTCTTTATTTTTAGCGTGAGCTTCTAGGCGTTTTTGGGTGATGCAATAAGCATTGCCATAATCTTTCAAGCTCGCAAAAATGGGCGCGTTGTGCCGTTCGGTTTGGGTCCTCAAACTCATTAAAATGTCTGCAAATCCTATCGCTTCTTCAATGTTGTGCGTCGTTTTTAAAGAAACGCTAGGGAGCATGGAGCTTGGGGCGCACAGCATGATCTCAAGCCCTAGTCTTTGGAGCAATTTAATGTTGCTGTTAGCCACTCTGGAATTTTTCACATCGCCGATGAAAGCGATTTTCTTCCCTTTTAGATTTTCCAAACTGCCAAAATGCCGATAAAGGGTGAGCAAGTCTAATAACGCTTGGGTAGGATGAGCGCTTACGCCGCTTCCTGCGTTAATTAAGGGGCATTGTGAAAATTCGGCTAATTTAAAAGGCGCGCTTGAAAAAGCATGCCGTGTGATGATAGCGTCAGGCTGCATGGCATGGATATTTTTAAAAGTGTCTATCAAAGTTTCACCCTTTGAAGTGGAGCTTGTTTGCATGTTTAATTTCACTATTTTTGCCCCCAACCTTAGGCTTGCGATTTCAAAACTAGACACCGTTCGGGTGGAATTTTCAAAAAATAAAGCCACGATGATTTTATTGTGCATTTTTTCTTTTATTTCTAAAGATACGGCGTTAAAATCGTTCGCATAAACGCTCGCTTTGTTCAATAAAAGCTTGATTTCATCTAGGCTTAAATCGCTGGTTTGGAGCAAGTGTCGGCATTTTTTTGGCATAAAACCCCCTTTTAGTTATAATATCGGTTTTATTTTAGCTAAAAATGGCATGGGTTTTAGCAAGGAATGGGCTTGAAAAATCTCTCAACACTTCTGGTGTTTTTATTCTTTTGTTTAGGGTGTGTGAGCAATTTCAATGAAGACACCTACACGCTAGACTTAGTTTTAGAAAAAAAGATCCAAGCCAGCAGGAAAGGCGAAATCACCCAAAATAATGTGCCTATCATCACGGCTATCGCTACGCATTTAAACGATGTGGATAGCGGCACTTACTATGACCATGAGTATTTTTTAGTGGAGATTTTCACGCAAAATAACGACTGGATAGACGATGGCTATATTTCTTATGAACTTTTTGGCACAAAACCTATAGGAAAAGAGCCTTTATGGGTGCGAGAAATCACAAAAGATGAATTTGATGGCATTTTAGAAACCACGAACAGGTGGAGCAGAGCTTTTTTACTCGCTTTTGACAAATTGGATTATTTAGCGGTGCAAGAAGCCAAACTAGAGCTTGATGCCTATAGTTTAGGCAAGATTGTTTTTAATTTCTCTTATCAAGTCCCCTTACCTCAATTTTAATGCGCTTAGATTACGCTTTATTCAACCAGCATTTAGTGGGCAGCAGAGAAAAAGCTAAAGCGTTGGTTTTAAAAAATCAGGTTTTAGTCAATAAAATGGTGGTTTCTAAACCCTCTTTTATGGTTAAAGAGGACGATAAGATTGAACTCATCGCTACAAATCTGTTCGTTAGCAGGGCTGGGGAAAAATTAGCGGCTTTTTTAGAAACCCATTTCGTGGATTTTAAGGGAAAGGTGGTTTTAGATGTGGGAGCGAGCAAAGGGGGCTTTAGTGAAGTGGCTCTTTTAAAAGGGGCTAAAAAGGTGCTTTGCGTGGATGTGGGGAAAATGCAATTAGATGAGAGTTTGAAACAAGACAAGCGCATAGAATGTTATGAAGAATGCGATATTAGAGGGTTTAAAACGCCAGAAACAATTGATTTAGTGCTTTGTGATGTGAGCTTTATTTCTTTATATTGTATTTTAGAAGCGATTTTGCCTTTAAGCGGTGAATTTTTGGCGCTTTTCAAACCGCAATTTGAAGTGGGCAGAGCGACAAAACGCAATAAAAAGGGGGTGGTGGTGGATAAAGAAGCCATTTTAAACGCTTTAGAAAACTTTAAAAACCATTTAAAAACAAAGGATTTTCAAATCTTAAAGATCCAAGAAAGCTTAGTGAAAGGGAAAAACGGGAATGTTGAATTTTTTATCCATTTCAAGCGAGCCTGAGATTAAAAGCCTGGCTATCGGCAAATTTGACGGCTTGCATTTAGGGCATCAAGCCCTTTTTAAAGAATTAAAAGATCCCAAAGCCCTTTTAATCATAGAAAAAAAACATTACACTAAAGGCTATTTAACCCCCCTAAAATACCGCGCTAAACTCGTGGGCATGCCTTTATTTTTTGTGTATTTAGAAGAGATTTCGCGATTAAACGCTTTAGAATTTTTAGATCTTTTAAAAAAGAAATTCCCCCATTTAGAACGCCTGGTCGTAGGCTATGACTTTAGGTTTGGGCATGAGAGAAAAAATGACGCTTTATTTTTAAAAGAGCGTTTTGAAAAAACCATTATTGTGCCTGAAGTGAAAATAAAAGAGATCAGCGTGCATTCTAAAACCATCAAACTAGCCCTAAGTCATGGCGACTTATCTTTAGCCAACAAGCTCTTAGGCAGGCCTTATGAAGTGTGCGGGGAAGTCATTAGCGATCAAGGCTTAGGGCATAAAGAATTAGCGCCTACTTTAAACATCAAAACTAAAGATTTTATCCTCCCTAGTTTTGGGGTGTATGCGAGTTTAGTGAAAATAAAAGATCCAATTTATCAAAAAAGCGTGAGTTTTATAGGCAACCGCTTAAGCACGGATCAGCATTTCGCCATAGAATGCCATGTCCTTGATACCATCATAGAAAACCCTCCCAAAGAAATCGCTTTGCGTTTGGTTCAAAAAATACGAGACAACATGCACTTTTCTTCGTTAAAAGAGCTTAAAAATCAGATCCAACAAGACATCTTAAGAGCCAAAGAGATTTTGAGATAATTTGTGTTAAAATGGCTTTTAAAAACCTTAAAAATGGAAAAATTTGATGCGATTGAGTAACGCTGACTTAGAACGATTAAAAAGCATGGCCAACACGCTGCGCTTTTTGTGTGTGGACATGATAGATAAGGCTAATAGCGGGCATCCGGGCGTGTGCTTGGGGTTAGCTGATGTGATGGTGGTTTTAAGCTTGCATTTAAACCTTAACCCCACAAACCCTAAATGGCTCAACAGGGACAGGCTGGTTTTTAGCGGAGGGCATGCGAGCGCGTTAGCGTATAGTTTGTTGCATTTGTGGGGCTTTGATTTGAGCTTAGAAGATTTAAAGCGTTTCAGGCAATTACACTCTAAAACCCCAGGACACCCCGAATTGCACCACACCGAAGGCATTGAGGTTACAACAGGCCCTTTGGGGCAAGGTTTTGCTAACGCTGTGGGCTTTAGCATGGCGAGTCAATACGCTCAAAACCTTTTAGACAAAGAAGCCATTTCTCATAAAGTCTATTGCTTGTGTGGGGATGGGGATTTGCAAGAAGGCATTAGTTATGAGAGCGCTTCTTTAGCCGGACACCTTCGCCTTGATAACCTCATTGTGATTTATGACAGCAACCAGATCAGCATTGAAGGCGCTATTAATATTAGTTTTAGCGAACAGGTTAAAACGCGTTTTTTAGCGCAAAATTGGGAAGTGCTAGAATGCGATGGGCATGACTATCAAGCGATTCATAACGCTTTAGAAGAAGCCAAAAAATCCACCAAACCCACGCTTTTAATCGCTCATACGATTATTGGTAAGGGGGCTATTGGCTTAGAAGGGAGTGAAAAAACGCATGGCTCGCCTTTAAACAAAGAAGTGTTAAAACAATCCAAAGAAAGCGCTCAAATCAATCCTAATGAAAGCTTTATTATTAGCCCAAAAAACAAAATGCATTTTGAAGAAGTGAAAGTTAGAGGCGCTAGTTTAGAAGCCTTATGGGAAAAATCCTTAAGCCCTAAAGCAAAAGAAAAAATCCATGCGTTAAAGGATTTTGATTTTAGCGCCATCCATTACCCCACCTTTAAAAAAGGCGAATCTCTAGCCACGAGAGTGAGTAACGGCATGATTTTAAACGCTATCGCTAAGGAATGCGAGGGCTTTTTAGGGGGGAGTGCGGATCTAGCCCCATCTAATAACACGCAGTTAAAACACTCTGGCGATTTCCCTTTAGGGCAAAACTTGCATTTTGGGATCAGAGAGCATGCCATGGGGGCTATCACTAACGCTTTAGCGGCGTATGGTTTGTTTGTGCCTTTTTGCGCGACCTTTTTTGTGTTTAGCGATTATTTGATGCCTAGCATCCGTTTGAGCGCTTTAATGAAACTAAAAGCCCTTTTTATCTTTACGCATGACAGCATTGGCGTGGGTGAAGATGGGGCCACGCACCAGCCTATAGAGCAGTTGAGCCATTTGCGCGCTTTGCCCAATTTCTATGCTTTCAGACCTAGCGACGCTTTTGAAAACACCGCTTGCATGCAAGTAGCGTTAAGTTTGAACGCTCCTAGCGGGCTTATTTTATCGCGCCAAAATTTACCCGTGCTTGATGAGGTCTCTAAAGAGCAGGTTTTAAAAGGGGCGTATGTTAAACACCATTCTAAAGATCCCGTTATCACGCTGGTTGCGAGCGGAAGCGAAGTGTCTTTAGCTTTAGAGAGCGCTAAAATTTTAGAGCGAGAAAATATCCCCACTCAAGTGGTGAGCGTGCCGTGCTTTGATTTATTGATAGAGCAAGAAGAAAGCTATCTTAAAGAACTCTTTAAGGGTAAAGTTTTAGCGATTGAAGCGAGCCGCGCGATAGAGTGGTATCGTTTTGCGGATAAAATCATTGGCATGGATTCTTTTGGGAGCTCAGCAAAGGGCGATAAACTCTTTGAAAAATTTGGCTTTAGCGTTGAAAACACCACCACTCAAGCTAAAAGGTTGCTCAACGCATGAACTTAGAAAAACTTTTTTTAGAAAAAACCCCCTTGTTTGTTTTTAGCTCCACCAGGCGTTTAAAACATTTCTATTTAGAGCAAGGCGAAGGGTTTTTGCCTAACGCAATGAGCATGGGGAGTTTTTTTGAACAGGCTTTTTACATCCCTAATAAAAAGAAAATCCCTAACAACGTGCGCCAAATTTTAATGATAGACACCATTAAAGCTATCGCTAAAGAAAAAAAATCCATTCTTGAAGGGCTTTTGCTTTTTGAAAACAGCTTTTTGGGGTATTTGGAAAGCACTTCTTTTTTGTTTGATTTGTTTGATGAGTTAAGCTCTGCTTGTATCAAGCTCAATGAACTTTCTTCTAAAGACATTTATTTGGATTATGAAAAGCATTTAGAAGTCTTAGAAATGATTTATAAGCGCTACATTAAAAAACTAAAAGAATTAGGCTTTTATGACAAAATCATGCAAGAAAAACCCACCATTTTAAAAGAATTTTTTGAGCATTTTTCCTCCATTGAATGGCATTTAGACGGCTTTATGAGCGTTTTTGAAAGGCAATGCCTGTTAGAAGTGGCCGAGTTAGTGCCTATCACTTTACACCTATCTTGCGACAAATACAACCAAAAATTTTTGGAATTTTTGAATCTCAAATTAGAAACAGATTGCGATTATTCCATTGATTTTAAAACCCAAAAGATCCTTTCTCAAACTTTCAATGATCAAAAAATAGAGCCAAAGCTTTATGCCAACTCCAGTTATTTAAAACAAAGTGCTTTAGTTTTACAAACCATAGAAGAGTATTTGCAACAAGATAACGACCCTAATAAAATGGCGATCATCACGCCTAATGCGGATTTTTTACCTTTTTTAAAACTCTTAGACAAAAACAACAATTTGAATTTCGCTATGGGTTTAGGGGCTAAAAACAGCCCTTATTATACAGAGCTTGTCAAAATCTTAGAAGATTTAGAAACAAGCGGTTTTGATTTGAGCGCATCGCCTTTATTGGATTTGGAAAACCTCACGCTCGCGCTTTTAGAACAACAAGGCTCTAAAGAAAAAGCGCCATTGAAAGAAGCGCATTCTCAAATCATGCACCAGTATCATCTTTTAAAAGACACGCTTAAAAACTACAGCCTTAAAGATTTGTTGCATTTGTATTTGCAAGAATTTGAAGCCAATTTCCGTTTAGACGATTCTAGCGGGGGCAAAATACGAGTCATGGACACTTTAGAAACAAGGGGCATGCAATTTGATAAAATCGTTATCGTGGATTTCAATGAAACTTGCGTGCCAAGCTTTAAAGATTGCGATTTGTTTTTGAACTCTGCTTTAAGAAAATCGCTCAACCTCCCCACTTTATTAGATAAGAAAAATTTGCAAAAACATTATTACTACCAGCTCTTTAAAAACTCTAAAGAAATGGCGCTTTCTTATATAGAGAGCGAAACTTCAAAAGTTTCTAACATGCTTTTGGAATTAGATTTGCCTATAGAGCCTATCAAAGACGCTTACACGCTTTTTGCACCAAGTCCTTTAAAAGACTACCAAGAAGAAGAAATCAAAGCCGCTATCCCTAAAGATTTTAGCTTTAGCGCTAGCTCATTGAACGCTTTTTTAACTTGCAAGCGCCGTTTCTACTACCACTACATTAAGCGCTTCAAAGAAAGCCCTAAAGACGAAAATAATAGCACTGTGGGCAGTTTGCTCCATGAACTTTTAAAAGAAGCTTATGAAAAAGATAAAAACCCCTATGCGTTAGAAGAGAGACTCATTCAGCTCTTAGAAACAAGAGAAAACATTACCCCTAAAGAGCGTTTAGACACTCTTATAGCGCTCAAAAAAATCCAGGCTTTTTATCTTAAAGAAAAAGAACGCTTTAAGGCAAAAATCAAAATCCTTGATCTTGAAAAAAGCTTTGAAACGACCATTCAAGGCGTTGCGTTTAAAGGGCGCATAGACAGGATTGACAAAACGGCTGACAATGAGGTTATTTTATTGGATTACAAATTCAAAAACGATTTGAAAAGAGGGGGCTTAAGCCCCATAGAAATCGCTCAAATCAGCACCGATTATCAAATGGCCATCTATGCGTTTGCCCTTAAAAATCTGGGCTACAAAGAGCCTATAAAAGCCTTTTTTTATGATTTAAGAAAGGGCGAGTTACTAGAAGAAGAAGGGCCTATTTTGCAGGCTAAAATGCATTATTTGGAATATTCTCTTATCCCTAAGCTCAAACAAGAAATGGTTTTTGAAAAAACTTTAGAGGCTAAAGATTGTGAATATTGCTCTTTTAAAGACATGTGCAACCGATGAAATCTAAAAAACTTTATTTAGCTTTAATCATAGGGGTTTTATTAGCGTTTTTAACCCTATCTTCATGGCTAGGTAATAGCGGTTTAGTGGGGCGTTTTGGGGTGTGGTTTGCCGCAATCAATAAAAAATATTTTGGGTATCTTTCATGGGTTAATTTACCCTATTTAGCGTGGGTTTTATTCCTTTTATACAGGACTAAAAATCCTTTTACAGAAATCGTTTTAGAAAAAACTTTAGGGCATCTGCTTGGCATTTTATCTTTACTCTTTTTGCAATCTAGCCTGTTGAATCAAGGGGAGATCGGTAACAGCGTGCGTTTGTTTTTACGCCCTTTTATAGGGGACTTTGGGCTTTATGCGCTGATAATGCTTATGGCAGTTATTTCTTATTTGATTTTATTCAAACTGCCCCCTAAAAGCGTTTTTTATCCTTATATGAATAAAACACAAAACCTTTTAAAAGAGGTTTATCAACAATGCTTACAAGCCTTTAGCCCTAATTTTAGCCCAAAAAAAGAGGGTTTTGAAAACGCCCCATCAGATATTCAAAAAAAAGAAACCAAAAACGACAAAGAAAAAGAAAACCTCAAAGAAAACCCTATTGATGAAAACCACAAAACCCCTAATAAAGAATCGTTTCTGGCGATCCCTACCCCCTATAACACGACTTTAAACGATCTAAAGCCACAAGAAGGCTTAGTCCAAATTTCCTCCCATTCTCCTACCCATTACACCATTTACCCTAAAAAAAACCGATTTGATGATTTATCCAACCCCACTAACCCCACTTTAAAAGAGATTAAACAAGAAACTAAAGAAAGAGAACCCACGCCTAAACAAGAAACTCTTACACCCACCACGCCCAAACCTATCATATCAGCACCCATCATGCCCGCACCTGCACCCAACACAGAAAATGACAACAAAACACAAAACCACAAAGCCCCAAACCACCCTAAAAAAGAAGAAAGCCCACAAGAAAACGCGCAAGAAGAAATGATAAAAGAAAATATAAAAGAAGAAGAAAAAGAGGTGCAACACGCTCCAAGCTTTAGCCCACTAACCCCCACAAACGCTAAAAAACCCGTTATGGTTAAAGAATTGAGCGAAAATAAAGAGATATTAGACGGATTGGATTATGGTGAAGTGCAAAAACCCAAAGATTATGAGCTTCCCACAACGCAATTATTGAATGCGGTTTGTTTGAAGGACACTTCTTTAGACGAAAACGAGATTGACCAAAAAATCCAGGATTTATTGAGCAAACTGCGCACCTTTAAAATTGATGGCGATATTATCCGCACTTATTCAGGCCCTATTGTAACCACTTTTGAATTCCGCCCAGCCCCTAATGTTAAGGTGAGCCGTATTTTAGGCTTGAGCGATGATTTAGCGATGACTTTATGCGCGGAATCCATTCGCATTCAAGCCCCTATTAAGGGTAAAGATGTCGTTGGCATTGAAATCCCTAACAGCCAAAGCCAAATTATTTATTTAAGAGAAATTTTAGAGAGCGAATTGTTTCAAAAATCCAGCTCGCCCTTAACTCTGGCTTTAGGCAAAGACATTGTGGGTAACCCTTTCATCACGGATTTAAAAAAGCTCCCCCACTTGCTCATCGCCGGCACGACAGGAAGCGGTAAGAGCGTGGGCGTGAATGCGATGATTTTATCCTTACTTTATAAAAACCCCCCTGATCAACTCAAATTAGTGATGATCGATCCCAAAATGGTAGAATTTAGCATTTATGCGGACATCCCTCATTTACTCACGCCCATTATCACCGACCCTAAAAAAGCTATTGGGGCTTTGCAAAGCGTGGCTAAAGAAATGGAACGCCGGTATTCTTTAATGAGCGAATACAAGGTTAAAACCATTGATTCTTATAATGAACAAGCCCCAAGTAACGGCGTTGAAGCGTTCCCCTATTTGATTGTGGTGATTGATGAATTAGCGGATTTGATGATGACAGGGGGCAAAGAAGCGGAGTTTCCTATCGCCAGAATCGCTCAAATGGGGCGAGCGAGCGGCTTACACCTCATTGTAGCGACCCAACGCCCGAGCGTGGATGTCGTAACCGGCCTAATCAAAACCAACTTGCCTTCAAGGGTGAGTTTTAGGGTAGGCACTAAGATTGATTCTAAAGTGATTTTAGACACCGATGGGGCGCAAAGCTTGTTAGGAAGGGGCGATATGCTCTTTACCCCCCCAGGAGCGAACGGGCTAGTGCGCTTGCATGCCCCCTTTGCCACTGAAGATGAGATCAAAAAAATCGTGGATTTTATTAAAGCCCAAAAAGAGGTGCAATACGATAAAGATTTCTTGCTAGAAGAATCGCGCATGCCTTTAGACACCCCTAATTATCAAGGCGATGACATTCTAGAAAGGGCTAAAGCGGTGATTTTAGAAAAAAAGATCACTTCTACGAGTTTTTTACAACGCCAATTAAAAATCGGCTACAACCAAGCCGCTACCATTACGGACGAATTAGAGGCTCAAGGCTTTTTATCCCCAAGAAACGCCAAAGGCAACAGAGAGATTTTGCAAAACTTTTAGGCTTTGTTTCCATTGAATATTGGCAAACATTATTTTTAATTTTTAAAAAGTTACCGCTTGCTTTTTGCAAGCTCTTTATAATTGATTTTAAAAATGCCTGTGCACATTTTTTAGACTTTATTATCAATCCTTCATTAAAAACAAAAACTTTTCTCAATGATACAAACGATACCAACCTTTCATCTGTTAATCAAATATTATCTGTGGTTTCCCTAACTCCTAGTAAAATTACCTAAAAATTTCATATTCAAGGATAGCCATGAACCCCCAAACCCAACCAGCCACCAAAAAACCCTTAAAATCCCTTTTAGCCGCTAGTTCCGGTAATTTAGTGGAATGGTATGACTTTTACGCTTACGCGTTCCTTGCCCCTTATTTTGCTAAGGAATTTACCCACACCAATGACCCCACTCTAGCGCTAATCTCAGCTTTTTTAGTTTTCATGCTAGGGTTTTTCATGCGCCCTTTGGGGAGTTTGTTTTTTGGTAAATTGGGGGATAAAAAGGGGCGTAAAACTTCTATGGTGTACTCCATTATCCTTATGGCGCTAGGCTCTTTCATGCTCGCATTGCTCCCCACTAAAGAAATCGTAGGGGAATGGGCGTTCTTGTTTTTATTATTAGCCAGGCTTTTACAGGGCTTTAGCGTGGGAGGCGAATACGGCGTGGTCGCTACTTACCTCTCTGAATTGGGCAAGAATGGTAAAAAAGGTTTTTATGGCTCTTTTCAATATGTAACTTTAGTTGGAGGGCAACTCTTAGCTATTTTTTCGCTCTTTATCGTTGAAAACATTTACACGCATGAGCAAATCAGCGCGTTCGCTTGGCGTTATTTATTCGCTTTAGGGGGTATATTAGCCCTACTCTCGCTCTTTTTAAGAAATATCATGGAAGAAACTATGGATAGTCAAACCACTCCCAAAACCACTATTAAAGAAGAAACCCAAAGAGGCAGTTTGAAGGAATTGCTCAACCATAAAAAAGCCTTAATGATAGTTTTTGGGCTGACTATGGGAGGGAGTTTGTGTTTTTATACTTTTACGGTGTATTTAAAAATCTTTTTAACCAACAGCTCATCATTCAGCCCTAAAGAAAGCAGTTTTATCATGCTTTTAGCGCTCTCTTATTTCATCTTCTTACAACCCTTATGCGGGATGCTTGCGGATAAAATCAAACGCACCCAAATGCTGATAGTTTTTGCTATAGCAGGGCTTATTGTAACGCCCGTTGTCTTTTATGGCATCAAGCATGCCACTGGCGTGTATGAAGCCCTATTTTACGAAATACTTGCCTTGAGCACGATGAGTTTTTACACTTGCATTGCTGGGGTCATTAAAGCGGAATTGTTCCCTGAACATGTGCGAGCGCTTGGCGTGGGTTTGGCCTATGCAATTGCGAATGCGCTTTTTGGAGGGAGCGCGAGTTATGTAGCGTTGCAATTCAAACAACATGGTTTTGAATGGGGGTTTGTAGGCTATGTCATGTTGAGTATTGTTATCTTTATGGTTATGGTTATCATATTCCCTAAAAAAACCTATTTGGAATAAATCATGGTTTTGATTTAATTTTTGCTATAATTTTTCTTTTAAAAGGATTCTTGCATGCAAAATGGGTATTATGCGGCCACTGGAGCTATGGCGACACAATTTAACCGCTTGGATTTGACCTCTAATAATTTAGCTAATTTAAACACCAACGGCTTTAAAAGAGAAGATGCAATTACGGGCGATTTTTTAAGGCTTTACCAACAATACCGAGAGCAACTGCCCTTAGAAGATCAAACCAAAGCGAGCGCGAAGTATTTAAACCGCAACCTCAATCGTGTGCCTATTCTATCAGAAATCTATACGGATAGAAGCCTTGGCGCGTTTGAAGAAACGCATAACCCCCTAGATTTTGCCCTAACAAGCCCTAACCTCTATTTTGCGATACAAACTAATGAGGGCGTCGCTTATACCAGAGATGGGCATTTTAGCGTGGATAAAGACGGCTTTTTGGTAACTCTTAATGGCTTTAGGGTGCTTTCTCGTTCGGGCTTGAACGAAAAAGGAGGGATCATGCTCATGCCTAACGCTGAAATTGAAGTCAATCAAAATGGCGAAATCACTTTTAGGGATAATGAAGCCCAAATTCAAGCAGGTGCGTTGGCTTTAGTGGGTTTTAGCGAACCTAAAAATCTTAAAAAAATAGGGCAAAACCTTTATACTTATCAGGGTGAAGGCGTCCATCAAGTCTCTGACTCTGGCGCGTTAAGGCAATACATGCTAGAAAAAAGCAATGTCAATGCGGTGCGCGAGATGAGCGCTTTGATTGAAATCAACCGCTTTTTGGACATGTATTCTAAAGTGTTAAAAACCCACCAAGACGACATGAACGCTGAAGCGATCAACAAACTCGCCACAAAAGCTTAAGAACGAATGATTTAGGATTATTTCCAACTTGTGAGTCTTCAAAAATTTCTTTTATCTCTTTGATTTGTGAAAAATTTTCATGTGCATGTGTTTGCGTGTTTATTTTTTCTTTATTATTGATTATGCCCTTTTAGCATAACCAACACCCTATCTAAAGAGATCTTTTTTCTTATTTACAAATGTCATTTTATATTTTCACTCCAACGCCAAGTCAATCAAAATCTGCCAATTCTCTTTATAGTGTTGGAGTTGCGATAAGCTCTTTGTAAAGCTATTTTATTTGCCCTATTAAGTGGTATTCCAAAATGCTTTTTTGCTTTCTCTCGCATGCCTTAAACTCTAAATGTTTTAAGGGGTTAGCAATGGATAAAAGATGGGGTTTTTCACTTAAATTCAATACCACCACAAGCACATAATCATGGTTATACGCTTGCGCTTGATCGTATTCTTTTTGGGTCAATCTCAATGCCCCTTGCTTTTCTCTAATCCCCTTAACTTCCACTAAAAACGCCTGCTTGTTGGTTTGAATATAGAAGTCATACCCATCGCCAAAAAGACGCATGTCTTTTAAATGCCCACAAGAGAATATTTTGATGTTTTTATAGTGGTTTAAAAAATACAATTCGGCTTCTAAACCCGTTTCTTGCATGCTTTTATAGCGGGTTTTGAGGTAAGCGTTAGGGGTAATGCCTAAATCTTTGATTCCGTATTGTTCTTGCAAAAACCATTTCACAATATGGCTAAAACCCTTAACGCTTTCATTTCCAAACAAACTATCAATCCATAATTTTCTATGGATATAGGCACCGCCTTTTTGCCACCAACCTTTGCGTTTATTAGGGAAAAAAATAATCAAATAAATCCATACGATTTTTAATAACGCCAGTCGTGTCAGCTAGGCCAATTTGGACGCAATATTCAAAAAAAGCATTTTTAGTAGAAAAGCCAAATTCTTTAATAAAATCATTATCAAATTTTGCCAAAGCATAGCCTATGAGATTTAAAATTTCATAGTTCTTATGTTTTGCCATAGAAGCTAAACGCCCTAATCAATCTTTAATATCGCTAAAAACGCTTCTTGGGGAAGCTCCACCTTACCAATAGCTTTCATGCGTTTCTTGCCCTCTTTTTGCTTTTCTAAGAGCTTTCTTTTTCGTGTAATATCGCCCCCATAGCACTTAGCCGTTACATTCTTACCGACAGATTTAATCGTCTCTCTGGCGATGATTTTATTCCCCACGCTCGCTTGGATAGCGACTTCAAAAAGCTGTCTTGGGATAAGCTCTTTCATCGTTTCCACTAAGGCTCGCCCCTTTTCATACGCTTTGTTTTTATCTATAATAATAGAAAGCGCATCCACCACATCGCCTGCCACCCTCACATCTAACTTCACTAAATGAGCCTCTCTGTTTTCTATAGGTTCATAATCAAAGCTCGCATACCCTTTAGTGCAAGATTTGAGCTTGTCATAAAAATCCATCACAATTTCATTGCTCGGCAAGGAATAAGTGAGCATGACACGAGACTGATTCAAATATTCCATTTTTTCTTGAATGCCTCTTTTATTGTTCAATAACTGCATTAAATTACCCAAAAATTCACTCGGCGTGATGATCGTCGCCCTCACAAAAGGCTCTTTGATGCAAGCGATATGATTTTCAGGGGGCAATTCGCTAGGGTTTTGGATGTATTTGATGCTGTTATCCGTCAAATGCACTTCATACACCACCGTGGGAGCGGTAGCGATGAGGTTAAGACCAAATTCCCTTTCTAGCCTTTCTTTAATCACTTCCATGTGCAATAGCCCTAAAAAGCCCACCCTAAAGCCAAAGCCAAGTGCCACAGAGCTTTCAGGCTCAAAATTTAAAGCGCAATCGTTAAGCTGGAGTTTCAATAACGCTTCTCTTAAATCTTCAAACCTGTCCGTTTCTATAGGGTAAAGCCCCGCAAAAACAAAGGGTTTCGCCGGCATAAAGCCTTCAATGGGTTTAGAGGTAGGGTTTTTAGCGTCTGTGAGCGTATCACCCACCGCAATATCCGTAACGCTCTTTAACCCCAAACTCACAATGCCAATCTCGCCGCATTCTAAACTCTTAGTGGGGATTTTTTTCAAAGGGTTAGGGTAGTATAGCCCTAAAACGCCATGTTTTTTACCCGTTCCCATCACTAAAATTTCTTGCTCGGTATTAATGCTCCCATCCATGATACGCACCAGCGCTAGCGCCCCTAAATAATTGTCAAACCATGAATCATAAATGAGCGCTTTTAAGGGAGCGTTAACATCACCGCTAGGGGCAGGAATGGTGGTAATGATTTTTTCTAACAAATCTTTAATGCCAAGCCTAGCTTTAGCGCTCACTTCATTAGCGTTAGAGCAATCAATCCCTATCGTGTCTTCTATATCCTGTTTGACTTCCAAAACATTCGCATTGGGCAAATCAATTTTATTGATCACCGGTAAAATTTCTAAATTGTTATCTAAAGCAATATAAGTGTTGGCGATGGTTTGCGCTTCCACGCCTTGAGTGGCATCCACCACCAATAACGCCCCTTCGCACGAACACAAAGAGCGAGACACTTCATAGCTAAAATCCACATGCCCTGGGGTGTCAATGAGGTTTAAAACATAATCCTCCCCCTTAAGCGTGTAATTTAAGCGCACGCTTTGAGCCTTAATCGTAATGCCCCTTTCTTTTTCAATATCCATAGTGTCCATCACTTGGCTGGTCATTTCTCTGTTACTGATAGCGTTGCATTCAGCGATCAAACAATCCGCTAAAGTGCTTTTACCATGGTCAATGTGAGCGATAATGGAAAAATTGCGGATATTCTTCATTGGCGTCTTTTCTTTCATCTCTCTTGTCCTAAATCTTTTAAAATAGCGTCAGTCAAACTCTCTGTGTCTAAGCCTAAGGATTTTTCCACTAAAGCGGTGTTCCCATGCATGATAAATTCATCAATGATTTCAAAGCTTTTAACAGGCTTTAAAATATTTTGTTCGCTCAAAAACTCTAAAATCGCGCTAGCCACCCCTCCAAGCTTGTAATTATCGCTAAAAACATAGAGCTTTTGATAAGGGGCAATGATCGCGCTTAAATTTTGATCTAAGGGCTTTAAAAACCTGAGATCCAAAAGCGCACACTCTATGTTTTTTTCTTTTAAAGCCAGTTGGACTAAATGCGCCCGCCCCACGCCATTACCATAGCCAATGAGTAAAATTTCGCCCTCTTTTTTCAACAATTCGCTTTGCCCTAAAACAAAACCGCTAGGCTCAAAAACCCCCTCTTTTAACGCAAACGACCCCCTAGGGTAGCGGAACGCACAAGGGCTTGAATCGTGTTCATTAGCAAAACGCACGGCGTTTTTTAAAGTCTCATTATCTCGTGGGGCAAAAATAACCATGTTAGGGATAGAGCGCAAATACGACACGTCTAAAAGCCCTTGGTGCGTTTCGCCATCTTCGCCCACAATCCCGGCCCTGTCAATGGCTAATTTAATCGGCAAGCTAGAAATGCAAGCGTCATGCACAATGGAATCATAAGCCCTTTGCAAAAAAGTAGAATAGATGCTCACAAAAGGTTTAAACCCCTCTTTAGCCATAGCGCTGCTAGAAGTTAAAGCGTGTTGTTCAGCGATAGCGACATCAAAAAAGCGCAAAGGGTAAGCGTCAATGAGTTTGTCTAATCCTGTGCCGCTAGGCATCGCAGCGGTTACGCCTACGATTTTTTCATCTTTCTTAGCCAATTCTAAAAGGGTGTTAGAATACGCTTCAGTGGGCGATAAAATCGCGCTTTTGGATTTTTTAGACAAGCCGGTATCCAAATCAAAAGGCCCCACCCCATGCCATTTTTCATACCGCCCTTCAGCGATTTTATAGCCTTTGCCCTTTAAGGTTTGCGCATGGATTAGCACCGGTTCTTTAAGCTCTTTGGCTAATTTTAAGGTTTCAATAATCGCGCTCAAATCATGCCCGTTAATGGGCCCTATATAGTTAATGCCTAATTCTTCAAAAAACACGCCTGGGGTGATGAGCTTGAAAGATTCTTCAAAACGACTCGCTAAGTAATTCACGCTTTCAGGTAAGGTGTTCAAGATTTTTTTAACTTTAGAGCGGAAAGACTGGTAAAACGGGCCCTTCATCAGCTGGCTAAGGGCTTTGGATAAAGCCCCGATAGGCGTGCTGATACTCATTTCATTATCGTTCAAAATCATGATCATGGGGTATTTCCTATCGCCCAGTTCGTTTAAGGCTTCATAAAAAATCCCTGCGCTAATGCTCCCATCGCCTAATAAAGCTATAGGCATGCCCAGCGCTTGTTTCAAACAAAAAGCTTTAGCCACCCCCACGCCTATAGACACCGAAGTGGAGCTATGCCCGGCAATGAAATAATCGTATACGCTCTCGCTGGGTTTAGTAAAGCCGCTCAAGCCTTTAAATTGCCTTAAAGTGCTAAAGCTTTCAAAGCGCCCGGTTAAGAGCTTGTGAGCGTAAGCTTGGTGCGAAGTGTCAAAAATGAAAGGGTTTTTTTGGCAATCAAATAAGGCATGCATGCCCACAATCAGCTCCACAGCCCCTAAAGAAGAGCTTAAATGCCCCCCATTAGCGCTCACCACCTCTAAAATACGACTCCGCAGCGTTTGACACACCAACTCCAAGCCTGCAATATCATTAGGGTTTAAATCAAAAGTTTTATTTTGCAAAATCACACCTTAAAATTTTCCAACACGCTTTCTTTGAGCGTTTTAAAGCGCTCCATTAAATTCCCATCAAGGCTCCCGTTAGAGCTAGTGATCATAACGCCTCCTTTAGAAATAGCCTCATTACTCTCTAATTTGATTTTAGAAGCGTTTTGCAAATGATCGTTTAAATAAGGGTAATCCAAAGGATTGACTTTTAAATGAATATCCGTTGCGTCTAAAACGTTTTTTAAAAGTTCTTCAGCTAAAGCAAGGGCTACTTTTTGGCTGTTGTCTTCCACTTCTTTAAGGATCACTTCTTTGGCTATATCTATCGCAATCGCGCTCAGTTCCTTTTCTAAAGCCATTAAATGATCTTCTGATTTTTTCATTTTTTCATCTAAAGCCGTGATCGCATGCAAAAGCTGGTTTTTTTCTTCATTCACGCTGTGAGTGAGTTCGTTACGCATTTTTTCTTCGCCCTCTTTAAAGCCGATTTTATAGCCATCGTTTTTAGCGTTTTCAATCAAAGCTTTGCTCTCTTCTTGGGCTTTTTCAAATTGCATTTGCAATTTCACTAAATGGCTTGAAAGCTCATCGGTTTTTTTCAATAAGCAATCAATCAAATCGTTTTCTATCGCTTTTTTTTCCAAAGGCTCTTGTGGGTTAGGCGTTTCTAAAGACGCGCTATTAGGATTAGTTTTAGGGGGTAAATTGGCCATGCTCTTAAATTCGTATTTTTGAATGTCATGCTTATTCAAATGGTCTTTTTGGATCAAATTTTTGCGGCTATTCAATGACATCTTCCTCTTCACCGGTTTGGATCACGCCTTTTTCTTGCAAGCTCTGCACGATTTCAATGATTTTCCTTTGAGCCACATCCACATCTTTGATTTTAACTGCCCCTAAATATTGCATTTCTTCTACAAACTGCTCTGCAGCCCTGCTGCTCATGTTGTTTAAGAATTTATCGGTTAAATCTTTCGTGGAAGTTTTTAACGCTAAAGACAAATCTTTTTTATCCGCTACTTTCAAAATCTCTCTGATAGCGAAATTGTCCAATTTCACAATGTCTTCAAAAGTGAACATCATTTCTTTAATCGCACCGGCGAGCTTGTTATCCACGCTTTCAATGCGAGCAAGCGTGGTTTTAGCACTCTTTTGGCCCAAGCGGTTAAAGATTTCAGCCACCGCTCTTAAGCCACCCACTTCAATTTTATAGCTAGTGAGCGATTCTAGTTTGTTTTCTAACACCGTGGAAACCCTTTTAACCACTTGGGGCGATATTTCACCTAAATTCGCCATTCTAATAGAAATCTCGGCTTTCATTTCATCAGGGAAATAGCTCAAAGTCTCAGCCGCATTAGGGGCTTCCATGTGGGCTAAAATCAAGGCAATGGTTTGAGGGTGTTCGTTAATGATGAAATCAGCGAGTTGTTGGGGCTTGATTTTGCCTAAATAAGCGAAGTTTTTTTGCGTTTGCAAGCTTTTAGTGAGTTTATCCATCACTTTTTTGGCTTCTTCGCTCCCTAAAGTCCTAGTTAAAAGCTCTCTGGCGTATTCTAAACCGCCGGTATTGATGTATTGGTTAGACTGAAAAATCGCAAAAAATTCCTCTAAAACCGCCGCGCCGATTTGCTTGTCTGTGCCGTTTAATTGCACGATTTGCTTAGAAATCTCTGTAATGGAGTCAATGTCTAAATGCCT
Organism: Helicobacter pylori FD535; assembly: GCF_000296015.2. GTDB lineage: Bacteria > Campylobacterota > Campylobacteria > Campylobacterales > Helicobacteraceae > Helicobacter > Helicobacter pylori_CT. The sequence goes on from NZ_AKHP02000067.1 coordinate 110,228, forward strand.
TAAAATCTCGCCTGTGGTGTCTTCGCCCACTTGAATGAGTAAAATAGCGATTTTTTCACTCATGGAAAGTTCGTCTAATTGAGCCTTTTGTTTGGGGGTAAGCTTGGTTGCCATTTTTAACCTTTTATCGTTTAACCTTTCGCGCCGTCTGAAGAGATTTCATCTTTGATCAAGAGTTTAAAGAGCATTGCGATTTCATCAGGGCGTTCTTTAAGGGTCCCTCTAATCTTTTCTAAGATAATTTCGTATCTTACTTCTTCTTCGCTAAAGGTTGCATTAAGCCCTAATTGATCTTCTACTTTTTTTCTCAAATCGCCCAGTTTGTTCAATTCATCTTCTTCTTCATCCATTTCTTCAAACATGGATTTCACTTCCTTATCTTCATCAGGCACCACTTCTAGCATGCGTTCGCTGAAAGGCACAATCACTTTTTTATAGAAAATAAATAGCACTATAAACACTAAAACATACTTGATTAAAGGCGTGAATGAACCTAAGACTTTTTGAGTCTTGTGCATGATTTTTTCGCTCAAAGTAGCGTTATCAATCATGGGCGCCATAGGGTTAAACTCAAAATTGCTCACCGCC
>NZ_AKHP02000066.1:0-11711 GCF_000296015.2 Helicobacter pylori FD535
CTGCGGAATGAAAGAGTGGATAATGTCCGCCTTGTCAATCTCTGCTTTAATGTAAATCGGTTTAACTTTCAATCTCGTAATAAGCTTACTATCATTATCCTGTGTGACTAAAAAATAATAAATCGTTTTAGGATCGCCTTGGAAGGCTTTGATATGCTCTTTTTTAACTTCCTTACCTTTATCTTTGAAAATAAGCGTAATATCGGGTTCTTTCAAGGTCGGTTCTACTAAATGCAAATAAGCTAATCGGTGCTTAGCATCAGGCTTATTTTGTAAATGTTTAATGAAATTTTCTTTATTTTTAACACCATTAAAAGCGTTTAAAAAGCTATCAATATCAATCTCTCTCGGTAATTGCATGGGTTTGATAGCGTTCAAATCTTTCAAAAACGCTTCTTTGTCTTCTATGACCTTAAAGGCTCGTTCTTTAATCTCGCTTTCTTTAGCGCTTGTTTTGCTAACTTCTTTAATCCCCTTCTCGCTCTCTTTTTGCATGTCCTTCACGGCTTCTATCAAGCGCTTTAAAGTAGGGTTATTTTCGTTCGGCTCTCTATTGGCCATTAAAAGGTAATGCGTGAAGTCGTAAATATCAATATCCTTAAATTCCTTACTATCAGGGTTAAACATGTCCTTAGTAACATCTGCGATTTTGAAATCTTTCAAACCTTTTTTAATGTTATCGCTCTTTAAGGCTTCAAATAACGCTTTGCTCGGATCATCAAACCTCGCAAATCGTGCGACAGCACTTCCTAAAATCTCGCTAATGTCGCTCGTAGTTTGATCGCTCTTTTCAAACATTTCTAAAGAACTCGTTTTATAGAATTTTTCGCTCAAATCTTTCAGGCTCTCGCTTGTGGTTTGGTAATTCTTTAAATTCGCAAAACTGCGATCCATAATATCGCTTAAATAAGCGTTCAGGCTCACCTTAGGGAAATTCATATCATGGATTAAATTATGAAAACTCCCGGCGTTATCTACAAACATTTTTTTAACCTTTTCATAGCTTTTAATGTCGTTTGAAAATTCTTTTTGCCAGCGGTTGAGTAGTTCTATCCCTTGCGTTTTCGTTCGTGGCATGTTAAACATAAGCAACACTAAATTACTATCTGTTACATTAGGGTGAGTGGCCTTGTCAAAATTAAGGTTTTTAGCCACAATGTTTTTTAAAAAGTAAATGCTATCAGCGTCTAATTTTTGGTCTAATTCTTTCAATTTCGCTTCGTAATGGCTTAAAACCGCTATCGCATGATCACTCTCGCTATTGAATCGTCCTTGATTAGATGAAGCCGCTAAATTGTTGATCTCGGTATTGTTTAGGCGCTTGTTAGGTATCCGAACTAACAACTCGTCCGGTTTTAAGTCTATGTGGTAGTATTCCTTGATCGCTTTCTCGTAAGTGTAACGGCTTTTAGGCGTGAAGTTTAGCATGCCTTGGATTCGGTGGTTTCCTGCGATCACTTGCCCATCATGTAGAATGATTGGTAAATCTTCAAAACCTCCGCTCCCAAATATCTTTTTAGGGTCAAAATTTTGCGAAATGTTTTTGATCTGCTCTTCGTTCACTCGCATGCGTTTTTGCGTCCCGCCTGTGGTGAAGCTCGGTTTTAAGTCTTTGGCTTTCACGATCGCATAGTCTAGATCGTAAATCTCTCTTTCGTTCAATCTTACTCGGCTTTTAGGGATTTCTTTTAGCGCGTTCACGGGTATATCCTCTCCTACTTCTATTTTAGTCTGGCTTTCAATGTTGCCCGCATTGCCTCGCTCGTGTTCTAATTTCTTTTTTAAGGCTTCTTTACGCTTTAATTCTTGCTCTTTAGCTTTTAAAAACTCTTGTTCGCTTTCTAATCTTTCGCTTTCTAGTTTCTTTTGCTTCTCTAGTTGGCTTTTTTCTAATACAGATAAGGGCGGTTCTTGACTCGTTAAGCTTTCTTTAGTAAAATTGTTTTCATTAAGGTTTGAGATGCTATAGTTGATGCCATCTCTGTAATCGTTAGAGAGTGGCGGTTTGGTTTCTAACTCCCTTAATACCTTTTCATCTCTCTCGTAGCTAGTAACCACAAAATGATTATTTAGGTTGTTATTATTCCATGTGTTTTTTAGCCCAACTCTTATGTTATTTAATTCCACGCTAACGCGCCCTAAATCGTCTTTAAACAGCATCCCGTTCTCAATGACTTCAGGAATGGATTTTAAATTGTATAATAATACAATGTTTTAACTTAAATTCAACTTAAATTATAAAAGATTTTATAAGAATGTATATTTTTTAAAGATTATTAGTGAATTACCCAATCGCTTTAGCGGTTGGGTAATTCACAAAGGCTAATCAAAAATGTCCATTAAGGATAAAATGCTAATAAATCCTAAAACCATAAGCAATGTTAAACATTATATGACTCCTGTCAGAATACACATTGCGCGTTAAAGGCTGTGTCCCAGGCCCGTTAGGATCGATTGGAACATACATGCCACAATACCCAATACAATAGCCTTTTTTGGTGATATTGCCATAATATTCTAGTTTTAAATCCATTCTAATATTATACTTATTAGAAAAATAACTCAAAAAGAGCGCGAGACTCCTTTCATCAGCCCTTGGGCTATCCGTCCAACGGCCTAAAATTTTCCAACTAAACCCCCTATATTGTGAGCCTACATATAAAAACCCGTTAATAACATCAGCGCCAACAATATTGTTAATTTCTGCATCATAAATACTATTCGTCCAAATGTTATACCCCAAAGGATCCCCATAAATACCTATATCACCATTAGCGTTACCGATATTTTTATAGACACTGCCCCCAAATTGCCACTTGTTATAGTAAAAACGGGTGCGGAAGAAATAAGTTTGCCCGCTCTTTCCTAACGGCACTTGTTGGAAGAGGATAATATCATTTTGATTGGCCGGAGTGGCAAAAATGGGGAAAAACCCCACGAAAGTGCCTACAAAACGAAAACCCTTATTGTTGAAATTAGGGTTGGTGTCATAAGTGATATTAATGCCTGGTGCATACATTCTTTGAAAGATCGCATAAAAATAAGGGTTGATTTTTAGGTTGTCTTTTTCGTATTTCAAATCCGCTACCATTAGAGCCTTACCGCTTGTATAGTAACGCCCAAAATACCAAAACCAGTCGCTTGACGCTGAAGCCCTAGCGTCTGAATACATCACCCTTAACCTAGTGTCTTTGTATTTGACAAAGCCTTCAACCCCTTGAGTGTAAGAAGTGAACCAGTCATACTCTTCAGCATCATAGCGCCCCCCTTTCACGCCAAAACTGAATTTGTCTTTTTTGTAGTTGTAGCTCAAAAAAGCGTTATGCACCATGGCCAAACGAGGTTTTTGCACTTGCAAACCACTATGCCCCGCATACCAACCAATATATTGCCAAAAGATACCCGCCCCAAAAGGATCGGTCCTAGAGCCGGGTTGGCCGTTAGGGATATTGTTGCCTTGATAGGCGGTAGAGTCATAGGGGAGCGCTGCCATCATAGCCCCCACTTCCGCTCTCAAACCCTTGTATAAACCCATGCTCAAATTCAATTCGCCGAGCAAAGAAGTGTAGCTACCTGTAGGATAAATGTCTTTAGAAGGCTGGTATCTTTGGTTGTTAAAGCCAAACTTGGTATAGCTGCTCACCTTTCCAGCAATGCTCATGTTGAATTTATAAGCTTGAAGTTTGGATAAAAAGAGACTAGAAAAAAGCAAAAAAAATAGAGAGTAAGAAAAATATTTCTTAATTTCCAAAACCCTAACTCCCAAAGATATTAAAATAAAAATACAAAAAAGGCATATCTAAGAGATAGGGGGAGAACTCTCTTAGAAACTATAACTAATGTGTGTCATCAAATGGCTTCTGTCTTGGGTAATGCTTTTTGCGATACCGCCCATGTTTTGAGGACCTTGTGCGAACGCAGAAGATTCAAACAAACCATTATTCAAGTTAAGCGGCTGACCGTTTGGCCCAAGGAAACCGGTTCCAGGGTTGTAACCCGCACGGATTTGGAACTCTAACCATACGAGTTTGAGACCCGCTTTAACATGCTTGCTGAACTGATAGTCTAGATACATACCGATACCATATTCCAAAGCCCTTGGTGCGGTGGTGAAGCGCTGATAAACGCTCCAACTGAACTTACCATGCTTGCCTCCACCTTTAACATACTCGGTGAACGCATCAGCATCGGTAATGTTGTCAATCCCCGCAAACCCTAAGCTGTAGATACTGCCGACCCATTGTTCGATACCATCCACAGCGATGATGTTACCCCAAGTACCTAAGTTCATGTTAGGGTTACCAATGTTGAGATAAGCACCACCAACCACAAAGTAGTTGTTAATATCTATATGGTGGCGTAAAAAGAGCGTCGCACCACCAGGACCTTGCAAGCCGCGCCACTTACCATTATCCAAGAACGGATCCCAAGTGTTATAACGAGCGGGTGCGTAACGACCGTATTCAGCGTTATTCCAACGATAGTCATACAACGCATAGAAAGTCGTTCTGTTTCTCATGCCTATCCCTCTGAACTCAGGATTGGTATCATACTCTACTTTAAAACCGGGCAATGTGCCTACTTGTGGGATAAGATACACATAAGGGTGGATCATTAAATTCTTTGTAGGGCGATAAATGATACCCGCTTTATGAATACCCCAAGGCTTTTCACGATAGATAGGGAACAACCATTGACCATCAGCGATACCACGACCCCAAGAACTAAAGAGCAAGAATTTCATCTTGTTCGTAAGCTTGAAAGTCCCATAAAACCCTTGGAACAATTGGTAAATCCAATCCATTTGCTCCTGCTCAGTAACGTCAAAGCGCCCCATTACCATATGGACTCTGTCGCTATCATAGGTCAAATTCGCTTTATAAACTTCATAACGCCTTGAGCCACCAGGCAAGTAGGCGTTAGCCGGATAGTAGTTAGGGAACAAGCCGTTCCACTCACCCATATATTCCCAACCAATACCTCTAGGGTTAATGACACCACCTGGCCCTGATTGCTGCCACAGTTTAGTGGCATTCATACAAAGGCTCAAAGAGTCAGTGCCGCAAGAAGTTTTATCCCAATAGCTTGGGGGGGTAAAATCCTTCGCCCACCTATCATACCTAGTGCCATCATAAACTTGTCCGCCCAAAACACCGCCTAAATTCACGGTCCATCCCCTACCTAAATGCACAGACCCCTCTAGCTTACCCGTAAGGTTAACAAAAGTTTCTGTGGGATAGATACCTTTAACAGGGTTAATAGGCGAATGGTTAAAACCCACTTTGGAGAAGTTGATAAAATCCCCATGCACTTCATAAGTAACCGCCCCTAATGAACCCGTAGTGAACAATAGTGGTAAGGTAAAACGCTTTAGCAATGTAGCCGCAACTTTTCGTTTCTTTAATTTCATTCCTCTTCCTTACTTTACCTGAGAATAGATAAATTACTCTGTAAAAGCAATTGTAGCATAAAAGAATACAGAATTAGTTTAAAATCAAGCTAATTTTTCTTAAAAATCACAAAATTTAAAACGCAAGCTGATCATTGAAAGCTTTCATTGAAAGCTTGCTTATCGCATGCATCGCATGCAAATGAATAAGATAACCTTTAAAATCGTGTGAGAGATTGAAAGAAAAAGCGTTTTTGAAACCAAATAAGAAATTTATTGATACAATAATAAAATATAAAAACAATGGAGTTAAAGAATGAAAAAAATTGGTTTGAGCTTGTGTTTGGTTTTTAGCTTGGGTTTTTTAAAAGCCCATGAAGTGAGCGCTGAAGAGATTGCGGACATTTTCTACAAACTCAACGCCAAAGAGCCTAAAATGAAAATCAACCACACTAAGGGGTTTTGCGCTAAAGGCGTGTTCCTCCCTAATACGCAAGCAAAAAAGGATTTAGATGTGCCATTGCTCAATGAAAAAGAAATCCCTGCGTCCATAAGGTATTCTTTAGGAGGCGTGGCAATGGATGATAAAAGCAAAGTTAGGGGAATGGCGTTAAAATTAGAAAATCAAAACGCTAGTTGGACAATGGTGATGCTCAATACAGAAATCAATTTTGCCAAAAACCCTAACGAATTCGCCCAATTTTTTGAGATGAGGATCCCTAAAAATGGCAAGGTGGATGAAGCAAGAATCAAAAAGCTTTATGAAGAAGTCCCTTCTTATAGGAATTTTGCCGCTTACACCAAAACGATAGGGATCAGCTCAAGCGTGGCTAACACGCCTTATTATAGCGTGCATGCGTTCAGGTTTAAAGATAAGAAAGAAAAATTATGGCCTGCGAGATGGAAATTTGTGCCTAAAGAGGGCATTAAGTATCTTAACCCCCAAGAATTAAAGCAAAAAGATTCAAATTATTTGCTTTCTTCATTCCAACAACACCTTAAAACTAAACCCATAGAATACCAAATGTATCTGGTGTTTGCGAATAAAAATGACGCCACCAACGACACGACCGCGCTTTGGAAAGGCCAACACAAGGAATTATTAATAGGGACATTGAAAGTTGAAAAATACGAAGGAATGGGTTGCAATAAAGATGTGTATTTGCCTGCCGATCTCCCTAAAGGCGTAGAATCCCCCACTGATCCCTTATTCCAAATCAGGAATGAAGTTTATGGGATCACTTTTAGCAGAAGGCAATAAAAAGGCTAAGGCAAATCAAAATATAAGGGGGGAGTGGGATTTTTGTTTAAAGCGTTTAAGCGTGCCCACTAAAACACTTCTTCTCTTATTTGAGGCACACACACTCACGCTGAATGTTGGGCAAAAATAACGAACATTCAATCCACCTACCGCATTTTTAATGCTCTTATCTTGTATTTATTTAGGCCGTATTATGGGTTTTTATGAAAGCGGCTTATTAGGTATTTCTGTAATTTTGTAATCAAAAAAATCTTGCGGAATATTAAAAACGCTCTGCCCTTCCATTTGTTGGCGGGTTATCCAATTCAAATCATTGTCTTTGATTTTAGAAATTTCTACGCACGCTACTTGCCCGTTAAACAGATCAAAATGCGCCACAATAGTAGGAATTTTATCCGTTATCAAACGCTTTTTAGCTTCTAAAACTTTATGTTCTTTAATATCATTGATCCCTTGAAACCCGCTTTGAACTTCTAGCAATAAATGATTGTCTAACAAAAAATCGGCTTTAGGACTTCTTTTAAAGCTTTCTATGCTCTCAAAATTATCACCACCAAAAAATTTGATGGTTTCTTTTTGTGCACCAAAAAGACAAGCGATAAAATCCTTAAAAAACTCCGCTACCAAAAACCCACGCATCCAAGAAAAACAAACTTCTTCAGGTCTTCTGCCTTGATTGTTCAGCTTATAAATAATATGAGTATCCACCATCTTTGAAAACACTCCCTCTATGGAGTTTTTAAAAAAGCATTCCAATTCATACTCATTATATTTAAAACAATAAATACTATTGATAGCGCTAAAAATTTCAATCAGCCTTTTTTTGAGCGCGTTTAAATAATTGAAATCAACGCAAGGTTGTATGTCTTTAGCGCCTAAAAATTCCTTAAACGCATTTTGCGAACCAAAACCTAGTAATATTTTCTGTAATCCTTAAAATCGTTATTATCAAACATTTTTACCCCTTAAAAAATCAAAGACAGCATGAGCGAGCGCTACACTCAATAAAGGCGGCACGGCATTGCCAATTTGCAATCTTTTAGCGCTAGTGCTCCCACAGAATTTATAATTATCAGGAAAGCTTTGCAATCTTGCTCCCTCTCTAATGCTTAACGCTCTAGAGTCTCTTGGATGGATACACCTAGAACTGCTTGGGGTAGAAAAATTTCTTGTAATGGTGGGGGCTGGTTTTCCCCACCACATTTTGGCATAGGTATTAATATAACCACTTTTAGGGCGTAAATTTTCTGGCAAATCGTCTTTACTCTGTCCGTCTTTTAGCGTTTGCATGATTTTTATAAGTTTTTCATTGTTTTTAGGACTGCTATGCTCGCTTAATTCTTTAGAATTTCGCACAAATTCCAAAAAAACATTATCCGCATTTTTAAGATAACCTAAAGCATCACCATTTTCACCGCTTTGAATGGGTGGTAAATCTCCTAAAGCGTCTTTTAGAGAAAAATGCGTTTTTATGGGTTTGGGGAAGTGGAATTTTTGTTTAAAGCTTTTAAGCGTGCCCACTAAAATCACTCGCTCTCTTATTTGAGGCACACCATAATCTAGGGCGTTTAAAATGGCATGCTCTAAAACATAACCTCTCTCTTTAAAAGCGTTACAAATTTGTTTGAATAATTGCCCTTTTTGCATAGACAATAAACCCACCACATTTTCAAAAACAAATATTTTTGGTTTCACTAAATCCAAGAGCCGCAAATATTCTTTAAACAGATTCGCTTTTTCATCCATTTTTCTTTTGCCAAGGGTAGAATAGCTCTGGCATGGTGGTCCGCCTAGTAGGATATCAATTGAAACGCATGGTAAGTTGTGGCAATGAAGTTGCATAATATCGCATAAAATGGTTTGCGTCTCTTTATGATTGGCTTGATAACTTAAAATGGCGTCCTTGTCTATATCGTTAGCCCATATTAATTCAAAATGGGGGTGTGCAGAAAAGCCATAACTCAATCCTCCAGCGCCACAAAAAATATCTGCTACTTTATACAAGTTTTATTTTTTCCTTTCATCTGAACCCACACTTTTTAAATGGAGTAAAAACTTAAAGTTCTTTTTTTGAAATTGAATTAAGACTATTTCTTAATTTTTTAAAGTTCCGCTAGGTTTGTCAATCGCTTTTCTATGGACGGCCTTTTCTCTGTTTTGAGCTTTTTGAGTGATATTGGCATGCCCATCTTTAATATCATTTGGCCAATCTTTGCCTTACTCTTGCGCATTCCATTCGGGTAATGCGTCATTGTTATTGTTTCTATAATCCGTCAGGCAAGCTTGCTCTAAAAGTTTATAGCTGATGCTTGCATCTTTGATTGCACAAAAACCAAACAAGCCTTTCACTTGAGTTTCAAAATTAGGCTGATAAATCATGTAAAATTCTATTTTAGCCCCTGTGAGTATTGTGTGATAAAGAAAATACCACACGCCAAAACTTCTAATACTAGGCCTCCCTTTAACTCCCCCATCTTTATAAATATTGAGCGTGCTTTTAATCCCACCATCTGCTTGAGAGCCACCGATTTTTTTAATCTCACCATCCACTACAATTAAATACACTCTGGCCACATTTTGAGTTAAAATATTTTGAGATAAAGATTGATTGTTTTCATCTTTTAAATCCTTAAGATAGTTGAAATTTAACTTTGTGCTGTCTTTCATGTATTCTACATCAGCGATTTTAAAGGCAGTTTTGACTTCACTAATATGCATTTTTACTCCTTGATAATCAATAACTCATGGGATTGTTTGACATGGTTATTATCGCCTCTTTCTAAGCGATTTTTACCCATTCTGATCTCGCCTTGTCCCATAGTGTATTGCCAAGATGGTTCTAAAATTTTAAAATCTTTATAAGCATTCCTTACAAATTCGCAGTCGTTATAACTTAAAATAAATGGCCCTTTATGCCTTTTTAGCATGTGAGCTAACACTTCATGTTTAAAACCATTATGGTGGATAGGAAAATTACGCATAGGATAAATCCCCTTAAACATTTTAGAATTTTCTAACACATAAGGAGGGTCAAGATAGAAAAAATCATTAGGATAAGCGAGCAACACTTCTTCAAAACTGGAGCATTCCACCTTTAAACTAGGAGCGTTAAAACCTTTAATTTTTAAAAGGGCGTTTAGATAGCGTTGTTTGTCAGTGTAAATTTTACTCATCCACCCTAAAAATCCTGGTCCATAGCTTAAATTAAAGTTAAAGTAATAATCTCTAGCCAAAATTAAAGGGTCTAAAACGCATTCTTTTTTATAATGGGCTTTTAACTCTTGTTTGATAATGTTGTAAGTTTCTTGCGTAGGTTCTAAAGAGAGCAAATGATTATAAAGAGCTTGTTTGTCTTTGAGCAACACTTGATAAAAATTCACTAAAATATCAAAAATATCAAAGCCCAACACTTCGCCCAACACTTCTAAACCCAACTCTGCCGCGCATGCAATTTCTACGCTCCCCCCACCTATAAAAGGGCTAATCATCCTACGCACGCCATTAGGTATATACTCCACTATTAACCCTACAGCTAAAGACTTGCCTCCACCATATCTTAAAGGGGCTTTCATGTAGCGTTTGTAACGCCCATTATTGGAGCGTAAATTGCGCAAAAAAACATCTTTTTTACTAGCGTTTTGGTTGAATAAATTGGCATGCATTCCAAAAAATTCTATTTATTTTTTCGCCCTTTTCCTCATGTTGGGGTCTAAAATCTTTTTTCTGATCCTTAAATTCAAGGGGGTAACTTCTAAAATCTCATCTTCTTCAATCCATTCTAACGCTCTTTCTAACACCATCGTTCTAGGCGGGGTGAGTTTGATCGCATCATCGCTCCCGCTCGCTCTCATGTTGGTTAAATGCTTGGATTTAATGGGATTGACATCTAAATCATTATCCCTGCTGTGCTCGCCAATGACCATGCCCACATAAACCTTAGTTTGGGGGTTGATAAAAAGCGTGCCTCTTTCTTGGATATTGAAAAGGGAAAAAGCGGTCGCTTCGCCATTTTCCATGCTGATTAATGCCCCATTTTTGCGCGATTCCACGCTCCCGCTGAAAGGGCGGAATTCTAAAAAGCTATGATTCATCACGCCTTCGCCCTTAGTGTCGGTTAAAAACTCGCTCCTATAGCCGATAAGCCCTCTTGCAGGGATTTCAAATTCTAATCTTGTATAGCCGTCGCTCATGGGATTCATCGCTTTCATCTCGGCTTTTCTTTTGCCTAATCTCTCAATGATAGCCCCGCTAAAATCTTGAGGCGTGTCAATCACTAAATGCTCAAAAGGCTCGCATTTAACGCCATTTTCTTCTTTAATGATGACTTCAGGGCGTGAAATGCTAAACTCAAACCCTTCACGGCGTAAATTTTCAGCTAAAATAGTGATTTGCAATTCCCCACGCCCGCTCACTTTAAACTTGCCCTCGCCCATTTCTTCGCATTTCATAGCGATATTGGTTTGCATTTCTTTTAAGAGCCTGTCTTTCAATTTATTAGCAGTAACATGCTTTCCTTCCAACCCGGCTAAGGGCGAATCATTGACGGCAAAATACACGCTCATCGTAGGCTCTTCTAAATGCATGGGATCTAAAGGCATGGGGTTAGCAGGATCAACGACGCTATCGCCCACATCCATTGCGTTAAAGCCGGCAATCGCTACAATATCGCCCGCATAAGCGTTTTCAATCTCAGTCCTAGCCAGCCCTAAAAAGCCTATAAGCTTAGTGATACGGCCATTTTCTTTACTCCCATCGCTTTTCATCAACAGCACGCTTTCATTCTTTTTAACCGAGCCGTTAAACACTCTAGCGATACCGATTTTGCCTACATAATTGTCATAATCAAGCGTAAAAATTTGCATTTGCAAAGGCTCATCAACGCTCCCGCTAGGGCTTGGCACATGCTCTAAAATCGTTTCAAACAAAGGCTCTAAATTTTTCTTTTCATCGTCTAAACTTTTCATCGCATAGCCATCTCGTGCAGCAGCATACACCACAGGGAAATCCAATTGTTTATCGCTAGCCCCCATCGCTACGAACAAGTCAAAAACTTCATCCACC
>NZ_AKHP02000065.1:0-6680 GCF_000296015.2 Helicobacter pylori FD535
CCCCCAGCCAAGAAGCCCTGAGACCGTTCCTACAGCGGTGCCTGTAGCGATACCCCCAACAATGGCTGGAATGATCACGGTTGTAAAAAAGGCGGCATGACTTTGTTGCGGTGTGATGCTGACTAATGCTCCTACTAAAGCGAGAGAAACCAGAGGGCGATTGATTTTGCGGTGTGTTTGTTGTATTTCCATTTCTTTCCTTTCTTCTTGTAAAACGATTTTTGCACAAAGGGTGCGACTTTAGACTGGAAAATTTCTGTTGCATTTACGAATTAAGGTTATAAATATGTAGTATCTATAACCAATGCTCAATTTTTATCAAATTAAGGTAAATAAATATAAAACTTAACGAGATTAAAAAGCAAAAATGCCGAAAGTTGTTACTGGAGTGTGTAAAAAGGTAAAATTGGAGGCGTTTAAAAAAACTTCTCCCAGATCGTGCCTTGTGGGGTGTCCATCAAAGCGATTTTTTGTTTCAAAAGCTCTTCTCTGATGCTATCGGCTTTTAAGAAATCTTTTTGCTCTTTGGCGCGTTTTCTTTCTTCTATCTTGTTTTCAATTTCTTGTTTTTCGCTTTCACTCACGCCTAATTGGAAATAGGTGCTAGGGTCTTTAAACCCGATGCCAAGCAGTTCTTCTATGAAATTCAAATTCGCTAAAATTTCGCCCTTTAGAGCCTTGTTTTTAGGGTTTTGATCCAGTTTTTCATTAGTGGAAGAAAGCATGCTTTCTAAAACGCTCAACGCTTTAGAAACGTTTAAATCATCTTGCATGCATTCTAAAATTTCTTTTTTAAAGTCTGGATTGATTCCTCCAAGAGTCCCTAAAACGCGCTGTTTTAAGCGATAGATTTTATCCAAGCGTTTTTTACTCACCAACAAGTCTTCTTCATTGAAATTCAAAACAGAGCGGTAATGCACCCCTAGTAAGTAATTGCGCAAAATTTCGCCATCATAGTTTTTGAGAGCGTCTTTAATAAAAAAGCTATTGCCTAAACTTTTAGACATTTTTTCGTTATTGATATTCACAAAGCCGTTATGCATCCAGTATTTGGCGAGCTCCACGCCAAAGGCGCAACGGGTTTGGCACGCTTCATTTTCATGGTGGGGGAACAACAAATCCGCTCCGCCCGCATGAATGTCAATTTGATAAGGGGTGTTAGCGAGTGCTAAAGTTTTAAAAACCATGCTAGAGCATTCTATATGCCAGCCAGGGCGCCCTTTGCCTAAAGGGCTATCAAAGCCCACATCATTATCCCCCTTATAGCTTTTCCATAACACAAAATCCTGCTCAAGCCGTTTTTCTTGCACCAAACCAATACGGCCAAATTCAACGCTGCTGTTATGCACGCTCAAAGAGCCGTAATCTTTATCCTTGCTCGTGTCTAAATAAATATCCCCATTAGAGACCTGATAAGCGATATTTTTTTCTAAAAGCGTTTCAATCATGCTTACCATAGCGTCTAAATACTCGCTCGCTTTAGGCTCTAGGCTGGGTTTTTTCACATTCAAAGCGTTCAAATCCCTCGTGTAAGATTCAATATAAATGCTGCTTAGTTCTTGAATGCTTTTGTTTTCTTTTAAGGCTTTGTTGATGATTTTATCGTCAATATCCGTGAAATTCCTTACTAGCACCACTTCATAGCCGCTCAATTCAAGCGTCCGCCTTAACAAATCAAAAGCAATCGCGCTCCTGGCATGCCCTAAATGAGCGTCATCATACACCGTAGGCCCGCACACATAAATATTCGCCTTTTTTCCAACTAAAGGCTCAAAAGGGACTTTTTGTTTTAATTTGGTATCATAAATAAACATTTAAAAACCTTGAAAATAATAAAATAAATATAAATGTGTAACCCACGATTTGAACGCTAAGAGTAATAAGATTTCCGCGCAAGCGAGGAAAAGAATTACAAGCCATGATTTCAAATTTTTAATTATACCCAAGAATGCTTGAAAGCCAAACGCTTTTATCGTTAAAACAAATAAAAATAACCCGCTCAAACTATTCGCTAAAGCCAAGCCTAAAACCCCTAATAAAGGCATTAAACTCAAAGAAGCCGCTAAACCTAAAAAAAGCGAAATTAAAGAGATTTTAGCCGCTTTTTTTTGTTCTAATTTCGCATAAAGCCACAAAGAAAAGAGTTTAGTTAGCCCAAAAGGGAGCAAGCCTAAAAGATAGAGCGAAAAGACTTGCGAAGTGATTAAAGTGTCTTTAGGGCTAAATTGCCCCCTTTCAAATAAAAGCTCGGTGATTTCTTTGCTTAACATGATCCCCCCAATGCTGCAAAGAAGCAAAACCCCCACCAAAAAAAACCACGCCTTTTGCAAGCGCTCTAAGATTAAATCCTGCTGGTTGTTTTTAATGGCGATCGCAATGCTAGGGAAAAGGGCTGTGGATATGGCGATGGCAAATAAAGCTAAAGGGAGCTGGAAGACTCTATTAGCGTAATACAAATAAGACACACTCCCGCTCGCCAGAAAAGAGGCGATCGTGGTGTCTAAAAAAGAAGCGATCTGAGCGCTAGAATTGCCTAAGACGCTAGGGAGGAATTGCTTGAAAAACCCTTTTAGATCTTTTTTAGCCCTTTTAGAGCGGTATTCTTTTTTGAGCGCGTTTTTAGTCTTAAAGCTCAAAAATCCTTTCCACAATAAATTCAATAAGCCCAATTTGACTAAAGGATAAAAATGCAATAAAATTTGAGCCACGCCCCCTAAAAGCACGCCATAGCTCAAATAATACAACGCTTCTAAATGCGATTTGTCTTTAGAAATCAAAAGGGCTAAAATCATGCATAAATTGAGTAAGCTTGCGCTATAAGCGCTGGCAAAAAAGCTGTGTTTGTATTGCAAGAGTGCGCCTAAAAAAGTGGTAATGAACACCAACAAAAGATACCAAAAATTGATCGCTACAATAGGGGCGCATCGTTTGAGCGTTTCTTCATCAAAGCCGTAAGCGAGGAGTTTGGTCAGCCATAAGGGGTTTAATGCCACTAGTAAGCACCATACCAATAAAACGCCACCAAAAATAAGCCCCACCAAACTCGCAAAGCTCCCCTTAATGGAACTTCGTATGAAGCTCGGTAAAAAGCTTTGTGAAAAAGAGCCCTCCGCAAAAATACGCCTGAATAAATTAGGCAATTTGAAAGCCACAAAGAAAATATCGCTATACACCCCAGCCCCTAGAATGTTAGCCATCATCAAATCCCGTAAAAAGCCAAAAATCCTAGAGCATAAAATCCCTAAGCTATTGGTTAAAAATATTTTTTTTAGCATACTAGTCGTATTTATTACCTAATTTTCAGCGTTTTTTTGTTAGCATATTCCTTTTTTCAAATTCTTATATTATACCATTTAAGGATTAAAAAATGAGCTTGGAGCATTTTGCCCCTATAAAAGTTGAGCGGTGTAAAGACATTCAAAAAGAATTAAAAAAAGCGGCCGCTGAAAATAAATTACAAACAGAAGATCTGTGGTTTGAGATTTTAAAAACTTCTATTTTTATCAAAAACAGCGCTAAAGACGATTTTAGTGAGGCTTTTGGTGGGGAATTGCAACAATTAGAAGAAGATGAATACTATGAAAAAAAAGAGCTAACCCTTTATCAAACCCACGACATTAAAATCAAATCAAACGCTTATAAGCGCTTTTTTGAAGTGGAAGTGGATGAAAATTTGAGTAAAATAGAAATCATTCTAGACGAGTGTTTTATTGTCCTAGACACTGAAGAGCATTACCAAGAAATGTTTGCGTATATTAAAGAGCGTTTAGCCTTTGAGGGCGTGGTGTTTCGCCACTTTCCACAAATGTATGAAAATTTAAAAACGGAATTAAGAGAATATAAAAAAGAAGCCCAAAATAAGAGCTTTATTTTATACGCTTCTCCAACCTTTATCCCTAATGTAGAAGAACAACCCCATTTTTTATTAGAAGAAGAATACCTTCCAACCCATACCATTTTTTTAAGCGATCAAGAAGAATCGTTGGTTAAAGAAAATGATTATATCGCTAAAGAAAATCAAAAAGTCGCTTGCGTTAATTACCCCAAACAAGGCAGAGACGGCCGTAACCTTAAAGGCCTTTATATTGAATTGCCTAAAGTTGCCAATTCGCCCACCCCTATAGGGCATGACAAAAACGCTTTTGAAGAAAGAGAAGAAAATAACGCTTTAGTGTATTACTCCAAAGCCTTACAAGGGGTTAAAATGGAAAAAGGGCGTTTGGTTTCTAAGCAAAATTTTATTTTTAAAAACGGGATCAAGTCCATTGAAACGCCTAATCTTTTAGGGGGAGTGGAAAGCGGGCTGGTTTTAGAGATTCAAGCTAAAGACGAATTGAGCGATGCGATCGATTCTAACCTCATTTTAGAAGCGAGCGCGATTAACATTAAGGGCAATGTGGGCAAGAATGTGATCTTAGTGGCTAAAGAAATTACTATAGAGGGGCAAATCCACCCTGAAAGCTATGTCTATGCCAATAAAGCGCGTATCACTAACCATAAGGGCGTGTGCTACGCTAAAGAGTTTGAGTGCAAGTATTTAGAGCGCGCTAAGGTGTATGCCAATAGCGTTAAAGTGGAAGCGAGCGCGGGGAGCGTGGTCTATGCGAAAGAAATCGCTTTAGAAAAGCTTAAAAGCGATAACAAGCTGTATTTTTCCAAGCAATGTTTGATTGATGAGGTAGATGGCAATGGCAACCGCTTTATTTTTTACGCTTTTGGGGGGCGAGAAAATCAAGAGGAATTGAAAGCCGCTAAACAAAAACTCAATGCATTAGGGTTAAAATCCAAAAAAATCATCGCTCAGCACCAGTCCTTAAACCATTTAGTCAAAAACCATCAAGCCATCATGGAAAAGCTTAAAAACGCCACTGAAGAGATCAAACGCTCTTTAATGCAACAAGAAAGCGTGAAAGACGCTTATAGCGAGTTTGTGTTTGCTTTAAAGCGTTTGAAAATCTTAAAAGCCCAAATGCTAGAATTGCAAAAAATCAATAACGAATGTTACGCTAAACTCATTAGCATAGAAAACAGCTTCCAGCATGCAAGCGTTATGACTAAAAACCCTTTCAAGCAAGAAAATATCGTGATCTACCATCGCAATTACCCTAAAGTGAGCAACTTAAGCGCCATGCTAAGCCATAATGAAAGCGTGAATGTGATCTATGAAGATCACAAAATCAAAAAAGTCCCTAAAAGCGCGATAAAAGGCTAGAACAAGAGATAAAAAAGGGATAAAATGATAGTGGGTTTGATAGGGGTTGTGGAAAAAATCTCTGCTTTAGAAGCGCATATAGAAGCGCAAGGGGTGGTTTATGGGGTGCAAGTTTCTATGCGCACTTCCGCTTTGCTTCAAGCGGGTCAAAAGGCGCGTTTGAAAATCTTACAAGTAATTAAAGAAGATGCGCATCTTTTATACGGGTTTTTAGAAGAGAGCGAAAAAATCCTCTTTGAAAGGCTTTTAAAAATCAATGGGGTAGGGGGGCGTATCGCTTTAGCCATTCTTTCAAGCTTTTCGCCGAATGAATTTGAAAACATTATCGCTGCTAAAGAAGTCAAAAGACTCCAGCAAGTCCCAGGCATTGGCAAAAAGCTCGCTGATAAGATCATGGTGGATCTCATTGGCTTTTTCATTCAAGATGAAACAAGCCCTGCGCGCAATGAAGTCTTTTTAGCCCTAGAGAGTTTGGGCTTTAAAAGCACCGAAATCAATAAAGTGTTAAAAACCCTAAAACCCAATCTCAGCATAGAAGCAGCGATTAAAGAAGCCTTACAACAACTGTGCTCTTAAAAAAGGTTTTTAGTATTCCATCACTAAAAACCTGGCAAGCAGTTAGAAACGAGCACAAAAAGCAAGCTTTAGCAACAACACGCTTAAAATCATTGAAGAGCTTAATAACGGCGTCAAACAAGCGAGCGAAGAAATCAAAGAGAAAGCGTTTGATTTTTCTAATGAAAAACTCACTAACGATCAAATCAAAGCGCTATTAAATAACGCAGAAATCCCTACAAGCGGGAGAGATGCGATCACTTTTGGAACTAATAACCTAAACCCTGAAATTGTTGAATTTCTACACAAAAACAACAAGAAAATGATTATAGAAAAAGCCTCTAACAAAGAATTAGAACTTTTAGCTGACGCTAACTTTAAACACCCTAAAAACATAAGAGCGAGTTTAGATCATGATGCTATCGCTCATATACTCAAAAGGCATGGCGTTAATTCTGTTAATGTTAGGAATGGAGAAATCCCTATTACTTACGAAGATATAGCTAATTATAGATATATCGTTAATAACGCCGATGCAATTCTTAGAACTTTAGACAAATACGATCAAGAAGCTATAACGGCGTTTAAACAAGTTAATGGCTATGCGGTAGTGGTAGAGCAAGCGATCAATAAGAAAAATGAATTAGTTTTAAAAACAATGTTCAAGAACAATGGGAGTTATAAAAATAATGAAGTTTATAAAGAATTTTCAAGCACCTCACTCAACGCTGATGCGAAGGTGTGCCATAGGTTGAGTTCCTATAGTGGTGCTACAGAGAATCCTACACAAAAACCCCTAAAAAGTCAAGAGGATTTATCAAAAAATACAGAATTACATAACAAAACCACACAAGAAGCTAAAAATTTAAGCCCTTTAGAACAAGCCAAAGCCGAAAAGCTTGCGAAGTTACAA
>NZ_AKHP02000064.1:0-11912 GCF_000296015.2 Helicobacter pylori FD535
TACAGCACCCTAAACACCCTTATCAAATTGTCCGCTGATCCGAGCGCGATTAACGCAGTTCGTGAAAATCTGGGCGCGAGCGCGAAGAATTTGATCGGCGATAAAGCCAACTCCCCGGCGTATCAAGCCGTGCTTTTAGCGATCAACGCGGCGGTAGGGTTTTGGAATGTCGTGGGCTATGTTACGCAATGCGGGGGTAACGCCAATGGCCAAAAAAGCACCTCTTCAACCACCATCTTCAACAACGAGCCAGGGTATCGATCCACTTCCATCACTTGTTCTTTGAACGGGTATGTGCCTGGATACTACGGCCCTATGAGCATTGAGAATTTTAAAAAGCTTAACGAAGCCTATCAAATCCTCCAAACGGCTTTAAAACAAGGCTTACCAGCGCTCAAAGAAAACAACGGCAAGGTCAATGTAACCTACAGCTACACTTGCTCAGGGGTAGGGAATAATAACTGCTTCATAACTGGAGTGAAACAACAAAACGGATCCAAGATGGAAACCCAAACCATAGACGGCAAAAGCGTGATCACCACGATCAGTTCAAAAGTCGTTGATAGCGGAGTGCCTAGTAATACATCACATGTCTCCTACACCGAAATCACCAACCAATTGAACGGTGTGCCTGATAGCGCTCAAGCGCTCTTAGCGCAAGCGAGCACGCTCATTAACACCATCAACACGGCATGCCCGTTTTTCCGTGCTAATAATAGTAGTGCGCCTAACGCCCCAAAATTCACTACTACTACTGGGAAAATATGCGGCGCTTTTTCAGAAGAAATCAGCGCGATCCAAAAGATGATCACGGACGCGCAAGAGCTTGTCAATCAAACGAATGTCATCAACAGCCATGAACAATCCACTCCGGTAGGCAATAATAATGGCAAGCCTTTCAACCCTTTCACGGACGCCAGTTTTGCGCAAGGCATGCTCGCTAACGCTCAAGCGCAAGCCAAAATGCTCAATTTAGCTAATCAAGTGGGGCAAACCATTAACCCTAGCAATATTACCGGGAATCTTCAACATTTTGTTAAAGACTTTTTAGCCACATGCAACAACCCCTCAACAGCTGGCACTGGCGCCACACAAGGTTCAGCTCCAGGCACAGTGACCACTCAAACTTTCGCTTCCGGCTGTGCCTATGTGGAACAAACCATAACGAATTTAAACAACAGCATCGCTCACTTTGGCACTCAAGAGCAGCAAATACAGCAAGCAGAGAATATCGCTGACACTTTAGTGAATTTCAAATCCCGATACAATGAATTAGGGAATACTTATAACAGCATCACCACCGCGCTCTCAAAGGTCCCTAATGCGCAAAGCTTGCAAAATGTGGTGAGCCAAAAGAAAAATCCTTATAGCCCTCAAGGCATAGAAACCAATTACTACCTCAATCAAAATTCTTACAACCAGATCCAAACCATCAACCAAGAATTAGGGCGTAACCCCTTTAGGAAAATGGGCATCGTCAGTTCTCAAACCAACAACGGCGCGATGAATGGGATCGGTATTCAGGTGGGTTACAAGCAATTCTTTGGCCAAAAAAGAAAATGGGGCGCTAGGTATTACGGCTTTTTTGACTACAACCATGCGTTCATCAAATCCAGCTTCTTCAACTCGGCTTCTGACGTATGGACTTATGGTTTTGGAGCGGACGCGCTTTATAACTTCATCAACGATAAAGCCACCAATTTCTTAGGCAAAAACAACAAGCTTTCTGTGGGGCTTTTTGGCGGGATTGCGTTAGCGGGCACTTCATGGCTTAATTCTGAGTATGTGAATTTAGCCACCGTGAATAACGTCTATAACGCTAAAATGAATGTGGCGAATTTCCAATTCTTGTTCAACATGGGGGTGAGGATGAATTTAGCCAGATCTAAGAAAAAAGGCAGCGATCATGCGGCTCAGCATGGCATTGAGCTAGGCGTGAAAATCCCCACCATTAACACCAATTACTATTCTTTCATGGGGGCTGAACTCAAATACCGCAGGCTTTATAGCGTGTATTTGAATTACGTGTTCGCTTACTAAAGCTTTTGTAGAACTCCCTTTTTAGGGGGGTTTTTTTTGAAGCTTTCTTTTTTTAAAACTCTCTTTTTTTAAAGCTCTTTTTTTTGGGGGTTTGATTTTTTTCTTTTTGCCAATCCCCACTGCTTTCGCTTTTTAATCTTTAAGTTTTTTTCTAACCTTTTTAATCCCGCTCTATCGGCTTGCGCTATAATGAGCTGGTATTTTTAAAAAAGGAATAAGCATGCCTAACACCACCGCAGAAAAAGACTACACCCAATATAGCGAAAAACAGCTTTTTAACTTAATCCATCAATTAGAGCGAAAAATCAGCCAAGCTTTTGATGATAAGAGAGATTGTTGTTTGGGGCATGAGATCCCAAACATTCAAACGCAACAAGCCATGAGAGATGCGTTAAATGGGGTTAATCTCACTCAAATTGATAGTTTAGATGATCTTACAAACGAGTTAAAAAGAGAAAATAGTAAAGGTTTTGAAAATGTATGCTTTAGCGTTTGATTTAAAGATTGAGATTTTAAAAAAAGAATACGGAGAACCCTACAATAAAGCCTATGATGATTTAAGGCAAGAATTAGAGCTATTAGGGTTTGAATGGACTCAAGGGAGCGTTTATGTTAATTATTCTAGAGAAAACACTCTAGCGCAAGTCTATAAAGCGATCAATAAACTCTCTCAAATTGAGTGGTTTAAAAAGTCTGTTAGGGACATTAGAGCGTTTAAGGTAGAGGACTTTAGCGATTTCACTGAGATTGTGAAATCCTAGTGTTTAGCCAAATCTTTAAAATTCTTGGCACTTATAGAGTGAAAAGCAACGCTTTTTTATGACTCATGCAGTCATAGCGATCTGTTTTAATCCACCCAAACCCCTTATAATGCTTAAACCAAATCGCTTGCGCTATAATGAGCTGGTATTGTTAAAAAAGGAATAAACATGCCTAACACCACCGCAGAAAAAGACTACACCCAATACAGCGAAAAACAGCTTTTTAACTTTTTAAATTCTATCAAGACCAAACAAAAAAGAGCGTTAGAAAAATTGAAGGAAATCCAAGCTCAAAAACAAAGAATCAAAAAAGCGCTCCAATTTAAAGTGCTCCATTTAACCGAAAACGGATACACCATAGAAGAAGAGCGAGAAATCTTAGCAAGGGCTAAAGATACCAAGAACCACCTTTGTTTTAAAAGCATAGAGGATTTTAAAAAGCATTGTGAAAACTTAAGATTTAAAAATGCTGATGATTGAAACCAGTAAAAAATTTGATAAGGATCTTAAAATTCTTGTTAAAAACGGGTTTGATTTAAAGCTTTTATATAAAGTGGTTGAAAATTTAGCCAAAGAGCAACCCCTAGCTCCCCAATACAAAGACCACCCGCTCAAAGGCGGTTTAAAAAATTTTAGAGAATGCCACCTAAAACCGGATTTATTGCTTTAGTGAAAGGTGGTGAGCTTGTTTTAGTAAGACTAGGCAGTCATAGCGAGCTGTTTTAAGCCGTCCGCAACTTATAACGCTTAAACCAACCGCTCAACCAACTACCCCCTTTTTAGGGGTAAAATTTAAAACACCGCTTACGCTTTTTTTGCTTTTTAAATACCCTCGTGTTTCCCGCTTTTCAAATACCCTCGTGTGCGCATTTCCCTACGCTTCAAAGCCCCTTCATAACGGCGGATTTCAACCTCTGTTTTAGGCTCGTATTTAGGCATGGGGGTGGGTTTGCCATTTTCTACAGCCACCATGGTGAAATAGCATGAATTAGTGTGCGTGATTTCACGAGTTTTAATATCTTCGCTCAAAACCTTAATCCCCACTTCGCACGAGGTGTTGCCCACATAATTGATGCTGGCTAAAAAAGTGAGCAAATTCCCTACAGGAATGGGGTATTTAAAAGTAACCCCATCCACGCTTAAAGTGACCGTTCCTTTAGCGCAATAACGAGTCGAACACACGTAAGCCACTTTATCCAACAAATTCAATAATTCCCCCCCATGCATGACATTGTTGAAATTAGCGGTGGTAGGCACAACCAGATAGCTCATCAATAATTTAGTGCGATCCGCTGTGTCTATAGTAAAATCAAAATGGCTAGAATGCGATGATTGTATTTGAGGCATTGTTTCTCCTTAATTAAAATTGGTGTTAAAAATGTCTTTTGTAAAAAACATTCCAAGAACTATATATTAGTAAAAATTAAGTAATATTAAGTGAATATTAGAGGAATTATAAAAATAATAAGAGAGTTGGCGTTAGATAATGGGCGAGAAAAAAGAAAGCCAAAAGGTGGCAATTATCACCGGGGCGAGTTCTGGGATTGGGTTGGAGTGCGCGTTAATGTTGTTAGATCAAGGGTATAAAGTCTATGCGCTCTCTAGGCATGCGACTTTGTGCGTAGCGTTAAACCATGCGTTATGCGAGAGCATTGATGTTGATGTGAGCGATTCTAACGCTTTAAAAGAAGCGTTTTCAAACATTAGCGCTAAAGAAGATCATTGCGATGTTTTGATCAATTCCGCCGGTTATGGGGTGTTTGGGAGCGTAGAAGACACGCCCATTGAAGAAGTTAAAAAGCAATTTGGCGTGAATTTTTTCGCCCTTTGTGAAGTGGTGCAGTTTTGTTTGCCCTTATTAAAAAACAAGCCCTACTCTAAGATTTTCAATCTTTCTTCCATCGCAGGGCGTGTGAGCATGCTCTTTTTAGGCCATTACAGCGCGAGTAAGCATGCCCTAGAGGCTTATAGCGATGCCTTGCGTTTAGAGCTTAAACCCTTTAACGTTCAAGTGTGTTTGATTGAGCCAGGCCCGGTGAAAAGCAACTGGGAAAAAACCGCTTTTTCAGTTGAGAATTTTGAGAGCGAAGATAGCCTTTATGCGTTAGAAGTGAATGCGGCTAAAAGCTTTTATTCTGGCGTGTATCAAAACGCCCTAAGCCCTAAAGCCGTGGCGCAAAAAATCGTTTTTCTTAGCATGAGTCAAAAAATCAAGGCTCGTTATTTGATCGGCTTAAAAACCCAATTGTTGCTAGCGTTGTATCAAATCCTCCCGAGTAGCTGGTATGATTCTTTGTTCAGATTAATCGTTCTTAAAAGGAAGCGTGATGCTTAAAACCTATCATATCGCCTTAGCTTGCGTGATTTTAGCGGTGGTGGTGCTGTTGTTTGGAGGGGAGTCCTTGAGTTTGGAAGAATGGCAAGAAGTGTGCCTTAATGTGAAAAACCACTTTTTACACAACGAAGAACTGAGCTCTTTAAGTATTATTATTTTAGAAATACGACTACCACGAGTGATTTTAGCACTCCTGGTGGGAGCGAGTTTGTCTGGGAGTGGGGTGGTGATGCAAACGATTTTTAGAAACCCCTTAGTGGATCCCTTTTTATTAGGGATTTCTAGCGGGGCGATGTTAGGCGTGGCGATGGCGATAGCGGTAGTGGAGTCTAACATTGCGATTTTAGCGTTTTTTGGGGCGATTTTAGCCAGCCTTGCTGTCTTAGCGATGAATAGGGTTTTAGGCAATTCCGTCCTTTCGTTGGTGCTTTCAGGGGTGGTGTTGAGCGCGTTTTTAAGCGCCTTAGCTGGAGCGATAAAATTCTTTGTGATCCCCCAAAAAGCGCAAGCGATTGTCGTGTGGCTTTTAGGGAGCTTGTCTTTGAGCAGTTATAAGGATTGCTTGATCGCTTTCATAGGGCTATCTCTAGGCTTTATCCCGCTTTTTTTGTTAAGGTGGCGTATTAATTTATTGAGCTTGAGCGATGCGCAAAGTTTGAGTTTGGGGATTAATCCCGTGCTGTTGCGATCGCTTTGTTTGGTGTGCGTGAGCGTTGCGAGCGCTTTAGCGGTGAGCGTGTCCGGAACGATTGGCTGGATTGGGTTAGTCATTCCGCATGTAGCGAGGTTGTTTTTTGGAGCAAATTTACAAAAACTGCTTTTAAGCTCTTTGTTAATGGGAGCGTTTTTCTTGCTTTTAGCGGATGTGGTGGCTAAAACCATTACCCCCTATGATTTACCGGTGGGCATTGCGACAAGCGTTTTAGGAGCGCCTTTCTTCTTGTGGCTTTTATTCAGGACTAGGGGGGTGTGATGGTCTTAGAAGTTAAAAACCTGTCTTTTAAATATTCTCAAAAACTCATTTTGGATAAATTGAGTTTTAGCGTGCCAAAAAACAGCATTACCAGTATTTTAGCGCCTAATGGCTCGGGTAAAACCACGCTTTTAAAATGCCTTTTAGGGCTTTTAAAGCCTTTAGAAGAAACCGAAATTAAAGCGTGTAACAAAAATATTTTACCCTTAAAGCCTTATGAAAAAGCTAAACTGATCGCTTATATCCCCCAAGTGGAATCTTATGCGTTTAATTTCAGCGTGCTGGATTTTGTCTTAATGGGGAAAGCGACGCATTTGAACTTGTTCGCTATGCCTAAAGCCAAGCACATTAAAGAAGCGACTAGCGTTTTAGAGCGCTTGGATTTAGAATCCTTAAAAGATCAAGGCATTAATGATTTGTCCGGCGGCCAAAGGCAAATGGTGCTTTTAGCCAGAAGTTTGTTGCAAAGAACGCCCTTATTGTTACTGGATGAACCTACGAGCGCTTTAGATTTAAAAAACCAAGCCCTTTTTTTTGATGCGATTAAAGATGAGATGAAAAAACGAGAATTGAGCGTTTTAGTCAATATCCATGATCCCAATTTGGTTGCCAGGCACTCCACGCATGTGGTCATGCTCAAAGATAAAAAACTTTTTTTGCAAGCTTCCACGCCAATCGCTATGACTTCACACAATTTAAGCGCGCTCTATGACACGCCCTTAGAAGCGATCTGGCATGATAACAAGCTTGTCGTGTATGCGTTGTAGAGTTTGAGAATAGAGAATTTTGAGTTATAATGTTTTATCTATTTTTATTTTCAAGGATTTTATATGAAAATTAGCGCATCTGTTACCCCCCCCCCCATTTCAGACTATCCCTATAGTAGTAGCTTTTGACAATAATTATTGCATCCCTGCTGCTGTGAGTTTATACTCCATGCTTTCTTGTGCGAAGCAAGAAAGAAATGGGGTAAAACTTTTTTATCAAATCCATTGTTTAGTGGATAGTTTGAGCGCTGAAAATGTAGAAAAATTAAAGCGAACTATAGCCCCCTTTAGCGCGTTTTCTGGTATGGAATTTTGTGATATTTCAAAGAATGATGCTTATCCTTTTAAATTGATTTCTAAACTTTTCTTAAGACTCAATTCTTTTGCTCAAAAGCGTTTTTCTAAAATGATTTTATGCCGTTTGCTGCTAGCGAGTATTTTTCCTCAATATGAAAAAATTATCATGTTTGATGTGGACACTTTGTTTGTGGGCGATATTAGCGAGAGCTTTTTTATCCCTATGGATGGAGAGTATTTTGGAGCGACCAAAGAAGACTATTCATTGATTGATATTCATAGCGCTAACGATTTGTTTTTGTCTCGTCTTAATTGGTCTAAGGGAATGGGTGTTAAACTCAATCATAAAAGCCTAACCTTTCAAGAAGTAGAAATTTTATATGAAAACCCTTTTAATGTAGGTTTTATGTTGGTCAATTTGGCGTTGTGGAGGGAGTGTCATTTGGAAGAAAAACTGATTGATTTTTTTAAAACAAGAGATGAAGGGCTTTTGTTGCCAGAGCAAGATTTATTTGTGCTTGTTTGCCAAGGGTGTATTTTAGAAATACTTTGCAAGTATAATGTCCATCCACGCATGGTGGGGACGAGAATGATACCCAAAAAATCTGATGTTTGCATGTTGCATTTTTATGCTGATGAAAAGCCTTGGAAACATTTTAGCTACCCGTATTCTCAAGAATGGCATCAAGTAGCTTTTAAAACTTCTTTTGATTCTTTAGTTTTTGAAAATTTAGCGGGTCAAATTGAAACTTTTACTGAGATTAATAACCACAACAAAAAGAATTTTTTTGAATTTTTAAACACTAGGCTGAATAAAAAATTTCTTATACAATATGTTTTGTTTAAGATTTTTAAAAAGCTAGAGTATTTTTGTTTGCGTTAGTGGAGTTTATTTTAAAGGCTAATCCCTTAGGGGTTGGTTTGTTGATAACACATTAGCATGAAAGAGATGATAAACCAAATAAAACATGAGATCAAAGTCCCAAAGATCTACACTTCTTAAATCCACCCCATGCCAAAGCATGGGTTTAAGAGCGGTATTTAGATCAGTATTTAGAAACTATATCTCATTCCTAAATTGGAAGCGAAATGGCCTATATTGGAAATCAAATTGTGCAAATAAACAAAGCCCAAATTCAAAAACACTTCTTTAGCCAATTTCAATTCCCCACCCATCATCACTCTGGCATGGGTATTTAAAGGGTTGCGAGCGGCATTCACTTTAAAGGTGTTTAAAGACACCGCATTGCTAGAACCAAAGTTAGCGAACTCTTGTAAAACTCCAGCATTCATATAGAAGTATGAAGTGTCCCCATAATAATAGCGCGCTTCCACATTAGCGCTAGCGTTGAATAAATGCTGACTGCTTGCGCCATTTTTCAAAGCCACTTGATTGGCGCTGTTGCTTTTAAAGTTGGTTGAACCTAAATGGTTATAGCTCACGCCCACGCTTGGTTTTAACACCAAAGCGTTCCTAAAAAACGCAAAGTCATAACCATAGCTCGCTCTTGTTGCAGCGCTATAGCCTAAGTAATTATAGCTTTGATTCAAATCTCGCAATAAAGCGCTTTTGAAATTCAAGCTTGATTGATCACTCCCTAGCGCCCCTTGAGCTTCAAAGTCAAATTCATGCTGGTTAGCAAAGAGACGGCTATACACGCCAAAATTAGTGTTATTGGCTCCAGAGTTAAGAGAGTTCGCTTGATTGCTAAAGGAGCTATAACCATAGCTTCCAAACCCGCCCACAATAGCTTCTACTTCCCCATTAAGGTAAGCGTCTACGCCGGCGCTTGTGCCATACAATGAAGCGTTGCCGCCATTATTCAAGCTCGTTCCTCCAATAGCGTTAGCCCAAACATTGGTGGGTTTTTCGTATTTAGGGGCAAATTGATACAACACTTCTGCCGCGCTTTCTAAAGAAGCGAATTTTTGGTCTTTTAAAGCTTGTAAGCGTTGGGCGAACGAGTCAATATTGTTGGTGTGCCTCCTGGAGAGATTGACTAAACGAGAATTTAAAATCATCGCATTACTCAAGCTCAAAGTTTGTAAGCCGCTTGTCTTATGCTCTAAACTGGCTATGTTGTTTAAAGTGGTAGTGGCCGTATTCAATTGCTTGGTGATTTCATTAGTGCTTGTCGCATCAATCATTGTTCTGGCATAACCCGCATCATGGCTATCAATCAATAAGGTTTGTAGGAGATCCCTGCCTTGAGTGCCTGAGTTAGCATAAAGCGTGTCAATATCGCCAGAGCGGTTAGCCAATTCAAACACGCTTTCAATGGTGCCAAAATCATGCTTATTGATAGCGACTAAATTAGGAGTGGCGCTGTAACGAGCGAAAGGAGCGTTCTTCACGAGAGCGTAGCTAGCGAAACGCGCCTTGTTGGTGGTGTTTGTAGGTAAATTTGTGGTATTGCCACCATTCTCAGTTGGCGTAGAATTGCCTAAATAATGCACCGAAATTTTAGAGCCGTTAGCCGTTTTGCTGATCCCTATATTTTTCCATGCCTTACCGATAAGATACTTGTAATTGTCAGGGTTATTCACCATGGATTGATTGCCGATAGCCGTCCCGCATGCTTTAATATCATCAGTATTTCGCACCACACAAATATCCATGCGGTTGTTGTTGTTATAAAGGGCTAGGCGCTCTTTGAATTGCTCTATTAGATTAACATTACTAATGCTGTTAGTGCCCGCAGAAACATTGCCATAACCGATGATTTTCGCTTTTAATAAGACATGTTCTTTATTTTTAATGAGATCTTGAGCACTGTTAATCTTCATGAGCGGTTGGTAAAACCCAGTCGCGCTATCCACATTATTATTAAATAACATAGCTGCTGCATTGCCTACATTCAAGGTGGCTACTTGCCCGCCTCGGACCAAATAATTGATAGTGCCTTGATTGTTGGTGAAATCCCCTTGAATGGTTAAATTTGAAAATTGGCTATAATCCATGACCGCATTTTGACCTAGGGTTAGATTATTAAACATAAGTTTTGCCGTGCCCCAAGGGCTTCCTTGAGGTCCAAAAGCAAGTTTGTTAGTGATTTCAACATTTTTAATATTTCTAGCGTCAAAATAATTCCAAGGGGCGTAGTAAAAATCATTGATAACCAGTTTTTCACCGCTTTTAAATTTAACACCGCCAGAATAGATTGACCTAGTGCCAGTTTCCAAACGCACGGTATTGATGCGCGATTGACTGCCTATATCTTCGCTAAAATGAGTGTATTCCCCCACGCTTATACCATTGGTTTTAACCACCAATTCATTAATGTTGAAGTTTTTAATGGCCACATTAGTGGAAGCTGTAATGAGCTTGTTGATATTGACTTTGTTTGTAACGCCACTGAAATCTAAGGTGTTGAAACCACCATTACCAGTATCAATACCTTTAAAATTAGCTGTGTGGGCATCCACTTTTAAATTCACAAATCTTCCCAAACTAATATCGTTATTAAAAGTAACTGTGCCGTTTTTGGTATCCGCACCAGCCTTAAACTCAAAATTCGCGCTTGAGCCTGAAAGAGCATAACCGCCCACTTGATTATTCACCCTTAAAGGCCCATCAACGGTGATATTCCCGGTTAGATTTTCCACTAACAAAGAGCGCCCGCTCGCTTGATTGGACAGATTGATACCGCCTTTGCCGATATGCAAATGAGCCGCATTCGTGCTGAGAGAAGCTTTAAACCCTCCCACTCTAATCGTGCCATCAGCGTTAGTGTTGATGCGGTTGATATTGACCACCGTGTCTTTGGCGCCAGCAAAAGGCCCATCAATGACTTGCGTGGGTTGAATTTCTGTCTTTTGCGCGCTATTGGGTGGGTTAATGACCTGAGTGTTACTATTGTTTTGACTGCTCTCTTGTTTGTCGTTTTTAGCGCTTTCATTTTTGTCGTTTTTAGCGCCACTTTGAGAAGGGGTATTATTAGGTTTATCCTTATAGCCGCCTTCTGGGGGGGCAATAATGTTTAGCCCCGCGCTTTGCCACAAATCCAATGTGCCAATATGAGTCTTGTTACTAGCGATAATGCCTGCTTGAGCAGCGTTTCTATCGCCCACAGTGAGGTGGTTAAAATTCACTTCCCCTGTCACTTTTGAAGTGTTTATCGTGCTGTATGAAGGGGCCAAATACGCTCCCACGTATTGCAAACGGCCCATCCACACATTACCCATTAATTTAACGCTGTTTGAAGCCAAATTGAGCGTGGCGCCATCATAAAGAGAAATTTCTGCGTTTTTATCGCTAGTGATCCCTTCTGAAGCTTGCAAAGTTAAAACCGTAGAGCTGGCTTTCCTCCCGGCTCCAGAACCCACACGATTATTGATTTCTACAAAATTATCAATTGAGATATTTTTAGCGTTGAAATCCACTCTTGTGGTGCGATCGGCGCTATCCTTAAAGCTTGTGAAAGAATTGCCATTGAATTGGCCCAAGCGTAAAGTGGCTTTTTGCATATTGACATCTAAATCCCCACCGGTGTAGTTTCTTAGCCCTGAGAGCTTATAAGTCCCTACAGCGTCTTTCATATCCACTTCAAGCTTGTTCCATTGCCCGCCTTTGACCCAATAATGCCTAGCGGCATTCCCCCAATCCCAACCTCCATCAATCTTACTGGATAAAAGGGATTTGTATAAGTCGTATTCCTTGTTAGGGAATTCATTAAAGCCTCTTCCTGCTTGAATGCGCCAAACTTTTTCGGGTTTATCCGGGGTTTTATTGGCTTCTT
>NZ_AKHP02000063.1:0-15279 GCF_000296015.2 Helicobacter pylori FD535
GGCTGGGATAAAAACTTCTCAATTTTTCTGGCCCTCTCAACAATCTTTTTATCCTCTTCGCTCAATTCGTCTAAGCCCAAAATCGCAATAATATCTTGCAAATCCTTGTATTTTTGCAAAACCTGCTGGATACCGGTAGCGATTTCATAATGCTTCTCGCCGATCATTTGAGGGCTTAAAATCCTTGAAGTGGAATCCAAAGGATCCACCGCCGGATAAATCCCTTTTTCAGCGATCTTTCTATTCAATACCGTAGTCGCATCTAAATGAGCGAATACCGAAGCAGGGGCTGGATCAGTCAAGTCGTCTGCTGGCACATACACCGCTTGAACCGAAGTGATAGAGCCATTTTTAGTGGAAGCGATACGCTCTTGAAGTTTCCCCATTTCCCCGGCTAGCGTGGGCTGATACCCTACGGCTGAAGGGATACGGCCTAATAGCGCGCTCATTTCTGCACCGCTTTGAGCGTATCTAAAGATGTTGTCAATAAACATCAACACATCTAAGCCCTTTTCATCACGAAAATACTCCGCCATCGTCAAGCCGGTGAATGCGATGCGGTTTCTCGCGCCTGGTGGCTCATTCATTTGCCCATAGCACAGCGCGACTTTGTCTAAAACGCCCCCTTCTTTCATCTCAAAATACAGATCGTTCCCTTCTCTGGTGCGTTCCCCCACACCTGCAAACACCGA
The DNA here is from genome assembly GCF_000296015.2 of Helicobacter pylori FD535. GTDB lineage: Bacteria > Campylobacterota > Campylobacteria > Campylobacterales > Helicobacteraceae > Helicobacter > Helicobacter pylori_CT. Next base: position 693 of record NZ_AKHP02000063.1, read on the forward strand.
ATACCCGTTATGTTTATAAGCCACATTATGGATAAGCTCCATAATGATCACCGTTTTGCCTACGCCAGCCCCACCAAACAAGCCTACTTTACCGCCCTTAGAATAAGGCGCGAGCAAGTCAATGACTTTAATACCGGTTTCAAACATTTCTGTTTTAGTGCTTTGCTGCTCAAAACTAGGGGCTTTTCTGTGAATGGGCCAAGTTAAGGACGGCTTAAGAGGCTCTAAATTGTCAATGCTCTCGCCCACAACATTAAAAATACGCCCTAACACTTCTTCACCCACAGGCACTTCAATCATTTTGCCGCGAGCTTTGACGGCTTGGTTACGCACCAAGCCTTCTGTCATATCCATAGCAATCGCTCGCACCCGATTACCACCCAAATGGGCTGCCACCTCTAAAACTAAAGATTTTTGAACGCCATTAACTTCAAAATTAATGTCTAACGCTTCAAAAATCGCCGGCAGATAGGATTCAAATTCCACATCTACCACAGGGCCTAAAACCTGAATGATTTTACCTTCCATCGCTTTCATCGCTCCTTATTTTAATGTAATTTTTATTTTAGGGCTTCTACGCCAGCATTGATTTCTACTAGCTCGGTCGTAATCGCCTCTTGTCTGGCTTTATTATAAGAAATGGTTAAAGTTTTAACCAAATCTTTAGCGTTATTCGTCGCTGTATCCATAGCCTGCATTCTAGCGCTATGCTCTGCGGCTAAAGAATCAATCAAAGCGTAGTATAAACTATACTCCACATATTTTTCTGCCAAAGAGTCTAAAATTTCATCTTCACTCCCGCTTGGCTCACTAGTAATAGTCTCTTGCGTCTCACTAGGCTGGGGGTTTTGGTGGATGATTTTATACCCAATAGGCAAAATTGTTTTGACTCTTATTTCTTGAGTGATCATGTTTTTAAAGCCATTATGAATGATAATCACCTTATCGGTTTTCCCACTCAAATAATCCTCTACCACTTTTTTCATGAATTCCTGCGCGCGTTCATAATTAGGCATAGAACTCAAATTATTGATCTTGTCTAAAACCTCTATCCCGTTAAAGCTAAAATACTCATTACCCTTTTTACCAATACCGCGCAAACGCACTTTAATGTCTTTTTCTTTGTATTCATTCGTGCATGCTAAAACTTTTTTAATGGTATTGGTGTTAAAGCCCCCACAAAGCCCCTTATCGGCTGTGATAAAAATAATATCCACTTTTTTGATTTCAAGTCTTTCTAATTCCCTAAAATACTTGCTTTGAATGTCTTCAATCCCTTGATTTTTCATCTTGGATAGCACATCATCAAACACAGCGTCTAGCTTCAATGCATACGCTCTGGAATTTCTTGCAACTTCTTCAGCCTTTCTTAGCTTGGAAGTGGAAACGAGTTTCATCGCATGCGTGATTTTTTGCGTGTTTTTAACGCTTCCAATTTTCTTTCTAATGTCTCTTAAATTCGCCATGTTCTAGCCGTCTCCTACTCGCTATAAGTGAGCTTAAATTCCTCTAAGACTTTTCTTAGCATGGCTTCTAAATCCTTATCTAGCGCTTTTTTAGTGTGGATTTCTTCTAAAACTTGGGGGTATTTTGCTTCCAAGAAAGGGTGCAGTTGCTCTTCAAAATCCACGACTTTTTTCACGCTCACGCTATCTAAAAAGCCCTTAGCCCCAGCGTAAATAATGACCACTTGCTTTTCAATAGGCAAAGGCGAATAAGGGGCTTGTTTCAACACTTCTACCATGCGTTGCCCCCTTTCTAATTGTTTTTTACTCGCTTCATCTAAATCAGAAGCGAATTGCGTGAAAGCTTGCAACTCTCTGTATTGCGCTAAATCCAGGCGCAAAGTCCCTGAAACCTGCTTGGTCGCTTTGATTTGAGCGGCCCCTCCAACCCTTGAAACCGATAAGCCCACATTGATAGCCGGGCGGATCCCTGAATAAAACAAATCCGTTTCTAAGAAAATCTGTCCGTCTGTAATAGAAATGATATTCGTAGGGATATAGGCTGAAACATCGCCCGCTTGAGTTTCCACAATAGGGAGCGCGGTCAAAGAACCCGCACCCTTTTCATCGCAAAGTTTAGCCGCTCTTTCTAAAAGCCGTGAGTGGATATAAAACACATCTCCAGGAAAAGCCTCCCTACCTGGGGGTCTTCTCAAAATCAAAGAAATTTCTCTGTAAGCGACAGCATGCTTACTCAAATCATCATAAATGATTAGGGCATGGCGGGCATGATCTCTAAAGTATTCCCCCATAGCCACACCTGAATAAGGGGCTAAATATTGCATCGCAGCTGAATCTGAAGCCGAAGCGTTGATCACGACGCTGTATTCCATCGCTCCGTATTCTTCTAATTTGCGGACCACTTGCGCGACAGTGGATTCTTTTTGCCCAATAGCCACATAGATACAGATCACATTTTGCCCTTTTTGGTTAATGATCGCATCGATCGCTACGGTGGTTTTACCGGTTTGTTTATCCCCAATGATCAATTCCCTTTGCCCGCGCCCAATAGGCACCAACGCATCAATGGCTTTAATGCCTGTTTGTAAAGGCTCATGCACGGATTTTCTGTCCATAATGCCCGGGGCTTTTTGCTCTATGAGACTAAATTCATTCGTTTCTATCTCACCCTTGCCATCAATAGGCTCACCCAAAGCGTTCAACACACGCCCCACAACCGCATCGCCAACAGGAACTTTCATCAAACTCTTCGTGCGCTTAACGCCAGTCCCCTCTTTAATATTGTTGCCAAAACCAAACACAATCACGCCAACGCTATCTTCTTCTAAGTTAGCCGCAACGCCTTTATCCCCTGTTTCAAACTCCAGCACTTCATACGACATCACACCATTTAAGCCATAAACCTTAGCCACACCATCAGCGTATGAAACGACTTTTCCTACTTCAGCCATATCGCAATCAAGTTCAAAATTCTTGATTTTTTCTTCAATAACCGAGCTGATTTCTTCCAATTTTAGTTGGGACATTATCTTTATCTCCTTAGATTGATTAAATAGATTGAATAACCTGTTTTTCTATTTTCTTTAAAATATCTTCTTTAGAAAAGCCTATTTCTAAATCCAGGCTTGAAACGCTCAAGGAAACCCCTTTTTTAGACCAAGTGTCTTGAGCGATTTCTACAGGAGCGTTAAAACGCGCTTGCAATTTTTGCTGCACGGCTTCTAGTTCATTATTTTCAAGCTTTTCTGGGACTAAAAGCGTGGCTTCTAAAGTCTTTTTAGAATCAAAAGACAGCTCTTCAGTGATCAATTCCAACACATCAAGCTTGTTATTTTTTAACACCACTTCCATTACAGGCTTTAAAACTGAACACGCTTTTGCCGAAGTTATTTTTTCTAAGATTTCAAATACAATCTCTTTTTTAACTTTTAAAGAAACATGGGCTAGCACCTGGTTGAGTTTGTGCCGTCTTATGGCTTCTGCCACATTTTTAAGCCCCACAACAATTTCTTCCAATAACGCTAAATCGCCTTTAGTGTAGTTTTTCAACGCCTTAGTATAATGATTAGCGATCACTTTTAAATCTTGCATTTAAAGCCTTTGTTTCAAAATATTCACGCAATCTTGCGCATTGAAAGACACTTTTTTGCTCTCTCTTAGATCTTTAAAAACGCTTTCAACCAGCTCTCTTTTGATCTTTTTAACTTCTAAATCCATCAACGCCTTAGAATTTTTGATCAAATTTTCCACATCCATTTTGGTTTGCAATTCGTATTTTTGCGTGATCGTGTAAGCTTCTTTATTCGCATCAGAAATAATCAATTCCGCTTTTTCTTTGGCTTGCTCTAATTCTTTTAAGAGTCTTTTCTTATTTTCTTTACTCACTTTAAGTTGGGCTTGAATCTCTTCTAAGCGTTTGGAGATTTCAAGGCTTTTAGAGCGTAAAAATGAACGCAGTTTTTTAGCCAGAAAATACCACAAAATCCCCGCAAATAAGAGAAAATTTAAAGAACGCTCTATAATATCTGTTTGTGAAATATCCAATCCAGTAGCGCACAAAGGGCTTAAAAGGATCAAAAACCCTAACACCATTTTAACTAAAAACATCCATCAACTCCCTAAACCCATAGCCACACGCTTGTTTAACTCGTATTCAAACACCGGCATTTGTGCTTGCAACTGCTCTTTTAGCGCTTGTTTTTCATTTTGTAATTGCCTTGCAAACGCTTCAAACTCTTGATTGAGTTCGTTCTCTTTTTGCTTGATCACAGCGTCATAGGACTCTGTGGCTTTTTGAATCGCTTCTGCTATCATTTCCCTACGCTTTTCAGCCGCTTCTTTAAGAAGAGTTTCAATTTGATGGCGGATCTCCACACTTTGGGCATTATCCGTTTTGATTTTAGCCAAGCTATCCTTTATCTCTGCCTGTCTGTTATCCATAAAAGCCAACAAAGGCCTATACACCCAAACATTCATCGCCCACAACAATAACACAAACACTACAAAAACGACCGCCATTAAATAGGGGTTAACCGATATATTCATGACCTATTTCTTTCCTAAAATCCTACAAAATAAATATTTGAAACTCGCATTTTTATAAAAACATTAACTCTATCTTAACAAAAAATCGCTTAAAATTTGAGGATATTCAAGCGTTAAGACATCATTTTTTTTATAAAAGCCTCTAAAAGAGAATTTTCATAACATCGTAAAATGATTTTATTCCCTTTCAAAGCCGCTTTAAGCTTGTAATGATCCCACAAACTTTGATTAAAGCGTTCTAATTCATCTTCAGCGATGAGCGTTTGGGTTTCCCTGAAACCATGTTTCCTAAAACCATGTTTTTTATTTTCAAAATTTGCGTTTATTTTAAAATCACGCGCTAAATCTTCTGTCTGGCGCACGCTGAGTTTCTGCCCTATAATGGAATTTAAGATCAATTCTTGCTTTTCTTCATCTAAACCCACCAAAACTTTTGCATGCCCTGAAGTGATTTTTTCTTCTAAAAGAGCGTTTTGAACCTTAGAAGAGAGCGTCAATAAACGCATGATATTAGCCACATGGGCTCTGGATTTTTTAACGATTTTAGACAGCTCTTCTTGGGTCATTTGATAGCTTTCAAGCAATTCTTTATACGATCTAGCCAACTCTAAAGGGTTTAAATCTTCTCGCTGGATATTTTCAATCAAAGCGACTTCACGCATTTTTTCTTGCTCAATATCCACAACAATCGCTTTAATCGTAGGCATTTTAGCCAATTTGCTCGCTCTTAAACGCCTTTCACCAGCGATCAAATGGTAACGCCCGTTCTCACTCACCACTAAAACCGGTTGCAACAAACCATGTTCTTTAATGGATTGCGCTAATTCTTCTAAAGAATCTTCGCTAAAGACCTTTCTGGGCTGGTAAGGATTAGGCATCACCTCATCAATACCAAGCTCCACAACCCGATTCGCTCTTTCATATAGACCCTGCTCATACACTTCATTGATTTCAGGGAAAATATCCGCTAAACCCCTACCCAACACTTTATTTTTTGCCATCACTACCCCTGAAGAATGCTTTGAGCTAATTTTTGATAAGCGATACTGCCATTAGATTTAATATCATAGAGCAAGATGGGCTTACCAAAACTAGGCGATTCCGCTAGTTTCACGCTTTTAGGGATCATAATATACTCTCCTGTAGTTGAATCTCTAAAAAACTCTGAGTCAAAATACTTAAACAATTCCGCTAAAACCCCTTTGGTCAAATTGAGTTGAGGGACATGCATTGTGGGTAAAAAACCTCTGATTTTGAGCTTAGGGTTCGTGCTTTTTTGCAGCATTCTAATGGTATTAAGCAATAATTTAGTGCCTTCAAGGGCAAAAAATTCGCATTGGATAGGAATGATCACCGAATGGGCTGCTGAAAGCGAATTGATCGTGAGAGGCCCTAGAGCTGGCGGGGAATCAATAATAATATAATCATAAAGCCCCACCACGCTCTCTAAGGCGTTTTTGAGCATGAGTTCGCCTCGTTTATTCTCATCTTGGCTGTCATAAAAGGTTTTTTCAAACCCGGCCAAACCCAAATTAGAAGGCACTAAATCCAAAAAAGGCATTTGGGTTTTTAAGATCACTTGAGAAATTTGCTTACGGCCAATCAGCACATGATAAATATCATAATCAATTTTATCGCGCCTAAAACCCAAGCTTGAAGTGGCGTTGGCTTGCGGATCAAAATCAATCAACAAGATTTTTTTTTCATGCGCCGCTAAAGAAGCCGCTAAATTAACCGCTGTTGTCGTTTTGCCCACACCCCCTTTTTGATTAGCCACTGCAATGATTTCACTCATCATACTCACATCCTATCATAAATCTTACCTTTAATACAAACACGGCCGTCTTCTAACAATTCCGCATCTTTCAAACTCACCGCTTCATTGCAATCATTATGGAAGCTAAAAGAGTTGCTTCTGTGAAATTCTAACGCATACTTACTTAAAACTTCCCACCAAAACAGATTTTCTTCTATTTTTTTTAAAAAGCCCTCTATAATCAAATCGTCGCTCGCGCCAATATCTAAACATGCCCATTTCTTTGAAACCCTATTCACACCAATGCCGCACACCCGCATGCCTTTATAAACATTAACCAGCACGCCCCCTATTTTTTGATCCCCTAAATACAAGTCGTTAGGCCATTTCAGCCAGGTTTGAGAGCCTAGCTCTTTTAAAACTTCTTTGAATAAAAACCCTAAATACAAAGCGTTCGCTTGCATGGGCAAATCGTTAGGCAAATCGCTTGCGTTTAAAGCGAGCGAAAAAGTCAAAGCGCTTTTCACACCCTCCCAAACATTCCCCCTACTGCCTATCCCGGCGCTTTGGTTTTTAGCCAAGATCAAAATGGGGGCTTTGAGTTCGTTATTTTTGAGTTTTTCTAAAAGATAGGTTTGCGTGGAAGGCAGGCTATCAAAAACTCTTTTTTCACATTGTCTCATGCCAAAATACCGCCTATTTTCAAACGCTTGCCATTCAAATAATCTTTCGCTTTCAAAGGCTTTTTACCCACCGCCTGCAACCTTGCTATACGCACGCTACCCTTCAAGCAACCTACAAGAACGCCTTTTTCATCAATTTCTAAAATCTCGCCTTCCTTGTGGCTTTTTTCATTCTCCACCAACCCCACTTCTAAAAGTCTAAGGCTGTTTTCTAAAAAGATTTCTGGCCAACTCTTAAACGCAAGCGATTTTAAAAACAAGCTTTTAGCGTCTTTAAAACCCACTAAACCATCGGCCTTGGTGATTTTTTTACAAAAACTAGCCTGTGCGTGATCTTGAGGCTTTCTTGTGATGGAAGAGAAATTTTTGAGCGTTGAAAGGAGTAAGGCTGCCCCCATATGCGCTAATTTTAAACTTAAAGCGTCTAAATCTAAGTATTCCTCCCTCAAAAACGAAGCGCTCTCTAAAATATCCCCACTATCCAACCCCACATCCATAAGCATGGTGCTTATGCCATAGATCTTATCGTCATTTAAAATCATCTCATGAATAGGCGAAGCCCCCCTGTATTTAGGCAATAACGATGCATGCAAATTGATGCAAGGAGCGATGGTTAAAACCTCTTTAGGCAAAATCTTACCATAAGCCACCACCACAATAAAATCAGGCTTTAGATCTTTTAAAATTTGGACTTCAGGCTCTTTCAAACTTTGTGGCTGGAAAATGGGGATATTTAAATGATTTTCTAGAATGTATGTTTTAGTCTCTGGGGCTTTCAATTCCTTTTTACGCCCAAAAGGTTTATCCATCTGCGTGAATAGCCCCACCACTTCTATGTCTTTATTTCCAACCAACGCCCTTAAGATCACTTCAGCAAACCCCGGCGTTCCCATAAATACGATGCGCATGTTATTCCTTGTTTTTAGTTTTTTTACTTTATTCCCATCATCATTTTATAATGAGCTTCATGACCGGTTATTTTAAATATATTTTCAAAAACTTTTAAATATGTCTCAATACTTGTATCTTGACTTTGCACAAACAAATCATCTGAAATCCCATGAGAACCATCATTAAACCATGAAATGAAAGAGTTACACACTTGCTGTTCTCTAATATCCTTAAAACATTCACTCAAGTTATGATTATGTTCAAAACCGCCTAAAATCCTAAAGTAATACTCAATAATTCTTCGTATAATATTTTGTAAAGATACCAAAGAAATATTATTTTCTTTTGCTTGTTTTTCTTTTGCCCATCTTACTTCCTGCCATAGTAACTCATAGGAATTTTTAATAGGGTTTTCTCCAAATTTTTCAATTTTTGAAACATTATTATCCTTTTTAATTATCCAAAAAGAATATTTCCCTTGATAGCGTTTTAAATCATATTCTAATGTAATTTCCTTGTAAAAATATGTGTTGTGGGTTAGTATAATGATTTGCTTGATGTTTGTTTTTTCTTCCATGGTTTCTTTCATAAGAACCTTAACTAAAACACTCACTATAAACAATATATTGCTATCCAAACTTGAAATGGGGTCATCAATCACTAAAACCTTATTTTTTGATATATCGTTCTCTTTTAAAGAGCCTTTTGTTAAATGATAATAATATAAGAAAGTGATGAAAGTAACTTCACCCTCACTCAGTGTTTCTCCCACCAATTGACCATCTTCTCTTTGAATACGATAAAATTTTTCATCTTCAGTGCATGCCAAACTAAAATTCGTGAATCCATACCCTTTTAAAAGCGTATTGATTTCATTGACAATGGGCTTTATGCTCACCATGTTTTTTTCTAATTCCCCAATTTCATTTTTTAATTTCTTTATCTTTTCTTGATTTTCACTAATTTCTTTATCTAAATTGTTTATCCCTTTCTCCAAACCGCAATACTTTTTATTATATTCTTGTATATCACTTTTAAATTCATTGACTAGAAATTTCCAAGTTTGTTCCACGCAATTCTTTTTCTGGTTTTTAGTGTCTTTTATTATCTCATTATGATTGACTATTTGCTGGTTAGCTGTATCAATCAGATCTCTAATTTCTTTTATCTCATTTTTGGTGCTTTCTAGCTCAAAACTTCTGCTCATTTCTTTACTCTTATCGTGCATCTTTTGTCGATTCGCATTGATTTTGCTCTTCAAGGTTTCAACAATTCTTTTAAAAATCTCTGTTTTTAATTTGATTTGTTGATTCTTTTGTTCTGTTTCAACAATCTTATCAAGTCGCTCCAACACCTCAGCGGTTTTGTTTGTGTAGTCCTCTTTCATTTTTTTGATCGTTTCAGTAGATTCTTGATAATTTGTATCAAAATAAGATTCTAGTTGTTTTTTAAAATCTTCGGTAATGGTTTCTTTTTGACAAAAAGGGCATGCATTGCCATCTTTTGAGAGATACTCTCTGCCTTGAGCTACCCAATCCTCATTATTTATTTTTTTTATTAAATCTGCAATGGCTACATCACCACTCCCTACAATTTTTTGTTCCCAAATAGAATGATTTTCAATAGAATCAAAATCTGTTAAATTGCATTCCAATGGCACCAATTCTGTTTGGTTTTTACTAAAAACGATCTTAATGTTTTCTTTTAATTCTTCTAGTTTTACTATCTCGCTTTCATTGTGTTCATTGCTTTTAAATTCCTCAAGAATTTTTTCTTTAAACTTCTCTTTACGCTTAAAACCCTCTAGTGTCTCTTTAAAATTCTCTTCATTTTTCTTATAAAGCTTTTCCCAACAACTATTAGTAAAATCCTTTTCTTTCTCTTTCCTTTCTTGTTTTAATTTTTGCAAGCTTTCTTCATTCTTTATCTTCTTTTCTTTCTCTTTGTTTATTAATTCTTTCTTGCTCTCAATGTTTTCTAAATTCTCGTTTGTTTTTTTACTGAGCGTAAAAATGCCTTTAACTTGAGAGCTTCTAAATTGCTCTTCTTTAAATTGCTTGTTATAAACTTCAATCTTTAAGCTCTCACTGATGCTACGATGCCACTCTATTTTGCTATTAGCAAACTTGTCTTCAATCCTATTTTCAGCTAGATTTTTTAAAAAACTAGAAGTGGTTGTCTTACCACTCCCATTAGCCCCATAAATAAAGTTGATAGAATTTAAATTCTCAAAACTCGCCCCATTTTCATCAAAAGTTGCCACATTTTTTAATACGATTTGAGAAATCCCACTGCTTATATTCTGTTGTTGTTTATCTTTATTGTCCACATTTTCTCCTAATATAATACTATCTCAAAGTGCACCACAAAAACTAATCCTCCAAATCTTCCCCATCATACCCAAGCTCCAACGCTTTCACTTGCCCTATCGCATTACCCACAATGCCCTTAATAGAGCCATACATGTTAATCGTGCCCTCAAACACTTTTTCCATTTGTTTTTCTCTGCTTTTCCAAATCCTATTCATCGCGCGTTTTTCGCTTTCTAAATCCGCTCTCAATCGCTCAAACCCCTCTATAATCGCACTCACTTGCATAGAAAATTCCGAGCTGGTCAAATAATGATAGAGCAGATCCATTTTATCGCCCTTGTTTTCCTGACTTTTCTTCGCCAAACCCACTTGAATAACCCCCTCTCTTAACACCGCGCTCAAGGCTTTAAACTCTTCAAACGAACACACCCACACCCCTTCAAATAACCCCATCCTCTCCATCTCTTTAGGCAGCGCTTCACTCACAATGACCCCCACATCAGCCCCAATCTCTCGCATGTCGCTTTTGAGCTTTTCCACCCAAGCTTTTTGGAATTCTTTCGTGCGTTTGCTCTCATAATAAATTTTCCCGCAATTTTGAAATTCCCTAGTATGCACCACCTGAATGCAATCGCCCCCTCTTTGCCCTTTTTTGATTTCTTCAATGCAATCTAAGGGGAATTTTTGCCTCAAAAACTCTTCAATCGCCAATTCTTGCACCTCACCTTGGAATTGCTGCGAGCTTAATTCGGCCTTTCTTTGAGCGTTTTTCAACTCGTTTCTTAACATTTCTAATTGCTCTTCTTGCTGCTTGAATTTCAATTCGTTTCTTTCATGCAAGGCTTTTTCTATTCTTTCCCTTTCCGTTTCCAATTTTTCATTCAATTTCTTTTCATTCTCCGCTTTCAATCGGCTCTCTGCTTCGTTATTTTCTCTTTTGAGCCTTTCAATTTCCGCTTCTTTCTGGTGCAATTCCTGGACTTGTTTGGACTTCTCCTCTAATTCTTTTTGCAACAATTCCAAGCCCTTTTGCTGCTCTAAAAAAGCGTTTTTTCTGGCTTCTTCAATGATTTTAACCCTTTCATCTTGCAAGGCTAGCGCGCTCGCTTGTTTGACCGCATCATCAAATTGAGCCTTTTGTTCCCTCTCTCGCTCTTTTAAGGCCTCTTCTTTTTGCTCTAACATTTTGAAATGGCTCTGATACTGCGCTCTTTTCTCATTCACCTCTTTTTCAAACGCTTTTTGTTGGGCTAAAAACCGGCTTTGATTTTCTTGCTCAATCTGTTTGTATAGCGCTTCATTCACATTAATTGGCGTTTGACAATTAGGGCATATAAAAGGACGGGTTTGATTTTCTTGCATGATTTTCCTTTAAAATTTGATTTTTTATATTTTATAATAGAATGAGATCAATTTAACTTAAGCAGGTTTTATCCAATAAGTTCAGTAAAATAGGGCTTTTATGAAAACAAGGACTTTTTCTTAGCATTCCCACAAACAACAATCTGTATTAGCATTACAAAAGGCGTCTATCCCTAGACCCGCATCGGCGTATAGAGTGCTGCTCATCAATCATTTTTTAGAACAAGTTATTTTACAAAGCCCATCTGATGAAAACAAAAATATAAAAACAATTGTTTTTGGAGGTATTATCAAACTCAATCCACACAATAGAAATCCCTTATTAAAACCCTACAGCGCATTTATTGCGCTTTCTTGCACTCAATTCCATTATTCGGGCATGCGCCTAGTTGCCCCCTATGAAAACGATTCTATTATTTTTGAGTTATTGCATTGCATTGATTTTCAGGCACGCAATTTTGAACGCCAACAACTTGTTCAATTAGATCCGAAAGAAATGAAAATCCAAATCCTTGAGCGTTTAAAACTCTAAAAATAAGATTTTGAATATCAATACATAAATGGGGTTTTTAAATCTAAACGCATTCAAAAATAATCAGATCAGACCCACCAACCCCAAACACTAACACTAAAACCTAAACAAAAGAAGTAAGAAGCAACAATATTAAACTTTAAGTTTCCAAACATTAAGAACAAACAATAAGCAAAAAACATAAAAATGAAAAACTTGAACACTGAAGCATAGACAAACAAAAGAGAAAAGACACTGCTTGTTCTTAGAGATTGAATTAGTTTGATTTAAAGGAATAAAAAACATTAAACATTAAAACACAAACACGAAAAAAATAACAACTAAAAACATAAACACAAGAAAAATCCAATAAGCAACAAAAGCAAAAGGGTGTAAAAACCAATAAAAATAAAAGAGATAACAAATAAGACAAAAGAAAGAATAAGCCCAATCCTTCAAAACTAAGCAAAAGAAGTTCTTTTGTCAGGTAATACTCTTGGGCTTTTAATAAGCGAATATTAAAAGCTTTTCTCTAGAAAGGAGGTGATCCAACCGCAGGTTCACCTACGGTTACCTTGTTACGACTTCACCCCAGTCGCTGTGTGTGCCGTGGGCAGTAGCCAATTTAGCATCCTGACTTAAGGCAAACACAACTCCCATGGTGTGACGGGCGGTGAGTACAAGACCCGGGAACGTATTCACCGCAACATGGCTGATTTGCGATTACTAGCGATTCCAGCTTCATGCAGGCGAGTTGCAGCCTACAATCCGAACTGAGAGGTGTTTTGAAGATTGGCTCCACTTCGCAGTATTGCTTCTCTTTGTGCACCCCATTGTAGCACGTGTGTAGCCCTAGGCGTAAGGGCCATGATGACTTGACGTCGTCCCCACCTTCCTCCTCCTTACGGAGGCAGTATCCTTAGAGTTCTCAGCATGACCTGTTAGCAACTAAGAAAGGGGGTTGCGCTCGTTGCGGGACTTAACCCAACATCTCACGACACGAGCTGACGACAGCCGTGCAGCACCTGTTTTCAAGGTCTGGCAAGCCAGACACTCCACTATTTCTAGCGGATTCTCTCAATGTCAAGCCTAGGTAAGGTTCTTCGTGTATCTTCGAATTAAACCACATGCTCCACCGCTTGTGCGGGTCCCCGTCTATTCCTTTGAGTTTTAATCTTGCGACCGTACTCCCCAGGCGGGATGCTTAATGCGTTAGCTGCATTACTGGAGAGACTAAGCCCTCCAACAACTAGCATCCATCGTTTAGGGCGTGGACTACCAGGGTATCTAATCCTGTTTGCTCCCCACGCTTTCGCGCAATCAGCGTCAGTAATGTTCCAGCAGGTCGCCTTCGCAATGAGTATTCCTCTTGATCTCTACGGATTTTACCCCTACACCAAGAATTCCACCTACCTCTCCCACACTCTAGAATAGTAGTTTCAAATGCAGTTCTATGGTTAAGCCATAGGATTTCACACCTGACTGACTATCCCGCCTACGCGCTCTTTACGCCCAGTGATTCCGAGTAACGCTTGCACCCTCCGTATTACCGCGGCTGCTGGCACGGAGTTAGCCGGTGCTTATTCGTTAGATACCGTCATTATCTTCTCTAACAAAAGGAGTTTACAATCCTAAAACCTTCATCCTCCACGCAGCGTTGCTGCTTCAGGGTTTCCCCCATTGAGCAATATTCCCTACTGCTGCCTCCCGTAGGAGTCTGGACCGTGTCTCAGTTCCAGTGTGTCCGTTCACCCTCTCAGGCCGGATACCCGTCATAGCCTTGGTAAGCCATTACCTTACCAACAAGCTGATAGGACATAGGCTGATCTCTTAGCGATAAATCTTTCCCCCGTAGGGAGTATCTGGTATTAATCATCGTTTCCAATGGCTATCCCAAACTAAGAGGCACATGACCTATGCGTTACTCACCCGTGCGCCACTAATCAGCATTCTAGCAAGCTAGAAGCTTCATCGTTCGACTTGCATGTATTAGGCACGCCGCCAGCGTTCACTCTGAGCCAGGATCAAACTCTCCATAAAAGTGTTTGTCCTAAAGCTCTTTTGTTTTTTGATAGGCTGTTGTTATTCTTAACAACAGCTTTAGCGTATCACAAGAACTCGTTTTATTTGATTATTGAATAAAACGGGTTGTGTTCTTAAGTATTACAACAACAAAACAGAAAGAAACTTTTTAAAAAGGTTTAGCTAAACGCTAACCTAGTAAATACTCTCATGCCAATTAACCATCAATCATCATCATACAATCAATGATTATTGAACAGCACTCGTTGGATAAGAATTTCTCATAATAGAATGAAAGCGATTGAAACCCTCACTCTTTATAATAAGTCATCCTTAAAATCATTTTAGAATATCCCTTTAAAAAGAACTTCTATCAATTTGCTTAGTTTTCAAAGATCGTTTGCTTTAATCAGCTATCCTTGTAAGGTATCAAGCGGCTTTTAAAAGCCCTTGCTGAAACAAGGAAATGAAAGTATAGTCATACAAAGCTTAAGGTTTGCTTAAATCTAGGGAATGTTTGGGAAAATATTTTGAAATTT
>NZ_AKHP02000062.1:0-13626 GCF_000296015.2 Helicobacter pylori FD535
TTGTAACTTCGCAAGCTTTTCGGCTTTGGCTTGTTCTAAAGGGCTTAAATTTTTAGCTTCTTGTGTGGTTTTGTTATGTAATTCTGTATTTTTTGATAAATCCTCTTGACTTTTTAGGGGTTTTTGTGTAGGATTCTCTGTAGCACCACTATAGGAACTCAACCTATGGCACACCTTCGCATCAGCGTTGAGTGAGGTGCTTGAAAATTCTTTATAAACTTCATTATTTTTATAACTCCCATTGTTCTTGAACATTGTTTTTAAAACTAATTCATTTTTCTTATTGATCGCTTGCTCTACCACTACCGCATAGCCATTAACTTGTTTAAACGCCGTTATAGCTTCTTGATCGTATTTGTCTAAAGTTCTAAGAATTGCATCGGCGTTATTAACGATATATCTATAATTAGCTATATCTTCGTAAGTAATAGGGATTTCTCCATTCCTAACATTAACAGAATTAACGCCATGCCTTTTGAGTATATGAGCGATAGCATCATGATCTAAACTCGCTCTTATGTTTTTAGGGTGTTTAAAGTTAGCGTCAGCTAAAAGTTCTAATTCTTTGTTAGAGGCTTTTTCTATAATCATTTTCTTGTTGTTTTTGTGTAGAAATTCAACAATTTCAGGGTTTAGGTTATTAGTTCCAAAAGTGATCGCATCTCTCCCGCTTGTAGGGATTTCTGCGTTATTGGAGTTTGTAAATTTAGGGGTTTGTTAAGAGAATATTCAGGCGAGACCAACCAAGCAAAGTTATAGCAAGCAATGTTTTTTGGCTAAAGTTTTTAGTATAAAGCTATTTAGCCATGAAAAATGCAATATCTTTAATCTATCGCTTCCAATCAATTGTTCAAAAAACACGCTACTTAGCATCAAACAAA
The DNA here is from genome assembly GCF_000296015.2 of Helicobacter pylori FD535. GTDB lineage: Bacteria > Campylobacterota > Campylobacteria > Campylobacterales > Helicobacteraceae > Helicobacter > Helicobacter pylori_CT. The sequence goes on from NZ_AKHP02000062.1 coordinate 882, forward strand.
AATCCTTGAATCAAGCCCAAGTTTGAGAATTATCGGCTTGAAGTGTTCTTTTTCTTACAATTTTTATCAATGTCAAAATCACACGCTTTTTGCATGTATTCTTCAGCCTTTTTCTTATCTTTTTCCACGCCTAACCCATACTGATAAGACTCTGCTAACCCTTCATAAGCTCTAGAAGAACTCATATCAGCCGCCATTTTATAATAGACAATCGCCTTATCTTTGTCTGGCTCAATACCCAATTGATCATTCCCACTATAATAAATATCCCCTAAAAGGATATAAGCTTCTACATTACCCTTATGCATCGCTTTTCTAAAGCACTCTGTCGCTTTCACATAGTTGCTTGGAACTCCCCTACCCTCCATATACATGATGCCTAAGTTGATATAGGCGTTAGTATAGCCTTTCTCTGTAGCTATTCTAAAATACTCCACGGCTTTCTTTTCATCTTTAGGAACGCCCCTACCCTCTTTATACATCACGCCTAAATTGTTATACCCTCTAGGTATATCGTTATCAACCGCTTTTTGAAAATATTCAGCCGCTTTCTTGTAATCTTTAGGTACACCCCTACCATTTTCATACATGATCCCTAAAAGAACATAAGCAAGCGGCTCGCCATTTTTAATAGCACTCTTATAAAAAGAAGCCGCCCGCTCATATTCCTTATTATTATAGGCTTCCTCCCCTTTATAAATAAAATTCCTTTTTTGTTCAAGGTGTTCTGCACCAAGAGTGCTAAACAAACATAAACTTGCCAAACAAATCTTCAAGGCTAATTTGCTTGCATATCCCATTGTTACTCCTCTGCTTTAATAAGATCAAACATAATGTCAATGGCTACCAATCTCAAAAAAGAAACTGCATGCGTTCTAGAACCAGCAAACATCCTCAAACTCCATTCTGCATACACCATTTTAGATCTAATATCGTCTCTTGTAATGAGAAATTTTACACTATTTTTATAAATTTTAAAACTAAATTTAAGATTTTCTCGCTAAAAAAGTCCCCCCCTCCAAAAAAATAAGGCTAAATAGGATTAAAAACCTGTATATGACAAAGAATTAAAATTCTTTCCTTGGATCCGTTGATCCATAGAAAACGCTCCCCTTAGTTTTAGGCAAAACTTGGATCGCATTCACATCGCCCATGACCGGCTTAGTAACGATTTGATAGCCCATTTTAGTGAGGTTATTTTTCACATCAGCGGGCATGCCAAACTTTTCAATCCTTAATTCATCAGGGAGCCATTGCATGTGGAATCTAGGGGCTGAAACCGCTTCAGAAATATTCATATTATAATCAATGACATTGGAAATCACTTGCAACACCGTAGTGATAATCCTAGACCCTCCAGGGCTTCCCACTACCATGAAAACCTTATTGTTTTTCAACACAATCGTAGGCGACATGGAGCTTAAAGGGCGCTTATTGGCCTCAATCGCATTCGCATCGCCCCCCACTAAACCATAGAGATTAGGATTCCCAGGCTTTATGGAAAAATCATCCATTTCATTGTTCAATAAAAATCCTGCCCCATCAATACTAGCAGCGCTCCCATAAGAAGCGTTAATGGTGTAAGTAACGCTGACTGCATTCCCCCATCTGTCCGCTACAGAATAATGCGTGGTGTTGCTCCCCTCATGCAACTGCCCCATTCCTGGTTTGATTTGAGAGCTTGGCGTAACCGTATCTGGCTGGATAGTGTCAAAAATCTTTTTGGCATACGCTTTATTAATCAATTTATCCACCGGCACTGCAACAAAATCAGCGTCTCCCATATAAACCGACCTGTCCGCATAAGCCTGACGCATCGCTTCTGCAGCGATATGGATATTCTTAGAAGCCCCATACCCAAGGGTGCTTAAATCCGCATTCTCCATGACATTTAAAATCTGGATCAAATGCGTGCCTCCTGAACTTGGCGGCGACATAGAAATGATTTTATACCCACGATAACTCCCTACCACGGGTTTGCGCCATTTCACATTGTAACTGGCTAAATCTTCTTTAGTGATAATCCCTCCATTCTTTTTCATGTCTTTCTCAATAAGCTCAGCGACTTGCCCTTGATAAAAACCTTTAGCGCCTAGCGTTTTGATTTGATTCAAAGTCTTGGCTAAATCTTTTTGGACAAACAAATCCCCTTCTTGATAATCAAGATGCCCTTTTTTAAAAAAATACTTTTTGCTAGAACTGTATTTTAAAAACCGCTCCCTTGCTTCTTTTAGGGTTTCTGCTTGTCTTTGTGAAATCGCATAACCATTTTCAGCCAATTTTATAGCAGGATCAATGAGTTGCGATAGTTTTTTAGTGCCGTATTTTTTCAACATCGCTTCCATGCCCGCCACCGTTCCAGGAACCCCAGCCGCCAAATAGCCATCTTCGCTGAGTTTAGGGACTACATTGCCTTGCTTGTCTAAAAACATGTTCTTAGTGGCTTTCAAGGGGGCTTTTTCTCTAAAATCTAAGGCAACATTTTCACCATTAGCCAAATGGATAACCGCAAAACCCCCACCACCAATATTGCCTGCTGCAGGATGGACGACCGCTAGAGCAAAACCTATCGCTACCGCCGCATCAATCGCATTACCCCCATCTTCTAAAACCTTTTGACCGATCTCACTAGCTAGCGGGTGGCTAGAAAGGGCTAAGCCTACTTTAGTGTTTTTAATGGGGGGGTAACTCGCCGCGCTCAAAGGGTTTAACAAACCCAAAGAGAGCGCTATCACACCCAAGCCAATCGTTTTCAAAAAACTCCGTCTCATCTGTTTTCCTTTCAATCAACAATAATCGTTATTATAACACAAGCTTTACAAAACACCCTCTCGCTTATAACTTACATGATGCTATTAATTGTTTGAGAGTTGGTTATAAAAAAGGCTTATTTGATAAAAACGCTATGGGTAGAAAACTTATTGTTTAATCCCCAATAAAGTGTCTATCATCCGATCAATGGCGGTAATGACCTTAGCGTTAGCCGCATAGCCGCTTTGAAACTTGATTAGATTCACCATTTCTTCATCCACGCTCACTTGCGAAATAGAGAGTTGCTCTTTTTTAATGGTCTCTAACATGCTTTTTTTAGTGTCTAAGATACGCCCTGATTTTTCAGCGTCCGTGTTGATTTTACCGGTTAAAAATTGATAAAACTCGCTGATTTTCATTGGTTTAATGTCAAACTTGTCGTTATAAAAATCCACGCTATCGTATTGCAATTGCTGCATCATGTTCGCCACATCAAAATTCCCGTTAATGGGGGCAAGCCATGGGCGGATAGTGGTAGGCTCTTTTTTGTATTCTTTATTCAAGCTGATATTAGAAGCGTCATCGCCTTGAAAAAAAGGGTTGAGTTTTAACGCTCCCATAAAATTCGTGCCGTTATCTTTCATAGAAACAAACAACCCTTGCGAAGCGTTTTTAGGCTGGATAACAAACTTTTTAGTCTCATTGTTAAAACTCGCTGTGAAATAATCATCAAAATCGTTTTCGGTGTTATTGTCTTGATTGTCATCAGTGTTAGCGTTAATGGCTTGGATAATATCGTTCATGGTTGTAATGGGCGTGATAGCAATGGTTTTTCTGGCGATTTCTTTACCATCGGTGTTGTAAGCGATTAAGTCAAACGAGCCGTTTTTGATATTGTAGTTCGTGTCTTTAAAGGCTTCATCGCTATTAAACTCCACAGGCTCGCCCTCAATGTGATGACTCGCGCTTTGAGCGTAAATCGCATTAGTGGATTCTATCAAGCCCCTAGCAAAAGAATCCAACAAATCAATATAATCTTGCAATTTGCCCTTCAAAGTCCCGTTAGAGCCGTCATTATACACATTCAATAACGCCCCCACTTTTCCCTGATTGAGCTTGTCAGTAATATTAGTAACCTTAAAATCATCGCTTTGAAAATAAACCTGGTTCAAACCCCCTTTATTTTCGGACTCTTTAATCACTAAAGGATGGAAAATAGAGCCATCAATGATATTGAATCCATGCCCGATATTAAGGTTATAGCTCTCATCAAAATCCGCTGAGTCTTTATCTGTGAGAGAATTGGTTTTAATGCTGCTTTTAAAAACATTCCCCCCTAAAAGCTCTCGCAAATGGAATTCTAACTCATCTCGCTTATCCCTTAATTCATTCGCATGCTTCAAGCTCTTGTTGTTTTCCACTTCTTTAATGCGTTTGTTGATTTGAGCGATTTGAGAACCCAAGCTATTGACTTCTTTAATCACGCTTTTTAATTCTTCACTCGCCTTGTGCTGTAAGGTCGTTAATCTTTCTCTGGTGTCTTTAATGTTGTGCGTTAAAGCTTCTGTTTTTTGAGCGAGGGCTTGTTTTTGAGCGGAGTCTTTGGCGTTTTTAGACAATTCTTTCCATGAGTTAAAATAATCTTGCAAATCCGTAAAAAGACTCGCTTCATCAATGTCCGGAAAATACGCGCTCGCTTCTTTCAAGTGCGAAAACTCTGTATCGTAATAAGTGTTTTCGTAATTAGTCTTCGTGTAACGAGAAAAAACAAACTCATCATGCACCCTTTCAATGGCTTCTACATCCACGCCCATATTCACATTTTTAGTGCCATACATGTAAGCCTCTTGAGGCTTTGCAATCACGCGCTGGCGGCTATAAAATTCATCGCTAGCGTTAGAAATATTATTCCCAGTAACATCCACCATGCTCTGATGGGCTTGCAAGCCGGTGTAAGAAGTGTTGAGTGAAGATAAGATTCCGCCCATTTTACGCCTGCACTCTTAAAAAATGGCTCCCCACATGCCTAGAGCCTTTATAATCGCAAGTGTCATGGGGAATGATTTGTTGGATGAGCGAAGAATAAAACTCAGAAACCGCAAACGCCATGCGCGAATAAATCAAGTTTTTTTCTTTCAAAACAAGCAAGGACTCTCGCATTTGGTTTAAAAAATCGCTCGTTTTTTCGTCTAATAATTCATTCATTTCCTTATTAGGGAATTGGTTTCTTAAAGACAGCATTTGCACATCTATATTTGCTTTTTCTTTTTCAAAAGCTTGAATCGCTAGCTGTTTTTGATGGTTTCTTTCAAAAATTTCGGTGTGTTTAGCGAGCTTGATGTCTCTTGTATCGCGCTCTGTTAAGTCAATCAATGCTTTCAATTGGTTGAGCGCGTTTTCTAAATGAGAATGTAAAACGACCATAACAAATCCTTTAGCTCTTGTTTCAGCCGTATTCAAGCAAATACTATGCCATTTTATTTTATGATAAAACCCAATTTCTTAAGGGGATAGGGGGTATTTTGAAATCATTCTCCCCTTAAAGCTCCCTTATTGAATCGCCTTTAACATTTGTTTAGCGATTGCAGCAATCACATTCACACTCATCGCATTCCCTGCTTGGGATAATAAATGGCTTTCTTTAAAGTTAGGATTATCTTTAATCTTAGCGATCAAATCCCTAGGAAATCCTTGTAAAAGCAAACTTTCAGTTGCGTTTAATCTTTTGATTTTACCTTTTTGAATATAAAACAAGCCATGCCGAGAAGTCCTTAAAGTAGGAAAAACATTAAAATACAACCTTAAATCAGATTGTCTTGTGTCTAAAACGGCGTTTTCTGAAGTTAAGAGATTCTCTAAAAAAACCCGGTTATGGTTGTATTTATTATGCAAATATTTCTGAAATGCAGCGTTATTAATATCCAAATAACACTCATTATCAGCGTCTAAAAAATCCTTAAAACAATAATCATTGGCTAAACCTAAAGGGAAATTAAACGGGCGTTTTAAATCCTTCCTAAACCCTACGATATAAAGGCGTTCTCTCTTTTGGGCTAATTGGAAATCAGCGCTGTTTAAAATTTGATAATAAGTTGTATAGTCCGCTTCTTGCAAGGCTTTGATAATGGTTTTAAAAGTTTCTTGTTGCTTATGGTTGATCAAGCCCTTAACATTTTCAAGTAAGAAACATTTAGGCTGTTTAACTTTTAAAATGTGAATAAGCCCATAAATAATCGTCCCTCTCTCATCTTCAAGCCCTTTCCTTTTGCCATTAATAGAAAAAGCTTGACAAGGAAACCCGCTAATGAGCGCATCAAAATCGGGTAAATCATTAGGGTTGATTCGCATCAAATCCCCAAAATTATGGGTATCTTTAAAAAATAATTCATAAGTTCTAAGGGCTTCATGATTGATTTCGGCATGCCCTACGCATTTTAAATGGCATTGCTCCAAGCCCAAACGGCCTCCACCAATACCAGAACAAAAATCCATAAAAGTTAAAATTCCCAATCAATCATTCCTGACACACAACAAAACACGCCCTGTTTAAGAGAGCGACAAACTCATTTCAAAACATTAAAGAAACTAAAATTTAATGGAAAACAAAACGACAGCAAGAACAAACCCCCCTAGAAATGAAGTCCCTAGCTTATCCCCAATAAATCCTGTGCCATTTTGTGAGAAGTCTCATGCAAGTTGATTTTATACTGGTTATTTTCAATAGCTTGCTTGATTTCAGCTACCTTATCAAGAGCGGCCTCGCTATTTCCAACTTTTTCATTCTTTTCCACACGCTTGTAATTCCCCACAGATTGCACCGGAGCAAGAGAAGAAACGGCATTGATCATTGCAAAATCCTTTAATTTGATATTCATTCCATCACAGCAAGTATCGGCAAAAAAGAAAAAAAGTTAATGGATTTTTGAAATCTGTTTTTGCAATTCCTTACCAAATTTCTTGGTGGTGGTGATGGGTTTTTTTCCGGTTTCTGCCACAGAGCCAAAAGATTGCGATTGCAAACTTTTAAACATAAAAAACATCAAAAAAATTAAAATATAACAAAACAAAAAAAAGCAAATGGTAGGGAACAGCCAATTTTTGAGATTAGAACTATTCATGACCTTGCCTTTTAAACACTCCTATACCCTACTACCCATGCGAGCATGAGCAACCACAGCCCCCACCTTTCTTCCCGCCATGACCCCCATGACCGCCACAGCAACCCGTCCCACCGCCATGGTGTGAAGCTAAAATTTCTTCTTCGCTCACTTCCCTAAAACCTAAAACCTTGAAACGAAACGCCAAAGTTTTCCCGGCTAACGGGTGGTTATAATCCACCATCACATGCGTGTTGCTAAAATCTTTGATAGTGGCTTGAATGGTTTGATGATCTTCAGTTTGCCCAAAAACGCTCATGCCTTTTTCCAATTCAATGCCTTCAAATTGATCTCTAGGGACTTCTTGCAAATAGCTACTTTCATAAACCCCATAAGCTTCTTCTGGGGCGATAACAACCTCTTCCCACTCGCCAATTTGAGCCTTTAATACCGCTTTTTCTAACCCTGCTATGATCTGATTAGCGCCTATAATAAACTCTAAAGGCTCTTTAGAAATATTGCTGTCTAGCACTTCGCCAGAGCCTTGCTCCCTCACTTCATATTCAATCAAAGCGGCTTGTTTGATTGACTCTAAATCATGGTTTTGCATGATGGTGTTTCTCCTTGTTTTCTAAGATTTTTTCTGCCATTTTAGCTTGTTCGCTTGAAGGATACAAGTGTTGCAAAGTGTTTAAAAATTTATAATAGTTTTGATCGTCTTTGATTTTTTTAAACGACCATGCCGTATGCCACAAAAGCACAGGCATGTAAGACGCTTTTTTATTTAAAAGAGCGCTCTCTTTGTAATACTTGATCGCTTCTCTATACCTCTTTTCTTCATAAGCCACTTCTCCAAGCACATAACGCACATAATAAAGTCGGTAACTATTGGCTTCTAACCACAACAAACGCTCTTTGGCTTCTGCATAGGATTTATTTTTAAAAAAAGACAGAGCTTCTTGAAAAATCTCTTTTTGCTTAGACAAGTCTTTATGAAACTCAACTTTTGCCTTTTCTTGGGTTTTTCTCTCTTGATTTTTTGGGGATTCGGCTTTCAAAGGGGGGTTTTTATCAGCCGGAACGCTTGATTTGAGCGGCTTTTCAGCTTTTTCTTCTTGTTCTTTGAGAGTTTTTTGGATTAAGGCGATTTGTGAAACCAAATCCTGGCTTAACTTGGTCAATAATTCACTCATCTCTTTATTTTGCTTGTCTAACTGCTGGATAGCTTGCTGGTTAGCGTGAATCTCATTCCTCAAATCCTCCAAAGTTTGCGATTGTTGCTTAAGCGTGTTAGCCTGCACTTCTTGCGAAGCTTTTAAGGCCCGCAAGGATTCTTCTTGGGAAAGGATAGCGTTATTGAGATCTTTAATCTTATTAGCCTGCCCTTCATAAACGCTCCTTAGACCCTCTTGAGCTTGAGTGTTGGCCTCTACTTGCGAATGGATTTTGGTCAAAATATTAGAAAAATTCTTACTATTGATTTGCAACTGCTTGAGTTCTTTTTTGGTAGCCCCACTTTGCAAATCAAACGCTGAAGGCTCCCCATTGAGAAAAAAGGGAGCGATAAAAGGGATAAAAAAAAGCCTTTTCATCCTAGAATTACTTCACTAATTTGACATCCACTCTTCTGTTTTCTTTATAACACTCTCTAGTTTTTTGGGTGCATTTGGGTTTGGTTTCACCAAAACTGATGGTTTTGATCATATCTTTTTCTACCCCTTTAATGACTAAAGCGTTTTTCACGCTCAAAGTCCTTTTAACGCCAAGCGCTTGGTTGTATTCGCTAGAGCCAAATTCATCGGTATTGCCTTCCAAAAGCACTTGCATGTGGTTTTCTTTAGCTTTTTGCACGATCTCATCTAAAGTCTCTTGATCGGATTCTTTGATCTCATACTTGTCAAAATCAAAATAAATAGAAGCGATTATAGTCCCGCTCTCAACAGCCGGCTTTTCTTCAACCACTGGAGCTGGCTCTTGTTTGGGCTCCTCTTTAGGCTCTTGTTTTTCTTGAGCTGTCTCTGTAGAAACAGGCGCACTTTGAACCGTTTTAGCGCTCACATCACCAGCCACAGTTTCTTTATCCATGTTGTGTTTACAACCAGCTATGAATAAAAAAGCTACCAAGAAACCAAATACAGAAGATCTTTTCATTATAAATTCTCCAAGAATGAAATTTTAATAAGTGTAAATATTAACCCATATTCGCTTAATTTAACCTTACCAATCAAAGGCTTGTATTTTCACATTCTTTAAAGGGAATAAAAAACTCTGATTATAGTCTAGTAAAATAAGCCCCATGGCGTATTCTTGGGGTGTCTTTTTGATATACATGATATTTCTCCCATCCATAGAAAAACGAGGCATCTGGTTAGAGCCATTCACAGTAAGCCTGCGGATATATTTGCTGTTTAGAGTGATCAAATTCAAATTAAACACTGTTTTGCCAAATTCGTTAAGATTTTCCCTGCTCACATACACAATACTATCTTTATAAGCGTCAATGGATTCATTGCTTCTCCCTTCATAAAGGAGTTGCTCCGCGCTCTCTTTTAACCCCAATTTCTTCATATAGATGTTAGGATAACCGGATCTATCCGAAACAAAAGCCATAGACTTGTCATCTTCTAAAAACACTCCTGAGACATCTATCCCAGGATAGCGCGTTATTTTGGTTTTAGTTTTTTTATGCGTGTCATACAAATACACATCCGGTTGGCCATCAGGGGCTAAAGACATTAAAATTTTAGAGCCATCAGAACTCACGCTAGAGACCACAGCCATTCCTTGAGAACTAGCGATATTCTCATGAGTGGCTTTTTGGATGTTGTATTTTAAAATCATGGGCGTTCTTTCGCCATACTGCGTGTAATAAAACTCCGTTTGCTCAGCGTTCGCCCATTTAGGGAAAATATTGAGCCTGTTGTTTTTGATGATTTCTTTTTGATAGCGCATCGTATAATCGGCCAAGGCGATGTTTGTGATTCCTGGTCCAATGTATTTAGAAAAAACAATAAGGCGCTTCATCCAAGCGATAGAAGGGGCTTTTAAATAATCATTCACCACAATGGCCATGTTGTGCGCTGCAAAAGGGTATAAATCGGAACTTAAAATGGGGTAGTCAAAAGTCTTTTTGAGCGTTTCTGTATCCACATCATAAAGTTTTAATCGTGAAATTTTATTGCCGTTTTCTACCGCCACGCTCACCAGCGCTACAAGATGGATTTTTTTATCCTTGAGTTCTGCGTAATTGATAGCGCCTTGATCCTTGTTTTGAGAAACATCAAAATGCTGGCTAGTCTTTAAATCATTCGCCAAGACTTCATGCAATTTTAAAGCGTAATTGGCGTCGTTATCTATAGAGTAGCGCACTTCAATCTTAGGAAGCTTTTGAATGGTTTTAATAATATCTAGTGTTTTATCTGTTGCAAAAAGCCCTATAGTGTGTATTAAAAAAAGCCATAAATACCTCATTGTTCTTCCTTAGTGGTGAAATTAACTTGAATAGAAATCATGTTTCCTCCAGGATATGGGGGAAAATCCACTTTCTTTAAATCATTTAAAAGGGTCATCACACTCTTGTTATAATCCTTAAAATCGGAGTAGCTAAGAATGGTATAATCAAACTCTCCATCTTTAGTGATCATAATCAGAGCGCTCACTGAAGCCTTGTGATAAAAAACCCCTTTCCAACCTTTATATAAAATCTGATAGATTTGAGCGTACCACTCTTGGTAAGCCTTTTCATCAACCCCATCTTGTTTAGGAATTTGCAAATCTAAAGTTTTGTTTTTAACGCTTTCTAGTTTTTGCGCGAATTGATCCAAATTCTGTTGCAAACCTTTCAACATCTCTTGATTTTTTTGGTTTTGCTTTAAGCGTTGCTGTTCTTTTAAACGCCTTTGCTCTTCTTCTTGCTCATTTTTTTGATCATCTTTTTGAGCGTTTGCATCTGTCTTTTCTTGAAAATCATTGAGTGAAGAAAAAATATTTTCAAGGCTTTCTTCTTGTTCTTTAGGATCAATAAAATCGCCCTCTTTATCAGTTGCGTTTTTTTCAACTACTTTTTCATCTTTTTTTTCTTCTACTTTTTCAGCGATTTTTTCATCTTTTTTTTCTTCGCTTGGCAAATCTTCTAAATTCAAATCAATGACTTGTTCGTTTTTTTTGCCCAAATCCAAAAGGATTTTCTCCGCTTCTTTATTGTGTCTTTCTAGCAACAAACCATATAATAACAAAGCATAGAGCAAGAACGCTAAAAAGCCAGAAACAACAAAGATCGCGCTCTTACTCATGCAAATTAGCCCTGCTTTTTAAGGACTTGTGATTAAAGAAACTTTTAAAAAACCCGCTTCTTTAATCGTTTTTAACAAATAAATCACTTTGTCATAAGTCAATCGTTTGTCCGCACGGATACTAACCCTAGTATCTTTATCGTATTTCTTAGAAAGCAAGTTAAAAGTATCCGGGAAGGAGTTGTATTCATAGGTTTGACTATCTATATAGATTTTTGCGTCTTTATCCATGCGGATCTCTATCATTTTATCTTGAGTGGCTCTAGCAGTTTTTGAACCAGAAGGCAAAGCAATCTCTTCTTTATAAGTGAGAGTGGGCGTCGTTACCATAAGAATAGCCAATAAAACAAGCATCACATCCACTAAAGGCGTGATATTGAGTTCTGGTTTGTCCTCATCCCAATAGTTATCGTAATTCATAAAAACCTTCTAACTCCCTATTTAAGATATTTATAAAATCCCCTTAAAAGCTTTATTTTTTAGAAGACAAAATATCCACTTGCATCTGCACATAAACCGATAAATCATACACCTTGCGCTTTAAAATCAAGTAAAAAGAATAGGCTGGAATGGCCGCTAAAATACCTGCAGCGGTGGCGATAAGAGCCTTAGAAATAATGGGTGCGATCACCCCAAAAGAAGCTTGACCTAACGCGCCCAAATTGTTAAACGCTTCTAAAATTTCAACCACCGTTCCAAACAAACCAATAAAGGGGGCTGTAGAAGAGATAATGCTCAATACCACTAAACCTGTCGTGCTTTGCTTAAGAACTTGATGTTTCCAAGCCTGCAACAATTCATTAGAATACCTTTTGGTCTCATCATTTCTTTTTTTATTAAACATAAAATGCTCTGGAGCGTCTTGCGCCCCATTAAGAATGTTAGACAAAGATTGCATCTCGCGCTTGAGCTCAATCTTTAACACAATGCTCTTATACAAAAAGACCCATAAAGTCATCACCAAATAAAGCGAAATCCAAACCAAAACAAGCGTGGTAACAAACCCGCTCTTATTGAAAAAATAAACGATTGAATCTAACATGTTATCCCCTTAAAGAGACTCAATCTTAGCAAGCACGCTAGAGACCGCTAACCTGTCAGAGCTTGCGTCCTCTAAAAGCTTTTTAGCCCTAGAGATAGCATCATCTCTGTCATCTGATTCTTTTTTAATAAAGACCGCCCCATCGGCTAAAATATCCACCCGTTCTTTGGTAACTTCTGCATAACCCCAATTGATCGCAATGTGCTCTTTTTGGTTTTCAGTTTCAATCTCAACCACTCCCGCTTGAAGCAAGGTGATCATGTTGCTATGCCCATAAAGCACCCCAAATTCCCCTTCAACTCCTGGCAACACAACGCTTTTAACCTCTCCTGTATAAACCTCCCCCTCAGGAACTACCACACTAATTTTCAACAAAGCCATGGCAAAACCCTTAGGAATTTTTCATGTTTTTAGCTTTTTCTAAAACCTCTTGAATGCTGCCCACCATGTAAAACGCGTTTTCAGGAATATGATCGTATTTACCCTCTAAAATCCCTCCAAAGCCCTCTAAAGTCTCTTGGAGAGTCACATACTTACCAGGACTTCCCGTAAACACTTCAGCC
>NZ_AKHP02000061.1:0-12621 GCF_000296015.2 Helicobacter pylori FD535
CCGCCCTTATCTTATCGCGCCAAGCCAAAGCCATTGGAGAACTTGACTTTGATGCCGTATTCATCAGCAAAGAAGCGAGCGATAACAACATCTATCGCAGAGGCGGGGGAACAGCCTTCCCCTTATTCTGTATCACCTAATCTCGTTCTAATTTGCGATAGAGGCTCTAAAGTAAGCCCCATTTCTAATCTTTTTGTAACGAACATGCTTTGTGATTTGCATGTGAATGGATCGGGGAGTTATGCGTTTTTGTTGTATCGTTTAACATAAGTTGAGATAGGTAACTTCTATCATTTGATGAGAACAAATCTAGAGACTAAACATTAAGATAGCCTTAAAATGCTTGTGTTAAAATGGTTGGAGTAGCAGATATAAGAGGTTAGTTAATAATGGATTTTTTAAAAGAAAACTTAAATACTATCATAGAGGGGGATTGTTTAGAAAAATTGAAAGATTTTCCTGACAGAAGCGTTGATTTTATCTTTGCTGACCCCCCATATTTTATGCAAACAGAGGGGGAATTGAAGCGTTTTGAAGGCACAAAATTTCAAGGCGTTGAGGATCATTGGGATAAATTTGACTCTTTTAAGGAATACGATACCTTTTGTTGGGGTTGGTTAAAAGAATGCCAAAGGATTTTAAAAGATAATGGCAGTATTTGTGTGATAGGGAGTTTTCAAAATATTTTTAGAATTGGTTTTCATTTGCAAAATTTAGGGTTTTGGATACTCAATGATATTATTTGGCACAAGAGTAATCCGGTGCCTAATTTTGCCGGAAAAAGACTATGCAACGCCCATGAGACGCTTATTTGGTGCGCTAAACACAAAAACAGCAAAGTTACCTTTAATTATAAAACAATGAAATATCTTAATAATGACAAACAAGAAAAATCGGTTTGGCAAATCCCTATTTGTATTGGTAACGAAAGATTGAAAGACGCACAAGGTAAAAAAGTGCATTCCACGCAAAAACCAGAAGCACTTCTAAAAAAAATCATTTTAAGCGCGACTAAACCTAAAGATATTATTTTAGATCCCTTTTTTGGCACAGGCACAACAGGGGCTGTGGCTAAATCTATGAATAGGTATTTTATTGGCATTGAAAAAGATTCTTTTTATATCAAAGAAGCGGCAAAACGCCTGAATAACACTAGGGATAAAAGCGATTTTATCACTAATTTAGACTTAGAAACTAAACCCCCAAAAATCCCTATGAGTCTTTTAATTTCTAAACAATTATTAAAAATTGGAGATTTTTTATACTCATCTAACAAAGAAAAGATTTGTCAAGTTTTAGAAAACGGACAAGTGAGGGATAATGAAAATTATGAAACTTCTATCCATAAGATGAGCGCTAAATGTTTGAATAAAACCAACCATAATGGCTGGAAATTTTTTTATGCGTATTATCAAAATCAATTTTTATTGCTAGATGAATTGCGTTATATCTGCCAAAAGGAGTTTTAATGGATTATCAAACCTTTAACGAGATTTTTAATCGTTTTGTCTTTGGAACATCTAAAGCAAAATTACTTGAAAATATTGCTGAAAACCCTGAACGCTATTTGGGGATTTTTAGACCCACTAAGCCTAAAACAAAACTATTACAAAATTTATTGACTTCCCATGAGATTAAGTTTGGCGATGCGTTTGAATACTTAATAGAACAATATTTAAAAGAGTATAACTTTTCACCTTTATCTAAAAAAATCCCTTATTACAATAAGGATAAAGAAAAAATGGAATCTTTAGAATTAGATCAGTTGGCTAAAAAAGATAACACCTATTATTTTATAGAACAAAAAATGCGAGATGACCATGACAGCGCCAAAAAGAGAGGGCAAATAGACAACTTTGAAAGAAAATTAGAGGCTTTAATCCATCATTATGGCGAAAACATTCAAGGCTATTTTTACTTTATAGATGAGAGTTTGAATAAAAATCAAAATTATTATAAAGAAGAATTGCAAAAATTATCTGTTGATTATGGCGTGCCTTTGAGCTTGTGTTATGGTAAGGAGTTGTTTGAAAATCTTAATATCTTGCAAGTTTGGGATGAGGTTTTAAACCATTTAGCATGGTGGCGTGAAACCTTACCTGATTTGCCCAGTTTGAACTTTGATGAAAATCCTTTAGAGAGCTTTAAAGAAATCAAAGATTTAGCGCCAAGCGTTTATAGAAAGCTTTTGGATAATGATGAAATTTTCAATCTTGTGTTAATTTTATTCCCAGAACAAAAAGTTTTAAAAATGTTAGCAGAGTATTTTAGGCAACAGAATAAAACGATTTATCAGCAATTAGCCTCAAAGTTAGAAGAAGGATTGCTATCAATCCAAAATCATCAAAAACCATTCTCATAACGATCCAGAACAACGGCTTTATACCAACCATAGCCTTATCGTATCGCACCAAGCCAAAGCCATCGGAGAATTTGACTTTGATGCCGCATTCATCAGCAAAGAAGCGAGCGATAACAACATCTACCGCAGAGGCGGGGGATCAGCCTTCCCCTTATTCTGTATCACCCAATCTCGCTCTAATTTGCGATAGAGGCTCTAAAGCAAGCCCCATTTCTAATCTTTTTGTAACGAACATGCTTTGCGATTTGCATGTGAATGGATTGGGGAGTTATGCGTTTTTATTGTATCGTTTAGGCTCAAAATGAGTGAATGAATGGGCATGTTATCTAAATTTTAGATAGAATAAACGCAAAAAATTGAATAAAACCTTAAAGGTGATTCTTTCTAATCTCAAAAATGGGTGGTGCTATTAACAATGACAAAACGACTTTTTAAAGGGTTGTTAGCGGTTTCTCTTGCTGTGAGTTTGCATGGTGGTGAAGTTAAGGAAAAAAAGCCGGTTAAACCAATCAAGGAAAACCCGCAAGAACTAGCGGCTAAAAGGGTGGAGGCGTTCAGTCGTTTCACTAATGTGGTTACAGAAATTGAAAAAAAATATGTGGATAAAATCAGTATTTCTGAGATCATGACTAAAGCGATTGAGGGCTTGCTCTCTAATTTGGACGCGCATTCAGCGTATTTGAATGAAAAGAAGTTTAAGGAATTTCAAGCCCAAACCGAGGGCGAATTTGGAGGGCTTGGGATCACGGTGGGCATGCGTGATGGCGTTTTAACCGTTATTGCCCCCTTAGAAGGCACTCCAGCTTACAAGGCTGGGGTTAAGTCAGGCGATAACATTTTAAAAATCAACAACGAAAGCACGCTGAGCATGAGTATTGATGATGCGATCAATCTCATGCGCGGCAAGCCAAAGACCCCTATCCAGATCACCATTGTAAGAAAAAATGAGCCAAAACCCTTGGTGTTTAATATCATTAGAGACATCATTAAAGTCCCCTCTGTCTATGTGAAAAAGATTAAAGACACCCCTTATTTGTATGTGAGAGTCAATTCTTTTGATAAAAATGTGACCAAATCGGTTTTAGACGGCTTGAAAGCTAACCCTAACATTAAGGGCGTTGTGTTGGATTTAAGGGGGAATCCTGGAGGGTTGTTAAACCAGGCGGTGGGCTTGTCTAACCTTTTCATTAAAGAGGGGGTTTTAGTCTCTCAAAAAGGCAAAAATAAAGAAGAAAATTTAGAATACAAGGCTAATGGCAGAGCCCCTTATACCAATTTGCCTGTTGCGGTGTTAGTCAATGGCGGTTCAGCGAGCGCGAGCGAGATCGTAGCAGGGGCATTGCAAGATCACAAACGAGCCGTGATTATCGGTGAAAAAACCTTTGGTAAGGGAAGCGTGCAGGTGCTGCTCCCTGTCAATAAAGACGAAGCCATTAAAATCACGACCGCGCGCTATTATTTGCCGAGCGGGCGCACCATTCAGGCTAAGGGGATCACGCCTGATATTGTGATTTATCCGGGTAAAGTGCCAGAAAATGAAAACAAATTCAGCTTGAAAGAAGCGGATCTAAAACACCATTTAGAGCAAGAGCTTAAAAAGATTGATGATAAAACCCCTAATTCCAAAGAGGCGGACAAAGACAAGAAAAACGAAGAGGAAAAAGAGGTTACTCCTAAAATGATTAACGATGATATTCAACTAAAAACCGCCATTGACAGCTTGAAAACCTGGTCTATCGTGGATGAGAAAATGGATGAAAAAGTGCCTAAGAAGAAATAAAAACTCATGGGGTTTTTATTTGAAGAATGATAAAACCATGTTTTAATTTTCATGCGTTTTCAATGAAAACCATCACAATCGTTAGCTTGATTTTAAGCCTTTTGGTAAGCTTTTTGGTTGCTGAAAACGCTCATGAGCCAGAAGAAATCAAGGCTAAAGTGGCTTATGTGAAAATCCCCCAATTAGAAGATTTGGAAAACAACCCGGTTTATATCGGTCAAACTATAGGCGTAACTTATGATTTATTGCTGTTTGACGCTGAGTTTTTGGAAGCCAAAATCAAAGATGAGCTGGATAAAACCCAAATTGAGCTTTTAAATAAGATTCCTAAATGGAAAAAGGTGGAAAAAGAGCTTTTCAGAGCGACTTATTATTACAAGATTAAGGGCATGAAAGCGAGCGTTCCGTCCTTAGAAGTGAGCGCGTTTTCCAATAAAGACAAATACATAGATCATTCCATAGCCCCAAAAGTTGCTTTGCAGGTAACAGATTTATCCAAAAACCCTCGTTATGCGAATATTATGGCTAAAGATTTACAAGTCTTGCAATACAAAACCAAAGATTATGACGATAAAAACAACATTTTGGTGATGGAATTAGCGTTTAAAGAAGCCACTTGGGAAGATTTTCACATCAAAGAAGCGCTAAAACAAGGGTTTGATAACGCTTCTTTAAACCAAATCAAGGCTAAAGAAGGGAGCGTTTTTTATTATTGCGTGTTGCCTAAAACCATTCAAAACCTTTCTTTTGATTATTTTTCGCTTTCGGATAGGCAATTTAAAACCTTATCTTTTTCAACCATTCCCACCCAAGACACTACCGGTATTCAAAGCGATCTCATCCCTAAAAACAATTTTTTAGTCTTTTCTAATGTGGCGCTGCTCGCTTTGTGCGTGTTTTTCTTGGTGTTGTTTTTCATTTTTGGGCGCAAACTCATTTTTTTAGGGCTTGGGATTTTGTGTTTAGGGTTTGTTTTGTACCACCTTTTATTCACGCAAAGATCAGCCATTTTGCTCGCTCATAAAAAAATCCGCATTCTGCCCACGCAAAATTCCACCATTTTAGGGCTTTCTAAAAATGAAATGCCGATTAAAATCTTAGGTTCGCATGATGATTATTATAAAATCCTAACGCCGCATGAACAAATAGGATGGGTCAAAAAAGATGAAGTCAAATAAAAAGTCCAATCGTTTAAGAGCGATTTATAGAGCTTTAGTGATCGCTATAGGCTTGGCCGTTATCATTGTTTTCAATTATTTTAACCGCAAAAACAATAACGCCCGCTCCAGCCGTAGGGCTTGTTCGTGCTTTTTTTCCCTTACCGGGGTTAATTTAGAAAAAATAGGCGCTTTTGATACGGACGCTAAACTCATCGTCTTAAACCACCAAAGCTTACTAGACATCATTTATTTAGAAGCTTACCACCCCAGCAATATTTGCTGGATCGCTAAAAAAGAGCTGGGCGAAATCCCCTTTTATGGGCATGCCCTAACGGATACGGGAATGATTTTAATTGACAGAGAGGATAAAAAGGGGATTGTGAGCCTTTTGAAAGCGTGCAAAGAAAAGCTAGATCAAAACCGCCCTTTAGTGATTTTCCCTGAAGGCACTAGAGGCAAAGGAGGAGAAAAATTCCTCCCTTTCAAGCAAGGGGCTAAAATCATCGCCGAAAAATTCCAGCTCAAAATCCAGCCCATGGTGTTAATCAATTCCATTAAAATCTTTAATTCCAAGCCCCTAGAAGCCTATAAAGCCCGCACCCGTTTAGTCATGCTAGAAAGCTATACGCCCGATTTTAACTCGCCCACTTGGTATGAAGAATTACAAGAACGCATGCAAAAAGAGTATTTAAAACACTATCATGAATTAAACCCTAGCGAACAATGAAGCTTTTTGACTACGCTCCTTTAAGCTTGGCTTGGCGGGAGTTTTTGCAAAGCGAATTTAAAAAGCCTTATTTTTTAGAAATAGAAAAACGCTACTTAGAAGCCCTAAAAAGCCCTAAAACCATTTTCCCTAAAAGCTCTAATCTGTTTCATGCACTCAATCTAACGCCCCCTAGCGCGGTTAAAATCATTCTTTTAGGGCAAGACCCCTACCATTCCACCTACCTAAAAAATCAACAAGAATGGCCTGTGGCGATGGGCTTAAGCTTTAGCGTGGAAAAAAACGCCCCCATCCCCCCAAGCTTAAGAAATATTTTTAAAGAATTGCATGCGAATTTAGGCGTGCCTGTGCCTTGTTGTGGGGATTTGAGCGCGTGGGCTAAAAGGGGCATGCTGTTATTGAACGCCATTTTAAGCGTGGAAAAAAACCAAGCCGCTTCGCACAAATATATTGGCTGGGAAGCTTTTAGCGACCAAATATTGATGCGCCTTTTTGAAACGATTTCCCCTTTAATCGTGGTGTTATTAGGGAAAGTCGCCCAAAAAAAGATCGCGCTAATCCCCAAAAACCAACACATCATCATCACAGCCCCTCACCCTAGCCCCTTATCTAGGGGGTTTTTAGGGAGTGGGGTTTTTACAAGCGTTCAAAAAGCTTACAGAGAGGTTTATCGCAAGGATTTTGATTTTAGTTTATGATTAATTCTTAATGAGACAGAACCCCTTAAGAATGCCTTTATTTAAGAGCATTTGTGATAGAATGGTGGTTTTTAAATAAAGGGAAAACATGCCAATTAGAATCGCTATCAATGGGACTGGGCGCATCGGTTTGTGCGCTATAAGAGTCGCTAGCCAAAGAAAAGATATAGAAATTGTCGCTATCAATTCTACCGCTGAAACAGAAACTCTTTTGCATTTGATCCGCCATGACAGCGTGCATGGGCATTTTGAAGCTAAATTAAACGCTAATAGAACCTTAAATATCGGGCATAGTAAAAACATTTTAGTGTTGAGCGAGCGAGACATTAACAAGCTTGATTTCTCTGCCGCTAACGCAGAAATCATCATAGAATGCACCGGGAAATTCAATTCCCTAGAAGCTTCAAGCGCTCATCTTAAAAACAGCGTGAAAAAAGTCATCATCTCCGCTCCCGCGCAAAATGCGCCCACCTTTGTCTATGGGGTGAATCATAAGAATTACCATAACGAAAGCGTGATTTCTAACGCTTCTTGCACGACTAACGCTACCGCTCCTTTATTAAAAATCTTAGATGATGCTTTTAAAGTAGAAAACGCGCTTTTAACCACCATCCACAGCTACACTAACGATCAAAACCTTTTAGACACCAAGCACAAAGACATCCGCCGCGCCAGAGCGGCCGGCCTTAACCTCATCCCCACAAGCACCGGCGTGAGCAAAGCCATTTCGCTAGTCTTACCGCATTTAGGCTCTAAAGTTACAGGCCTTGCTATCAGAGTGCCTACCCCTAATGTGAGCTTAGTGGATCTGTCTTTAAGCTTTAAAAAATCCGTGAGTAAAGCGAGCGTTCAGCATGCGCTTAAAGACGCTTGTAAGCATGCCTTTAAAGGGGTTGTGGGTATTGATGAAGAAAGGCTTGTTTCAAGCGATTTTATTTCTTCGCCCTTTAGCGCGATCGTGATTGATGATCAAATCATGACAATAGGCGAAAAAAATGCTAAAGTATTGGCATGGTATGATAATGAAATGGGTTATAGCGAGCGCTTGATAGACATGGTGCAATATATAGCACAAAATTAAAAGAAAGGATTTTTCATGTTAGCTAAAATGTCGTTTATGCAAAACGTTAAAAACATTCAAGAAGTGGAAGTGGGCCATAAAAGGGTGCTTATTAGAGTGGATTTTAATGTGCCTTTAGATGAAAATTTGAATATCACTGATGACACGCGCATTAGAGAGAGCTTGCCCACCATCCAATATTGTATTGACAACAAGGCTAAAGACATTATTTTAGTGAGCCACTTGGGCCGCCCTAAAGGGGTTGAAGAAAAATTGAGCTTGAAACCTTTTTTAAAACGCCTTGAAAGACTCTTAAACCATGAAGTGGTTTTTTCTCAAAATATCGCGCAACTCAAGCAGGCTTTAAACGAAAACGCGCCCACAAGGATTTTTCTTTTAGAAAACATCCGCTTTTTAAAAGGCGAAGAAGAAAACGATGAAAATCTGGCTAAAGATTTAGCAAGTTTGTGCGATGTGTTTGTGAATGACGCTTTTGGCACGAGCCACAGAAAACATGCCAGCACTTATGGCACGGCGCAATTCGCCCCTGTTAAAGTGAGCGGGTTTTTACTCAAAAAAGAAATTGATTCGTTTTATCAAGCGTTTAACCACCCTTTACGCCCTCTATTGTTGATTGTAGGGGGGGCTAAGGTCAGCTCCAAACTCACCCTATTAAAAAACATTTTAGATCTCATTGACAAGCTCATTATTGCCGGGGCGATGAGTAACACCTTCTTAAAAGCCTTAGGCTATGATGTGCAAGATTCTCCTGTAGAAGATGCTCTAATCAATGACGCCCTAGAGTTATTGCAAAGCGCGAAAGAAAAAAAAGTCAAAGTCTATTTACCTATAGACGCTGTAACCACTGATGATATCCTTAACCCCAAACACATCAAAATTTCACCCGTCCAAGACATTGAGCCTAAACACAAGATCGCTGATATAGGGCCTGCGAGCGTGAAATTATTTTCTGAAGTCATAGAGAGCGCGCCCACGATCCTATGGAATGGCCCCTTAGGCGTGCATGAAAAGCAAGAATTCGCCAGAGGCACAACCTTTTTAGCCCATAAGATCGCTGACACTTACGCTTTCTCGCTCATTGGTGGGGGCGATACCATTGATGCGATCAACCGCGCGGGCGAAAAGGATAACATGAGTTTCATTTCTACCGGTGGGGGAGCGAGTTTGGAATTGTTAGAGGGCAAAATTTTACCTTGTTTTGAGGTTTTGGATAAACGCCATTAACTCTAAGGATCGCTTATGGTGAATGTGTTTTTCAAGCAGCAAAAATTTGTCATTAAAAAACGCTTTAATGATTTTAATGGCTTTGATATAGAAGAAAATGAAGTTTTATGGTTTGAATTAATCAACCCTACGCCCAATGAATTGGCCACTCTAAGCCAAGAATACGCTATCCACTACAACACAGACCATTCCCAACGAGTCTCATCAGTTACCAAGTATTGGGAAGACAGCTCCAGCGTTACGATCAACGCTTTTTTCACTAACCAGGATGAAAATGAGACTTTCCACACGGAAATGGCGACCTTTATTTTGTCTAATAACATTCTTTTCACGATTTATTACGGGACTTTAGAAATCTTTGATTCCATCCAAAAAAAGGTTTTAGCTAGCCCTAAAAAATTTGAAGACGGGTTTGATATTCTAACCAAAATCTTTGAAGTGTATTTTGAAAAAGGGGTAGAATGCCTAGAGTGGATCAACAAGCAAACGACCCTGTTGCGCAAAAACATCATTTTCAAAGAAACTTCTACGCATGATGATATTTTAGTGCGCTTGTCCAATTTGCAAGAATTTAATGTGGCTTTAAGGGATTCCTTTTTTGACAAACGGCGCATTATCACCGCTTTATTAAGGAGCAATAAAGTGGATAGCGATACCAAAAATAATTTAAATATCATTTTAACCGATTTTAGCTCTTTAGTGGAGTCTACAACGGTCAATCTCAACTCCCTAGACAACATTCAAAACCTGTTCGCTTCTCAAGTCAATGTGGAGCAAAATAAAATCATCAAGCTCTTCACGGTGGCGACCATGGCGATGATGCCCCCCACATTGATCGGCACGATTTATGGCATGAATTTTAAATTCATGCCGGAGTTAGAATGGCAATACGGGTATCTTTTCGCGCTGATTGTCATGGCGATTTCTACGATTTTGCCTGTGCTTTATTTTAAAAAGAAAGGCTGGTTGTAGCCTTTCATGGAATTTTTATCCTCACTATTAGACGCTCTTTCTACAACGCATGGCATAGTCTCCTTGACTACGCTCACGCTTTTAGAAATCATTTTAGGGATTGACAACATCATTTTTATCACGGTGATGGTCTATAAACTTCCCAAACACCAGCAAAATAAAGCCATGATTTTAGGCTTGGGCTTGGCTATGATCGCTCGTATAGGGCTTTTAGGGAGCTTGTTTTTTATCAGCCATTTGCAAAAACCCTTATTTGTCATAGCAGGCATGAGCTTTTCATGGCGTGATGTGGTGTTGCTTGTAGGGGGGGTGTTTTTAGCCTTTAAAGCGTTAATGGAATTAAAAGAGCAGATCTATCCTAAAGAAAAACGCCAAGAAAAAGCGTTTGGCTTTTCCATCGCCTTAATAGAAATCATGTTTTTAGACATTGTCTTTTCTTTAGACTCTGTGATCACGGCTATTGGGATTGCTAAACACTTAGAAGTCATGGCGCTTGCTATTATTTTATCCGTAATAGTGATGATGTTTTTTTCCAAAATCGTTGGCGATTTTATTGAAAAACACTACCGTGTCAAAACTTTAGCCTTTGTTTTTTTGCTCGTTGTGGGCGTGTTTTTGTTTTTAGAGGGCTTGCATTTACACATCAATAAAAACTATTTGTATGCGGGCATTGGTTTTGCTTTACTCATAGAATGCTTGAATATCTTCATAGAAAAGAAAATGAAAAAAAGTTAAAAAGCGTTTTTAAACAAACCCCCTTTTAAAAAGAGGGTTTTTAGTAAGCAAACACGTAATTGAGATACACGCTATAAAGCCTTCGGTATTCTAGTTTGGTGTCTAGAAAAGAATAGTAATTCGTGTTAATGGTAGGGATTTTCACGCCCAATTCCATGCCATGTTGAGCCGCATGATGACTATCTTTTTTCTTAGGTCTAGCGAGATTGGTTCTCAAGCCCAAATTGAATAAAAATTGGAAGTTAGCCGTATTCACTTTAGCGCTATAGACATTGCTGATGGTTTTTAAATTCACGAATTGAGAATTAAGCCATGAAGTCCCTGCTAAGGCGATTCCTCCAAAAAGCCCCACTGAAATCTGGTTATTCTTGCCTAAAAAGTTGGTGTTTTTATCGTTGATGAAATTAAACAATAAATCGCTACCCACCCCATAAGTCCACACATCAGAAGCCGAGTTAAAGAAGCTAGATTTAATATAGGCGTGGTTGTAATCAAAGAAACCATAATACCTTAACCCCCATCTTTTCTTTTCTCCAAAAAATTGCTTATAACCCACTTGCACCCCAAGCCCGTTCATCGCCCCGTTATTGGTTTGAGAACTAATGATGCCCACCCGTTTGAAAGGGTTATGACCGAGTTCTTGAACAATGGCGTTAGCGAGGTTTTGCGCTTGATTGATTTGAGGCGTTTGGCTAGAAAAAGAAGCGTTGCTACTTTCTAGCGAAGTTAGAGTTTGTTTCACGCCCGCGCAACCTTTCCCCCAAGTGTCATTGGAAACGCTTTCATTTGAACCGCTGCATTCTTCTATATAATTTTTAAGAACTCCTGTAGAAATTCTATTGAAATCGCTCCCCACTTGATTGGCTAGTTTTAAAACCGCTGCTTGAGATTGAGCGTTTTTGAGCATGCTTTGAGCCAAAGCGATACTATCAGGGGAGTTGAGGTTGAAATCATGGGGTTGCGCGATGCTTTTTAGTGGGGTGGTCTTGAGTTGTTGGGTTTCTTTTACGATGTTTTGAGCGTTACTAATCATGTCTGAAATAGCGCTAAATTCCGTGCCAAAAACGCTGCACGAATTTTGGTTAGCACCTGTTTGCCATGAAGGGGTGTTTGCGCTATTAGTTCCACCATTACTACTAGAAGATTTCCCTTTCAACTGCGGGCAATTGTCTTGAAGGGTGTTGATGATGGTTTGGGCTTGGGTTAAAAGATTTTGCGCATCGTTAATATAAGTATCAGTTATGCTAACTGTAGTGTCAGCAGCATTGTTATTGGTATTATTGACATTAATGTTTTGAGCGTTAGTTCCTGTTTTAATGGTTACTTCCACTGTTGTTGTGTTGCTTAAAGCAGGGAGACCTTTTTTCAAAGCGGCTTGAATAATTTGATACGCTTTGTTGAGCGTTGCAAATTGTTCAATGGACAGATGAGAATTTTTGCCTGCTGGAAGTAACCCCACATGCCCACCGCAAGTGATCGAATCTGAACCTTGTCCTGGTTGGTTGTAAAAAGTTTCTGTGGTGTTATGATTGGGTTTATCCGTATAGCCTCCGCATATGACCGCATAAGCTATGCTATTCCATAACCCTACCGTGGATTTTAGCGCTAAAAGCGTGGCTTGATAGGCAGGGGAATTGTCTGTTTTATCCATTAAATTTTGCGTGTTTGCGTTTAAATTACCAATCGCTTGATTGATCGCTGTTGCACTGTTTGTGTTAATCTCTTGATTGGAGCGGCCATGATTAGCCAAAAGCTTGTTTAAGTTTTCATAAGCGTCTGAAAGTTTTTGCACCCTGTCGGCGTTTTTCACTTTTTGAACCGCTTCACCGATTTGATAGCCCACGCTTAAAAAAACGCCGTTGTCTTCAGCATGGAGCAATGA
>NZ_AKHP02000060.1:0-20145 GCF_000296015.2 Helicobacter pylori FD535
GAGAAGCCATACAAGATTTGGATTTACTCAGCCGTGTGGGTTTTAGTGAATAATGCATGCGTTTTTATTTTAAATTCCTTTGGCTTTTAGGGATTTTTCTTATTTTTTATTTTTTAGATTTTAAGGGCAGTTCTTCTTATATCAGCGACAGGATTAAAAATGCCTTGATGAGCGCTAAAAACAGCTTAGCAGACAACATTCAAGCGTATTTTTTTCAAGTCAAAAACATTAAGGAATTTCAAAAAGAACGCTTGATTTTAGAAGCTTTAAAATTAGAAAACGCTGATTTAAAAGAGCGTTTGAACAGCGTTTATCCTTTAGAAAAGCCCACAATGGTCTATACCCCCACTTTCATGACTTCATTCATCAGTTTAGAAGACACGCACAGCGTTTCTCTCAACCCTATTGTGAATTTAGAAGAAAATAAGATTTATGGCCTTGTCTCTCACAATCAAGCCATAGGCATTGCCGTGCTGGAAAAAGGGCGCTTGAACGGGTTTTTGAACGCTCACAAGCGCTGCGCCTATAGCGTGATGATAGGCAAAAATCAAGTGTTAGGCTTTATAGGATCCAATTTCAAGCAAGAATTAGTCGTGGATTTTATTGTCCCTAGCGCTGAAATTAACATAGGCGATCAGGTGCTAACGAGCGGGCTAGATGGGATTTTTGGAGCGGGGGTGTTTGTGGGCGAAGTTTCAAGTATTGAAGATCATTACACTTATAAAAGCGCGGTGTTGAAAAACGCTTTTTTAAGCGGTGCCAAACTTTTAAGGCATGTGTTTTTAAGCGACGTGAAAAACTAGCGTTATATTCAAAGCTCATTGAAGCGGATCTTTTAACCCCTTCCAATAAAACTAAGCTTCAGAAAAAAATCTTTTAATTTATCTTTTTGGATCCAATCATCTTTATATTTATCCCCCACATCATCCTTATTTCCATAAAATTTTAAAACCACTTGGATTTTGAAATGGGGTTTGTCTTTTGGAGTGAAAACCTTACCTTTAAAAAGTTTATACGCATCTGCTTTATGTTCGTAATCAGTGTGTTTACTCCCTTTAGGATCAATGAAACAAATGATCTGCGTGCCGCCCTTTTGCAGCCAAAAGATAAAATCAGGGAAAAATTTCCTTTCTGCAGCGTTGTCTATATAAGGGATAAACAAATTGTCTAAATGCTCATCAATCTTGCTGAACGCCCAAAAATCATAGTTTTCTTGCAGCGCTTTTATGGTTTCAGTTTCTTGTAACTCTTTTAAAAAATCAATCTCGCTTTCCACTTTAACCACATGCTTGAGCCAATCGCAGTTTTTGGCTTTAATTAAAGGGGTGTAGTAATGCTCTTTGAGTTTTAACAGCTCGGCACCATCAACTTCAAAGGTTTTGTCTTGTTTGTGTTTTTCGGTATCATAAGGATCGATCTCGCCTTGCGCGATTTTTTTTTATTAGAGTTTCTTTATCCAAAGGCGCATACTCTTTCACTTCTTGGATTTTTTTAACCAATTCTTCTTTTTTGCTCGCCTTAACTTTAATCCTTTTAAAATGCACGATTTTCTCACTATCTAGAGCGTTAAACTCGTCTTTAGGCACTTTTTGATTAGGGTATAGCTTGCCTTTAATTTCAGAAATCATGTAATCTAAATCTTTATAATGCCAAGTTGATACCTTTTTAAAATGCGCTTCTTGTATCATGTTTTTTAACTGCGCGTAATCTTTAGGGTCATAAATTTCATGCTTTAAAATGAAATGCTTTTCACTCATCAAATTAAAATACTCTTTTAAATCCTTGAAATTTTCTCCGCTCATTTTAAACGAAGCGCTTTCGGGAAGTTCAGAAATGCTTGTTTGTTCTTTTCGGTAGCAAGGCACGAATAAGGCGTGTTCTATGCGCGTTTTTTCTAATTTGATTTCACGCCAAGACCCTCTATCCTCGCCCCTATTTTCGCTCTCTTTTTGGATCGTTAAAATCGCTTCAAGGCTTGCATGGTTAGTGGGTATCACAAAAAGCGTTTCTAACATTGCAGCGTTTGGTTTCAAGGCTTTTTTAATGGCTCCATCTATGTCTAAATACGCTAACCTTTGGCGTTGGTTTTTGACGCTTTCAATCCTTACGCCCCTGCCAAAAGATTGCTTCACCAATTTTTTAGCGTCATCATCAAGCCCTATATTGAGAAATAAAATCACGCTAGGCCTTGTGCTGTCCCACCCGGTTTCAAAAGTGCGAGACCCCACTAAGATATTGATACTGCTCTTATCAATCTGGCTGAAATAGCTCTCTTCTTTAAAGCTTAAATTCTTGCTCACCACCTTCACGCTCTTTAATTTTTCACAAATCCATTCGGTAATATCGCCTATTTTAATCAAGCAAAAGACTTTATCGCTTGTGTTGAGCTTGAAAGCGATTTCTTGGTTGTTTTTAGGGTTAATAATGACTTCAATATGCCCGTTGTTAGCGTAAAAAACTTCTTCTTTTAAGCCTTTAAAATCCATGCTCTTTAAACCCTCTTTAAAAACCTGAACCTTATAATCTTTATCTTTGTTATCGCTAAAAAGAAATTCCGGCTTCATTAATTCCTCTAATAAATCCTCTTTAGCCTTTAAAAAATCGCTCTCATCGTCATTTTCAATCACGCGCGCTAAAGTTTTAAAAAAGATTTCCGCATCGCTGTTTTTTACATTCACAGAATGGGTGAACACGAGCATCAAAGGGTCGTGAAAATAGCCTTCTGTTTGATAGCGTTTTTGCATGCTTAAAAGCAATAACGCTTTTAAAAGAGCGATCTCTTTTTCCCTATCGTTTAAATCTTTTAATTCCTTAAAAGCGATTAAATTGTTTTTCTTCAATAAAACAGACTCTTTACCATAGCCAAGCTTCACCCACTCGCCCACGCTTAAATTATACACCGCAGTGATGAGATCGCTCTCTTCGGTGAAAGTGGCGCTGAAATTGAATAAAAACCCTTTTAAAGACAGCAGGCTAAAAATCGCTTGTCTTTTGCTCTCAGACTTGTTCCCCTTATGCGCTTCATCTAAAATCACATAGTTTTCCCCATTATCCCAATAATCCTTATAATTTAAAAGGTTTTCCTTGCTTTCTTCATCATTCATTAAATCCGCGCGGTAATAAAAAAGAGCGATTTGTTCCACTATTTTTGGAGCGTGATAAAAATCTTCATTTTTAACGCTTTTAAGGTTTTTGAAACCCATTTGTTTGGAATAATCCTTACCCCGGTTGTATTTTTCAATTTCTTTTTCAAATTGCTTGATCAAATTTTCATTCGCGCTAAAAAACATGATATTTTTCTTAGGGATTAAACCCATTCTTATAGCCACGCTTAAAAGCTCTACCAGTTTGATAATGACAATCGTTTTACCGCTCCCTGTGGCCATGTAAAAGGCTAAGCGGTTGATGAAATTTTCAAAACTCACGCGCTGATTTTCCACCTTAAAATGATTCTTTAACAAAGGATGGAGTTTCTTTTTAGCGAAATCGCAATTAGCGAACGAATAATGCTTTTGATAAAACGCGTAAAATTCTTTTTTACTCCCTTTGAAATCTTTAAAATAAGCGGCAAGCATTCTAAAAGCGTTAATCAAAGCTTGCTGTTGGTAATCTAAAAGCTCCTTATTATTATCAAAGCTTTTAAAGTCTAGCCTTTCTAATGGCTCGTTAATCTTATTAGTGTTCAATTCCTCTTCAGCGAGTTTTTGAGCGACAAAAATTTCGTTATCGGTGGTTAAATCTTTTTTCTTTGCCATGATTTCTCCTTACCAAATGAGCGCTTCTTTTAAGGCTTTTAAAATCTCTATTTCTTTATCATTCCCTTTAAATTTCACCACCTTTTCATTAAAAAACTCCACTTCCAACCCCCATAAATTTTCCAAAGTCTCTTTAATATCCACGCCCATTTTTTCTAGCGCATCTACATTGAGCGTGTAAGATTCATTTTTGCATTCCACCAAATCGCTGTATTGTTCATCATAAGCTAAGGGTTTGTCGTTGTCTTCATACTTGATTTTTCTTAAAATCTCTTCATAGCTTTCTAACGCATAAACTTTTATGACCCCGCCTCCATTAAACTCTTTAGCCGCACCGCTTTTAAAACCGCCTACAACCTTTTTAAGCCTGGGCAAAATCACGCTCTCAAAATGCTCCCCCATTTCAATACCGATATACTTTCTCTTAAGCTTGTGCGCCACCGCGCAAGTCGTCCCGCTCCCGGCGAAAAAGTCTAACACGAGATCGTTTTCTTGGGTGGAAATTTCTAAAATTCTTGAAATTAGGGCTTCGGGTTTGGGGGTGTCAAAAAGGGCTTGCCCTTCAAAAAGCTCTTTGATTTCTCTTTTAGCGTCTTGAGTGTGTCCTACTTCTGTGTATTTCCATATTGTTAAAGGTGTTGTGCCTTGCTTGACTTCACTTAAAAAGCGTTTATAGCTTGGCACACCACTACCGCTTGTGGGGAAAAAGATACGATTGTCAGCGATCAATTCTTGTAATTTTTCTTGTGAATAAACCCATGAGCGACCATGCGGAGGGTATATTTCTTGCTTGGTGTAGGGGTTAAAAATAGGGTAAATATTACGCTCAACAGCCGATCCAACTGATAAATCAGAGGACTTCCACACGCCTCTTTCATCGTTATCTAAATTTTTATAGCGCGCATTCATTTCGCTTGTGCGTGGTAATAAAATAGGTCGCCAAATTTCTTTATCTTTGGCATATAGTAAAATAAAATCGTGATTATCAGAGAACCATTTCGCATCATTTTGTGGAGAATACTTTTTTTCCCAAATAATCGTATTTACAAAGTTATCACCCCCCCCATTAAAGACTTCGTCCATGAGCGCTTTACAATAAGCCTGTTCGTTATCATCAATGCTCACAAACATTACGCCTTTATCATTCAATAAGGAATGTGCAAGCTCTAGGCGGTTTTCCATCATAGCGAGCCAGCTGGAGCGCTTGAAATTATCCGCATAAACAAATTCATTGTTTTGCGTGTTGTAAGGCGGATCAATATAAATGCAATCAATGGTTTCTTTATAGCGGTTTTTGAGAGAGTTTAGGGCTTGGTAGTTTTCGCTTTTAATGAGCGTGCCGTTGATTTCATCTTCATTGAATAAGTTTTTAATCTCTTCTTCTAAATCTTTAAAATAGAGAGTGTCTAGGGGCAAGAACTCATTTTCTAAAAGATTGTCTGTGGTTTTTAAATTCAAGTCTTGCCATTCTTTAACTTGCTTGGGGTAGTTTTTGTGGTTTGTGATTTTATTTAGATCGTAGTTTTTAGCTTTTAATTGATCTAGGCTTACAATGAAATGCGAGTTTAACACAAAGCGCGGTTTGTTGTAGATCTTACAAAGTTCGTTTTCAAATTCGCTCACTAATAAAATGACTTTTAAAGCCACTTCCTTAATGGTGTTGATTTCATTGAGGCGTTTAGCGTCAAATTCAGTCATTTCTTTAAAAAGGTATTCAAACAAATACAAATCCAATTGCTCTTTTAAAAACCCTAGCGCGTTTTTATGGATAAAATAATCCATACTGCCTTGCTTTTTGAATTTTGCAAACGCTTTTTTCAACGCTTCTTCATCAAGTTTGATGCCATGATTAGAGCATTCTTTTAAAATCTCATGGATATTAGTAACCCTTCCATTGCTTGAGAGAGTAACGCTAAAAGTTAGGGTGTTGGTTTTTGCGTCTGTATCTTTTAGATTAAAGACTAGATCTATTTTTTCATTATTCTTTTTACTTTCTAATGAAGAAGCGTCAAAATTAAAAATAATGTTTTCTAATTCAAAGCAAAAATCCTTATAAATGGTTTCGCTTTTCACGTAATAAAGATCTTTGGTTTTATAAAATAAGGCGGTGTCTTTTTTAAGGGAGCATTTTTCATAGCCGCTTTTAGTATAAAGGCTATCATAAAGGGGCGTGTCGTTGAAATAAATCCCTCCATTAGCGCTCAAATAACGCTTGAAAAAGCTATAGAGTTTGTCAAACAATTCTTCTTTGAGATCGTTGTTGTTTTGGCATTTCAAATCAATGAGTTTTTCTAATTCTTGTTTTTTGCTTTGATAATACTTGCTCTTAGCCTTCAACAGATTGATTATGCCGCTTTTCATTGCTCTAGGGCTAGGATCTAAAAGGCTTTCTTGCTCATCTTCAATCTTAACGCCTATAAAAAGGTTTTCTAAAACTTCATAAAATTGCGCTTCGTTCGTTTTCATCATAACGCTCCTTAAAAACATGAAAAAGTATTATAACAAAGCCCATTCATTTAGCGCTACAATACCCCCATGCAAAAAAAGATTTTTTTACTAGAAGACGATTACCTTTTAAGCGAGAGCGTTAAGGCGTTTTTAGAGCATTTAGGCTATGAAGTGTTTTGCGCTTTTAACGGGAAAGAAGCTTATGAAAGGCTCTCTGTTGAGCGCTTCAACCTCTTGCTTTTAGACGTGCAAGTGCCTGAAATGAATAGCTTGGAATTGTTCAGGCGCATCAAAAACGATTTTTTAATCTCTACGCCTGTGATTTTTATCACCGCCTTACAGGATAGCGCTACCTTAAAAAACGCTTTTAATTTAGGAGCGAGCGATTATTTGAAAAAGCCTTTTGATTTAGACGAATTAGAAGCGCGCATTAAAAGGTTTTTCAATGATGATCCCATAGAAATCATGCCTAACATTTTTTATTACCAACACTCTTTGGATATTAAAGGGAAAAAGGAAATCCTAGCACCCAAAACCGCCCGACTTTTAGAATACTTTTTAGAGCATAAAGGGCAAATCATTAGCTCTCAAGCGCTAGAAAATAATTTATGGGAGCAGGCTATTGATGATTCCACCTTACGCACTTACATTAAAGTGTTGCGCAAGCTTTTGGGTAAAAATTGCATAGAAACGCATAAGGGGGTGGGCTATCGCTTTAACCCACTATGAAAAAAAATCCCTCAAACTCTTTTTAGGGACTTATTTGGGCTCTTCGTTTGTGTTGATGCTGGTGATTAGCGTTTTAGCGTTTAACTATGAAAAAAACGAAAAAATCAAAATGATACGCATGGACATGGACAAAACGGCTTCTAAGATCGCTAGCGAAGTAATTGCCTTACACATGCAAACGCATGGGGATTATCAAAACGCTTTAAACGCTCTGATTTCACGCTATAAAGACGCTTCCATAGCCCTTTTTGATAGCAAGAAGCGCATTTTGTATTCTAATATCCCTGAAAGCACAAATTTGATTAAAAACCATAAAGAAGTGGGCTTTTTTAGTTTCAAAGGGGAGTATTACTTATTTAGCGATGAAACTTTCGCTCATTTAGGCGTGGCTAAAATGCTTTTTAAAAATCCTAAACCCCTTCATTTTTCTTTTTTGTATCGTAACATTGTTTTAGTGTTTGTCATAGCGTTTTTATGCGTGATAGGGGTTTCTGTGTTTTTGGGGCGTTTGTTTTTAAAGCCCATTAGGAATGAAATCACCCGCATTGATCATTTTTTAAAAAACACCACGCATGAATTAAACACCCCCATGAGCGCTTTAGTCTTGTCTTTAAAAACCTTAGAAGACAACCAACAACACCGCCGCATTAAAATCGCTATCCAGCGCATGGGTTTTTTATACCACTCGCTCTCGTATTTAGTGATGCAAGATATTGAACGTGAAACCCCCATGCTTTTAGATTTAAAAGCCTTAATTACCAAAGAAAACACGCTTTTTAGCGAGATGATAGACTACCACAAGCTGGAATTTAAAAGCGATTTAGCGGGAGTGGAATTTAAGGCTAAAGAGCAGGATTTCATTTCGCTTTATAGCAATTTGCTCATGAATGCGATCAAATACAGCGTCATGCATGGGTATATCCACATAGAGCTAACGCATGCGTTTTTGAAAGTGAAAAATTTAGGGTATGAAATCCCTAAAGACAAGATCACAGAATTAAGCGTTCGTTATGCGCGTTTCAATTCTAGCGTGTTGGGTTATGGTATAGGGTTGGATTTAGTGAAAAAAGTGTGCGAAAAGTATAAAATGCGTCTAGAAATTCATAGCGAACCCTCTTTAAAAGGATCGTTTTATGAAAATTCGTTTTGCGTTCAATTTCAAGGATAAAGATGCTTTCAGTGTATGAAAAAGTGAATGCCCTAGACAAAAGGGCGATTGAAGAATTGTTTTTAAGCCAAGACATTTTAATGGAAAACGCCGCTATGGCTTTAGAAAGAGCGGTTTTACAAAACGCTTCTTTAGGCGCTAAAGTCATTATCCTTTGTGGGAGCGGGGATAATGGGGGCGATGGCTATGCTCTAGCCAGGCGTTTAGCGGGGCGTTTTAAAACGCTGGTCTTTGAAATGAAACCAGCCAAAAGCCCCATGTGCCAATTGCAAAAAGAAAGGGCTAAAAAAGTAGGGGTGGTCATCAAAGCATGGGGAGAAAAGAATGAAGATTTAGAATGCGATGCGTTAATAGATTGCGTGGTAGGGAGCGCTTTTAAGGGCGAATTGGAGCCGTTTTTAAACTTTGAAAGCCTTTCTCAAAAAGCGCGCTTTAAAATCGCTTGCGATATTCCTAGCGGGATCGATTTTAAAGGCAGGGTGGATAAGGGAGCGTTTAAAGCGGATATGACTATCAGCATGGGCGCTATCAAATCATGCTTATTGAGCGATAGGGCTAAAGACTATGTAGGGGAATTGAAAGTGGGGCATTTAGGGGTTTTTAATCAAACTTATGAGATCCCAACAGACACTTTTTTACTGGAAAAAAGCGATTTGAAATTGCCCTTAAGGGATAAAAAAAACGCTCATAAAGGCGATTACGGGCATGCGCACATTCTTTTAGGCAAGCATAGTGGGGCCGGGTTATTGAGCGCATTAAGCGCGTTAGGCTTTGGATCTGGGGTGGTGAGCGTTCAAGCGTTAGAAGGCGGGATAACTTCCAGTAACAAGCCTTTAGAATTGGTTTTTTGTGAAAATTTCCCTAACCCATTGAGCGCGTTCGCTCTTGGCATGGGGTTGGAGGGTTTCCCAAAGGATTTTAACAAGTGGCTTGAATTAGCCCCATGCGTTTTAGATGCGGGCGTTTTTTATCATAAAGAGATCTTACAAGCCTTAGAAAAAGAAGCCGTTTTAACCCCTCACCCTAAAGAGTTTTTATCGTTATTAAAATTAGTGGGGATCCATATAAGCATGCTAGAATTGTTAGACAATAAACTAGAAATCGCAAGGGATTTTTCTCAAAAATACCCCAAGGTGGTTTTGCTTTTAAAAGGGGCTAATACCCTAATCGCTCATCAAGGGCAGGTTTTTATCAACAATTTAGGGAGCGTGGCTTTAGCCAAAGCAGGCAGTGGCGATGTGTTAGCGGGGCTTATTTTAAGCTTGCTTTCTCAAAATTACACGCCTTTAGACGCTGCTATTAACGCAAGTTTAGCGCACGCGCTAGCGGGTTTAGAATTTAAGAATAATTACGCTTTAACGCCCCTAGATTTGATAGAAAAGATCAAACGATTATAAAAGGATAAAAATGGATCATTTAAAGCATTTGCAACAATTGCAAAACATTGAAAGGATCGTGCTTTCAGGCATTGTATTGGCCAATCATAAGATTGAAGAGGTCCATAGCGTTTTAGAGCCTAGCGATTTTTACTACCCGCCTAACGGCTTGTTTTTTGAAATCGCTTTAAAACTGCATGAAGAAGATTGCCCCATTGATGAGAATTTTATCCGCCAAAAAATGCCCAAAGACAAGCAAATCAAAGAAGAGGATCTGGTCGCTATTTTTGCGGCAAGCCCTATAGATAATATTGAAGCCTATGTGGAAGAAATTAAAAACGCTTCTATTAAACGAAAACTTTTTGGCCTGGCTAACACTATTAGAGAGCAAGCCCTAGAAAGCGCGCAAAAATCCAGCGATATTTTAGGCGCTGTGGAGCGAGAAGTCTATGCGTTATTGAATGGCAGCACCATAGAGGGCTTTAGGAGCATTAAAGAAGTTCTTGAAAGCACGATGGATCTTATTACAGAAAACCAAAGAAAGGGGAGTTTGGAAGTTACTGGCATACCGACTGGTTTTGTCCAGTTGGATAATTATACGAGCGGTTTTAATAAGGGGAGTTTAGTCATTATAGGGGCAAGGCCGTCTATGGGTAAAACCAGTTTGATGATGAACATGGTCTTAAGCGCACTCAATGACGATAGGGGGGTAGCGGTTTTTAGTTTAGAAATGTCTGCGGAGCAACTCGCTTTAAGGGCGTTATCGGATCTCACTTCTATTAACATGCATGATTTAGAGAGCGCAAGGCTTGATGATGATCAATGGGAGAATTTAGCCAAATGCTACGATCACCTTTCTTGCAAAAAACTCTTTTTCTACGATAAAAGTTATGTGAGAATAGAGCAAATCCGCTTGCAACTGCGAAAGCTTAAATCCCAACACAAGGAATTGGGTATCGCTTTTATTGACTATTTGCAACTCATGTCAGGGAGCAAAGCCACTAAAGAGCGCCATGAGCAAATCGCTGAAATTTCAAGGGAGCTTAAAACTTTAGCCAGAGAATTAGAAATCCCTATCGTAGCGTTAGTGCAACTCAACCGCAGCTTAGAAAACCGAGACGATAAACGGCCCATTCTTTCTGACATTAAAGACAGCGGGGGGATTGAACAAGACGCTGATATTGTTTTATTTTTATATAGAGGCTATATCTATCAGATGAGGGCTGAAGACAACAAAATAGACAAGCTCAAAAAAGAAGGCAAAGTTGAAGAGGCGCAAGAGTTGCACCTAAAAGTTAATGAAGAAAGGCGTATCCACAAGCAAAATGGCAGTATTGAAGAGGCTGAAATCATCGTGGCTAAAAACAGGAATGGGGCTACAGGAACGGTTTATACGCGCTTTAACGCTCCTTTCACGCGCTATGAAGACATGCCCATAGATTCCCATTTAGAAGAGGGGCAAGAAACTAAAGTGGATTATGATATAGTTACACCTTGAAAGACAAAACTTTTCAGGGGGCGTTTGAACTTCTTACAACCCCCAAAGAATACCTGGTGTGTGGGGTGTTTTTAAGCCTTTTATTGGCAATCAATCTTTATTTAGAATACTTGAATTACCAAAAGCTTGATTTTTCAAAACCGATAAGCCTGAACGCTCAAATCCTGTTGCAATACCCTAAGACTAAAGATCAAAAAACCTATTTTGTCTTAAAGCTCCAATCAAAGGGCATGATCTTTTACACCACCATTAAAGAGCCTTTAAAAAACCTCCAATACCGCCATGCGCAATTTTTTGGCAAGATCAAATCTTGTTCGTTCTTAGAATCTCTAAAATCATGCTTTTTTCAAACTTATTCTTTTTCTTTAACACGAAAACAAGATTTTAAATCGCATTGGCGCCATTTCATTGACAGCGCTCATTCAAACGCTTTAGCGGGTAATTTGTATCGAGCGTTATTTATAGGGGATAGCTTGAATAAAGACTTGAGAGACAGGGCTAACGCGCTAGGGATCAACCACTTATTAGCCATTAGCGGGTTCCATTTAGGGATTTTGAGCATTAGCGTGTATTTTCTTTTCTCTCTTTTTTATACCCCTTTACAAAAACGCTATTTCCCTTATAGGAACGCTTTTTATGATATAGGGGTTTTGGTGTGGGTTTTTTTGCTAGGGTATTTATTGCTATTAGATTTTTTACCCTCTTTTTTCAGGGCGTTTCTAATGGGCTTATTAGGGTTTTTGGCATGCTTTTTTGGGGTAAGGCTTTTGAGTTTTAAACTTTTGATTTTAGCGTGCTGTATCGCCATAGCGTTACTCCCTAAATTGCTTTTTAGCGTGGGGTTTTTGCTTTCTGTTTGTGGGGTGTGGTATATCTTTTTGTTTTTAAAGCACACTCAAGCCTTTTTTAAAACCTCTTCTTTTTTGATGCGATCTTTTCAAGCCATAAGCTTAAGCGCGCTGGTGTTTTTGAACATGCTCATTATCGCACATGCCTTTTTCCCTATGTTTTCGCCCTACCAGCTCTTTAGCATTCCTTTAGGCTTGATTTTTATCGTGTTTTTCCCTTTGAGTTTACTCTTGCATGCTGTGGGTTTGGGGTCTTTGTTGGATCGCATTTTAAACATGCCTTTAGCTATCCCTACAATTTCAATCTCTTCGCCCTTATGGCTTTTAGGGGTGCATTTATTTTTAACGATTTTAAGCGCGCGTTTTTTTAAAGTTTATTTAAGCATGAATGTTTTAAGCGCAGGCTTTTTCTTGTATTGTTGCTATCAATATATTATAATGCCTAGTTTAATCGTAGGTTAGAAAAGTCATTTTATTAGGGATCAAATAATTGCTTAAAAAAATCACGCATCAAATCAAAGCTTTAAGCGAATTGGTCGCTTTGGAGCATACGATATTTTCTAGCATGTTTTTACTCATGGCTATGGTCATAAGCTCCTATCAAAAAAATCAAACGCTCTTTGTTGGGTTAGAAACCTTAATCCTTTGTTTTTTAGCCTTATTAGGGGCAAGAAATTTCGCTATGGGGTTTAACCGCCTGGTGGATAGAGATATTGATAAGGATAACCCAAGGACCAAAAACCGCCCAAGCGTGGATGGCCGGATCAGCGTTAAAGGCATGGTGGTTTTTAGCGCTTTAAACGCTCTTTTATTCGTGGTGGTGAGCTATTTCATCAACCCTTTAGCTTTCAAGCTTTCGTTACCTTTTTTAATCATTTTAGGGGGGTATTCGTATTTCAAGCGCTTTTCTTCTTTGGCGCATTTTATCGTGGGTTTGGCTTTGGGTTTGGCCCCCATCGCTGGGAGTGTGGCGGTTTTAGGGGATATTCCTTTATGGAATGTCTTTTTGGCTTTAGGGGTGATGTTATGGGTGGCTGGGTTTGATTTGCTCTATTCTTTACAGGATATGGAGTTTGATAAAGAAAGGGGCTTGTTTTCCATTCCTAGCCAATTAGGGGAAAAATGGTGCTTGAATCTTTCAAGGCTCTCACACCTTGTAGCGTTAGTATGCTGGCTTTGTTTTGTGAAATATTATCATGGGGGGCTTTTTGCGTATTTAGGGTTAGGGGTTTCAGCCTTGATTTTACTCTATGAGCAGATCTTAGTGGCTAGAGATTATAAAAACATTCCTAAAGCCTTTTTTGTGAGTAATGGCTATTTGGGGGTGGTGTTTTTTATTTTTATCGTCCTTGATGTGGGGTTTAAGCATGCATGAGTTGGTTTTAAGATCCCAAGCTTTAGGATTTGAAACGCGCTTAGTCCAATGCGATTTATCGTTCTCTTATGAAAGGTTCATCTCTAAAACCACACGCTCTTTAGCGGTATTAGAAGAATTTGATTGGTTGGGTTCTGGCTTTGATTTTTCACGCTTGAATGTTGAAAACGACACTCTGGAATTACTCAAAGCGCTGTATTTTAAGTTAGAAAAATTAGAGAGCCTGCTTTTAAAAGAAAATTTACTTGAGTTGGAACAAAAGGATCGCATCACTGCTTTAGGGCATGGACTCATTTGTATTAAAAAACAAAGCCTGATAGCGCCTCAAACTTATTACGGGCGTTGCGTGTTAGAGGGGAAAATCCTAGCCTTTTTTGGCGTGGCTAGGGATAAAAATTTTTTAGAAATCACTCGCATGCACGCCTTAGACATCAAGCGTTATGATTCTTTCATTGTTGATAGCGAAAGAAAAGGCTTAAAATTATGAATGGGAGCAATCATGTTATCTTCTAATGATTTGTTTATGGTCGTTTTAGGGGCGATTTTATTGGTGTTGGTGTGCTTGGTGGGGTATTTGTATCTTAAAGAAAAAGAGTTTTACCATAAAATGAGGCGTTTAGAAAAAACCCTAGATGAATCCTATCAAGAAAATTACATCTATTCTAAGCGTTTGAAAGAATTAGAGGGGCGTTTGGAGGGCCTTTCTTTAGAAAAAAGCGCTAAAGAGGATAGCTCATTGAGAACGACCCTTTCACACCTTTATAACCAGTTGCAAGAAATCCAAAAATCCATGGACAAAGAGCGCGATTATTTAGAAGAAAAAATCATTATTTTAGAAAACAAATTCAAAGACATGGGGCATTATGCCGCTAGCGATGAAATCAATGAAAAACAGGTTTTGAAAATGTATCAAGAAGGCTATAGCGTGGATTCTATTTCTAAAGAATTTAAAGTGAGTAAGGGCGAGGTGGAATTTATATTGAACATGGCAGGGTTAAAATGGTAGCTTTAAGCAACGCTCTTTCAAGGGTTTTTGGCTCTGTCGCTGGCTATGAATTCCCTTCTTTTATCCAAAAAGGCATCAACGCTCTTTACGTTAAGATCTTTAAAATTGATTTGAGCGAGTTTGAGCCTTTAGAAAATTATAAGAGTTTGAACGCTCTTTTCACGCGCTCTTTAAAAAAAGAACGCCCCTTTGACAAAGCCCCTAATATTTGCATTGCACCTTGCGATGCTTTAATCACTGAATGCGCTTTTTTAGACAACAATACCGCTTTACAAATTAAAGGCATGCCCTATAAAGCGCATGAATTAGTGGGTGAAATCAACCCCTTAAGCCCTTCTTTTTTCTATGTGAATTTTTACCTTTCGCCCAAAGATTACCACCACTACCATGCCCCTTGCGATTTAGAAATTTTAGAGGCCCGTTATTTTGCGGGGAAATTACTGCCGGTCAATAAGCCCTCATTACACAAAAACAAAAACCTGTTTGTGGGCAATGAAAGAGTCGCGCTTGTTGCAAAAGACATTCAAGGCAACAGGTTGTATTTTGTGGCGGTGGGAGCGTTAAATGTGGGTAAAATGCGTTTTAATTTTGATAAGAATATCCAAACTAACGCTAAAGCCCGTTTCACGCAAACCTACTCTTACAACCCTCCGATTAAGGTTAAAAAAGGGGATAATTTAGGGAATTTTGAAATGGGCTCCACGATTATTTTATTCATTCAAAACACCGCTTTTAAAGATTTGAAAGAAAAAAGCGTGAAGTTTGGGGAAAGTATAGGGGAATTTCATGCCAACTGATAACGATTTAAAAACTGCTATTTTGGAATTATTAAACGATTTAGACGCGCTTTTAGTGGCTCATTTTTATCAAAAAGATGAGATTGTAGAGTTAGCCCATTATACAGGCGATAGCTTGGAACTCGCTAAAATCGCCAGCCAAAGCGATAAAAACCTCATCGTGTTTTGCGGGGTGCATTTTATGGGTGAGAGCGTGAAAGCCCTGGCCTTTAACAAACAAGTGATCATGCCCAAACTCTCATGCTGTTCTATGGCGAGGATGATTGATAGCCATTACTACGATAGAAGCGTTCATTTATTGAAAGAATACGGCGTTAAAGAATTTTACCCTATCACTTATATCAATTCTAACGCTGAAGTGAAAGCCAAAGTCGCTAAAGATGATGGCGTGGTCTGCACGAGCCGCAACGCTTCTAAAATCTTCAACCACGCTTTAAAACAAAATAAAAAAATCTTTTTTCTACCGGATAAATGCTTGGGGGAAAATCTAGCCCTAGAAAATGGCTTAAAAAGCGCGGTTTTAGGCGTAAATAGCCCAGAAGAAATTAAAAACGCTGATGTGGTTTGTTATAACGGCTTTTGTTCGGTGCATCAGCTTTTCAAATTAGAAGACATTGAATTTTACCGCCAAAAATACCCGGATATTTTAATCGCTGTCCATCCAGAGTGCGAGCCTAGCGTGGTCCAAAATGCTGATTTTAGCGGATCAACGAGTCAAATCATAGAGTTTGTAGAAAAGCTAAGCCCCCATCAAAAAGTCGCCATAGGCACTGAAAGCAATCTAGTCAACCGCCTAAAAGCCAAGCGCCACCATCAAAACACTTTCATTCTTTCTAGCACGCTCGCCCTTTGCCCCACCATGAATGAAACGACTTTAAAAGATTTGTTTGAAGTCTTAAAGGCCTATAAAAACCACAGGCCTTATAATGCGGTTGGATTAAAAGATGAGGTGGCGCGTTTAGCCAAACTCGCTTTAACTAAAATGATGGAGTTGTCCTAATGGAGATTAAAACCTTTCTAAAACGCGCTTTAAAAGAAGATTTAGGGCATGGGGATTTGTTTGAAAGGGTGCTAGAAAAAGATTTTAAAGCCACAGCCTTTGTTAGGGCTAAACAAGAGGGCGTGTTTTCAGGCGGAAAATACGCTTTAGAGTTGTTGGAAATGACCGGCGTTGAATGCGTTAAAACCATTAAAGATAAAGAACGCTTCAAACCCAAAGACACTTTAATGGAGATTAGGGGGGATTTTAGCATGCTTTTAAAGGTTGAGCGCACCCTTTTAAACCTTTTGCAACACAGCAGCGGGATCGCTACTTTAACGAGTCGTTTTGTAGAAGCTTTAAATTCTCATAAAGTGCGTTTGTTGGATACACGAAAAACCAGACCCCTTTTAAGGATCTTTGAAAAATATTCCGTGCTTAATGGGGGAGCGAGCAACCACCGCTTGGGGCTAGATGACGCTTTAATGCTTAAAGACACGCATTTAAAGCATGTGAAAGATTTAAAAAGCTTTTTAACGCATGCCAGAAAAAACCTGCCTTTCACGGCTAAAATTGAAATTGAATGCGAAAGCTTTGAAGAGGCCAAAAACGCCATGAATGCGGGAGCGGATATTGTGATGTGCGATAACATGAGCGT
The DNA here is from genome assembly GCF_000296015.2 of Helicobacter pylori FD535. Lineage (GTDB taxonomy): Bacteria > Campylobacterota > Campylobacteria > Campylobacterales > Helicobacteraceae > Helicobacter > Helicobacter pylori_CT. Next base: position 16,638 of record NZ_AKHP02000060.1, read on the forward strand.
TTTAGAGACTGAAGAGATTGCCGCTTATAGAGATGCGCATTATCCCTTCGTTTTACTAGAAGCGAGCGGGAACATTTCACTAGAGAACATCAACGCTTACGCCAAAAGCGGCGTGGATGCCATTAGCGTAGGGGCTTTAATCCATCAAGCCACTTTTATTGACATGCACATGAAAATGGCTTAAAGACTTTAAAAAGGGGTTATTAGCATGCTAAAAGAATATTTAGAAAGCATTAAAGACATTACGGATAAAAAGAATGAACTCAGGCACCGCCCTTCTTTATACAACTTGCTTAAGGGTTTGAAAGATCATTTCAATAAAGAGTATAAGATTGAACATGAACCTGAAAGAGAGCAAGGAAGCCAGCCTGATTTTTGTGTTTCTCTTCAAGGGCTTAGCATCGGCTATATAGAAAATAAAAGAGTGGGGACTAACCTTAGAGAACAATTAGAAAAACCCCAAATCCTTAAATATTTAGAATTAAACCCCAATCTCATGCTCACCGATTACCTTAATTTCATGTGGGTAGGGAAAGATGAAAATAACGCTCCTTTCATTAAAAAAGAAATCTCTGTCGCTAGCCTTGATGAACTCTCTAAACCCCCCAAAACACAAACCGAGAACGATTTAATTGAATTGTTCAAAAGCTTTTTCAATTACGAAGCAGCCCCTATCGCTAACGCTAAAGATTTCGCAACGCATTTGAGCCCGCGCACCAGGTATTTAAAAGACGCTTTAATCCAAAACCAAGAAAAAACGCAAGTTTCTAGCATTTTTAAGAATTTTAAAGCATATCTTTATGAAGAATTGAGTTTTGAAGACTTTAGCGATGCGCTCGCTCAAACGCTTACCTACAGCCTTTTTTTAGCCAAGCTCAACCACCCTTTTGAAAAAATTGATTTGAATAATGTGAGGAGTTTTATCCCTAAAAATTTCGCTGTGATCAGAGAAATGGCGGATTTTTTAAAAAAACTTGATGAAATTAAAGAAATCCAATGGCTTTTAAATGAAATTTTAAGCTTGATAAATCATGTTGATATGGGTTCTATCCTTAAAGATTTGAATGACGATAAAGACCCTTATTTGCACTTTTATGAAACCTTTTTGAGCGCTTATGACCCTAAATTGCGAGAGAGTAAGGGCGTGTATTACACCCCAGATTCGGTGGTAAAATTCATCATTAACGCTTTGGATAGTTTGCTTAAAACGCGTTTCAAAGACGCTCCCTTAGGCTTAAAAAGCGCATTAGATAACGAAAACATCAAGCTCTTAGATTTTGCCACCGGCACAGGCACTTTTTTATTAGAAGCGTTTAAAAAAGCGCTAGAAGTAAGAAAGACAAGCGATGGAGGCACCTCCACTAAAGAGGACAAATACCAAAACCTCTTAAAGCAATTTTATGGGTTTGAATACTTGATCGCTCCTTATGCGATCGCTCATTTGAATCTCAGCCAAGCCTTTAAGGAGGAATTTAAAAAACCTCTCAAAGAAAACGATGCGCTTAAAATCATTTTAACCAACACCCTCACACAGCCTAGTGAGATCGTTGCTTATCGTGGGTTAAGCCCGATTTTTGAAGAAGAGCTTAAAAGCGCTCAAGAAATTAAAAAAAATGAAAATATCCTTATCATCACCGGTAACCCCCCTTATAGCGGGGCGAGCAGTAATGAGGGCTTGTTTGAATGGGAAGTGAAAGCCACTTACGGCATAGAACCTGAATTTCAAACCATAGAAATTGAAAAAAAGGTTAAACTCACCGCTAAAATCCAAACGCTTTTAAAGAACATTCAAACCCAAAAAGAAAGCGGCGGCAAAGACGCCCTAAAGGAACTTAAAAACCTCCATTCCAAATACAAACTACAAAAGGAGAAAAACCCTAAATGGCTCTTAGACGATTACGTGAAATTCATGCGTTTCGCTCAAAACAAGATCGAATCATTAGGGCATGGCCTTTTTGGCTTTATCTCTAACAACGCTTTTTTAGACAACCCTACTTTTAGAGGGTTAAGGCGCTCTCTTTTAGAATGCTACGATGAGCTTTATATTCTCAATTTGCATGGAAACGCTAGGAAAAAGGAGAAAACCCCACAAGGCGCAAAAGATGAAAATGTTTTCAATATCATGCAAGGCGTGTCCATTAACCTCTTTGTCAAAAAGGCGCAAACAACCAAGCCAAAAATCCACTATTATGATGTTTATGGCCAAAGGGCTGAAAAATACGCCTTTTTAGCCCAACATGATATAAATAGCATTGAGTGGCTTGAGCTTACCCCAAGAGAGCCTTTTTACTTGCTGTTGCCTTTAGAAACGCCCTTGTTAGATGAATACGAACAAGGGTTTAGCGTTCAGGATATGTTTCAAGTTGGAAGCACCGGTATTTGTTCGCAACGAGATCATGTCGTTTTCCATAAAGACAAAGAAAGCTTATTAAAGCTTTTAAAGGATTTTTCAACCTTAGAACCTAGCGAGTTACGCAGAAAATATAATATTAAAAAAGATGGTAGGGATTGGCGTTTAGAATATGCTATTAAAGATGTTAAGGCAAACGCTAACAATTTAGAAGAATACATTGTGTCGTGCCAATACCGCCCCTTTGATTTTTACTACACTTATTATACCGGTAAATCAAAGTCTTTTATCGCTTATCCACGAGGCGAAGTTTTCAAGCACATGTTACCCCCCCCCCCCAACAAACCCTAAAACACCCAATCAAACGCGCAAAAATGTCGCGCTAAACACCCCACGACAGCTAAAAAACAACGATAAAAGTTGGACGCAATGCTTTATAAGCTCTAACATTAACGATCAAGGGTTAAGCTCTGGGGGCAATGGAGCCGGGGTTAATTACCCCCTTTATCAGTTCAGAGATCCCAACTACACCGAAAATTTTACGCCAGAGTTTAGAAGCTTTATAGACAAGCATTATAACCACCCTTTTGAGCCGCTAGAGATTTTAGGCTATATTTATGCGTTATTGTATTCCCCCAACTACCGCAAGCGTTATGAAGACTTTCTCAAAGCCGATTACCCTAAAATCCTTTTCACAAAAAATAAAGATTTGTTTAGAGCCTTAAGCCTTTTAGGGATTGAGTTGATCGGCTTGCATGTTTTAAATAAAGAAAGCCTGAATTACAGCTTTGAAAAACTAAAAGACGCCACCATAGGCGAATCCTGCTATAAAGAAGCGCATGAGCGTAACCCCATCATCAAAAAACCCTCTCATAACGAGCCAGAACAACGCCTTTATATCAACCATAGCGCTTATTTTAGGGGGGTGAGTCAAGAAATTTATGATTATAGGATAGGGGGGTATTGCGTTTTAGACAAATATTTAAAAAGCCACAAAAACGAGCCTTGCGATTTTGATCATGTAACCCATATCATTAGAGTCATCGCGTGCACGATTGAAATCCAAAAAACGCTTGGATTTTTAACGAGCGATTTGCCTCATTTAAAAGGGAATGACAGCAAAGCCTTAGCGCAAGAAATCTTGCACAATCCACCCCC
>NZ_AKHP02000059.1:0-475 GCF_000296015.2 Helicobacter pylori FD535
GGCGGAGGCACGACTGAAATTGGCGTGATCAGTCTTGGGGGGTTAGTCATTTCTAAAAGCATTAGAGTGGCTGGGGATAAATTGGATCAAAGCATCGTGGAATATATCCGCAAGAAATTCAATCTGTTGATAGGGGAGCGCACCGGCGAAGAGATTAAAATTGAAATCGGTTGCGCGATCAAATTGGATCCGCCTCTCACGATGGAAGTGTCAGGGAGGGATCAAGTGAGCGGGTTGTTACACACGATTGAATTGAGCTCTGATGACGTGTTTGAAGCCATTAAAGATCAGGTGAGGGAAATCTCTAGCGCTTTAAGGAGCGTGCTTGAAGAAGTGAAGCCGGATCTAGCTAAAGACATTGTGCAAAATGGCGTGGTGCTTACCGGCGGTGGGGCTTTGATTAAGGGCTTAGACAAGTATTTAAGCGATATGGTTAAACTCCCTGTGTATGTGGGCGATGAGCCTTTATTGGCCG
>NZ_AKHP02000058.1:0-13905 GCF_000296015.2 Helicobacter pylori FD535
CAGCCATAAAAGATTGTGTGCCAAATAACACGCCCAGTAATGGAAAAATAGAGCTACCCACCCACATCACCAGTAATTTAAAAAAAGAGCTTAGAGATTATCAAAAGAAAGCGATACACCATTATTTAGAAAAACGACAATCCAACCCAACTCAAAAGCATTTCATGTTTGAAATGGCAACCGGTAGCGGTAAAACCTTAGTGATGGCGGGTTTGATTTTAGAATGCTACAAGCAAGGTTATCAAAACTTTATCTTTTTTGTGAACAGCACCAGCATTTTAGAAAAAACGAAACTGAATTTTACAGACAGCGTCTCATCAAAATACCTTTTTAGTGAGAATATTAATATCAATGATGAAAACACAGAAATTAAAAGCATCAATAATTTAAACGAGAGTCACAACGGCGCTATCAACATTTATTTCAGCACCATTCAAGGCTTGTTTTCCTTATTCACTAAGGCTAAGGAAAACGCTATCACCCTAGAGGATTTAAAAGATCAAAAATTAGTTTTTTTAGCGGATGAAGCGCACCATTTAAACACAGAAACTAAAAAGAAATTAAGCGGCGCGGAATCTAGTGAAAAACGCAACTGGGAAAGCGTTGTGAAATTAGCCCTAGAACAAAATAAAGACAATTTATTGCTGGAATTTAGCGCCACTATCCCTAATGAAAAAAGCGTTAAAGACAAATATGAAAACTTAAAGGTGGTAACTTACACCTTAAAAGAATTTAGCGAGGATAAATTTTGCAAAAACATCTACTCCCTTTCTTATGAAAATAAAGACTTAGAAACACGCTTTTTAGGGGCATGCGTTTCAAGTTTGTATAAAGAATTATTAGCCCAACACCATAATATTGAAAACTTTAAACCATGCATTTTGTTTAAAAGCGAAAGGATTGAAGACAGCAAAGAAAATCAAGAGCACTTTAACGCTTTTTTAGAAAATTTAAGCCCTTTAGATTTAGAAAATTTTTTCAATCACAGCCACAACGCTTTTTTTAAAGACGCTAAAAACTTTTTTGACAAGCAAAAATACACCCCTAACCTTGCCGCATTCTTGCAGACGAAATTCAAAAAAAGCGTTCAGATCAACACCAATAACGAAAAAGAATTAGAAAAGGGCATGCTTTTATTGAACTCCCTAGAAGACAGAGACAACCCTAAAAGAGTGGTTTTTAGCGTGGATAAGCTCAATGAAGGCTGGGATGTGTTAAATTTGTTTGACATTGTCAGGCTTAAAAATAAAGCGAGCCGAAAAGACACCACTAAAGAGGCCCAGCTCATAGGGCGAGGAGCGAGATACTACCCCTTTAGCTATAACGATTTCAAGCCAAGCCGCATAGAGTTTTACCAACGCAAGTTTGATCTTTTTAACCCCTTAAGTGCGCTGGAAAGGTTAGACTACCATACCGTTTATGACAGCGAGTTTATCGCTCAATTAAAAAACGATTTGAAAGATATAGGATTAGGGTTTACAGATGAAAATAAAGAAAAACAGACTATCCCTTTAACGCCCACCAAGAATTTCAAATGCTACTATGCGAGCAATACAAAAGACAAAAACAAAAACCTGTTCAATAAAGACTATACAGACCCTGTTAAAGTGAAACTCCAAAGTTTGCATGTCCCCTTATGTGGCTTTATTGTGCATGAAAAGAAAGTGGATTTTAAAGAAGACAATCAAGGCGATAGAACTTATTATAAACCCCATACCTTAGACAAGATCCCCCTAAACTATTTTTTAAAAGCCCTTAATTTAAAAAACCTGGATTTCAAAACGCTTAAAAAAGCCTTTAAAAAACATGCCTTTAACAATAAAGTGGAATTTATAAAGCAATATATTTCTCCATTAAAAACAAACTTTCATAAAAACCAAAAGTTTGACGATAATAAAATACTTTTAAAACTCGCTGTTTATATCATTGAAAGCTTAAAAGACACGCTTTTAAAAGAACAAGACAAATACAGCGTGAGCGAATTAGAATTGAAAGAATTTGAAACGCATGATAAAAGCCTTAGCGCTAGCGAATTGGAAAAAGACATTCCCTCTTATGAATGGCTGCTTTTTAAAGACATGAGGAAACTAGACAGCGGTTTAGAAAGGGGTTTTTTAAATTTCATCAACGATAATAAAGAGGTTTTAGACAAGAAATTCAAAGAATGGTGCGTTTTAAGGAACGATCATTTCACGGAGTTAAAAGTCTTTTGCAATATAGAAAACAGCCCCTATTACGCGCAAGGTTTTGAGCCGGATTTTATCCTTTTTGCCCGAACGCGTAGCGATGAATTTTTAGGATTCACTTGTTATATGGAAGCTAAAGGCGAACATTTAGAGCCTTCTAACGCTTGGAAAAAAGAATTTTTAGAAACGCTAGAAAACGCTGATCTTAAAAGCCGTAACAAAAAATTAGATTTAAAAGGCTTGCCGTTTTTCACGCTCAAAAATAGCGTAAGCGTAGTAAATAGCGAATTTGCAACCGCTTTCGATCAAATTTTTAAGGATTAAAAATGTTAAAAAACCCGCTAAAAACCCTACTAGATGATTTAACCAACCATTTCACTAAAGAACGCTTAGAAACTTTAATCATACAAAATGATGAAGAGCTTTTAACTTTCATGCTTGAGCATGAAAACGCTAACGACTACAAAAACGCTTTTTTTAAAACGATCGCTAATGCGCTTGTATTCAACCAAGAAGCGTTATTAGAATGTTTGACGAAAGAAATAGAAAACTCTTTCACACGATTTGCCAATAAAATAGGCTTATATTCACAAGGGCGCCCTAAAGATCATCCTATCAAATCCAGCGAACTAGTCGTTTTGAATTTCCCTTTTAAAGACAATGTTTTATTAGGCAGCGCTAAAGATAACAGCACCAAAACTAACGAGTGTTTTTACCATGAGATACTGCATAAAAAAGAAATTGATGCGCTTTTTAAACAAAAAGCGTTGTGCCGTTTTGAAATGCATGGAGAAGGCGATTTAGAAAGCGCTTTAAAAGACAAAAACACAAACTACCTCATCAAAGGCAATAATTTGATCGCTCTTCATTCTTTAAAAAAGAAATTCGCTAAACAAGTTAAATGCATCTACATTGACCCCCCTTATAATACGGGTAATGACAGCTTTAATTACAACGATAATTTCAACCACAGCTCTTGGCTAGTGTTTATGAAAAACAGGCTTGAAGCGGCTAGGGAATTTTTAAGCGATGATGGCGTGATTTTTGTGCAATGCGATGATAACGAACAGGCTTACTTAAAAGTGTTAATGGATGAGATTTTTCTTAGGGAGAATTTTGTGAATTGTATAGTGTGCGAAATGAGCAATGAGTCGGGAAATAAAATTCAACATGCAATTCAAGGAAAAAAATTTCCAAAGGTTAAAGAGTATATATTAGTTTATGCAAAAAATAAGGAAAATGTATGCTTAACAATACCGAAAGTTCAAAAAAGAAAATGGGATAAAGAATATAACATTATCATTCCAACGCTGTCAGAATATATTTCTAATACAATAGATACTTTAATTGCTAGTAATAACGAAAAAGAACTTAATGAGATTTTATCTTGTCATAGGCTTATGCCTTTAAGTCAATATTTGCAAAATAATAATATCAATGAACAAGATGAATGGAAGTTTGAAAATTCATATAGAATTTTTGCATCAAAACCTAATATAGCACTTAGGGATAAGGCAATTACTCTACATTTTAATTCTCAAATTTATGCTTTAAAAAATTCTCATGAAAATATTAAAATTATAAGAACAGATTTTAATAGAAACACAGATACGGCAAGAATTGAATTAGTTTCTGCAAAAAACAACCAATCTGTATTTTTAAGTGATATTTGGAAAAAAATTGTTACAACAGGAGGAGTTGCACAAGAAGGGGGTGTAATTTTAAAAAATGGTAAAAAACCAGAACATTTACTAGAAATTATTTTAAGGTCAGCCACCCAAGAAAACGATCTCGTGTTAGACTTTTTTGCCGGGAGCGGGACGACTTGCGCGGTGGCACACAAAATGAAGCGCCGCTACATTGGCATCGAGCAAATGGACTATATAGAAACCATCACCAAAGAAAGGTTAAAAAAAGTCATAGAGGGCGAGCAAGGGGGCATTTCTAAAAAATGCGGTTTTAAAGGGGGCGGGAGTTTTGTCTATGCTGAATTGAAAGAAGTGAATTTAGAAATTAAAAAACAAATCCTTAACGCTAACAGCGCGAGCGAATGCCTAAAAATCTTTGAAACTCTTAGCGAGCGTTTTTTAAAACGCACCGATTGTAAGACTGATGAAATCCATAGCGAAGAGTTCCACAATTTAGATTTAAACGAGCAAAAAAGGATTTATTGCGATTGTTTAGATTCTAACGAAGACTATTTAAACTTGGGCGATATGGACGAAGACGTATGGGGGATAGATGGGGTCACTAAAAAATACAATGAAATTTTTTATTCTTAAGTTTGCGATCGTTCAATGCGTGCTATTTAACGCATCAAAACGCTACGCCTATTTAGTGGGTAAAAATAAACGATTAAAAATATTGTTGTAGTATTCAAGCCAATCAAAAAGGAGCAAAACATGAAAACCTTTAAAAACCTGCTCTGTTTTAGCCTTTTCGCTATGAGTTGGCTCCAAGCGGACATGCTGGACAATTTCACTAAGGCTATTAACAGCTACACCGCTAAAAAGCTTAATGAAATCAAGGATCAAGCCAATAGCGCTAACCCCACTAAGACCTATGCTAATGGCATGCTCACCAACATTGATTGTAAAGTCTTAAAAAACAACTTCTATTCGGTGTGTTATTCTAGCGAGTTAAAAAACCCTATTTATGGCGTAAGCGTGTTGTTTGGGGATTTAGTGGATAAAAATAATATTGAAAAACGCTACCAGTTTAAAACAGACACTCGATTAGGCGAATACCAACAAGCCACGACACAAGATTACACCAGAAGCGGTTTTGATAGGGGGCATTTTGTGGCGAATGACGCTTCTTTTGATTTTGCGTCTAACCCTTTAAGAGAGACTTACAGAATGACTAATATCACCCCTGAAGCCAAAAACACCAACAGGCATTCTGTTTTATTAGTAGAAAAAGAGGGCCGTAATTTGGCTAGGAAATACCATCAAGTTTTAGTAGAAGAACTCACCATCATCAAACAGGGTTATAGAACCTTTAGCTCTAAGAATATCGCTATCCCTAGCGGATTTTGGTACCACTATGATATAAGCCTAACGGATAGCTATGAAAACGCTAAAAGCGAATGTTTTTATATCCCTAATGACAACCAAAAGTATCCCTTACAAGAAATGAGAAGAGATTGTAAAGAATATGAGCGCGTTGAAAAGCAAGTGGTTTTTAAGAACAATAAAAACGCTGAGTTGAATGAATTGCCTAAGTATTTTAACAACGCTAAGAAATATTAAAACCGCCAATGCCCATAAAAACACCGGCATTTTTGATAAAAAGGTTTAAGAATCAAATCCCTAAACGGCTAAAATTTGTTTTTTGTTGGAAGCGATAAGGGTTTCATAGGTGTTGGAGGAATGAGATAAAAATTATTATTGTAATTATGAAAAATACAACAATAGATCCGGTTTTTAAGACAATCTCTTATAGTTGTTTGCTGGTTTTCTAGATCGATCCACGCTATCCACTGCTATCCATATGAACAGCCTGTAATCAATAAAAACAATCCAAAAATGCCCCATTCTGCTTCTCGCAACTCTAAAAACAACAACATGCAAATTTTAAATTATTTTACATCATTTTACTTTACATGAACTCCTGGAGTTTGTTCGCTTGCGCCATCCATTCTGCAAGGCTTTCATAATCGTTATTTTCTATCCAAGCCTTAGCTTGCGCGATTTCTTTTTCGCATTTTTCAATCGCTTCTAAGACATTGTCTCGGTTTTGTTTGAAAACATCTTTCCACATTAAGGGCGAGCTTTTAGACAAACGGCTCATATCTCTAAACCCCCCACCCGCTAAAGATAGAATCATCTCTGGGTCATTTTGCTTTAAAACGCTATTGGCTAGAGCGTAGCTCAAAACATGGGGTAAATGGCTGATATAAGCCACATGGGTGTCATGCTCGTTAGATTTCATTTTAATCAAGCGCGCTTTAACGCCTAAAAAGATTTCTTTAGCGATCTCTACTTGCTCAGTCCCTGAATCTTCTAAATCGCACAATATCACAAGAGCGTTTTCATACAGCCCCTTAACGCTCGCTTTAGGGCCATAAAACTCTGTCCCGCACATGGGGTGCGCGGCGATGAAATTTTGACGGATGCTTTTAGGGATATTGAGAATGATTTGCGCTTTTGCCCCCCCTAAATCAATGATCGTTGCACTTTTTTTGATAGAGGTCATTTTTTTCAAACATTCAATGATGCCCTCAACTGGAATGGCCAGAAAAATCACATCGCATTCTAAAATCTTTTCAAATTCCACGCATTCATCTACAAGCCCCAAAGTCAAAGCCAATTTGGCATGCAAGGCGTTGTGATCATAGCCTATAACGCTTTTAAAACGCCCCCATTCTTGCAAGGCTAACCCTAAACTGCCCCCCATAAGCCCTAAACCAATAATGCCTGCTTTCATGCCAACTTCTAAAGTAAAGTTTTTTCTAACACTTCAGCGATGTTTTTCACCGCAACGATGTTTAAATTCTCTCGCACTTCAGCAGGGATCTCATCTAAATCCCTTTCGTAATTTTTGACAGGGATGAGAGCGGTTTTAATGCCGGCTTTAAAAGCGGCGATCAATTTTTCTTTCAACCCTCCTATGGGTAAAACTTCCCCGCTCAAAGTCAATTCGCCTGTCATTGCCACTTCGCTTCTTGTAGCCCTGTCGCACAAAATGCTCGCCATCACGCTCGCCATAGCGATCCCAGCGCTTGGGCCGTCTTTAGGCGTAGCCCCCTCAGGGACATGCAAATGCAAATCGTAAGCGTTATAAACTTTCAGCGCTTTTTTCTTTTTCTTACTCTCTGCATCGGTCTCGCTAGGGATTTTAGGCGCTTTTAAGGTTTCGTTATCCAACAAGACTTTGACAACAGAAAAGGCAATAATGGCGGATTCTTTCATCACATCGCCTAAACTCCCGGTGAGTTTCAATTCCCCCTTGCCCCTGATCTTAACCGCTTCAATTTTAAGCACATCACCGCCCACTGGAGTCCATGCCAAACCATTGACGATACCGATTTTATTTTCTTTATCTATGGGGTCAATTTCAAACACCATGCGTTCTAAATACTCTTTAAGGTTGTTAGGCGTGATAGAAACGCAGAAATCTTTGTTCTCGCCTTTTTGATCTTCGCCTTTTTTGGTTCGCCCTTTTTTGTGCGGGTTATCTTCTAGGTATTTTAAAGCTACTTTACGCATAATCGTTGCGATCTGTCTTCGTAAATCCCTAACGCCCGCTTCTCTGGTGTATTTTTCAATAATGAGTTTCAAACACTCATGGCTAATACCCACTTCGCTAGGTTTTAAGGCGTGCTTTTCTAATTCTTGGGGGATGAGGTAGTTTTTAGCGATTTCTTCTTTTTCATTAGGCGTGTAGCTGGAAACGCTGATAAATTCCATTCTGTCTCTTAAAGGGGCTGGGATCCTGTCAATATTGTTAGCGGTAGCGATAAAAATCACTTGCGACAAATCAATGCTAAAATTCGCATAATGATCCCTAAAAGCGCTATTTTGCTCAGGGTCTAAGATCTCTAATAAAGCGCTCGCTGGATCACCCCTAACGCTCCTATCCACCTTATCAATTTCATCTAAAACCATGACCGGATTCATCTTTTTAGCTTCAATAAGCCCTTGAACAATGCGCCCAGGCATTGAGCCTATATAAGTGCGTCTGTGCCCTCTTAATTCATTCACATCTTCTAAGCCCCCCAAAGCGATCCGAACTAAAGGACGCTCTATCGCTTTAGCAATGGAATTAGCCAAACTCGTTTTGCCCACGCCAGGAGGCCCATAAAAGCATAAAATCGTGCCTTTAGCTTTGTCTTTTTTTTCTGGCTTTTTCTTGTGGCGCATTTCTAAAAGCTGCATGGTGGCAAAGTATTCCACAATACGCTCTTTAGGCCTTTTTAAGGAATAATGATCGTTGTCTAATTGCTCTTTCACATGCTTAATGTCAAGCGATTTTTTTTCATACTGCCCAAAAGGCACATCCAGCATGGTTTCAATATAATTTTGTAAAGTCGCGCTATCAGAGCTGTCCGCATGGGTTCGGCTGAGCCTATCAATTTGCTTTTTGATCTCCTTAAACGCTTCTTCTTTTAAAAAAGGCTTGATGCTTTCTAGTTTTTGGTAGTATTGGTTTAAATCTTCGTCTCGCTGTTTGTCTGTGCCAAGCTCTTTTTGGATTTGTTTGAGCTGCTCTTTTAAGAAATATTCCTTATTGGTTTGCTCCATTTTTTGATGGACTTTGGACTTGATTTCTTTTTGGAGTTTTTGGGTTTTAGTCTCTTCTATCACAATATCAATCAAATCCAACAAGCGCTGTTCGGTGTTGTTGTTCGCAAAAAGAGAATACGCTTGATCTCTTTTTAAATGCAAGGCCGCTGCGATCAAATCAGCGATGCGGTTAGGATCGTCATTGTCTTCTAAAGCCTTGATCAAATCCGGAGGAAAGAGTGAGCTGACATTGGCTAGAGTGATCACTTTTTCTTTTAGCACTTCCACGATAGCTTGAATGTTTTCTTTATCGTATTCTAAATATTCAATGGGGCTTATTTGAGCTTCCAAAAAGCCTTGCTCGTTTTCTTTGGCAGGCTCTAAAATACGCCCCTTAGCGATGCCATTAAAGAGCAATTTCACGCGCCCATTAGGCATGTTGGCTTCACGCATAATAGATCCAATCACCCCCACATCATAATAAGGGGCTTCATTGTCGTTCAATTTGTCTTTTTGGCATGCAATAAAGACTAATGATTTATTGTTTTTAGCGTAAGCTAGCGCCTTGATGCTCGCGTTATTTTGCAAAAAAATAGGGGCTATCATAAAGGGGTATAAAAAAGTGTCTTCTTCTACCAATAAAGGCAGAATTTTAGGAAAATCTTCAGTCATTTTTCATCTCTCTGTTATAATTTGCATGGTTTGAAATATCCTACCAATCAAAGATTAACACATACCAAGGCATGTGCGATGGTTTGGGTTTAGTCTCTTTTTCTAAAGTCTCATCTATTCTTTCTAAATAGCGTTTCACGCCCTCAGGCTTGTGGCGTTTTTTATAGACATTTGCGATCGCGCGATTGAGCTCGTTTTGCCCTAAAATGAATTTGATTTGCATGTATTCTACATAGGGGCGGTAACGGCTGTTAGGGTATTTTTCTATAAATTCGCCTAAACTCACAATAGCATTAGAGATAAATTCCTGGTCTTTAGAATGGTTTTTGAAAGCGTAATAATGCGATTGCAATTTTAAAAAGGTCAAATAATCCACATTGTCTTTCGTCCCAAAGCGCTTGATGTATTCATCAAAGTAAAAAGACGCCAAAACATACTCTTTCTTTTTCATGTGCGCTTGCCCTAAAGCTAGCATCGCTTCTGGGACAAGGGGGGAATTGATGTGTTCGCTTTGTAAAGAAGAATAGTAATTGTCCGCTGTTTCTAAATTAGCAAAAAGGATTTCTCTCAAAATCCCTTGATACCAAAAGATCGCCGGTTTGTTGTATTCGTCTTTTTTTTTCTTTTTGTTCGCGCAACCGGTGCCTATAACAATGATTGCCATTGTGATAAAAAGGAAAGTTTTAAAATGTTTTAAACGCATGCCACCTGTCTTATAAAATTAAATTTTTGAATAACTCATGGTTATTTTTTCTTATCTTTCTTATTCCCACCGAATAATTTAAACACCATTTCTCCAATCAAGCACACCGTGCCAAAAATGTTCCACCCAGCACCATAATTAGATTTACTGGAATTATTTTTCTTGATTTGTAGTTTTATTTTACTCATTTCTTATCTCCTTAAATTATATCCTTATTATATTTTATAATTGTTCCGTTAAACTTCCATCATGGTTAATTTATTGGGATTATACCCAAAACTAGCAAAAATTGATTTTACCAAAATTGTTTGATATAATACAGAGTTTAGTTTAGAAATCATTGAGCGCTGGTTTTAAGGCGGTCTTTTATTCTTTAAGGAGAAGATTTTGTGCTTTTTTAAAGGGAATGCAATCGCCTATGATTTTTGATGTGAAAGCGCCTATCTTAGGGTTTGAAACCATTCATAAAATGCGTTTGCAAAAGATTGATGAAGTCTTTTTGCGTTTGAATAGTGCAGAAAATAATTCCGTGGTGTCTTTCACGCTGGTTAATCCCTTTGCTTTAAGAAAATACGAATTTGAAGTGCCTACCCCCTTAAAAATCCTTTTAGAATTAGAGGGAGCAAAGAGCGTTCTAGTCGCTAATATCATGGTCGTTCAAACCCCCATTGAGCTTTCCACCGTGAATTATTTAGCCCCTTTAATTTTCAATTTGGACAAACAGCTCATGGGGCAAGTGGTTTTGGACTCTAACAAATACCCACACTATCATTTAAGAGAGAACATTCTAAGCCACACGCATGAATGATGCATGAGCGGTGCATGAGCGGTGTTTATGTAAAGCGTTTCTTTAAGTTTATGGCGCGATACATCGGTGTTTTTGCAAATGCAAGCGAGCGGTTTTCTTATGGTATAATAGCGGTTATTTTTTAGAATAACCAACGCTAAAAATAGCACTTTAATTGAATCCAAAACAAGGAGTTTATTTTATGGAACAAAGCCATCAAAACTTACAATCCCAATTTTTTATAGAGCATATCTTACAGATTTTACCTCACCGCTATCCCATGCTCTTAGTGGATAGAATTATAGAGTTACAAGCCAATAAAAAAATTGCCGCTTATAAGAACATCACTTTTAATGAAGATGTGTTTAACGGGCATTTCCCTAATAAGCCCATTTTCCCGGGCGTTTTAATTGTAGAGGGCATGGCGCAAACGGGAGGGTTTTTAGCTTTCACTAGCTTGTGGGGGTTTGACCCTGAAATAGCCAAAACAAAAATCGTGTATTTCATGACGATTGACAAGGTTAAGTTCCGCATTCCTGTAACCCCAGGCGACAGATTGGAATACCATTTAGAAGTCTTAAAGCATAAGGGCATGATCTGGCAAGTGGGCGGCACGGCTCAAGTGGATGGCAAAGTGGTCGCTGAAGCCGAATTAAAAGCCATGATCGCAGAGAGAGATTAAAAAATGAGTAAGATTGCAAAAACAGCCATTATCTCTCCTAAAGCAGAGATTGGCAAGGGCGTAGAGATTGGGGAATTTTGCGTGATTGGGGATCATATCAAGCTCAATGATGGCGTGAAACTCCATAACAATGTAACCTTACAAGGGCATACTTTCATCGGGAAAAACACCGAAATTTTTCCTTTTGCCGTGTTAGGCACACAGCCTCAAGATTTAAAATATAAGGGCGAATACAGCGAACTGATCATTGGAGAAGACAACCTTATTCGTGAATTTTGCATGATAAATCCTGGCACTGAAGGGGGGATTAAAAAAACCATTATTGGGGATAAAAACCTGCTCATGGCTTATGTGCATGTCGCTCATGATTGCGTGATTGGCAGTCATTGTATTTTGGCTAATGGCGTAACTTTAGCAGGGCATATTGAAATAGGCGATTATGTCAATATTGGCGGTCTTACAGCGATCCATCAGTTTGTGCGTATCGCTAAAGGGTGCATGATAGCCGGTAAGAGCGCTTTAGGCAAAGATGTGCCTCCTTATTGCACCGTAGAGGGCAACCGCGCTTTTATTAGGGGGTTAAACCGCCACAGGATGCGCCAATTATTAGAGAGTAAGGATATTGATTTCATCCATGCGCTTTATAAGAGATTGTTTAGCCCTGTCCCCTCCTTGCGAGAGAGCGCTAAATTAGAGTTAGAAGAGCATGCCAATAACCCTTTTGTAAAAGAGATTTGCTCTTTTATTTTAGAGAGTTCTAGGGGCGTGGCGTATAAGTCAAGCGAATATTCTAGCGAAGAAAAACAAGAGGAGTAACATGAACGAAACGCTTTATTGCAGTTTTTGCAAAAAACCAGAATCAAGAGATCCCAAAAAACGCCGCATTATTTTTGCGAGCAACTTGAATAAAGATGTGTGCGTGTGCGAATATTGTATAGATGTGATGCATGGGGAATTGCACAAATACGACAGAATGGATTCTTTATTGGTGCTTAAGAGAGACCGATTAAGGAGAATGGAATCAAGCGTTCATGAAGAAGAGTTTTTGCTCTCTCACATTCCAGCCCCTAAAGATCTTAAGGCGGTTTTAGACAATTATGTGATAGGGCAAGAGCAGGCCAAAAAGGTTTTTTCCGTAGCCGTGTATAACCATTACAAACGCTTATCTTTTAAAGAAAAACTCAAAAAACAAGACAACCAAGACAGCGATTTAGAGTTAGAGCATTTAGAAGAAGTGGAATTGAGCAAGTCTAATATTTTATTGATCGGCCCTACAGGATCGGGCAAAACTTTAATGGCGCAAACTCT
Organism: Helicobacter pylori FD535; assembly: GCF_000296015.2. Lineage (GTDB taxonomy): Bacteria > Campylobacterota > Campylobacteria > Campylobacterales > Helicobacteraceae > Helicobacter > Helicobacter pylori_CT. The sequence continues at coordinate 12,566 of NZ_AKHP02000058.1, forward strand.
AGCCAAGCATTTGGATATTCCTATCGCCATTAGCGATGCGACTAGCCTAACTGAAGCGGGTTATGTGGGCGAAGATGTGGAAAATATCCTTACAAGATTGTTGCAAGCGAGCGATTGGAATGTTCAAAAAGCCCAAAAAGGCATCGTGTTTATTGATGAGATTGATAAAATCAGCCGTTTGTCAGAAAACCGCTCTATCACCAGAGATGTTTCTGGCGAGGGCGTTCAACAAGCGTTGTTAAAAATCGTTGAAGGCTCTTTAGTGAATATCCCCCCTAAAGGCGGCAGAAAGCACCCTGAGGGCAATTTCATTCAAATTGACACGAGCGATATTTTATTCATTTGCGCCGGAGCGTTTGATGGGTTAGCTGAAATCATCAAAAAACGCACCACGCAAAACGTGTTGGGTTTCACTCAAGAAAAAATGAGCAAAAAAGAGCAAGAAGCGATCTTGCATTTAGTCCAAACCCATGACTTGGTCACTTATGGGCTTATCCCTGAGCTTATCGGCCGTTTGCCGGTTCTAAGCACGCTAGATAGCATCAGTTTGGAAGCGATGGTGGATATTTTACAAAAACCTAAAAACGCCCTAATCAAGCAATACCAGCAACTTTTCAAAATGGATGAGGTGGATTTGATTTTTGAAGAAGAAGCGATCAAAGAAATCGCTAAACTCGCTTTAGAGCGAAAAACCGGGGCTAGGGGACTAAGGGCGATCATTGAAGATTTTTGTTTGGATATTATGTTTGATTTACCCAAGCTTAAGGGATCGGAAGTGCGTATCACTAAAGATTGTGTTTTAAAACAGGCTGAACCTTTGATCATTGCTAAAACGCATTCTAAAATTCTTCCTTAAGGAATACGCTTATAAAATTAATTATAAAGGATTAGAAAGGGCATGATTTTTAGCAAATTAATCGGTTTGTTTTCGCATGATATTGCCATAGATTTAGGCACGGCTAACACGATTGTGTTAGTCAAAGGGCAGGGCATTATTATCAATGAGCCTTCTATTGTGGCGGTGCGCATGGGATTGTTTGATTCTAAAGCTTATGATATTTTGGCAGTGGGGAGCGAGGCTAAGGAAATGCTAGGCAAAACCCCTAACAGCATCAGAGCGATTCGCCCCATGAAAGATGGCGTGATTGCCGATTATGACATTACCGCTAAAATGATCCGCTACTTTATTGAAAAAGCGCACAAACGAAAAACATGGATCCGTCCGCGCATCATGGTGTGCGTGCCTTATGGATTGACAAGCGTGGAAAGGAATGCGGTTAAAGAGAGTGCTTTAAGTGCTGGGGCTAGAGAAGTCTTTTTGATTGAAGAGCCTATGGCAG
>NZ_AKHP02000057.1:0-3732 GCF_000296015.2 Helicobacter pylori FD535
GCCGTAACTATAACGGTCCTAAGGTAGCGAAATTCCTTGTCGGTTAAATACCGACCTGCATGAATGGCGTAACGAGATGGGAGCTGTCTCAACCAGAGATTCAGTGAAATTGTAGTGGAGGTGAAAATTCCTCCTACCCGCGGCAAGACGGAAAGACCCCGTGGACCTTTACTACAACTTAGCACTGCTAACGGGAATATCATGCGCAGGATAGGTGGGAGGCTTTGAAGTAAGGGCTTTGGCTCTTATGGAGCCATCCTTGAGATACCACCCTTGATGTTTCTGTTAGCTAACTGGCCTGTGTTATCCACAGGCAGGACAATGCTTGGTGGGTAGTTTGACTGGGGCGGTCGCCTCCTAAAAAGTAACGGAGGCTTGCAAAGGTTGGCTCATTGCGGTTGGAAATCGCAAGTTGAGTGTAATGGCACAAGCCAGCCTGACTGTAAGACATACAAGTCAAGCAGAGACGAAAGTCGGTCATAGTGATCCGGTGGTTCTGTGTGGAAGGGCCATCGCTCAAAGGATAAAAGGTACCCCGGGGATAACAGGCTGATCTCCCCCAAGAGCTCACATCGACGGGGAGGTTTGGCACCTCGATGTCGGCTCATCGCATCCTGGGGCTGGAGCAGGTCCCAAGGGTATGGCTGTTCGCCATTTAAAGCGGTACGCGAGCTGGGTTCAGAACGTCGTGAGACAGTTCGGTCCCTATCTGCCGTGGGCGTAGGAAAGTTGAGGAGAGCTGTCCCTAGTACGAGAGGACCGGGATGGATGTGTCACTGGTGCACCAGTTGTTCTGCCAAGAGCATCGCTGGGTAGCTACACACGGATGTGATAACTGCTGAAAGCATCTAAGCAGGAAGCCAACTCCAAGATAAACTTTCCCTGAAGCTCGCACAAAGACTATGTGCTTGATAGGGTAGATGTGTAAGTGCAGTAATGCGTTTAGCTGACTACTACTAATAGAGCGTTTGGCTTGTTTTTTGCTTTTTGTATAAGATAACGGCAATAGAGCATGGATAAGTTACCACTGCCTTACTGAGTGTAAGAGAGTTGGAGTTTTATAAAGACTTTTATATTATAAACTTTGATTAGAATGAGATACTCTCTCAATGGTTTAAGATTAAGGGCTATTAACGATCTTCTTTGTTAAAAAACAGCTCCCTATAAAGAGAAAGGGGAGTTAAGGGTAAATGCGCTTTATCTTTAGCTCCCTTTTCCTTGTGCCTTTAGAGAAGAGGAACTACCCAGTTAACCATTCCGAACCTGGAAGTCAAGCTCTTCATCGCTGATAATACTGCTCTTTTCAAGAGTGGGAATGTAGGTCGGTGCAGGGATAGGGAAATGTTTTTTAGTCTTGCTTTTTATCTTTTTCTTAATCTTATTTTTAATGTTTAAGTTTGGCTTCAATGTTGTTGTTTGTTTTTGGGGTTGATTGTTTTATTCAAAGTCTTTTAGAGATTTAAGAAAGCGAGTTTGATGGCAAAATAAAATCTAAAATCATAAAATACAATCTAACGCAATAAAATAAAATTTAAAATCAAATTTTTTTAGAAAGTTTTATTCTTTAAAAAGTTATCGCTTTATAACCAAGATCTTTAGTTTGATTGTAAAAAACGCTTCTAGCGTTTTAGATTTTATTCTTTATTCCGTTAGTGTTGCTTTTTTATTTCTTTTGTTTTTAACTTTTTAGTTGGGGTTTTTATGGGGTTGTGTTTGAATGGTTTTTGTGTTTTGGGTTTTTAGAACCGATCTAAAAGAAAACTTTTTTCATCAAGTTTCTTTTTTAAAAAAGCCTAAAAATTTCTTAAACACTTCTTTAGGATCGAATGTGTCGCACACCTTGCACCCATACATGCCAATTAAAATCACAAGCCAGCTCACATACACCCAGCTCATCAAAAACCACAAAATAGAAACGCTCCCATAAAGCTCATGGTAAGTGCGGTTATACAGCACATAATAAGTGAAAGCCCATTTCAGCACATGCCAAGAAACGCTCGTAAAAAACACCCATAAAAACACCCAAAAATAATGTTTAAACACTTTATTCGTAGGAATGGTAAAAAGGATCAAAAAAAACGCATAAGTGCCTATCCATCTTAAAACATGCAACAAACTTGAATCTTTATCTTCAAAAAACACTTGGATCTTAATATCAAAAAACACCACCAAAGGCAGAGCGAATAAAAACACTAAAGTCGTGCCAAAACCCCAAAATAAAAAGATTTCTTTACCCTTAAAATGCGCGTAATCTCTGGGCTTTGCTTGAAAAATTTTTGATGCGATGGAGCGGTAGTTTTCACAAAAAAGCACCAACGCCACCAAAATAGACACTTCTTCAAGCGTGCCTAAGGCTATGTCTGTTTTTTTAAAATTTTCTAAAAAATCCTTAATCGCGCCAATGAGTTTGGGGGCGTTAGGGAAAATCAAGGCTTCCATTTCACCGCTGTGCGCTTGCATGTAATGAGACACAAAAAGACTAAACACAAACAACAAAATAGGCGATAAAGACAAAATCGTATAAAAACTCAAGCTGGAAGCGTAGTAAAACAATTCGCTCAAGCCCAAAAAGGCGTTTTTCAGACGCTCGGGGAAAATCATTCCAAGAAGGCGCAAAAACCCTCTAACGCTTTTAAAAAGTTCTCTCATTAATGACAGCTTGTCGCCATTGTCAAGCCATAAGAGAGCAGTTTTTCTATATCTTTTTTAGGGGCTTTGCCTTTGGTGGTTAAATAGTCCCCCAACACCACCGCATTGATGCCGTATTCAAAAAGCTTGGCTTCTTGTTTATCGTTATCTTTAAACACCACTTCACGCCCCCCAGCCACCATAAGCCTAGCGTTAGGCAAAAATTCCTTAGCCAAAAGCACGCATTCTAGGGCTTCATCTGCGCTTAAAGTCTCTGCATCAATGGGCAACACCGGGTTTTTAATGAAAAAATTAATGGGCGTGGTGTGCGGGGAGAGCGAAGCTAGTGCCCTGAGCATTTCAATCCTGTCTTCCCAGCTCTCATTAAGCCCAAAAATCCCCCCACTGCACAAGCCTAACCCCGCCCTTAAAGCGTTTTCGCATGTGATAAACCTTTCTTCCCATGTGTGCGTGGAACAAATTTTAGGGAAGAAATTTTGCGAAGTTTCTAAATTATGGTTATAGCTATGAATGCCCGCATCTCTTAAAAACTCTAATTGCTCCAAATCCGCACGCCCGCAGCATGCGATTAAATGCAAGCCTAATTCTTCTTGATTGATGGCTTTAGCTAATTTAGCGATATATTCGCATTTTTCATCGTCTAATTCACGCCCTGAAGTAACCAGACAAAAACCTAAAGCCCCTAATTCCCTTAACGCTCTAGCCTCTTGTAAAACCACTTTTTCATCTTTAAATTTATAGCGTTTAATCGCTCCTTGGTGGTGTGAGCTTTGCGTGCAATAGGCGCAATCTTCTTTGCAATCCCCACTGCGCACATTGGAAATAGAACATAAAAAAATCTCTTGCATAATCATTCCTTTGTTTTAAAAAAGTTGGTTTTTTTGGATTGATTATAGCAAAGAAAAAGAAGCGCTTTTGATTTTAGGGGCTTTATTCCATTAAATATTAAAACTAAAACTTTATTTGATTTTAATTTAATTGTTCGCTCGTGCCTTTAAAAGCAATCTCAAAACTTTACGCTATAATTTCTTCACTTTTTCATTAAGGGATTTCATGCAAGATTCATTCAAGGTTACCCCCCCC
>NZ_AKHP02000056.1:0-3780 GCF_000296015.2 Helicobacter pylori FD535
GCTGCCACTTTGTCTAACTCGTCTAAATGCGCTCTCATAACAATTCCACGCTTTTGATTTCAAACTCGCTCTTAATCTCTTCAATAAGATTGGAATGATTAGCCATAAATTCTTGCAAGGCTGTAGGGGCTTCTTTTGATTGGGTTTCTTTAACCTCTTTAGTTTCTTTTTCTTTAGTTTCTTTTTCTTTCAGTTCAGCGGTCGTTTCGGTGGTTGGTTTGGGCTTTGAATAAGGGAATTTAGACTCTTTAACCACTTCTAAAGCGCTTTTATTTTCTGAATGATTTTTTAAAGCGATTTTGATACTTTCACCCTTGCCAAAAACCCCATCAACGATGCTTTTCACGATTTTAAAACGCTCTCTTAAAAGCTCTTTATCTTTATTGGTGGCTAAAGACTCCCAAGTCAAGGTTTTAGTCTGGCTGTCAAAATCCACAAAACGGATATTTTTTTCAAACACCGCCCCTAATTCGTAGTTGCGCTCATAAACCAGTGTTTGAACCTGTTTGAAAAGGTTGTGAAAAATGCGATCTTTAGCTGAAAGCATGGGCGTTTGTGGGGTTTCTGCGCTTTCTTTTTTTTCTGTATTTTCTCTTTTTTCTGTGCTTTTAGGTTCTTGTTTAGGAGCGTTAGGGTTTTGGTTTAAGGGCCAAAAAGCACTTTCTTTATTTTGCTCTAATTCCAAAATCGCATCGTCTAGGGCTTTGAGTTTCAAAGCTTCTTTGAATTTCATTTTCAATAACAACAGCACAAAACTAGCATTTGCCCCTTCTTTCAAAAGGCTCAAACTGCTCATAATGATTTTAAAAAAGCGCTCTATTAAAAGAATGGAATAAGCATCAGGGCTTAATAATTTCGCTTTCAAAAAAAGCATCATTTCTTCTAAAACGCTCTCGGTTTCATAATTTTCTAAAATGGCATAACGCTCTTGCAATCGCGCTTCATCTTGGTTGATTAGGCTTTGAAAAAAATCTTCTAAAACGCTCCGATCAATCGCTCCTAACATTTCAGCCACTTTGCTTTCTGTGATAGCGTTATCGCAATAATTGATGGCTTGCTCTAAAAGAGTGATCGTATCCCTCAAGCTCCCTTGCCCGCTGTGAGCCAGTTTTTCTAACGCGCTTGTTTCATAACTCACTTGTTCTTTTTCTAAAATGGTTTTTAAATGAGAAATAACGGAATTTTCAGGGATTTTTTTAAACCTGAAATGCTGGGTGCGGCTGAGTATGGTAGCGGGCAATTTCAAGGCGTCCGTTGTCGCTAAAAGGAATTTCACATGGCTAGGAGGCTCTTCTAAAGTCTTTAAAAGCGCGTTAAACGCTTCGGTGGTGAACATATGCACTTCATCAATGATAAAGATTTTATAGCGCCCAAAGCTTGGTTTGTAGCGCGTTTGCTCTATGAGATTACGGACATCATCAATCCCCCTATTAGAAGCCCCATCCATTTCTATAATATCTATATGGTGGTTGTTTAAAGCGCTCTGGCATTGAATGCAAGTATCGCAAGGCACAGCCTTTGGCCCTGTTTCGCACATTAAAGCCCTAGCAAAAATCCTAGAAGAACTGGTTTTCCCTGAACCTCTTAACCCGCTGAATAAATAAGCGTTAGCCAAACGCTGGTTGTCTAGGGCTAAAGAAAGCGTTTTAGCCACGCTCTCTTGACCGACTAGCTCGCTAAAATGTTTGGGGCGGTATTTTAACGCTAAAACTTGCATATTGATTATAATCCTTAAAACTCATTTAGGGGTATTGTAATGCAAAATGACTTAAAACTAGCCCCTTTTTAGGTTTTACTCAATAACGCTAAAAAATCCCTAAATAAAGTAACGCTAAGCGTTCCCATGATAGCGGTTACAAAGAGATTCACGCCCATAAAGATTTTTTGGTTGTTTAAAAGTTTAGGGCCATAACGCAACGATAAAGCGCATAACAATAAAAGCCAAGAAAGGGCAGCCGATAAAGTGCCGGCTAAAAAGACAAATTTTTGCACTAAATTAAAAGACAAAGCGCTCGCGCCAATTAAAAACACCATTTCCAAATACACTTGAGGGTTGAGTAAGGTAACGCCTAAAGTGAATAATAAGGTCTTTTTTAAGGATAGTTTTTTGGGGGTTTGGACTTGCTTCTTTTTAAAGGTTTGAAAAAGCGTTTTTAAAGCTAAAAAAGCGTAAAATCCGGTAAAAACCGCTCCAAATAAATTCAAAAACAAACTCAAATAAAGATTTTTAGCGAAATAAGCCCCCACGCCAAACACGCCCATGCTCATCAACACAATATCGCACATAAAACACAGAGCGCAAATCAAAAACACATAATTCCTAGCCATGCCTCGCTCTATAATAAACAAGGATTGCGCCCCCACAGCCGCGCACAAAGAAATCGCTAAACCAAAACCTTCTATAAAAACCACAAACATCTCGCTTAAATCCTTTCACTCAAAATAAGCCAAAAACTACCAACACCATACAAACCAATCATTCAAAATGGTATTTTAAAATTTTAGGGTTTAAAACGACCTTTATAAATAAAAGTTAAATGGCACAATGGCTTGCGCAAAATTTAAAAGCCCCATTTTTACCGATCTTAGTGGCGTTTGAGAATAAGTTAAAAATAACATGGTAAAATGCCAAAATTTGCTGTCGTTATGCGGCAAAAATTTGGACAACAAGGAATTGGGAATGAGAAGGAGTTTGGCTTTTTGCCTGTTAGCTTTGCTTGGATTACAGGTTTTAGGCGCTAGGGATTTTTCGCAACTCAAAAACGAAGAACTTTTAAAATTAGCAGGCACTCTGCCTTCTAATGAAGCGATTGATTATCGCATGGAAGTGTCTAAACGCCTTAAAGCCTTAAACGCTGAGGACGCTAAGAAATTCCGCGCGAATTTCAGCCGAATCGCTAGGAAAAATCTTTCCAAAATGAGCGAAGAGGATTTCAAAAAAATGCGTGAAGAGGTGCGTAAAGAATTAGAAGAAAAAACCAAAGGTTTGAGCGATGAAGAAATCAAGGCAAAAGGACTTAATGTGAGCGTTTGCAGCGGCGATACGAGAAAAGTTTGGTGTAGGGCTGTTAAGAAAAAAGACGAACATTGCTCTCCTAAGTGAGATAAAATTTAATTTAAAAGGATAAAAAATGAAAAAAGCGTTGAAAATACTTTCTGTTAGTGCGTTGTTATTTATGGCTTTGAACGCCAAAGATTTCAGCAAAACAAGCGATGAGGATTTGGCTAAAATGGCTGGCATTGTCGCTCCGCAGGATATTGTGGATTACACAAAAGAGTTGAAAATGCGCATGAAAAAAATGCCTGAAGACAAGAGAAAGGCGTTCCATAAGCAGTTGCATGAATACGCGATTAAAAACACAGACAGCATGACCGTGGCGGATTTTGAAGCCCGCCAAAAAGCCGTTAAAGAAGCGCTTAAAAAAGGTAACATGGAAGACATGGATGATGATTTTGGGTTGAGATCATGCAAGCATGGGAAAATGCACAAACACCATAAACACCACAAACACGATGGTCAAAATAAAGCAAAAGGGCATGACAAAGAACAAGGCAAAAAAGACCACGATCACAATGATCATGGCGAAAATGAGAAATAAAGCTTAAACCGCACCGCTTTCTCTATCAAAGCTTCAAACCCTTTAAGCAGAAATCCTAAACGCTTTGAGCGTTTGGGATAAATGCGTTCTGTTAAGCGTTATCAAAATTCTATTCTCATTAAGTATTGCTTATAAAATTCAAAAGATCATTTTATCGTTACAAAAATCAACATTTCAAAGA
>NZ_AKHP02000055.1:0-25902 GCF_000296015.2 Helicobacter pylori FD535
TAAATACCCCCTAGTGGTGGGCCAAGTGCGCGAGATCCCTACATTCAAACTCACGCCCTTGTATCTGAAAGTCCCACCCACTTCATAGCCATAAATCCTAATCGCTTGACTCAAATTGGTTACAATCAAATTTTGCGCGTATTGTGAGATGAAATTATCCAAAGCTTGATAAAACGCCGCAGCCCTCCCGCTAAAATACTGGCTTGAATAATCAATATTAAATTCAGCGTTAGAGCCCACTTCAGGCTTGATATTTTTAGCGTATCGCAAATCGTTTTGGCGCATATACACGCCATCTCCTGGCATAACCCCCCTTGTAACTTGAGAATAAGTGATTTTTAAAGATAGTGGCTCAATGGGGCTTAGCACAAGAGCCGCGCTAGGGCTAAAGCCTTGAGTGTAGCGGTGGTTCCAATCTTTATCATAAAGCGTGTAAGCGTCCCACCTTACCCCGGCTCCAAAAGTGATGATTTTATGAGGCGAGTAATTCGCTTGCACATAGCCTCCATAAATATTCCCGTTCGCTTTCCCTCTTTGGCACAGAGTGGGGTCATTGGGGTTATTATCCACAAGAGAGCAAGCGGTTTGTTTTTGCCCTTTATCGTCAGTATAGACTTGATTAGGCTTGTATAATTCTGATTTGGGGATGCGAGCGTCAAAAACGCTCAAATTTTGGTAGTTGAATCCGTATTCAAAAAGGCTGTCTGTGGCTTCATCAATCACATGCGCGACTTTAAGGTTTAAGCCGGTGTTATTTAAAAACAAATTCCTAGGCTGTGAGCTTGGTTTATCCACATCTGAAAAGCTTGGGGTGCAATACCCGCCTTCAACGCATGGGTAATTTTCTTTTTCCCATGCGCTCGCTTGAGAAGTGGGGAATCTAGCATAAACGCCATTAGGATCAAATAGGGGATCAAACTGAGCGTTTCTGATGCTTGTATAAAGGGTAAAATCTAATCGTGGGTCGCCAAAAGAATTTCCCGCTTCTCTTTTGTATTGTAAGGAAAGATTGTTAGCGCTATTAATAGAGTGATACATGTATCTTGTGAAACTATCTAACACATTAGGACACCCTTGAGCGCCATCAGGGCTAAAGGGGGCTTCACAAGGATAGGCTAACCCTATAGCGTTACTCCTTAAAGGGCGTGTAGCGTTATCTCGTGTCATGTTCCAACTGAAAGTGAGCGTGTCTCTGTCGCTCAAATAACCATTCATTTTAACTAAAGCGTTGTTTTGCTCGCTGGGAGTTCCTGGCTCTTTATCGGCTTGTGTGGGATTGAAAAGGTTTTTCATCGCTGTAGCGCCGCTTCTGTAATAGAAGATATTCTGGTGCGTGTAGTAAGCGATAATATCAAAATGCGCACTCTGATAGGCCGATCTGAAAGTCTCTCGATCGCCAAAATTGGTATAAAAACTCACCGCCCCGCTCGCTGCATAATTTTTCCCCCTAGGGATAAAATCAGCCGCTCCTTTAGTCTCCATTTTAATCACTCCCGCAATCGCTCCTGGCCCTGCGCTCGCATTAGCCGCGCCTTTGGTAACTTCCACGCTTTTGAGCATGCCAGGGTCAATCACGGTGTTGCCTTGGTGGTGGTAGATATTGCCATTTTGCGCAGCCCCATCCACCGTAACCCTTAAAAGCCTGTCTTCAATGCCTCTCACATAGATTTTCTGCCCCATCACGCTCCCTCCGCCCACATTCACATCAGGGTTAGTCCTAAACAAGTCTTTGACTTCATTGCTTTGGCGTTGATCCAATTCTTTAGAAGTTACTTTAAACTCATTGTTGTAGGTGAAAATCCTTTTAGCTTGGGTGGTAACCTTATTTAAAGTGCGCTCCTCGCTATAACAAGTCTCAGCGAGTAGGGGGAGACACAAAACATGCCTAATATATGGTCTTAAAAACATCCAACAACTCTCCTTAATCTAAAAATTCAAAAAATAAAAATCAAAAAAAAAAAAAAACAAAATCCATCAACGCGTTGAGATAGAATAGTATGATAATTATTATTAAAACCAGATTAAAAATAAAATTTTGTTTTTAATCTTTCTTATTTTCATTAATTGTTACAAATAGAAATACTTAAGGGGGTTTTTTATTCTTAAAAAAAGGATTTTTTAAGGAAATTGAATCTTGTTAGTCTTTGTATAACAAATTATGTAATAATCACCACAAGTAATCGGCTTAGTGTCAGATTACGAAGTTTTGAAACCAAATAAAGGAAAGAATTATGGTTAATAAAGATGTGAAACAAACCACTGCTTTTGGTGCTCCCGTTTGGGATGACAACAATGTGATTACGGCTGGCCCTAGAGGTCCTGTTTTATTACAAAGCACTTGGTTTTTGGAAAAGTTAGCGGCATTTGACAGAGAAAGGATTCCTGAAAGGGTAGTGCATGCTAAAGGAAGCGGAGCTTATGGCACTTTCACTGTGACTAAAGACATCACTAAATACACTAAAGCGAAAATCTTCTCTAAAGTGGGCAAAAAAACAGAATGCTTTTTCAGATTTTCTACTGTGGCTGGTGAAAGAGGTAGTGCGGATGCGGTGAGAGACCCTAGAGGTTTTGCGATGAAGTATTACACTGAAGAAGGTAACTGGGATTTAGTAGGGAACAACACGCCTGTTTTCTTTATCCGTGATGCGATCAAATTCCCTGATTTCATCCACACTCAAAAACGAGATCCTCAAACCAATTTGCCTAACCACGACATGGTATGGGATTTTTGGAGTAATGTTCCTGAAAGCTTATACCAAGTAACATGGGTTATGAGCGATAGAGGTATTCCTAAATCTTTCCGCCACATGGATGGTTTTGGCAGCCACACTTTCAGTCTCATCAACGCTAAAGGTGAACGCTTTTGGGTGAAATTCCACTTTCACACCATGCAAGGCGTTAAGCACTTGACTAATGAAGAAGCCGCAGAAATCAGAAAGCATGATCCCGATTCCAATCAAAGGGATTTATTCGATGCGATCGCTAGAGGGGATTACCCAAAATGGAAATTGAGCATTCAAGTGATGCCAGAAGAGGATGCTAAGAAGTATCGATTCCATCCGTTTGATGTAACTAAAATTTGGTATCTCCAAGATTATCCGTTGATGGAAGTGGGCATTGTAGAGTTGAATAAAAATCCTGAAAACTATTTCGCAGAAGTGGAGCAAGCGGCATTCACTCCGGCTAATGTCGTTCCTGGAATTGGCTATAGCCCTGATAGGATGTTACAAGGGCGCTTGTTCTCTTACGGAGACACACACCGCTACCGCTTAGGGGTTAATTATCCTCAAATACCGGTCAATAAACCAAGATGCCCGTTCCACTCTTCTAGCAGAGATGGTTACATGCAAAACGGGTATTACGGCTCTTTACAAAACTATACGCCTAGCTCATTGCCTGGCTATAAAGAAGATAAGAGTGCGAGGGATCCTAAGTTCAACTTAGCTCATATTGAGAAAGAGTTTGAAGTGTGGAATTGGGATTACAGAGCTGATGATAGCGATTACTACACCCAACCAGGTGATTACTACCGCTCATTGCCAGCTGATGAAAAAGAAAGGTTGCATGACACTATTGGAGAGTCTTTAGCTCATGTTACCCATAAGGAAATTGTGGATAAACAATTGGAACATTTCAAGAAAGCTGACCCCAAATACGCTGAGGGAGTTAAAAAAGCTCTTGAAAAACACCAAAAAATGATGAAAGACATGCATGGAAAAGACATGCACCACACTAAAAAGAAAAAGTAACCCTTTTCTTTAAGCGTTCTTATTTTTTAGGAATGCCTTGTCTTTCAAAATTTAGGTTTTTGGATACTTATCAATCCTTTAGGGTTGGTGGTGTATCCTATTTTTTCATTCATTCAACGAATTTAAAAATTACAATAAAGAGTTATAGTTATGAAACGAAGGGATTTTATTAAAACGACTGCTTTAGGTGCTACAGGTGCTGTTTTAGGAGCACAGATTTTGCAGGCAGAAGAAAGCAAAGGGAGTGTTGCAAAATATAAAATAGAAGCTCAATACAGCATTGATTTTGATTCTGCAGAACACACTTCGCTTTTCATTCCCATGCCGAGTGTTGTGGCGAGCAATGTGCATTTACAAGGCAATCATGCCAGCTATAAAAGCATGCTCAATTTTGGAGTGCCTTATTTGCAAGTGGATTTTTTAAAAAGCGCTCAAAAAAAGCAAGTCCATTTGTCTTATGAGATCGCTAGCTATCAATTGAATGAGCGTTTGTTTGAAACGAGCGATTTTGTAGCAATGGGGCGTTATGAAAGAGACGATGCGAGCGTGGCTAGCATTGCCAACCAGCTCAAGGGAACAACCCCTAAAGAAAGCGTTCGTAATTTTTATGCGTTTATCAAGCATGAGATGCCTAAGAGACAGAAGGCTTTAGAGGGTAAAGAAAATTTATCCAAGCGTGAGAGTTTGCCTTGGTTTGCAACCATTTCAAAAGAGAGCATGTTTGTGTCCTTATGCCATGCGTGTGGGATTAAAAGTGCTGAAGTGCAAGGCTTGAAATTGGCTCAAAACAGCGTGGTGAAAAACGCTTCTAGGGTGGAAGTGTATTTGAAAGATTCATTTCTAGCGTTTGATTTTCAAAATAATCACAGGGAAGTTTTTATTCCGTTGAATCGCCATAAAGACATGCAGTTAGATTCTGCCTTATTGGCGACTTTTGGCGATGCCTTTGCCCTTGTGGATGGTAGGGATTTAGGCAATTACGAGAGCAAACTTTTTGAAAAAAGAGTGTCCTATACGATTGTCTAAAGGCATGAAATTTAGGAATATTTCTTGGTAGTGAGCTTTCCTTTTTAGGGAGAGTTTGCAAAAAGGGTTTATAAAGGGTTGTCTTTATGCGAGAATTTTTTAAGAAACTTGGTGCAGAATACGCTTCTAAGCTGTTTTTGGTTTATTGGCTTAGATGGATGTTGAGCGCGTTGGTGATGCTACCTTTTATGGAGATTTTTTATTATTTCAATTTTCCGTTGTGGCTCAATCTTTTCTTGGGGCAAACCATTGGGGCGGTGATTTTTTTCAAGCTGGATAAGTTGATTTTTTCTAAAAAATGACTTTATAAGCTCAAAAAGCCACTAAGCTTCTCTCACTCTTAAGCTTTTGTATTTTCCTAAGCTTTTTTGAGGAATTCAGATTTTAAAGACAGGTTCTGCCCTTCTATTTTACAATCCACATTGTGATCGCCATTGACAAGTTTGATATTTTTGATTTTAGTGCCTTTTTTAAGCACTAAAGAGAAGCCTTTAACCTTTAAATCCTTAATGAGAATGACAGAATCTCCATTTTGTAAAAGATTATTGTGGCAATCTTTAACGATCAATTCTTCATCATTAATTTCATTTTCATTCCATTCATACAAACAGCTAGGGCAAATTAGTTGCGCGCCATCATGGTAGGTGTAGGCGTCGTTGCATTTAGGGCATGGGGGTAAATCTTGCATGATAATCGTCCTTATTGTGGTATCAGTGTGATGATATTACCTGAATCAAGGTTATAAAACGCTTTATTTTGGTAAGTATCAACCCCATAAGATCGCATGACAAAAAATTACCACCTGCTTAGCGCAAGATATTTAATATTTTAAAAAATTCTTTTAGCTTTTTTTAATGCTATCAATTTAAATTTTTTCTAGTTAGTATTCAAAAAGCTCTTTTTAAAAATAGGTTACTAAATGTTACTAATAAGTTAAAATTCGTTAAAATAATCATAATGATTAAAGCTTTTAACCACTATTGTAGAAAAATAACAAGAGGGTTTGTAAAAACTCCCATTAAAAACAAGGAGCAAAAAAGATGAAAAAAGCGGGCTTTCTTTTTTTAGTGCTAATGGCTATCGTTGTTATGAGTTTAAGCGCTAAAGATCCGAATGTGTTGCGTAAGATTGTTTTTGAGAAATGTCTGCCTAATTATGAGAAAAATCAGAATCCTTCGCCATGCATAGAAGTCAAACCCGATGCTGGGTATGTGGTTTTAAAAGATATTAACGGTCCGTTGCAATACTTGTTGATGCCAACAACTCACATCAGCGGTATTGAAAGCCCTTTATTGCTTGATTCTTCCACGCCTAACTTTTTTTACTTATCCTGGCAAGCACGCGATTTTATGAGTAAAAAATACGGCAAACCCATTCCTGATAGTGCGATCTCTTTGACGATTAACTCTCATAAGGGGCGATCGCAAAACCATTTTCATATCCATATCTCTTGCATTAGCCTTGATGCGCGCAAACAGCTGGATAATAACCTAAAAAAAATCAACAGTCGCTGGTCGCCATTATCAGGTGGCTTGAACGGGCATAAATATTTGGCGCGTCGGGTAACAGAGAGCGAATTAGCGCAAAAAAGCCCATTTATCATGCTCGCTAAAGAAGCGCCTAATGCGCACAAACGCATGGGAGACTATGGCTTGGCGGTGGTGCAACAAAGCGATAACTCCTTTGTCTTGTTAGCGACACAATTTAACCCATTGACTTCCAATCGTGCTTCAGCCGAAGAGATTCAAGATCACGAATGCGCGATTTTGCGTTAAGGCGGGTTAGATTCTTAAGCTTGAGCGATAACCTTTAAAAAGCGTTATGGGGGTAGCGTTACAAAACCCCCTATCCCCTTATGAATTTGACCGATCTTTTTGATTAACAAAACTTTAAAATCCGCAACCAATCGTTCTAAAAAGCTATTTAGGAACAACTTTTGCTTTATTTTGCATAGATTGAATTTCTTTAAATTAAAGGATAACCATGCTTAGGTCTTTATGGTCTGGTGTCAATGGGATGCAAGCCCACCAAATCGCTTTGGATATTGAGAGTAATAATATTGCGAATGTGAATACCACTGGGTTTAAATATTCTAGGGCTTCTTTTGTGGATATGCTCTCTCAAGTCAAACTCATCGCTACCGCACCCTATAAAAACGGGTTAGCAGGGCAGAATGACTTTTCCGTAGGGCTTGGGGTAGGCGTGGATGCGACGACTAAAATCTTTTCACAAGGCAATATCCAAAACACAGATGTCAAAACCGATCTAGCGATTCAAGGCGATGGCTTTTTTATCATTAGCCCTGATAGGGGGATCACGCGCAATTTCACTAGAGATGGGGAATTTCTTTTTGACTCGCAAGGGAGTTTGGTTACTACTGGCGGGCTTGTGGTGCAAGGGTGGGTGCGAAACGGGAGCGATACCGGCAATAAAGGGAGCGATACGGACGCTTTAAAAGTGGATAACACAGGCCCTTTAGAAAACATTAGAATTGATCCGGGAATGGTGATGCCAGCTAGAGCGAGCAACCGCATTTCTATGAGGGCGAATTTAAACGCTGGAAGGCATGCCGATCAAACAGCGGCGATATTTGCTTTGGATTCTTCAGCCAAAACCCCTTCAGATGGCATCAATCCGGTGTATGATTCAGGCACGAATCTAGCTCAAGTCGCCGAAGACATGGGATCTTTATACAATGAAGATGGCGACGCTCTTTTATTGAATGAAAATCAAGGGATTTGGGTGAGCTATAAGAGCGCGAAAATGGTCAAAGACATCCTCCCTTCTGCAGAAAACAGCACGCTTGAGTTGAATGGGGTTAAGATTTCTTTCACGAACGATTCAGCGGTGAGCAGGACTTCAAGCTTAGTGGCGGCTAAAAATGCGATCAATGCGGTCAAAAGCCAAACAGGGATTGAAGCTTATTTGGACGGCAAGCAATTGCGTTTGGAAAACACCAATGAATTAGACGGCGATGAAAAGCTTAAAAACATTGTGGTCACTCAAGCCGGAACCGGGGCGTTCGCTAACTTTTTAGACGGCGATAAAGATGTAACGGCTTTCAAATACAGCTACACGCATTCTATCAGCCCTAATGCGGATATTGGGCAGTTTAGGACCACTGAAGATTTGCGTGCATTAATCCAGCATGACGCTAATATCGTTAAAGACCCTAGCTTGGCGGACAATTACCAGGACTCAGCCGCTTCTATAGGGGTTAGCGTCAATCAATACGGCATGTTTGAAATCAATAATAAAGACAATAAAAATGTCATTAAAGAAAATCTTAATATCTTTGTGAGCGGGTATTCTTCAGACAGCGTAACGAACAATGTTTTGTTTAAAAACGCGATGAAAGGGCTTAATACCGCTTCTTTGATTGAAGGGGGAGCGTCAGCGAGCAGTTCTAAATTCACCCACGCTACGCATGCGACAAGCATTGATGTGATAGACAGCTTAGGCACTAAACACGCTATGCGCATTGAATTTTATAGGAGTGGGGGAGCGGAATGGAATTTCAGGGTGATCGTGCCTGAGCCTGGGGAATTAGTAGGGGGGTCAGCGGCTAGGCCTAATGTGTTTGAAGGGGGCCGTTTGCGCTTCAATAACGACGGATCGCTTGCGGGCATGAACCCGCCTCTTTTGCAATTTGATCCTAAAAATGGCGCTGATGCCCCCCAACGCATCAATTTAGCCTTTGGTTCCTCAGGGAGTTTTGACGGGCTAACAAGCGTGGATAAGATTTCTGAAACTTATGCGATTGAGCAAAACGGCTATCAAGCGGGCGATTTGATGGATGTCCGTTTTGATTCAGACGGGGTGCTTTTAGGAGCGTTCAGTAATGGCAGGACTTTAGCGCTCGCTCAAGTGGCTTTAGCGAATTTCGCTAACGATGCGGGCTTACAGGCTTTAGGCGGGAATGTCTTTTCTCAAACCGGAAACTCAGGGCAAGCCTTAATCGGTGCGGCTAATACGGGGCGTAGGGGTTCGATTTCAGGATCTAAACTGGAGTCTAGTAATGTGGATTTGAGCCGGAGTTTAACGAATTTGATTGTGGTTCAAAGGGGGTTTCAAGCGAACTCTAAAGCGGTAACCACATCCGATCAAATCCTTAACACCCTATTGAATCTTAAGCAATAAGCTAAAAGATTACTCTAATACAATATAATAGGGGCTAATTTAAAGATTAAGGTTTAGTATGCATGAATACTCGGTCGTTTCTTCTTTAATCGCTCTTTGCGAAGAGCATGCGAAGAAAAATCAAGCCCATAAGATTGAAAGAGTCGTGGTCGGTATTGGTGAAAGAAGCGCTATGGATAAGAGCTTGTTTGTGAGCGCGTTTGAGACTTTTAGAGAAGAATCTTTGGTGTGTAAAGACGCTATTTTAGACATTGTAGATGAAAAGGTTGAATTAGAATGCAAAGATTGCTCGCATGTTTTTAAGCCTAACGCACTAGATTATGGGGTGTGTGAGAAATGCCACAGCAAGAATGTTATTATCACTCAAGGCAATGAAATGCGTTTGTTGTCTTTAGAAATGTTAGCGGAATAACCGATGCAAGAAGAATTGAACGCTTACCAGCAAGAAATTAAAGACACTAGAGAAGTTTTAAAAAAGATCCGTTTGGAATTGAAGCAAGTCCAAGAAATCTTGCGTAAGAAAAAAAGCGCTTTAAAAGGTTTGAAGCAAGAAATCTATCAAAAAAAATCAGAAAAAGAAAACTCCCACTCCAACAAAAAAACACAAAACACAGAAGAGGATGTGATTTTCCCTAAAGCCCTTGAAGAAGTGGAGATTTACACTAATAACAATCAGGTTATAATGGCAAAACCAAGCAAGCGCGTGTTTGATGAGGGGATTTATTTGCAATATCGCAGCGTTTTGCGCGAAAACAGGTTTTTAAAAAACCATCTCTCTAAAAAAGATTTTGAAAATTCGCTACTCAAAATTGAATTAAGGGATTTGCATAAAGAGATCAAGCTCTATCAAGTCCAAAACCTTTTGAAAGACAAATAATGCCCACGATTTTAGTGAGCGCTTTAGAAGCGAGCTCTAATGCGCATTTAGAGGAATTACGCCAAAATTTGCCTAAAGATTATCGTTTTATTGGCGTGTTTGAAAGCAAAGAGGCGCTCTATAGCCCTAGGGAATTTTCTGTCATGGGTTTTAGAGATGTGATAGGCCGTTTGGGGTTTCTACTCAAAGCCCATAAAGAAATGGTCCAATTAGCCAAACAAGCGGATATGGTGCTTTTAATGGATTCTTCTTCTTTCAATATCCCCCTAGCCAAAAAAATCAAAAAACAAGATCCGCATAAAAAAATCATGTATTATATTTTACCGCAAGTTTGGGCATGGAAAAAATGGCGTGCTAAAAGCCTTGAAAAATACTGCGATTTTTTGGGAGCGATTTTGCCTTTTGAAGTGGGCTATTACCAAAAAAAAGCCCAATATGTAGGACACCCTTTATTAGATGAAATTAAATATTATAAAAAAGATATTAAGGGCGAAACTCTAGTGTTTATGCCAGGAAGCCGAAAAAGCGAAATCGCTAAAATGTTCCCTTTGTTTGTCAAAGTGGCTCAAATTTTAGAACAAAACGAAGGGTTTAAAAGGCGTGTGTTGGTCGTGCCGAGTTTCTTTAAGGGGTTGGATTTGAAAGCCCTTTATGGAGAAGACATTCAATTATTTGAAATTTCTTATGATGCGCATAAGAGTTTGTTTGAAGCGGAGTTTGCGTTCATTTGCAGCGGCACAGCGACTTTAGAGGCCGCTTTGATTGGCACGCCTTTTGTGCTAGCGTATAGGGCTAAAACGATGGATTTTTTGATCGCTAGAATGTTGGTCAATTTGCATTATATAGGTTTAGCGAACATCTTTTATAACGCCTTAAATGATGAGACTCCAGGGCTTGGGGAGAGCCAATTGCACCCGGAATTGATCCAACATTTTTTGAGCGTAGAGGGTTTGTTAAAAGCGTATAAAGAAATGGACAGAGAGCGCTATTTTAAAGAAAGTTTGAGATTAAGGGAATATTTAGCCAGTGGGAGCGCGAGAAAAATCGCCGAAGAGATGGCTTTTTTGCTGAATTTAACTTAATTTTTACTATAATCTCTACTGAATAAGCTTAGGAGATTAAATGAATAAAGAACCTATGAGTATGCATGGATACAATAAGATTTGTGCGGAATTAAAGCAATTAAAAGAGGTGGAACGGCCTAATATTGTGAAAGAAATTGATATTGCTAGAGGGCATGGGGATTTGAAAGAAAACGCTGAATACCATGCCGCTAAAGAAAAACAACGCTTCATTGAAGCGAGGATCGTGGATTTAAGCGAAATTGTCGCTAACGCTCAAGTGATTGATCCGAGCGTTTTGGTTCATAATAAAGTGAGTTTTGGCAGCACGATTAAAATCCTTAATTTAGACAACGATAAAGAATTTTCTTATACGATAGTAGGGAGCGTGGAGAGCGATCCAGCTAAAGGGTTGATCTCTTTTGGTTCGCCGATCGCTAAGAGCTTAATAGGTAAGAGCAAGGGCGATGCGGTGAGTATTCAATTGCCTAATGGCGAGAGCGATTTTGAAATTTTAGACATTTATTATAAAGAGATTTGTTTTGATGAAAATTAAAATCCAAAAAATCCACCCAAACGCCCTTATCCCTAAATACCAAACCGAGGGTTCTTCAGGCTTTGATTTGCATGCTGTAGAAGAGGTAATGATCAAACCTCATAGCGTGGGGTTGGTGAAAATAGGGATTTGTTTGTCTTTAGAAGTGGGGTATGAATTACAAGTGCGCACCCGTAGCGGTTTGGCTTTGAATCATCAGGTGATGGTGTTAAATTCTCCTGGCACGGTGGATAATGATTATAGGGGCGAAATTAAGGTCATTTTAGCGAATTTGAGCGATAAAGATTTTAAAGTTCAAGTAGGGGATAGGATCGCTCAAGGGGTGGTTCAAAAAACTTATAAAGCCGAATTTATAGAATGCGAACAATTAGATGAAACTTCAAGGGGTAGTGGGGGGTTTGGCAGCACAGGAGTGAGCAAGGCATGAATATTAAGGAAAATTTAGAGCAAGTTAAAAACGAATTCAAAAGCGATGAAAAGCTTTTAGAGGGGGCGTTTAGATTAGAAAAGTTTTTCAAACGCTACAAGTGGGTGTTGTTGTTTATCGTGGTGGCTTTTATCGCTTATTTAGGGGATACAAAATTACAAGATTATAAGCATGAGCAAACGAAAGAGCGGATCACTCAAATTTATAATGAAGTGCTAGAGAGCCCTAATAATATAGCCTTGCAAAAAAGATTGAAAGAAGTCGCCCCAGAGTTGTATGATTTGTATCAATTCGCCAGAGCGAGTGAAAGAAACGATGCAAACGAGTTTAAAAAACTTTCGCAATCTTCTAATGAAATTATCAAAGCGTTCGCCAAATATTCTTACGCATCGCTTTCTAGAGATAAAAACCTGCTTGAAAAAAGCCCCATTCTTAAAGAAATGAGCGCTTTACAAGAAGTGAACTTGTTGTATGAAGAAAATTCTAAAGACGCAATCAAAAAAGCGCATCAAAGTTTATCCACTATCCCTCTAAGTTCTTCACTCTATGCTATAATCTCTGTTTTAAAACATTATGGCGTGTTAGAAGATATTCAGCAAAACCCTTCCAAACCAACCAATCTAAAAAAAGAAACCATTCAAGGAACGCATTGATTTGATGAATAAACCATTTTTAATCTTACTCATAGCCCTAATTGCCTTTAGCGGCTGTAACATGAGAAAATACTTCAAACCCGCTAAACACCAAGTTAAAGGCGAAGCGTATTTCCCTAACCATTTGCAAGAAAGTATCGTTTCATCTAATCGTTATGGAGCCATTTTGAAAAATGGAGCGGTTATAGGCGATAAAGGTTTAACGCAGCTAAGAATCGGTAAGAACTTCAATTACGAAAGCAGTTTTTTAAATGAGAGTCAAGGGTTTTTCATCCTTGCGCAAGATTGTTTGAACAAGATTGATAAAAAAACAAGCAAAAGCAAGGCGGCTAAGACTGAAGAAACGGAATTGAAATTAAAGGGCGTTGAAGCGGAAGTCCAAGATAAAGTCTGTCATCAAGTGGAATTGATTAGCAATAACCCTAACGCCAGCCAACAATCTATCGTTATTCCTTTGGAGACTTTTGCCTTGAGCGCGAGCGTTAAAGGGAATCTTTTAGCGGTGGTGTTAGCGGACAATTCAGCGAATTTATACGACATCACTTCTCAAAAATTGCTTTTTAGTGAGAAAGGTTCCCCGAGCACCACGATCAATTCTTTAATGGCGATGCCTATTTTTATGGATACGGTCGTGGTGTTCCCCATGCTAGATGGGCGCTTGTTGGTCGTGGATTATGTGCATGGAAACCCTACGCCCATTAGAAACATTGTTATCAGCAGCGATAAGTTTTTTAACAATATCACCTACCTTATCGTAGATGGCAATAACATGATCGCTTCTACAGGGAAAAGAATACTCTCAGTAGTGAGCGGTCAAGAGTTCAACTACGATGGGGATATTGTAGATTTGCTTTATGATAAGGGGACTTTATACGTGCTCACGCTAGACGGGCAGATTTTGCAAATGGATAAGAGTTTGAGGGAATTAAACAGCGTGAAACTGCCCTTTGCTTCGCTCAATACCATTGTATTGAATCATAATAAATTGTATTCTTTAGAAAAGCGCGGGTATGTGATAGAGGTGGATTTGAATGATTTTGATTCGTATAATGTCTATAAAACGCCAACTATAGGCAGTTTTAAGTTTTTTTCATCCAATCGTTTGGATAAAGGGGTGTTTTATGATAAAAATCGGGTGTATTATGATCGCTACTATTTAGATTATAATGATTTTAAACCCAAACTTTATCCCGTTGTGGAAAAACCGGCATCTAAAAAATCTCAAAAAGGCGAAAAAGGAAACGCTCCCATTTATTTGCAAGAAAGGCATAAAGCTAAAGAAAAGCCTTTAGAAGAAAACAAAGTTAAGCCAAGAAACAGCGGGTTTGAAGAAGAAGAAGTTAAAACCAGAAGGCGCGATATGGAGCCTATTAACAATCAAAATAACGCTATCCAAAAAGGCATAAAAGAAAGTCAAGAAAACAAAAACGCTCCTGTTTCAAAAGAGGATAACGCTATTAAAGAGGCGCCAAAGCTCAGCCCTAAAGAAGAAAAACGCCGCTTGAAAGAAGAAAAGAAAAAAGCCAAAGCCGAACAAAGGGCGAGAGAATTTGAACAAAGAGCGAAAGAGCAACAAGAAAGAGATGAAAAAGAGCTTGAAGAAAGAAAAAAAGCTTTAGAAATGAATAAGAAGTAGGCCTATGCCAGCTAGGCAATCTTTTACAGATTTGAAAAACCTGGTTTTATGCGATATAGGCAACACGCGCATCCATTTCGCGCAAAACTATCAGCTCTTTTCAAGCGCTAAAGAAGATTTAAAGCGTTTGGGTATTCAAAAGGAAATTTTTTACATTAGCGTGAATGAAGAAAATGAAAAAGCCCTTTTGGATTGTTACCCTAACGCTAAAAATATTGCAAGATTTTTTCATTTAGAAACCGACTATATAGGGCTTGGGATAGACCGGCAAATGGCATGTTTAGCGGTAAATAATGGCGTGGTGGTGGATGCTGGTAGTGCGATTACGATTGATTTAGTCAAAGAGGGCAAGCATTTAGGAGGGTGTATTTTGCCCGGTTTAGCCCAATATATCCATGCGTATAAAAAAAGCGCTAAAATCTTAGAGCAACCTTTCAAAACCTTAGATTCTTTAGAAGTTTTACCCAAAAACACTAGAGACGCTGTGAATTACGGCATCATTTTGAGCGTCATCTCTTGTATCCAGCATTTAGCCAAAAATCAAAAAATCTATCTTTGCGGGGGCGATGCGAAGTATTTGAGCGCGTTTTTACCCCATTCTGTTTGCAAGGAGCGTTTGGTTTTTGACGGGATGGAAATCGCTCTTAAAAAAGCAGGGATATTAGAATGCAAATGACGCACAATTTGAGTTTTTTGGGCATGTTTTTAGCCGCTTTGAGCATGTCTTTAGGGCATTGTGTGGGCATGTGTGGGGGGATTGTGAGCGCGTTCAGTCAAATAAGATTTTCTAAAGTTACAAGCTTTTCTTACCAGCTCACTTGCCATGCCCTTTATAATTTAGGGAGGATCAGCACCTACATGCTCTTAGGGGCTATAACGGCAGGTTTGGGGCATAGTCTTAGCGTGAGCATGGGTTTTAGGGGTGTTTTATTCATCAGCATGGGGATTATTTTGATCTGTTTAGCGTTGCTAGGGGCAAGAATGGAAAAATTAAGCTTTCAAATCCCTTTCATCTCTTTTTTGATGAAAAAAACCTTGCAATCTCAAAACATTCTAGGGCTGTATTTTTTAGGCGTGTTGAACGGGTTTTTACCTTGCATGATGGTGTATTCGTTTTTAGCGAGTGTGATTCTCAGTCATAGCGCGTTTATGGGAGCGATGCTGGGCCTTTCTTTTGGGCTTGGCACCAGCGTGCCGTTGTTTTTAATAGGGATTTTTTTAAGCAAAATTTCCGTTTCTTACAGGAAATTTTTCAATCTTTTGTCAAAAATTTTAATGGGGGGTTTTGGGCTTTATGTCCTTTATATGGGGATCATGCTCATTAACCACAAAATGCCCCATGCTATGCATCATCAAAATAGCACCACTCAGCATGATCATAAAGGAATGCATGCGCATGAACACCAATAAAGCCCTTTTTTTGGACAGAGACGGCATTATTAATATTGATAAAGGCTATGTGAGTCAAAAAGAAGATTTTGAGTTTCAAAAAGGGATTTTTGAATTGCTAAAGCATGCGAAATTTTTGGGCTACAAACTGCTTTTAATCACCAACCAATCTGGGATCAACCGGGGCTATTACACCCTTAAAGATTTTGAAAACCTCACCGAATACCTCCAAGAAAGCTTGCTCAAAGAATTAGGTTTTAATCTGGATGGCGTCTATTTTTGCAGGCACGCCCCAGAAGAAAATTGCGCTTGCAGGAAGCCAAAGCCCTCTTTGATTTTACAAGCCGCTAAAGAGCATCAAATTTGCTTGGAACAATCTTTTATGATAGGCGATAAACAGAGCGACATGTTAGCCGGCTTGAACGCTAAAGTTAAAAATAACCTTTTATTGGCCGCAAATTTTGTAAAAACTTCTCATTCTTGGATACAATGTCAAAATCTTAAAGAGATGACCAATTGGATTAAATAAGGATAGTGATGCGTTATATTGATGATGAGTTAGAAAATCAAACCATTTTAATCACCGGTGGGGCTGGCTTTGTAGGCAGTAATTTAGCCTTTTATTTTCAAGAGAACCACCCTAAAGCTAAAGTAATCATTTTAGATAAGTTTCGCAGTAACACGCTCTTTAATAATAACCGCCCCAGTTCTTTAGGGCATTTTAAGAATTTAATCGGTTTTAAGGGTGAGGTGGTTATAGCTGATATTAACAACCCCTTAGATTTAAGGCGTTTAGAAAAATTGCATTTTGATTATTTGTTCCACCAAGCCGCTGTTTCTGATACGACCATGCTGGATCAAGAATTAGTGATGAAAACCAATTATCAGGCTTTTTTAAACCTTTTAGAAATCGCTCGCTCAAAAAAGGCTAAAGTGATTTACGCTTCTTCAGCGGGCGTTTATGGCAACACCAAAGCCCCCAATGTGGTAGGATCAAACGAAAGCCCTGAAAATGTTTATGGCTTTTCCAAGCTTTGCATGGACGAATTTGTCCTCTCCCATTCCAATGACAATATTCAAGTGGGCTTAAGGTATTTCAATGTCTATGGGCCTAGGGAATTTTATAAAGAAAAAACCGCTTCTATGATCTTGCAACTCGCCTTATGCATAATGGCGTTTAAGGAAGTCAAGCTTTTTGAATTTGGCGAGCAATTAAGGGATTTTGTCTATATTGAAGACGTGATCCAAGCGAATGTGAAAGCGATGAAGGTTCAAAAGAGCGGGGTTTATAATGTGGGTTATTCCCAAGCCAGAAGTTATAATGAAATCGTTAGCGTTTTAAAAGAGCATTTAGGGGATTTTAAAGTAACTTATATCAAAAACCCTTATGCTTTCTTCCAAAAGCACACCCAAGCGCACATTGAACCTGCTATTTTGGATTTAGATTACACCCCTTTATACGATTTAGAAAACGGTATTAAAGATTATTTGCCCCATATCCATGCGGTTTTTAAAGAACAGCACGCATGAAAAAAATCTTAGTCGTGGGCGATCTGATCGCTGATTATTACCTGTGGGGGAAGAGCGAACGCCTTTCGCCTGAAGCCCCTGTGCCTGTTTTAGAAGTCAAAAAAGAGAGCAAGAATTTAGGCGGAGCGGCTAATGTGGCTAATAATCTCATTTCTTTAAAAGCTAA
Organism: Helicobacter pylori FD535; assembly: GCF_000296015.2. GTDB lineage: Bacteria > Campylobacterota > Campylobacteria > Campylobacterales > Helicobacteraceae > Helicobacter > Helicobacter pylori_CT. The sequence goes on from NZ_AKHP02000055.1 coordinate 17,211, forward strand.
AGTTTTTTTATGCGGGGTAGTGGGCGATGATTTAGAGGGCAAGCATTTCATTAGCGCTTTAAAAACAAGGGGGATTGACACTTCAGGCGTTTTAACAGATAAAACCCGTTGCACCACGCTCAAAACGCGCATCATCGCGCAAAACCAGCAAATCGTGCGCGTGGATAAGGAAATCAAAGACCCCTTAAACGCTGATTTAAGAAAAAAACTTTTAGATTTTTTCACAGAAAAAATCCAAGAAATGGATGGCGTTATCCTTTCAGATTACAATAAGGGCGTGTTGGATTTTGAACTCACTCAAACAATGATCGCTCTAGCCAACCAACACCACAAGCTCATTTTATGCGACCCTAAAGGGAAGGATTATAGCAAATATTCTCATGCGAGTTTGATCACGCCTAATCGCGCTGAATTAGAGCATGCGCTCCATTTGAAGTTGGACAGCCATGCGAATTTATCAAAAGCGCTCCAAATCTTAAAAGAAACTTATCAAATCGCTATGCCTTTAGTCACTTTGAGCGAACAAGGTATCGCTTTTTTAGAAAAGGGCGAGCTAATCAATTGCCCCACTATCGCTAAAGAGGTTTATGATGTAACCGGGGCAGGCGATACGGTGATCGCGTCTTTAACGCTCTCTTTATTAGAGTCGATGAGCCTAAAAGAAGCTTGCGAGTTTGCCAATGCGGCGGCGGCCGTGGTGGTGGGTAAAATGGGGAGCGCGTTAGCGAGTTTAGAAGAAATCGCTTTGATTTTAAACCAAACGCACCCTAAAATCCTCCCTTTAGAAAAGCTGTTAGAAACTTTAGAACACAACCAGCAAAAAATCGTTTTCACCAATGGCTGTTTTGACCTCCTCCATAAAGGGCATGCGAGCTATTTGCAAAAGGCTAAAGCTTTAGGGGATATTCTCATTGTGGGGTTAAATAGCGATAATTCCATTAAAAGGCTTAAAGGGGATAAACGCCCCATAGTGAGCGAAAAAGACAGAGCGTTTCTTTTAGCGAGTTTGTCTTGCGTGGATTATGTCGTGGTGTTTGAAGAAGACACGCCAATCAAATTAATTCAAGCCCTAAAGCCTGATATTTTAGTCAAGGGAGCAGACTATCTCAATAAAGAAATCATAGGGAGCGAGTTTGCTAAAGAAACCCGCTTGATGGAGTTTGAAGAAGGTTATTCCACAAGCGCTATCATAGAAAAAATTAAAAGGACATGCAATGATTGATGGTTTAATAAAAAAAGAATTTTTAGCCCATAAGGAAGCGTTAGAAAAAAGTTTAGAGGGTTTGCAAGAAGCGTTAAAGCAAAGCGTTCATCTTTTGATAGAAACTTTAGAAAATCAAGGGAAAATCCTTATTTGCGGTAATGGGGGGAGCGCGAGCGATGCGCAGCATTTTGCCGCTGAATTGACCGGGCGCTATAAACTGGAAAGGAAAGGCTTGAGCGCCTTAAGTTTAAGCACGGATACCTCAGCCCTCACCGCCATTGCGAACGATTATGGTTATGAAGAAGTGTTTGCCAGACAAGTAGAAGCGTTGGGGGTAAAAAACGATGTTTTGATAGGGATTTCTACAAGCGGTAATTCCAAAAATGTCCTAAAAGCTTATGAAAAAGCCAAAGATTTAGGGATGAAAACGCTTAGTTTAGCGGGGCGTGATGGGGGGAAAATGAAGCCTTTAAGCGATATGGCTTTGATTGTCCCTAGCGATGACACCCCACGAATCCAAGAAATGCACATTCTTATGATCCACATCTTATGCGATTGCATTGAAAGGCATTTCGCTCATAAAAATTAAATTCAAAGGCTATGCGCTTGAATTTAAAAAGAAAATGATCCTACGAGATGAGAATAAAAAAAGGATTACAAAACAACAAAAATCCAAGTCAAAGCGAATCGCTTGAAAAACAAGTTGAAGGCTATTTTTTCTGCCTTTGCTTTCGTTTCATCAATTTTTTTAGATTGCGTCCCCGTTGAAAATTGAATTTTTTACAATGACATAATCAACTTTTCGAATCGCTTCAAGATCTCTCCCGCCTGCATAAGAGATTGAAGATTGCAAATCTTGATGCATTTCAATCAGCGTATCTTTTAATGATCCTTTATGTTGGATCCAAATTTTCTTACCTTCAACATTTTTCTTTTCACCTTTTTGGAACTCTGATGCCGAACCGAAATATTCTTTATATGCGATACCATTTTCTATTTTTGTTTCTCCAGATGATTCTTCATGCCCTGCAAAAAGCGAGCCAATCATGACCATTGTCGCGCCAAAGCGTATGGATTTCGCAATATCGCCATGCGTGCGGATGCCACCGTCTGCAATAATCGGTTTTCTTGCTGCTTTAGCGCACCATCTAAGAGCCGCTAGTTGCCAACCACCCGTACCAAAGCCTGTTTTGATTTTAGTGATACACACTTTTCCAGGTCCAATGCCAACTTTCGTAGCGTCCGCACCGGCATTCTCTAATTCACGGACTGCTTCTGGCGTGCCAACATTCCCGGCAATCACAAAAGCTTCTGGCAAATGCGTTTTGATGTGTTGGATCATTTCAATGACAGAATTTGAATGGCCATGCGCAATATCGATCGTGATATAATCTGACGCTAATCCTTGTTTGGCTAATTCTTCTATTAAAAGATATTCTTCCTTTTTCACCCCAACACTGATGGAACTGATCCATTGGCGCTCTTTCATTTTTTTGACAAACGGGATTCTTGTTGCTCCATTAAAACGGTGCATGATATAGAAATAGCCATTTTCTGCTAGGAATTCTGCGATCGAGTCGTTGATGATTGTTTGCATGTTTGCTGGGACTACGGGCATTTTAAATGCGTGTTTACCTAAGGTAACGGTCGTATCGCACTCTGAACGGCTATTCACAATGCATTTATTAGGAATGAGCTGAATATCTTCGTAATCAAACACTTTCAATGACACAATCCTTTTGATGTTCATATAGGGTAAAATGCGAACATTATTTGATTTTAAGCATTATTTTTAAGCACCTTTTGTAATCTATCTTAATTTGAATAAAAAATCAAGAGAAAAAATTAAATAAACTCGGACAAGATTTGGGCGTCAAAGACCCTACAGATAACCATAATAAGAAAAGGATACAATATTGTAAAGAAAACGCTACAATAAGCTTTCTCTGATCACAAAAATAAGGAAATCATAAGATGCTGCAAACCATCAACTTAACGCAACGCTATGCGACTAAAAAATTGTTTGAAAATGTGAATATCAAGCTGGATAAAAACAAGCGCTACGGGCTGATTGGGGCTAATGGGGCAGGAAAATCCACTTTTTTAAAGATTTTGAGCAAGAGCATTGATTGTAGCAGTGGGGAAGTCATCATCACAAGCGGGATGAGAATGGGGGTTTTAGGGCAGGATCAATACGCTTTTGAGGATTTGAGCCTTAAAGATGCAGTTTTGATAGGCAATAAGCGTTTGTATGACGCTATCAAAGAAAAAGAGCGCTTATACACCGAAGGCGATTTGAGCGATGATAAAGTGAATGCCAGATTAGGGGAGTTAGAAACCATTTGCGTGGAAGAAGATCCCATGTATGAATGCGAAGTGGTGACTGAAAAAATCCTAGAAGATTTAGGCATTCCTAGCTCTAGGCACAACGATTTGATGAAAACCTTGCCAAGCAGCGATAAATTTAAAATCCTTCTCGCTCAAGTTTTATTCCCTAAACCGGATATTTTGCTTTTAGATGAGCCGACCAACAACCTGGATTTAAACGCTATTGAATGGCTAGAAAACAACCTCAAACGCCATGAAGGCACGATGGTGGTCATCAGCCATGACAGGCATTTTTTGAATGCGGTATGCACGCATATTTTGGATTTGGATTTTTACAGCGTGCGCGAATTTAGCGGGAATTATGACGATTGGTATATCGCTTCCACTTTGATGGTTAAACAGCAAGAGGCCGAACGCAATAAAAAGCTCAAAGAAAAAGAAGAGCTAGAAAAATTCATCGCTCGTTTTAGCGCTAACGCTTCTAAAGCCAAGCAAGCCACCAGCCGCCAAAAACAACTGGATAAATTAGACATTCAAAATTTAGCGGTATCTAGCAGGAGGGATCCTAGCATTATTTTTAAACCCAAACGCACCATTGGTAATGAAGCTTTAGAGTGCGAAAACATCTCTAAAAGTTATGACGGGCAAATTATTTTAAATCAAGTGAGCTTGAAAGTGATGCCTAAAGATAAAATCGCCCTCATAGGGCCAAACGGCGTGGGTAAATCCACGCTTTGTAAAATTTTAGTAGAAGAGTTAAAGCCAGATACAGGCGTGGTGAAATGGGGAGCGACCGTTTCAAAAGGCTATTTCCCTCAAAACGTGAGCGAAGAAATCAGCGGGGAAGAGACCTTGTATCAATGGCTTTTTAATTTCAATAAAAAGATTGAAAGCGCAGAGGTGAGAAACGCTTTAGGGAGGATGCTTTTTAATGGCGAAGAGCAAGAAAAGTGCGTGAACGCTTTAAGCGGGGGCGAAAAACACCGAATGGTTTTATCCAAGCTCATGCTAGAGGGGGGGAATTTCTTAGTCTTAGACGAGCCAACCAACCACCTGGATTTAGAAGCCATCATCGCGCTAGGTGAAGCGCTTTTTAAATTTGATGGGGCAGTGATTTGTATAAGCCATGACAGAGAGCTTATTGATGCTTACGCCAATCGGATCATTGAATTAGTCCCAAGCCCTAAAGGCGCTTCAATCATTGATTTTAAAGGCAGTTATGAAGAGTATTTAGCGGGCAAAAAATGAAACCACGAGATATTGAAATCATTCAAAGCGTTTTAGAAGCGATTAAAGAGCCTATTAAGGTTACTGAGATTTATCATAAAGCCAAAGCACTTTTTGAAGAAGGCAAGATTGAAAACATGTTTGATTATGGGGGCGAAACTCCAGATCAGACTGCTAGTTCTTATATTTATACAGCCTTAAACAAGGGCGAAGAGCTGCCTTTTTGTAAGGTGCAAGAAAAACCAGTTTTAATCTCTTTAAAAGGCACGGCTAAAGAGTTGGTTTTAAACGCTCAAAAGCCAAGCGTTCCAAGCGTTAAAATCGCGCATGAAAGAAATTTGCACCCTTTTTTAACTTACATGGCTATTAATAATGAAAATTTGAAATGCTACACGAAAACCATTTTTCATGAAGGAAGCTTGAAATCGCCAAAAGGCATGGACAGGTGGCTTTATCCGGACATGGTGGGGGTTAGGTTTTTGCACGCTGAATTGTCTAATGAAAATTTAATCGCTTTTTCTAAGAAATTTGACACTTTACCCATTAAACTGGTGAGCTTTGAATTGAAAAGAGAAATTAGCGTGAATAATTGCAGGGAGTGTTATTTCCAAGCGATTTCTAACAGCTCTAATGAGGGGTATTTAGTGGGGCATCATATCAATACGCATAATTCTAAACTCATGGATTTATTGAAGCGTTTGCATGCGAGTTTTGGGATTGGCGTGATTGATTTGAGGACTGATGAGGATAAAAGCGCTATTTTATTGAACGCTAAATACAAAGAAAAGATTGACTACACCGTGGCTTTAGAGCTTAGCGACAAAAATGAAAAATTCAGCGGTTTTTTAAAGAGCGTTGTGGATTATGACCCAAAATCCCCAGAGCGCTTTAAAAATGAATTTGATGGGATCAAAAAGAAAGAGGAGTTATACCCTAACCCATCACTTTCTTTTTAAAAAACGCTTCAAGCGGCTTTATAAGGGCGTTTCAAAAACCCTAAATAAAGCGCTAAAGAGCAGCACGACCAAGCAATCCCTAATAAAAACCCTCCTAAAACATCGCTAGGGTAATGCACCCCTAAATAAACCCTGTCATACGACATTAAAACAATCCAAAAAAGTAAAATGATAGTGCCAATCGTTTTAATGCGGTTGTTTGCGTTAGAATAGCATAGCAACAACGCCAAAGAGCCGTAAAAAAGCGCTGAAGCTAAAGCATGCCCGCTAGGGAAACTAAAGCCGTGTGCAAAAACCAATTCGCCATTGGTTACAGGCCGTGGGCGCGCCACTAAAAGTTTAAGGGATTTTAAGGTGAATTCACCTAATAAGATGCTAAAGAAAAACCACACCCCCAAAGCGATGCGTTTTTGAAGCCCAAACCACAAGCCAATGAGTAAGGCTATAGGAGTGGTGAGCTTGCTTTGCGCAAACCATGTGCTAAAAAACACGAAAGAAAGCCACGCGCTCCCTTGAATGGGGGCAGGGTTACGGATCAAGTCTATAAAAAATAAATCCAATTGTTGCACCCACTCTTTTTGAAAAGCCACCCCGCTTATCATTATGCCAAACAGAATAAAAAAGACCACCCCAATAATCCCAAGCGTTTTAGCCGCTTTTTTTTCTCTTGTGCTGATTGTTCTGTCAAATACCATTCAAACCCCTTTTAAAAAATGACTTTAAAAAAAAGGTGATTATAGCTTATTTACCCCACAAACGCACACAAAACGCAAGGAATAAAAAAATAATATTCTTTGCTATAATGAAACCTTTAAAGGGTGCGCGCCCAACGCCAAACAAAACCGCCAATCAAAACAAAAAAGGGGCTTATTATCATGGAAAACAAAAACACTCAAGCGGATACATATTCATCATTAGAGCGCAACGAATTGCACAACACCATTTGGAAAGTGGCTAATGAATTGAGAGGTTCAGTGGATGGCTGGGATTTTAAGCAATACGTTTTAGGCATTCTTTTTTACCGCTACATTTCAGAAAACATGACTCATTACATCAATAAAGAAGAGCGAAAGCGCGATCCGAGTTTTGATTACGCTAATTTAAGCGATGAAGAGGCCGAAGGCGCAAGAAAAGGCCTTATTGAAGAAAAAGGCTTTTATATCCCGCCAAGCGCTTTATTTTGTAATGTACTCAAAAACGCGCCCACTAACGAGGATCTCAATGTAACCTTACAAAATATTTTCACCGAAATAGAAAAATCCAGCCTGGGGTTTAAATCCGAAGAAAATGTCAAAGGCTTGTTTGCGGATTTAGATGTCAATAGCAATAAATTAGGGAGCTCTCATAAAACTAGGGTTGAAAAATTGACTAAAATCCTTCAAGCCATAGGGGGCATGCAATTAGGCGACTACCAAAAAAGCGGGATTGATGTTTTTGGCGACGCTTATGAATATTTAATGACCATGTATGCGAGCAATGCCGGCAAAAGCGGAGGGGAATTTTTCACCCCCCAAGAAGTGAGCGAACTGCTCGCTAAAATCGCCCTGCACAACCAAGAAAGCGTCAATAAGGTTTATGACCCGTGCTGTGGGAGCGGATCGTTACTCTTACAATTTTCTAAAGTGCTGGGCGATAAAAACATTTCAAAAGGGTATTTCGGGCAAGAAATCAATTTGACCACTTACAACCTTTGCCGCATCAACATGTTTTTGCATGACATCAATTACTCTAAATTCCACATTGCGCATGGGGACACGCTTTTAGACCCAAAGCATGAAGACGATGAGCCTTTTGATGCGATCGTTTCCAACCCTCCCTATTCCACTAAATGGGCGGGCGATAAAAACCCCATTTTGATCAATGATGAGCGTTTCAGCCAGGCCGGTGTGTTAGCGCCCAAAAACGCCGCCGATCTCGCTTTCACCATGCACATGCTTTCTTATTTGTCCAATCAAGGCACTGCTGCGATCGTGGAATTTCCCGGGGTGCTTTATAGAGGGAACGCTGAAGCAAAAATCAGAGAGTATTTAGTCAAAAATAATTTCATTGACTGCGTGATCGCTTTGCCAGACAACCTCTTTTTTGGAACGAGTATCGCTACTTGTATTTTAGTGCTTAAGAAAAACAAACAAGACGACACCACGCTTTTTATTGATGCGAGTAAGGAATTTGTCAAAGAAGGCAAGAAAAACAAGCTCAGAGAACACAACCGAGAAAAGATTTTGCAAACCTATATTGAAAGGAAAACCATCAAGCACTTTTGCGCCCTAGCCGATATTGAGAAAATCAAAGAAAACGATTACAACCTGTCTGTGAACCGCTATGTGGAGCCAGAAGACACTAAAGAAATTATTGACATTAAAGCGCTTCAATTTGAAATTTCTCAAATCGTAGCCAAACAAAGCGCTTTAAGGAATAGCCTTGAATCCATCATTAGCCATTTAGAAGGGGGGCAAAATGCATAAAATAGAAAAACTGCTCCAAACTTTAGCGCCTAAAGGGGTGGAGTTTAGGAAATTGGGGGAGGTGTGTGAAATAATTAGAGGTAAAAGGGTTACAAAAAAAGAAATATTAGATAAAGGAAAATATCCCGTTGTATCTGGTGGAATAGGATTTATGGGATATTTAAATGAATATAACAGAGAGGAAAATACAATTACTATAGCTCAATATGGAACTGCCGGATTTGTCAATTGGCAAAATCAAAAGTTTTGGGCAAATGATGTTTGTTTTTCTGTCATTCCAAAAGAAACCCTAATCAATAGATACCTTTATTATGTATTAACAAACATGCAAAATTATTTATATTCTATTTCAAATAGAAGCGCTATACCTTATAGCATTTCTAGTAATAACATTATGCAAATAACAATCCCCATCCCACCCCTAGAAGTCCAACAAGAGATCGTTAAGATTTTGGACGCTTTCACAGAATTAAACACAGAATTAAACACAGAATTAAACACAGAATTAAACA
>NZ_AKHP02000054.1:0-2626 GCF_000296015.2 Helicobacter pylori FD535
GCTTGAAAATTAAAATGAAAGAATACGAGGGCTTTTTTAACGATTTTAATGGTGTTGAAAATAAAGAAAATTTCATTAAACATTTAAAAAATAAGCCTGATGGCAAGCACCGATTAGCTTACTTGCATTTAGTAGAACCTACCTTAAAAGAACCCGATATTACGCTTATTTTCAAAGATAAAGGTAAGGAGGTTAAAAAAGAGCATATCAAAGCCTTCCAAGGCGATCCTAAAACGATCTATTATTTTTTAGTCACACAGGATAATGATAGTAAGCTTATAACGGGATTAAGAACTTCGGAAAATTATCTTAAAGCAGAGATTGACAAGGCGGACATTATCCACTCTTTCATTCCGCAGGCAAGAACGCTTAAAGAATAAGCCGATGGAGTGGGCTTGCATTGAAATGATAAAACAAAAATTTGAATAAGTCAAGGAGTAAGAAGATGGAAAGAAAGCCTCACCCACCCAGTCAAAAAAACCGCTATGTTCACGCTTAAATTTGGAGAATCTCTGACAATAGAACACGATTGTAAGAATCTCATGGAGGTTAAAATCCAAACCGATAAGGGCAGTAAGACCCTTCATTTTAAACTCCCGCAACCCAAAGAATAGGATCGTTAATGGGTTAGCTGGTTAAAGTCTTTGGAGTTTATTTTTTAAGCCATTCTCATCATTGGTGGTGGTTTTGAATGTTCTTGGTGCGTGATTTGGTATTTTTAAATTAATCGGGTTGGATTGACTCCTTGTTTCTTTAATTTTTCAAAAAAAAAAAAAAAAAAGAAATTTTAGTTACTCTGTTTGCATCGTTACTAGAACCTCGTTGATTTTTTAGTTTAAAGCCCAGTTGGTTTTAGTGAGATTTTCTCTGATTGAAAAAAGCTTGTCTTTGACTTCGTTGCTGCTCAATTTCCTCACTTTATCCGAATTGTATTTCAAATCCTGGCTAAGAAGAGACAATCGGTTAGACAAATCGGCAATATCCACCCTTAGCCCCTCATCTCTGGCTAATTTGAGCGCTGGGATCAAATCCGTATCTTTTGAAAATATCAAAATCCTATCGGCTATTTTTTTAAAGGCTATTCTTTGAATGTCAAGACCCATGAGCATATCCACCTGCTTTTGTTCCAATAACGCCCTATAACTCCCATCAAACTCCACCCTTATTGCATGCAACTTCGTTCTCCCTAACCTCAATTCCACTTGATCCAATGAAGCCAGATCGTGTTGGAAATTTTCCACATCGCTATAAATCTTCTCCCATTTAGTCGCTTCACTGCTTTGTAAGATCTCTTCAATGTCGCTGCTCGTGAAGATTTTCATTTCTGTTCCCGGATTTTTTTCATTTTGGAGAGTGTCATTCCTCTTATCCCATAACGCATGTTCAAAATCAAAGGGTGGGGTGGTATAAAAGTAAATACGGCTGATCCATTCATCATCCAGTAAAAAAGCCCTAATAGTAACGATCACATCTAAAGCGATATTGTAATTAACGCATTTTGTTTGTTTAATATCGCGCCTGAAATTCTCCCAATCCACTAGTATGATTGTGTTTGCTTTCATTTATTGCTCCCTTATTTATATGCTAAATTTTTTAAAATTCTTAATGCAATCTTGTATTTTGTGCTAACAAAAAACATGGATATAATAATAGCGTTTTTTAAACCTTGCGATAAACAAACAGGAATGGTTGATGCGTATTTTAGGGATAGATCCGGGCAGTAGGAAATGCGGGTATGCTATCATTTCTCACACTTCTAACAAGCTTTCTTTAATCACGGCCGGATTCATTAATATCACCACGACACGCTTGCAAGAACAGATTTTAGATTTGATAGAAGCCTTAGATTGCTTATTGGATCGTTACGAAGTTAATGAAGTGGCGATTGAAGATATTTTTTTTGCGTATAACCCTAAAAGCGTGATCAAACTCGCGCAATTCAGGGGGGCGTTGTCCTTAAAGATTTTAGAAAGGATCGGTAATTTTAGCGAATACACGCCCTTACAAGTCAAAAAAGCCCTGACCGGTAACGGGAAAGCCGCTAAAGAGCAAGTGGCCTTTATGGTCAAACGCCTGCTTAACATCACAAGCGAAATCAAGCCTTTGGATATTAGCGATGCGATAGCCGTTGCTATCACGCATGCGCAACGCTTAAAACTCCATTAACTACCATTTGTAAGCCACTTCAAAACGCGCGTTAAACCCGGGCTCGGCGATCGCTCTTTTAACAGCGTCCGTGCCTGGCATATCCGGGCTCATGACATAAGGGCTTGTTTGATCCACATAGAATTTGTTGAAAACATTATTAAACACAGCCGAAAGCAACAAACCTTTCCAGCGGCTTTTGGTTTTAGGACTCCAATTGATATAAAAATTACTCACGCCATAGCCCGGTTTATGCATACGCACTAACCCTAACTGGGATCCGCATTTGGCTAAATCGGTAGGGGTTTTGGGTTTTTCAGCTGTCCCGTAATCAGGCAAGTAAATATCAAACCCGCAATAATCTAAACCGGTAACAAAACGGCTAAGCCATGCAAGATTGATCCCTGTTTTGGGGATGGTGTAATCCAATTTGATGATGAAAACATTACCGGTGCTTGCGGCAAGCTCATAGCTATCCGCC
>NZ_AKHP02000053.1:0-11734 GCF_000296015.2 Helicobacter pylori FD535
CTACCGCCAGTTGGGTGAAAAAATGTATGGTATTAGAGTGAACGCTCAAGACACCGTCAAAGACATGGTTTTACAAAATTCCGTGATTAAAACGAGAGTGAATGCCCTCATTCGTAACGCTGAAATCACTGAAACCATCTATAAAGACGGCTTGTGTCAAGTGAGCATGGAGCTTAAATTAGACGGCAGGATTTGGTATCGTATTTTGAGCGGAGCGAGAGGATAAACCCTCTTACTCTATAATCATGCGGTATTTTAGAAGCGCTTTTTTATTATTTTTCATGACGCTTTTTTTTGCCTCTTGCTCCAAACACCCTTTTTCTAAGCAAACCCCCAAAACTAGGGAGCAGATCAGACAAGAAGAGGCCCGTAAAAAAAGAGAAGAGACTTTGAATGCCTTGCGCCAATTCAGGCTCATTTATATTAACACGCCGGTTTTTCGCTTTTATGATTACGGCACGATTAAAACCGATAAAGACCATAATATTGAAGTAACCCTTTATAAGCTCAGCCAAAGAGTGGGCGATATTTATATGACTAAACGAAGCATTTGTTTTAGCCAAAAATGTTCGGCTAAATGGATTGCTGCAAGGGATTTGTTTGGTAAGGTGAGCTATGGGGATTTGTTTGATGACATTGTTTTAGGGAGGGATATTTTTAAGGGCTTAGGCAAACGCCACTTAACCCCTGAATACGTGATCCAAAGGTTTCAAAAAAGCGGGGAAATTATCCTTTATGAAAGAAAAAATGGCCTGATTTCTTTCCAAAATTTGACGCAAAAAATCGCTATCAGGATTGAACCCTATGAGCCTTCTTTGCAAGATTTAGAAGATAATGAAAACGCTGACAGCGAGCTCCAATGAAAAACTTTTCCCCACTTTGTTGTTTTAAAAAGCTCAAAAAACGCCATCTAATCGCTTTGAGCCTGCCCTTGCTTTCTTATGCGAATGGCTTTAAAATCCAAGAGCAAAGCCTGAATGGCACGGCTTTAGGCTCGGCGTATGTCGCTGGGGCTAGGGGCGCTGACGCTTCCTTTTATAACCCGGCGAATATGGGCTTTACTAACGATTGGGGCGAAAACAGAAGCGAATTTGAAATGACCACCACCGTGATTAATATCCCGGCCTTTAGCTTTAAAGTCCCTACGACTAATCAAGGCTTGTATTCAGTTACGAGCTTAGAAATTGATAAAAGCCAACAAAATATTTTAGGCATCATCAACACTATAGGGCTTGGCAATATCCTTAAAGCGCTTGGCAACACAGCCGCTACCAACGGCTTATCACAAGCTTTCAATCGGGTTCAAGGGCTTATGAATCTAACCAATCAAAAAGTCGTAACCCTCGCTTCAAAACCTGATACTCAAATCGTGAATGGCTGGACAGGAACGACTAATTTCGTTTTACCCAAATTCTTTTACAAGACTCGCACGCATAACGGCTTCACTTTTGGGGGGAGTTTCACCGCTCCTAGCGGGTTAGGCATGAAATGGAATGGTAAGGGGGGGGAATTTTTGCATGACGTTTTCATCATGATGGTAGAGCTTGCCCCTAGCATGAGCTATACTGTTAATAAGCGCTTTTCCGTGGGCGTAGGCTTAAGGGGGCTTTATGCGACCGGGAGCTTTAATAACACCGTTTATGTGCCTTTAGAGGGCGCTTCGGTTTTGAGCGCGGAGCAAATTTTAAATTTACCCAACAATGTTTTTGCCGATCAAGTGCCAAGCAACATGATGACTTTATTAGGCAATATTGGCTACCAACCAGCGCTTAATTGCCAAAAAGCCGGTGGGGATATGAGCGATCAAAGCTGTCAAGAGTTTTATAACGGCTTGAAAAAAATCATGGGCTATAGCGGTTTAGTGAAAGCGAGCGCGAATCTTTATGGCACGACTCAAGTCGTGCAAAAATCCAACGGGCAAGGCATATCGGGGGGCTATAGAGTGGGTTCGAGTTTACGCGTCTTTGATCATGGCATGTTTTCTGTGGTGTATAATTCTTCAGTTACATTCAATATGAAAGGCGCTTTAGTGGCTATCACAGAGCTTGGCCCTTCTTTAGGGAGCGTTTTGACTAAAGGCAGCTTGAATATCAATGTCTCACTCCCCCAAACCCTAAGCCTAGCCTACGCCCACCAATTTTTTAAAGACCATTTAAGAATAGAGGGGGTGTTTGAGCGCACTTTTTGGAGTCAAGGGAATAAATTCTTAGTCACCCCTGATTTTGCGAACGCCACTTACAAAGGCTTGAGCGGAACGGTGGCTTCACTAGACTCTGAGACGCTTAAAAAAATGGTAGGCTTAGCGAATTTTAAAAGCGTGATGAACATGGGGGCTGGCTGGAGGGACACCAACACCTTTAGATTAGGGGTAACTTACATGGGCAAAAGCTTGCGTTTAATGGGCGCTATTGATTACGACCAAGCTCCAAGCCCCCAAGACGCGATAGGCATTCCGGATTCTAATGGCTATACCGTGGCTTTTGGGACTAAATACAATTTTAGGGGCTTTGATTTAGGCGTAGCGGGGAGTTTCACTTTTAAAAGCAACCGCTCCAGTTTGTATCAATCCCCAAACATCGGGCAATTGAGAATCTTTAGCGCCTCTTTAGGCTATCGCTGGTAAAACATGCTAGACAACAAAACCATTTTAATCACCGGTGGCACTGGGAGTTTTGGCAAACGCTTTGCGCGTCAAGTTTTAGACACCACCAACGCTAAAAAAATCATTGTTTATAGCCGAGATGAATTAAAGCAAAGCGAAATGGCCATGGAATTTAATGATCCTAGGATGCGTTTTTTTATCGGCGATGTGAGGGATTTAGAGCGCTTGAATTACGCTTTAGAGGGCGTGGATATTTGCATCCATGCCGCCGCGCTCAAACATGTTCCCATCGCTGAATACAACCCCCTAGAATGCATTAAAACCAATATCATGGGAGCGAGCAATGTGATTAACGCATGCCTAAAAAATGAAGTGAGCCAGGTCATCGCTCTAAGCACCGATAAAGCCGCTAACCCCATTAACCTCTACGGCGCGACGAAATTGTGCAGCGATAAGCTCTTTGTGAGCGCGAATAACTTTAAAGGCTCTTCTCAAACGCAATTTGGCGTGGTGCGTTATGGTAATGTGGTGGGGAGTCGTGGGAGCGTGGTGCCGTTTTTTAAAAAATTAGTCCAAAACCAAGCGAGTGAAATCCCCATTACAGATATTCGCATGACACGATTTTGGATCACTTTAGATGAGGGGGTTTCTTTTGTGCTTAAAAGCTTGAAAAGAATGCATGGGGGTGAAATTTTTGTGCCTAAAATCCCTAGCATGAAAATGACTGATCTCGCTAAAGCCCTAGCCCCCAATACCCCTACTAAAATCATCGGCATTCGCCCGGGCGAGAAACTCCATGAAGTGATGATCCCTAAAGATGAAAGCCATTTAGCCCTAGAATTTGAAGACTTTTTCATCATTCAGCCCACTATAAGCTTCCAAACGCCTAAAGATTACACGCTCACCAGACTCCACGAAAAAGGCCAAAAAGTCGCCCCCGATTTTGAATACAGCAGCCATAATAACAGCAAATGGCTAGAGCCTGATGATTTATTGAAATTATTATGAATTTTTTAGAAGATTTGTTTTACCCCTTAAGATTATTAGAAAACAAGCGCGTTTTATTGCTCGTGAGCGGCTCTATTGCGGCGTATAAATCCCTAGAATTAGTGCGTTTGCTGTTTAAAAGCGGGGCCAGTATTCAAGTGGTGATGAGTGAGGGCGCAAAAAAATTTGTTACGCCCTTAAGCTTTGAAGCTTTGAGCCATCACAAAGTCTTGCATGATCGTAATGAAAAATGGTATTACAACCACCAAAACGCGTTGCACCATAACCACATCGCATGCGCTGCTGATGCTGATTTACTCATCTTTGCCCCTTTAAGCGCTAACAGCTTGTCTAAAATCGCTCACGCTTTAGCGGATAATACCATCAGCGCGACTTTTTTAGCTTGCGCTTCCCCTAAAATCCTAGCCCCTAGCATGAACACCAACATGCTCAATTCCCCTATCATTCAAAGCCATTTAAAACGCTTGAAAGATTTCAATCATATTATTTTAGACACGCAAAAGGGCCTTTTAGCATGCGACACTAAAGGCGATGGAGCGATGGCTGAGCCTTTAGAAATCCTTTTTAAAGCTACTCAAACGCTCCTAAAAGACGCTTATTTTGAAAACAGAGAAGTCATCGTTATAGGTGGGGCGAGCGTGGAAAAGATTGACAGCGTTAGAGTCATTAGCAATCTTTCTAGCGGGATTCAAGCGAGCGCTTTAGCTCTAGCGTTATATTTTAAGGGAGCGAAAGTAACTTTGATCGCATCAAACTTCCCTACCCCCTTGCCTAAAGAAATCACAAGCGTTTCCGTTAGCGACACCGCTTCTTATGAAAACGCCTTGAATAGCACCGCTAAAAGCCTGCAAAAACATGCCTTAAAGCCCCTGCTCTTCAATCTAGCCGCCATTAGCGATTATGTGCCTAAAACTTCTTTCAACCATAAGCTTAAAAAAAGCAAACTGGGTCAAACCCTAAACATTGAATGCGTTCAAAATAAGGATTTACTGGCTTCTATCAATCCTAACCAATTCGTTAAAATCGGTTTTAAAGCTGAAGACGATCAACAAAACGCCATCAAAAACGCTCAAAATCTTTTAAAACCCCTTGAAGATAACGGCAAGGATTGCTCCATGGCTGCTTTGAATCTCATTAAAGATTCACGCCCTTTTGGCTCATTAGAGAACGAATTGTGGCTTTTTAGCCATCATAAAACCCAAAAAATCCCTTCTATGAACAAATTAGAAGCGGGCTTTAAAATCCTTGATTTTATCAAAGACAACGCCCTTTAATGTTAGAAGCCCTAAACGCCCTAAACCAGCTTAACGCTCTTCATTCCAAAAACGCCGCACACCACTTTAACGCTACCCTACCCATTCTTTTAAAGGTTTTAGAAAAACAAGATAAAGATCTTTTTCTTTTGCAAGTGGGTAATAGGATTATCCCCACCAAAAGCGAACAAGATTTAAAAATCAATCAGCCTTATTTTGCGACTATGCAAAGAAACCAACTGGGCGGTATTGTGCTTAAAAATTTAGTGCCTGCCCCAAAAATCTTAGACGCATTAGATGATTTGCCAGCCCTTGAAATGAATAAAATAAAAGAAATCTTAAGCGCCAAAGACAATACCCCTTTAAAAGAATACAAAGAACTTTTGAGCGAAAAATTAGTCCATGCTAAAAATTCGCAAGAGTTTTTGAACACCGCCAACATGCTTTTAAGCTTGCAATCGCAGGTTTTAAGCTTTGTGGTTGAAAACGAACGCAAAAAAGCCTTTTTACAGATGAAAGCCAAAAAACAAAGCGTTGATTTTTACGCTCTGTATCCTAACTTGGGCGAAATTGGCGGCGTTATTTATTTAAAAGAAAAAGAGAAACAGCTTTTTTTAAAAACCACCCTCCAAAGGACCAAAGAGGTTTTAAAAGAGGCTCAAAACACCCTTTTAGGCTTTTCTTCTGTGGAAATCGTGTGTGAAAAAACCCCCATGCTTTTTGCCTTTGAAGAGCGTTTATTGGACACGATAGGGTAGAAAAATTTTCGTTGTGGGATTTTAAAATCCCTCACGCATGGTTTAAAAGTTTTCCAACCGCTAAGGCTTTATCTTTGGCTTGCGTGATCGCGCTAATGACTGCGATACCGCTAATCCCGCACTCGCGCAATTTTGAAGCGTTATCTGTATTAATGCCCCCAATCGCTATGAGGGGTTTTTTTACCCCGCTGTCTTTTATTTTTCTTAAAAACTCCACGCCTACAACTTGTTTGTCTTTTTTAGATGGTGTGGGGAAAATAGGGCCTACCCCTAAATAGGATACGCCGTCTAAATGGCGCGCTCTTAGGGCTTGCTCTAAAGTATTGACGCTCAAACCTATAAATTGGCGCTTTTTGCATAAAGTGATTACCTCTTCTATAGCCATGTCTTCTTGCCCCACATGCACGCCATCAGCCTTTAATTCTAGCGCGAGTTTTATCTCATCATTGACAATAAAAGGCACGCCGTATTTTTGGCATAGTTTTTGACACTCTAGGGCTAGTTGTTTGATTTCAACAGGATCTTGTAGAGCTGAATCGCCTTTTTGGCGGAATTGAAACGCTGTGATTTGAGATTGTAAAGCTGATTCTAAAGTGT
Organism: Helicobacter pylori FD535; assembly: GCF_000296015.2. Classification (GTDB taxonomy): domain Bacteria; phylum Campylobacterota; class Campylobacteria; order Campylobacterales; family Helicobacteraceae; genus Helicobacter; species Helicobacter pylori_CT. Next base: position 6,219 of record NZ_AKHP02000053.1, read on the forward strand.
CTAAAAGCGCGTTTATCTTATCGTTTTTGCCGCCCTTTATGTGGTAGAAGTCTTGCGAACCAGCCACAAACATGAGTTTCAAACAATCCGCATCAAACAAGCTTTTTGATACTCCATAAATTCAAAGGCCCATGCCCATGCCCAATGTTTAAGGGGTTTTGAATGATGATGGTTAAAAGCTCTTTAGCCTTTGTGATAGCGTTTTTTAGATCCAACCCTTGAGCGAGTAAGCCCACAATCAAGCTAGACAGAACACAACCCGTGCCATGCGTGTTTTTCGTGTTAAAGCGCTTGGCGTTTAGGACAAATTCAGCGTCTTCTAAAAACACCCAGTCGTTGCTAAATTCCCCTTGAAAACGCTCTGTATGCCCTCCTTTAATCACAGCGTTTTTAACGCCTAAATCCCTTAAAACGCCCATCGCTTTTGAAGCGCTTTTATCATCTCGCACTTGAACGCCTGTGAGCGCATAAACTTCAGGGAGGTTAGGGGTTAGTAAATGGGTTTTAGGTAAAAGGCGTTTTTTTAAGCTTAAAACCGCCTCTTCTTCTAAAAGCAAAGCCCCATTCTTTGCCACCATCACCGGATCTAAAACGCACCACCCAAAATCGCATGTTTCTAAAGCGTCCGCTACGCATTCAATGATTTGATTATTGCATAACGCTCCCATTTTGAACGCTTTGATAGAAAAATCATCTCTAATGGCTAGGATTTGTGCTTTCACGCTCTCAACACTCAACGGATAAACCCCATGCACGCCCTGTGTGTTTTGGGCGGTGATGCAAGTAATCACGCTTGTCCCAAACACGCCCAAAGTTTGGAACGCTTTCAAATCGGCCTGTATCCCAGCGCCCCCACCGCTATCGCTGCCAGCAATGCTTAAAACTTGCGGGTAAATTTTCACAACTCTTCCTTAATAAGGCTGTTTTCTAACTTTATGGGCAAGCTCAGAGCGTCTAAAAAATAAAACAAGAACGAACCATTAGAGCCGTTATTTTCCAACACCTTTTTTTGCGCATTAAAAGCGGCTTGTTTATAGAAAGCGCAAAGTTGCGCCACTGAATCTAAGGGGTCTTTTTTCAAACCTAAAAAGCTTGCGCACGCTGCTGTGTGCAAACACCCAGCCCCAGTAATGAGCGCTAAATACCCGCTCCCCCCAGTAATGCTCAAAACTTTTTTCCCATCGCTCACGTAATCTGTTTTACCCGTCATTACCGCTACCACAGAATATTTTTGAGCCGCTCGTTTGATTATTTCTACAGGCGTGGTGGCATCATAGGAGTCTAGCCCCTTACTTTCGCAAGAAACACCCACTAAAGAGCCTAATTCTGCAGCATTACCCCTAAGAACGCTAATCCCACCACTTTTCAAAAGCTCTAAACTGGTGTCATGGCGCAAAGCGCTCGCTAAGCACCCCACAGGATCTAACACGATGGGTTTATTCAAAGCCTTGTAATGTTTGATAGCCTCTTTAGCGCATAAAATCGTGCGTTCATTAAGAGTGCCAATATTGATAGCGAGCGCGTCAGAAATTTTTGCTAAATCTTGCATTTCAGCAATGGCATCACTCATTAAAGGCGATGCCCCTAAGGCTAATAAACCATTAGCCACAAATTGCGCCACCACATAATTGGTGATATTATGCACTAAGGGGCGTTTTTGGCGTAATTCTTTTAACATCACAAGCCTCCTTAAACTTTCTTTTATTTTAACAAAAAAATCCATTAAGCGGCGCTGTCTTTGAGTTTTAATATAAAAAGCGTTCAATAATGAACTATTTTTCATCAACCTCATCTTTTTTAGCCCCATTTTTCTTAAATACAGAACTGGTGAGATCACAAAAGCGGTGGAAAAAACGAGAAAGGCTTGCAGCGACTTTTTCTTTCACCTCTTGATAGTGCGAATTTTTGCCAAACCTGGAGGGTCTTTCTTCAATGATTTGAGGGAATTTTGTCCCGCTGAAGCTGATTTCGCCCCCTTTAAAGGCATGCTGCATGAACGAATAGGCTTGTTCTTCATTCAAGCGGTTTTCTTCTATGATATTTTGGAATTCCTCTTCTCTTTTTTGGTGGATATAATCTTGAAAATACGCATGCACTTCTTCATCTTTGTTGTATTTGTCAATGAAATCCATGATCAAATCTTTTTTATTCCTTAACTCTATGCTGGAGTTGATGATCGGCTCTATTTTGGTTTTAACGCCTTGAATTTCCACCCCATGCTCTTTAGCGAACTCTTCAATCAAATTCAAAATATAGTCAATATTGACTTCCACTTGCTTGATGAGTTCAATTTCAAAAATCAAATCATCATTAATCTCTTCTTTATCCCTCCCTTTTTCTGGCCTCATTTCATCGTAAAAATCAAGGTATTTGCTTTGATAGTCTTGAAAATCCCTCGGGTTGATGTAATCGTCTTTTTTAAAATTTTCAAAGCTGTTTAAAATATTTTCTAATTTCAAAATCTTGCCAAAAAGCTTAATGAAATCCTTTTTCTGGCTTTCTGAAATGATGGGCTCTTTTAACGGGAATTCGGTTAAAAGCCTTTTAATCAAACCCTCATAGCCCTCGTATTCTTTATGATTATCCGTGTAGCCTTTCAAATAATCTTCATATTTCCTTAATAACGCAATAGATTTAGCGTCCTTGTCGCCAAAAAGCATGAGAGCGTCATTTAAATCTTGCTCTAAATCCCTAAAACACACGATATTCCCATGCGTTTTAACGCTGTCTAAAATGCGGTTTGTGCGTGAAAAAGCCTGAATTAGCCCATGGTATTTCAAATTTTTATCCACCCAAAGGGTGTTAAGCCTTGTAGCGTCAAACCCGGTCAAAAACATGTTCACCACCATTAAAAGATCGATTTCACGATTTTTCATTTTTTGAGAAAGATCCTTATAATAGCTTTGGAATTTTTGATCCGAAGTGTCAAAAGAAGTTTTAAACATCCCGTTATAATCCGCAATCGCGCCCTCTAAAAAATCCCTTGAGCTTTTGTCTAGCCCGCAAGCGCTTTCATTGTTTTCATCTTCTAGCGCATCAATTTCTTCATTAGCGCTATAACTGAAAATGGTAGCGATTTTAAGATCGTGTTTTTCTTCTTTAAAAGCTTGGTAGTATTTTTTCAGCGCTTCTATGCTAGAGCATGCCAGAATGGAATTGAATCTTTTATTTTTAGTGGCTTGATTGAAACGCTCTACAATGCATCTAGCGATTTCTTTGATCCTCCTAGTATCTAAAAGGGCGTTTTTTTCATCAACCGCTCTAACCTTATCATCTTTAATGCCCTCTTTAGCTTTAATGGTGTTATGGTATTCCACCCTAAAGGGCAAAACATTTTTATCCCTGATCGCATCAATAATGGTGTATTGGTGGAGGCATTTCCCAAATTTTTGCTCTGTCGTGCCTAAAGGGTTGTTTTTATCGCAATTTTGTGCAAAAATAGGCGTGCCGGTGAACCCAAAAAGGTGGTATTTTTTAAACGCTTTAGTGATAGCTTGGTGCATTGAGCCTAACTGACTCCTGTGGCATTCATCAAAAATCACCACCACTTCTTCATTAAAAACCGCATGCCCTTTAAGGTTAGATTTAACGAATTTGTCTAATTTTTGGATCGTGGTGATGATGATTTTAGCGCTAGGGTTTTCAAGCTGTTCTTTTAAAATCTTAGTGCTTGTGTTGGAATTGGCGCAATCTTTTTGGAATTTATCGTATTCTTTCATGGTTTGATAGTCCAAATCCTTCCTGTCCACCACAAACAAAACCTTTGAAACGCCTTCTAATTCTTTAGCCAACGTTGCGCTTTTAAAGCTCGTTAAGGTTTTACCGCTCCCTGTCGTGTGCCAAATATAGCCTCCGCTCTGGCTTTTCGTTTTACTATTTTGCGCGGCTTTGATTTTTTCCAAAATCCTTTCGGCCGCCACGATTTGATAAGGCCGCATCACCAATAAAACCTCTTCGCTAGTGAAAACGCAATAGCGCGTTAAAACGTTCAAAAGGCTGCGCTTTGCAAAAAACGCCTTAGCAAAATCCATTAAATCCTCAATATTGTGATTCTTGCTATCCGCCCAATAATTCGTGAATTCAAAAGTATCGGCTTTATGGTTTTTTTCAATTTGGGCTATTCTGGTGGTGTTTGAATAGTATTTAGAGCTCGTGCCGTTACTGATGACAAAAATCTGTACAAACTCAAAAAGCCCGTCTTCGGCGCTAAAACTATCCCTTTTATAGCGCTTGATTTGATTGAACGCCTCCCTGATCGCCACGCCTCTTTTTTTCAATTCCACATGCACTAAAGGCAAGCCATTCACAAGGATACTCACATCATAGCGGTTTTCATACTTCCCTTTAACGCTGTATTGGTGGATCACTTGCAAGGCGTTTTTATGGATATTTTTCTTATCAATGATTTTAATGTTTTTGGTTTTTCCACTCTCTAGGGTTAGGTTAAAAATCGGATCTTCTTGGATTTTCCTCGTTTTAGCCTTATAGTCATCGTTTTTATTAGCGATGAATTGAGAATAAAGAGTCTCCCATTCCTTAGGCGTGAAAGTATAATCGTTAAGCTTTTCTAACTGCTCTTTTAAATTGTCTTTTAAATCTTGTTCTTTGTGGATTTCTTTAAATTCATAGCCTTGTTTTTCTAAAAGCGCGATAAACGCCCTTTCTAGCTCTGCTTCGCTCTCATAAGCGCCTTTCCTTTCGTTATTATTGCTGTGATACTCCGCTACCACGGTGCTTTCATTATTTTCTGCGATAATCTCATAGCTCATGGTTTTAGGCCTTAAGTGGTTTGAAAGTCAATAGTTTTTCTCGGTAGTATTCGTATTGCTTTTTCCTGGCTTTTATTTCAGCGGGGATACCGGCTAATAAATCGGTGGTTAGGGCTAAAAATTGATCCAAAATCTTAACGATCTCTTGTTGGACTTCTAGGGGTGGGATGGGGACTTCTAATTGTGAATAGCGAGAAATCCACTGCCTTGTATGTTCCCCACTGATATTATAGGGAATAGTTTGCATGTAAAAAAAGATAAATCTGATGTTAATTGTAGGATCTTTTGGGAGTAAGATTTTCATAGCGCTTGATTTCACTTTGAAAGGGAAATCAACCCATTGGGTCGCTGTTGTGAAATCGTCAAAGATGATAACCGGAGAACTTTTACTCGCTTGATAAATGTTGTCTTTTTCGTTTGTATAACCTAAAATAAAGGTTTTTCCTGCAGTTAAAACGGGAGTAGGATAACTTTTATCAAATTCTTTACTCGTTACGCAATATTGATTGGGTTGATCGTATTCTAGCACCTCCCCCAACTTCCTAAACTCCACCCCTTTAGGCGCTAAAGTTTGGAGTAGGGTTTTCAAGCGTTTAGGGTAGGTTTTTGCGCTCATTTTTGCGTCTTTGTGGTTTGAATGGATGCCATCAAAGTCTAAAAGCATGTTTTGGTAATACTGGTATTGCTTTTTGCGCGCGTTTAATTCTGTGTTTAATTCTGTGTTTAATTCTGTGTTTAATTCTGTGT
>NZ_AKHP02000052.1:0-7538 GCF_000296015.2 Helicobacter pylori FD535
TTTAGTAACCACATTCCCCACAATCACATCCACTACCAAGCTTTTTTTAATCTCTTCTAAAGTGTGTAAAATATTAGCTGAATGCCCATGCGCGCTGTCTAACACCAACGCATCTACCCCAGCTTTAACTAACATTTCAGCCCTATCCAACTGCCCCACTCCAATAGCCGCCCCCACTCTCAAGCGCCCAAAATCATCTTTATTGGCCTCAGGGTATTCAATGCGTTTTTGAATGTCCTTAATCGTGATCAAGCCTTTTAAAACATTATCCTTATCCACAATGGGCAATTTCTCAATCTTATGCTTGTGCATCAAATCGCTCGCTTCATCTAAACTAATGCCTACATGAGCGGTAACTAAAGGCATTTTAGTCATCACATCGCCCACTTTTTTACTCAAATCGGTTTCAAAGCGCACGTCTCTGTTGGTTAAAATCCCAATCAACAACCCCCTATCATCTACCACAGGCACGCCTGAAATCTTGTAATTATCCGTTATGACTTTAGCGTCCGCTAGCGTCCTGTGCGCATGGATAAAAATAGGATCATTAATCACCCCACTCTCGCTCTTTTTAACCTTAGTGATTTCTTTGACTTGCATTTGAATATCCATGTTTTTATGCACGATGCCAATACCCCCAAGGCGCGCCATAGCGATAGCGGTTTTATGCTCTGTAACCGTATCCATAGCCGCGCTAATAAAGGGGATATTCAAACCAATGTTTTTGGTTAGGCGGGACTTTAAGCTCACATCTTTAGGTAAAACGCTGGATTTTCTAGGCACCATCAACACATCTTCAAAAGTCAAAGCCCTTTGTAAAATTCTCATTTTCTATCCTTAATCTAATTTCAAATCTAATTCTTGCTCTAAAGCGTAAGAAACGTCTAAAAGGCTTTGCTCATCAAAAGCCTTAGCAATGAATTGCATCCCAATAGGCAAGCCTAAAGGATCTTTAGCGACCGGTAAAGAAAGGGCCGGCAAACCGCTCAAATTCGCCCCAATCGTGTAAATATCGCTCAAATACATTTCTAAAGGGCTTGCATGGTAATTGAATAAGTGGGCGGTCGTAGGGGCTACAGGGGTAAAAATCAAATCCACTTCTTCAAAAATCTTGTGGTATTGCTCTTTAATCATCAAACGCATTTGCTGGGCTTTCAAATAATAAGCGTCATAATACCCGCTGCTTAAGACAAAATTCCCTAGCATGATGCGCCGTTTCACCTCATCGCCAAAACCTTCACTGCGGCTTTTGAGATACAATTCTTTCAAATCTTTAATATTTTGAGCCCTCCTCCCATAACGCACCCCATCAAATCGGGCCAGATTCGAACTCGCTTCAGCCATGCTGATAATATAATAGACAGAGATTTGGTAATGCGAATCCAACATCTTTTTTTCCACAATCTCATGCCCCATTTCTTTTAAGGCTTTAAGGGTGTTTTCATAAGCGAGTTGCACTTCATTACTCGCATCTTTAATGTGATCTCTTAAGATAGCGATTTTAAAGCGTTTGTCTCTGTTAAGGTTTTTAAAAGTTTGCGTGGGTTTGAGATTAGCGCTCGTGGAGTCCTTGCTATCATGCCCACTAATTGCATCAAATAAAAGAGAAGCGTCTTCTACATTTTGCGTGATAGGCCCGATTTGATCAAAACTAGAACAATACGCAATCAAACCATAACGGCTCACCCTCCCGTAAGTGGGTTTTAACCCCACGCACCCGCAATAGCTCGCCGGCTGCCTGATAGACCCGCCCGTATCGCTCCCTAAAGCCGCCACTGCTAAGCCGCCAGCCACTGCTGCCGCACTCCCCCCGCTACTCCCTCCAGGCACTCTGTTTTTGTCTCGTGGGTTTTTAGTGATCCCATAGCAACTAGACTCTGTGGTGCTTCCCATCGCAAACTCGTCCATGTTAGAAAGCCCAAACCCTGCCATGCTGTTTTGGTGCAAATTTTCCATCACGCTCGCATGATAAGGAGCGACATAGCCTTCTAAAATCTTACTGGAGCAAGTGATTTCCCACCCCTTAACGCTGATATTGTCTTTAATAAGGATTGGCACCCCCTTAGCGCTAGCGCCATTAAGGCTAGGGGCTTTAATGTAAGCGTTCAAATCTGAAGCTCTAACCTTAGCGTCAATTTCGTTTTTAAGGGTTTCTAATTCATCTTGGGATAAAGAAAGGGCTTGTTTTAAAGTGATCATGTTTTTAGCCTTATTAAAAAATTTAATGGTAGTTTAACATGCTTAGAGACAAAACGAGCTTATAAGAGCGTTTTTAAAAAGCGTTCAACTTGCTTATTTAAATCTTTTAAACTAGAGCTGTTGTCTATAATGTAATCGCTCATGGCGCGTTTTTGCTCTATATCCATTTGACAAGCTAATCGCTGCAAGATTTCGGTCTCTTTGAGTTTGTCTCGCTCTAAAAGGCGCTCAATTTGTAAGGTCTTAGGTGCATAGATTAACACCACCCTACTCACAGGATAGCATTTTTTACCCCCCACTTCAAAAAACAAAGGGATGTCTAAAAAATACGCTTGATGATTCTTTTCCAATTCATAGGCTTTTTCAAGCATGCACTCACGGATTAAGGGGTGTAAAAAACCCTCTAGCCATTTTAACTCATTAGCGTTTTGAAACACGATCGCGCCAAGTTTTTTTCTGTTTAAAACACCCTTTTCTAAAATATCTGATCCAAAATGTTGGGCGATTTTAAACCGATGCTCTTGCAATAATTGGTGGGCGATCTTATCCGCATCTAAAATTTGATAACCTTGCGACTCTAATATTTTAATGGTGGTGCTTTTACCGGTGCCTATCCCCCCTGTTAAAGCGATAGCGTTTTTTAAAACCATTTTAAGATTTGATATTGTCTTTAAAGACTTCTTGTAAATTTTTAGGCAAAGCGAATGCGGCCCTATGAATGTCTTCGTTATAGTATCTCACGCTTTTTAGCGCTTCTATTTTGGGTGCCATTAAATCTTTTAAGGGGTGGGTTTTAAAAGAGGCGTAAATATAACCCTTATTGCTCAAAATCCTTAAAGGCGCTACAAAAGGCATGGCAACAGAAAAAAACCCGCCCATGTTTTTAAGGGCGTTTTGCATGCTCACATGCTCTAATAACGGGTGTTTGGCTACAGAAATAAACACCCCATCTTCTTTAAGCATTCTTTTTAAACCATCAATTTTATGAATATCTGGCTCTTGCAAGCAAAGAATCAAATCGTATTTTTTAATGTCTAAATCTAAGAGTTGTTTAGCGTGCGTGAAATTCTTGTTGTTTTTCACTTCATGGAAATGGGGGAAAAAACTAATGAAGCTGTCTAAAATCTTTTCATCCGCTTGCACAAAATCTATATGCGTGTCGTATTGAAAAAGTTGGTGGGCTAATTCCAAATCAAACCCATCCACAATCAAAACTTCTTTAAGCTCTTTCTTGGTGCAACCCCCCATATGAGCGAGCAACTCGCTTTCAATGTACAAAAAATTCTTAAACAGCAATTGGCGGTTAAGCATCGCAATTTCACCAAAATCCTTAGATTTAAAAATCTCTAAGATATTATGTTCGCTTCTGACATCTAATAATTTCGCTTCTATGGTGTATTCTTTACGCAAATACGGCGTGATTTCTTGGGTGATCCACATAAACACTCCTTAGCTTACTTTTTAACAATATCCATGCCTTTGGAAGGCTAACATGCTAGCTAAAAAATCTAAATTATTGTAACAAAAGCCTAGTTTTGGCATTCTAAAAAAAGTTCTGTATCGCTCTTAAAGCGCTCTTTTTTAAAATCCAAATCAATACTGATGGCTTTATGCTGGCTGTCTAATTTATCGGTTGAATGCTTTTTTAACACCATTTGACATTTTGAAATCTCAATGGCATCTAAAGCCTTATCCCCTATCGTATAAAGATTATCGCCCTTTTTTTCTAAGAGAAAGGATTCATAAAAAGGCCTCAAACTCAAACCGCTGTTATTGGTGGTATAAACATACGAAGAAATTTTGCCCTTAAATTGCGCGATTTGCGTTTTAGTGTCATTAAAAGTGAAAGTTTGGATCTGGCGATCTTTATCGTTTTGATCTTTTAAAAAACGCTTCAAGGCTTTGGATTTGATTTCTATCAGCCATTGATCCCCTTCTTTACTCATCATAATATCCCCATCCTTTAGGGGGTAGAAATTTTGTTGGGAATATTCAATGAGCTTTGGATCTTTTGTTTTTCTTTTCGGTTTGTAAAGGAACGGGTTTTTTGTATCGTTATTGGCAGTGTTGTTATTAGACTCATTTGGGTATAAGGACGGGTTTTTTGTATCGTTACCGCTTGGCTCATTCAATAAAACCACCGAAGTTTCGGGGTTAAAAGAATCGTCTCCATCTTTAGTCAGTTGGGCGAAAGAATCTCTTTCTTCTGTAGGCTGATACACCATGTTTTGTAAAAAAATCGTTTCGCTAAAGACTTCATAATCCGAATCCACATAGCTAGGGCGTTTAGAGCCGTCATTTTCTTGCTCTTGGGCTTTTTTTTGCAATTGGATAAACCTCTCTTGCGAGCAAGCTAAAAAGCACATTAAAACCACTATTACCACGCCTATTTTTTTGACTAAAAACAACGCTAGACCCTTATTTAAGCTTTAAATAACTATAATATTGTAATCTAATTTTGATTAAAGTGAAACTACAAGTAAAATGAATACAAGCCATAAAACTTTAAAAACCATTGCGATTTTAGGCCAGCCTAATGTGGGGAAAAGCTCGTTATTTAACCGCTTGGCTAGAGAAAGGATCGCTATCACTTCAGATTTTGCAGGCACTACACGAGACATTAACAAACGAAAAATCGCGTTGAATGGCCATGAAGTGGAATTGTTAGATACAGGGGGCATGGCTAAAGACGTTCTTTTGTCTAAAAAAATCAAAGCCCTTAATTTAAAAGCCGCTCAAATGAGCGATTTGATTTTATATGTTGTGGATGGCAAATCTATCCCTAGCGATGAAGATCTTAAGCTTTTTAGAGAGGTTTTTAAAATCAACCCTAACTGCTTTTTAGTGATCAATAAAATTGATAACGACAAGGAAAAAGAGCGGGCTTATGCGTTTTCTTCTTTTGGCATGCCAAAGAGTTTTAATATTTCCGTTTCGCACAATAGAGGCATTAGCGCATTAATTGATGCGATATTGAACGTGCTGAATTTAAATCAAATCATAGAGCAAGATTTAGATGCGGATATTTTAGAAAGCTTAGAAAATAACGCATCAGAAGAAGAAACTAAAGAAGAAGAGATCATTCAAGTGGGCATCATTGGGAGGGTGAATGTGGGCAAAAGCTCGCTTTTAAACGCACTCACGAAAAAAGAAAGGAGTCTTGTTTCTAGCGTGGCTGGCACTACCATTGACCCCATAGATGAAACCATCCTCATAGGCGATCAAAAAATCTGCTTTGTGGATACCGCTGGTATCAGACACAGGGGTAAAATTTTAGGCATTGAAAAATACGCTCTAGAACGCACGCAAAAAGCCTTAGAAAAATCCCACATCGCGCTTTTAGTTTTAGACGTGAGCGCTCCTTTTGTGGAATTGGACGAAAAGATCAGCTCCTTAGCGGATAAACACTCTTTAGGCATCATTCTTATTTTAAACAAATGGGACATCCGCTACGCCCCTTATGAAGAGATCATGGCGACCTTAAAAAGGAAATTCCGCTTTTTAGAATACGCCCCCGTTATCACAACCAGCTGCTTAAAAGCACGCCATATAGATGAAATCAAGCATAAAATCATAGAAGTCTATGAGTGTTTTTCCAAACGCATTCCCACGAGCTTGCTCAATAGCGTGATCACTCAAGCCACTCAAAAACACCCCTTACCAAGCGATGGAGGGAAATTAGTGAAAGTGTATTACGCCACGCAATTTGCCACCAAACCCCCTCAAATCTCTCTTATAATGAATCGCCCTAAAGCCTTGCATTTCAGTTACAAACGCTATTTAATCAACACCTTAAGGAAAGAATTTAATTTTTTAGGCACGCCTTTAATCCTTAACGCTAAAGATAAAAAAAGTGCCCAACAAAATTAAATTTTTTACGCATTAAACCCCCTTAAAAAAGCGTTTTTGCTTGATTTATCTTTAGGATTTGATTATAATTACCGCTCAATCAGTCAAGCTAGGCGGTTAAATCGCTTGGTTTTAGCATCTATCAGAAAAGGGGTTATCCACATGAACAAAGCGGAATTTATTGATTTGGTCAAAGAAGCGGGTAAATACAACAGCAAAAGAGAAGCCGAAGAAGCAATCAGTGCCTTTACTCTAGCGGTACAAACAGCTTTAAGCAAGGGTGAAAGCGTGGAGTTGGTTGGTTTTGGCAAATTTGAAACCGCAGAGCAAAAAGGCAAAGAAGGTAAAGTGCCAGGAAGCGATAAAACTTATAAAACTGAAGACAAACGAGTGCCTAAATTCAAACCCGGCAAAATCCTTAAACAAAAAGTTGAAGAAGGCAAGTAAATTTAACCCGCTCAGCAAGGGACTTACCAACAGATTGTGAGTTTCTTGCTTTCTTATGTCCTTGTAGCTCAGCTGGATAGAGCGTATGATTCCTAATCGTAAGGTCGTGGGTTCGAATCCCGCCAAGGACACCACTCGCATTATTTTTACTATCATAGGAAATTAAAATAGCCGTTGTTTGTGTTGTTGATGAAGAAGGTTGGTGGTTAAAAAAATTAAAAAAATTTAACCTTATTTTTAAAAAAGCACTCAAAAAATTTTATTTTATTTCTTATCTTATTTAAAAAATATTCAAAGCATTTTTTACAATTAAAGAGATCTTGCAAAAATCAAGCCATAACCTCTTAAAAAAGCGCTCTTTAGGGGGTTTTAGTCTAGGGTTGCTAGGGGGGAATTTTCAAAATACCCCCTACCCCCTTAAGAAAATGAATTTAAAAATCAAACTTAAAAAATGGGTTTTATCATCAAATAAAACCTTAAAACAATAAAACAAAGCCATTAAAATCCCCTTTTTAAAAAATTGAGTGATCCCTATTAAAAATTTAGGAAAGCCAAAAAAATAGATCATAATCCCCTAGACTTTAAAACCCACTAGCCTTATATAAGATTAGTAAGAATATCCGCATGACAAATCCCTTCAAAAATGATATAATAGACTTGATAAACTCATTTTAAGGAAAATGCCCATGCGTTTGCACACTGCCTTTTTTGGTATCAATTCATTGCTTGTTGCCGCTCTTTTGATAAGTGGTTGCAGTCTCTTTAAAAAGCGTAACACTAACGCTCAGCTAATCCCCCCTTCGGCTAATGGCTTGCAAGCCCCCATTTACCCCCCAACCAATTTCACCCCCAGAAAGAGCATTCAGCCTCTCCCAAGCCCTCGCCTTGAGAATAACGATCAGCCCATCATTAGCTCTAATCCCACTAACGCTATCCCTAACACCCCCATTCTCACGCCTAATAATGTCATTGAATTGAACGCAGTGGGCATGGGCGTGGCTCCAGAATCCACCATTTCGCCCTCTCAAGCCTTGGCTCTAGCC
>NZ_AKHP02000051.1:0-3747 GCF_000296015.2 Helicobacter pylori FD535
ACCGCCGTAGAAGAGGCGATTTATCTGGCCAACATTTGCAAAAAAGTCTATCTCATCCACAGAAGAGATGGTTTTAGGTGCGCACCTATCACTTTAGAGCATGCCAAAAACAATGATAAGATTGAGTTTTTAACCCCTTATGTGGTGGAAGAAATCAAGGGCGATGCTTCTGGCGTGTCTTCTTTAAGCATTAAAAACACAGCCACTAATAAAACAAGAGAATTAGTCGTGCCAGGGTTTTTTATTTTTGTGGGTTATGATGTGAATAACGCCGTGTTGAAACAAGAAGATAACTCCATGCTATGCAAATGCGATGAATACGGCTCTATTGTCGTGGATTTTTCCATGAAAACGAATGTTCAAGGCTTGTTTGCAGCAGGAGATATTCGCATTTTTGCCCCTAAGCAAGTGGTTTGCGCTGCAAGCGATGGCGCTACGGCAGCTTTAAGCGTGATTTCTTATTTAGAACACCATTAAATCAAGCTTATAACCCTAGATTTAGGGTTATGAGTTCTCGCTTCAACATTCATTGGATATTCAAAACTTTTTTGTAGCCGTGATGCGGTTTTGTCCGCATGGTGCTGGTTTTTAGTTGGATATTAATCATCAAATTTAAAAAAGTTTTATTGTAAAACAGAGCCTAAAAACGATATACTCTATTAAAAATTATGGGAGTTTAAGCTTTGCGTGTTTTTATCATTTCTTTAAATCAAAAAGTGTGCGATAAATTTGGTTTAGTTTTTAGAGACACCACAACTTTACTCCATAATATCAACGCCACCCACCACAAGGCGCAAATCTTTGATGCGATTTATTCTAAAACTTTTGAAGGCGGGTTGCACCCCTTAGTTAAAGAGCATTTACACCCTTATTTCATCACGCAAAACATCAAAGACATGGGGATTACAACCGATCCAATCAGTGGGGTTTCTAAGTTTTATTACGCTTTAAAATACCATGCGAAGTTTATGAACTTGGGGGAGCTTGGGTGCTATGCGAGCCATTATTCCTTGTGGGAAAAATGCGTAGAGTTAAATGAGCCCATTTGTATTTTAGAAGACGATATAACCTTAAAAGGGAATTTTAAAGAGGGATTGGATTTTTTAGAAAAACACATTCAAGAGCTAGGCTATGCGCGTTTGATGCATTTGTTGTATGATGCCAATGTAAAAAGTGAGCCATTAAACCACAAAAACCACGAAATACAAGAGCGTGTGGGTATCATTAAAGCTTATAGTCATGGGGTGGGGACGCAAGGCTATGTGATCACGCCCACGATTGCCAAAGTTTTTAAAAAATGCAGCCGAAAATGGGTTGTTCCTGTGGATACGATAATGGACGCTACTTTTATCCATGGCGTGAAAAATCTGGTGTTACAACCTTTTGTGATCGCTGATGATGAGCAAATCTCTACGATAGCGCGAAAAGAAGAACCTTATAGCCCCAAAATCGCTCTAATGAGAAAACTCCATTTCAAATACTTGAAATATTGGCAGTTTGTATGACTCATAATAAAATTGTAAAAAATACTAAAGAGCGTTTTAAAGCTTTAGTTGTCCCTATTTGATTAGAATAATTTAATTAAAATAAGATTGATTTTTAATCGCTTTTAAAAATGGATTACAATCTTTAAATGGATTTTAAAAGGGTTTTAACCCCTTTTAGCTTCTATGTGCAATCTAAATAAGACGCACTAAGAGAATAAAGCGCATTAGAAAATTATTTTCTAATTTTCTAATGCTTTAAGATTAAGACTTTTTAGGATTGGCTTCGGTTACTCTAATCGTTCTGCCCATAAAATCCGTATTATCCAATTTAGCAATCGCTTCGCTAACGCCCTCTTCTTGCATTTCTACAAAGCCAAAACCTTTAGGTTTCTTCGTTTCTCTGTCATAAATCAGTTTGACATTAAAAACTTTACCAAATTGACTGAAAAGCTCCTTGACTTGCTCACTGGTAGCGCTATAAACCAAATTCCCTACATAAATGTTTTTCAAGATAAAATTCTCCGGTAAAAAAATGACAACATACCCATAAGAATATGAAAAAGTTATAAAAAAGTAACACTTCTAAAACCCAAACACATCCAAAACAGAAGTATGGTGGATTTTATCTAATGATTGCTTAAAAAATTATAAAAGCTATTAAAATTGGGTATTGATAATAAAATAGAACTTACACAAGCAAGCGGTGACTTTAAAAAGCGTTATCAAAGGACAAGGGGAGCATGGTTTCAAAACCACCCCCTATCCTTTTAAAAGCTTGCCATCGGATTTTTTAAAATAAAGTTTTAAAAAACAACATTAAAGCCCAACAAAAATGTTTTATTTAATGCCCTTCATCGGTTAAAACAGCCCCTGCCAAATACACATAAGTGAGGATCATAAAAACAAAAGCTTGTAAAATCCCCATAAAAAACAAGACCATAAAGGGCGCTACAGGAACAGCCCAAGGCACTAATAAAAGCATGATGAGCAAGAACATGTCATCGCCCTTGATATTCCCAAACAAACGGAACGATAAAGACACGATCCTAGAAAAATGCGAGATGATCTCAATAGGGAACATGAAAGGGGCGAGCCACTTCACAGGGCCTGCAAAATGAGCGAAATACTTAAAAAAGCCCTGCACTCTAATGCCTTCAAAATGGTAATAAAAAAACACAATCAGCGCTAAAACCAGCGTAAAGCTCCAGCTAGCCGTAGGGGATTCAAAGCCAGGAATGATGCCTATCATGTTAGAAAAAAAGACATACAAAGCGATCGTGCCTGCTAGTGGGAAGTATTTGCGGGCTAATTCTTCGCCTATAATATCCTTAGCCACGCTCAAAATCGCGCTAATAATGCTCTCATACACATTCTGCAAACCCATAGGCACCATCTGCATTTTGTGCGACGCGCCAAGCGAAATTAAAAACATCAAAAGCGCTGTCAAAACAACAAAAAACCCGGTGATAAAATCATGATTGGAGCTAAAAAAATTAGCAATAGTAAATACTCTGTGTTCCATGAAAAAGTTTCTCTAAGCCTTATTGAAAATTTCCTTAATTGTAGCAATTAAGTTTTAAAAACTCATTAAATCAAGCTTTTTAACGAGTTTTTTAACGATTTGTCTTGTTTTCTTTTAAAATTCACCCATAATAATTAGGGGCTTCTTTAGTAATATCCACGCCATGCACATGGCTTTCTTTTAACCCTGCGCTAGTGATTTCTACAAATTCAGCGTTTTGATACAATTCCAAAATATTTTTCGCCCCCTGATACCCCATAGAAGAGCGCACGCCCCCTACTAACTGGAAAATCATATCCGAAACCTTACCACGATAAGGCACACGCCCCTCAATGCCTTCTGGGACTAACTTTTCACTCGCCACGCCCTCTTGAAAATACCTGTCAGAACTCCCTTTTGTCATAGCCCCAATGCTGCCCATGCCCCTATAGCTTTTATATTGCCTCCCTTGATAGATCATAAAATCCCCTGGAGATTCTTCTGTGCCAGCGAGTAAAGAGCCTATCATCACGCTTGATGCCCCCAAAGCTAAAGCCTTAGCCACATCGCCTGAATAGCGGATCCCTCCATCTGCAATCACAGGAATATCAAATTTAGACGCCACTCCTACGCAATTATCAATCGCGCTCACTTGAGGCATTCCTACCCCAGCCACAATCCTAGTGGTGCAAATGCTTCCTGGCCCAATACCCACTTTAACAGCGTCCGCTCCCGCGCTAATCAAATCGCTTGTGGCTT
>NZ_AKHP02000050.1:0-31388 GCF_000296015.2 Helicobacter pylori FD535
TGTTTAATTCTGTGTTTAATTCTGTGTTTAATTCTGTGTTTAATTCTGTGAAAGCGTCCAAAATCTTAACGATCTCTTGTTGGACTTCTAGGGGTGGGATGGGGATTGTTATTTGCATAATGTTATTACTAGAAATGCTATAAGGTATAGCGCTTCTATTTGAAATAGAATATAAATAATTTTGCATGTTTGTTAATACATAATAAAGGTATCTATTGATTAGGGTTTCTTTTGGAATGACAGAAAAACAAACATCATTTGCCCAAAACTTTTGATTTTGCCAATTGACAAATCCGGCAGTTCCATATTGAGCTATAGTAATTGTATTTTCCTCTCTGTTATATTCATTTAAATATCCCATAAATCCTATTCCACCAGATACAACGGGATATTTTCCTTTATCTAATATTTCTTTTTTTGTAACCCTTTTACCTCTAATTATTTCACACACCTCCCCCAATTTCCTAAACTCCACCCCTTTAGGCGCTAAAGTTTGGAGCAGTTTTTCTATTTTATGCATTTTGCCCCCCTTCTAAATGGCTAATGATACGATCAAGGCTTTAAGCCCTCATCGCGCGCATGGAATTGGCTAAGGCTAAAAGCGTAACCCCCACATCGCTAAAGACCGCTTCCCACAAGCTCGCTACCCCCATAAGCCCTAGCACAATAAAAACGGCTTTAATCCCCAAAGCGAACAAGATATTTTGCCAAATGATGCTTTTAGTTTTTTTAGCGATCGCTAAAACTTTCACTAAAGAATTTAAAGAGTCATTGGTGATCACAATGTCTGCGCTTTGCTTGCTCAATTCTGAGCCTTTCCCCATGCCAATCCCCACATCAGCGCTCGCTAGAGTCGGAGCGTCATTGATGCCATCGCCTACAAAAATCGCCGGGGCTTTATAGCGTTCTTTAAAAGCTTTAAACACGCTCGTTTTTTCTTCAGGCAACAAGCTCGCATAATATTCACAGCCTAGAGTTTGAGCGATGCTTTCAGTCGCGCTTTTTCTGTCCCCGCTCAAAATGCAAAAATTTTCTATCCCTTGCTCTTTTAAATCCCTTAAGCACTCTATAGCGTCATCTTTAATCTCATCGCTAATGACGATATAGCCCACATAAGTTTGGTTAAAAGCCACATGCACGATCGTGCCGTTTTCTTTGGAAGGGCTGTGCGCGATATGGAATTGATCGAGCATTTTTTCATTCCCTGCGATGATTAGATCCGTATGGCATTGCGCTTTAACCCCCATCCCGCTCAATTCTTCATAATTTTTAATGTCATGCTGGTGCTTATCGTCCTTTAACATTTCTTCGCATGCTTTTTGAATGGATAAAGCGATCGGGTGCGTGGATAGGAGCTGTGAGCAAGAAGCGTAATGCAAAACTTCTTCTTTAGAATGCCCGTTTTGCGGCACAATATCCGTTACTTTAAAAACGCCTTTAGTCAAAGTGCCGGTTTTATCAAAGGCGATGCTTTTAGCTTGGGTAAGCACCTCTAAAACATGCACGCCTTTCATTAAAATGCCCTTTCTACTCGCCGCTCCCACGCCCCCAAAATACCCTAAAGGCACAGAAATCACTAACGCGCAAGGACAGCTCACCATTAAAGCCACAAGCCCCCTATAAATCCACTCATCAAAGCTCCCCATAGAAAACAAGGGCGGTAATACAGCGATCATTAACGCAATGAATAAAACGCTTGGGGTGTAGTAGCGTGAAAATTTAGTGATGAATTTCTCGGTTTCGCTCTTTTCATTCGTGGCTTGTTGGACTAAATCCACCACTTTAGCGATAGAAGAATCTTTATACCTTTTTTCTACTTGAATTTCAAGGACCGCTTTTAAATTCAAGCTCCCCCCTAAAACTTTAGAACGTTCGCTGACATTAACCGGCATAGACTCCCCGCTCAACGCCCTTTCATCTAGCAAACTTTCGCCCTTAATTACCACGCCATCCACAGGCACTTTTTCGCCGACTTTCACCACCACAATGTCATTAATTCTTAAATCTTCAGGCGCAACGCTCACCAATGCATCGCCCTTTTTCAAATAAGCCAAATTAGGAGCGACATCCACTAAAGCCTTAAGGGATTTTTTAGAGCGAGAGACAGCGAGTTTTTGCAAAAATTCGCCCGCTGAATAAAACACCATAATAGACACGCTTTCTTCATAAGCCCCCACGCAAAAAGCCGCAATAGTCGCAATGAGCATCAAAGCGTTTTCATCAAAAAATTGCCCTTTCCTAAGCCCACGAAACGCCCCTAAAATCACATCTTTACCGCTCACTAGATACACTAAAGCCAACACGAAAAACACCGCTTTTTCAATCAAAGGGTTAGGGTTTAGGTGTAAGATTAAAATCGCGCCCAAAAAGACCATGATTGTAACAATGAGTGGGGTAAAACTCAAGGGCTTTTCTGTAGCCTCTTGAAAAGACAGACTCAAATGCGGTTCATTTTGCTTGATGAAAGCCTTAACCTTTTCAAAATCGCTCGTGTCTAAAAACAACTTACTGGTGCTGAAATTGATTTGAGCTTTTTTCACATAGTCCAGTTTGTTTAAATCCCTTTCCAATTTAGACGCACAATCAGGGCAATCCAAATTATGAATGTGGTATTCTTGCATTTTCTCTCCCTTATAAAAATCCTTTTAAGAAATCTTTCTAAAACTCAGCGCTTTAAGCATGTGAGATTTTTCTATATTCTCGCAAGCGTTTAAATCCGCAATCGTCCTAGCGACTTTTTTGACCTTATTCACAGAACGCATGGACAGATTAAACCTTTCAATTGCCTGCTCCAACAACTTTTGTGCTTCAAAATTTAAAGGGCAAAATCGTTCGATCTGCTCTTCATTAAGCTTACCATTAAAAGCGCTCTGTTTCCTTAACTTTTGCTGTTTGAAAGCTAATAATACCAATTCATGCATCTCTTTTGAAGTCCAAGAATGCGACGGCGTGTCTTTATAATTCCCCTCTTCCATTTGCACGAACAAATCAATCCTATCCAAAAAAGGCTCGCTCAAGCGGTTTTTATACTGCGCGATTTCTCTATCTTGGCAACGGCATGCTTTGGTGGCGCTGAGTAAATTCCCGCACAAACAAGGGTTTTGAGCCCCCACAAATAAAAAAGAAGTTTCGTATTCAATCTTGCTATGCACTCGTGAGATCACTAATTTATTGTTTTCTAAAGGCTCTCTTAAAGCTTCCAAAATATCCTTTTTAAAATGGGGCAATTCATCAAAAAAAAGCATGCCGTTATGCGCTAGCGCGATTTCGCCAGGTTTTGGCTCTCTTAGAGAGCTTGAGCCTAAAATACTGGATTTTGAAGCGCTCTGGTGAGGGTTTCTAAAGCTCCTTAAAGGGTAATAGGCGCTGTCTTGCTCGCTTAAAATGCGTAATTTTGTCGCTTCTAGGATTTCATTCAGGCTTAATGGAGGTAAAATATAACGCATGCGGTTAATGATCATGCTTTTCCCACACCCTGGACTTCCCTCTAAAATCAAGTTGTGAAACCCAGCGCTAGCGATCAAAGCGGCTTCTTTAGCGACAGCTTGCCCCTTAACTTCTTTAAAATCTAAGGCATAGGCGTCTGAAAAATAATACTCCTTATCGTTCAATTCTATCGTTTTAAAGGGTAGTTTTTTCGTGTGGGTGTCTGCTTTGATTTCAGGGTTTTGCAAGATTTCTAAAGCTTCTTTAAAATGCTCCACAAAAAAGCATTGCAAATTAGGGATGAGCGAAAAAAGCTCCTCATTAGCCTTAGGCGCAATGACTTTAGCATGGGGGTGTTTAATGGCAATGTCTAAAAGCATGGGAAAAATGTTAGAATTGGGTTTGATCTTGCCATCAAGCCCTAACTCCCCAAAAGCAAACCACTCTTTAAAAGCCAACTCTTGTTTTTGTAAAGCGATTAAAAGAGCGATAGGCAAATCAAAATGGCTCCCGGATTTAGGCAGATCTGAAGGGGAAAGGTTGATGGTGATTTTTAAAGGCGGGAAAGTGAAATCGTTGTTTTGTAAAGCCGATTGGACCCGCTGTTTGGCTTCTTGGATAGAATTATTAGCCAATCCTGAAATCACAAACGCCGGCAAAGCCCTTGTGAAAGTCGCCTCCACAGCCACGATTTCTGCCACTCCCCTTTGCATGGTCGCGCAAAATATCGTGTTAATCATGATTAGGACTTGTTTTTGGGATTTTTACTTAATTCTTTTAATTCTTTTTCAAATTTCTTACGCTTCAAAATGGATAATTTATCCACGAATAACACGCCATTAAGATGATCGATCTCATGCTGAATGGCTACCGCTAAAAGCTCGCTCGCTTCTAAAACTTTCACTTCAGCGAAGCGGTTTTGATACTCTATCTTCACCTTTTCAAAACGCTCCACCTCTTCGTAAAATCCTGGCACAGACAAGCACCCTTCTTTATACATCATTGAACCCTCAGTTTCTATAAACTTAGGGTTAATGATTTCCAAGCAGTCTTCTTTGTGTTGCACGCCGTCTTCTCGTGGGAGATTGATGATGAGCATTCTTAAAGGCAAACCCACTTGAATAGCGGCTAACCCTATCCCCTCACTAGCGATCATAGTCTCATGCATGTCGTCTAGCTGTTGGTGGAGTTTTGCATCAAAAGAAACGACCTCTTTAGAAATCGTTCTTAAAATTTTAGAAGGGTAATGGATAATCTCTAATAACGCCATGCAATCACTTCACGTTTTTCTGTAACACTTTATCAATCAAGCCATACTCTTTAGCTTCTTTAGCACTCATATAAAAATCCCTGTCCGTGTCTTTAGCGATTTGTTCCAAACTCTGCCCTGAGTTTTGAGCCAAAATAGAATTCATCAAACCCTTAAGCCTGAGAATCTCATTAGAAATGATTTCAATATCGCTCGCTTGCCCTTGAGCCCCCCCTAAAGGCTGGTGGATCATAATCCTTGAATGGGGCAATGAAAAGCGCTTGCCCTTAGCCCCACAGCTCAGTAAAAACGCCCCCATAGAAGCCGCTTGACCGATGCAAATCGTGGAAACATCAGGGCGGATAAAATTCATGGTGTCATAAATGCTAAGACCGCTTGTTATCACCCCACCGGGAGAATTGATATACAAGCCAATGTCTTTTTCAGGGTCTTCAGCTTCCAAAAACAAGAGTTGGGCCACGATAGAAGACGCCACGCTATCATTGATCTCACCGCTCAATAAGACAATGCGATCCTTTAAAAGGCGCGAGTAAATATCATAGCTACGCTCCCCACGATCGGTATTCTCTATCACATAAGGAATGTATCCCATCATCTCTCCTTTTTAGCTGTTTAACCCGCTTGAGTTTTTTGAGCGTTGGGCCTCATTTTCTCTAAAATTTCTTGTTGCTCTTTAGGCAGGTTTTTATCCAACAAATAAGCTAACACCCTATCTTCAATCATCGCCATTTTCACCGCCGCTAACATGTTATTTTTGCGGTATTGTTCAATGAGGCTTTCTGGGTTTTGCCCTGTCATCATCGCTTCATAATACAAAGTTTGAAAGACCTCATTGTCATGCACGCCAATTTTTTCTTCCTTCGCTAAAGCGTCAATGATGAAAGTGATTTTCACGCTTTTTGTAGCATCATTCCTAAAGCTCTCACGCTTTTCTTTGGCTTTTTCTTGACTTTCTTGTAAAGATTTGACTTCCTCAGCTTGCATGGAATAAAGAGCGTTCCTGAACAACAAATCCATTTCTTGCTCTATGATCGTTTTAGGCAAATCAAAAACGATCTTTTCATCTAAATTTTCAATCAATTTTTCTTTCAACTCTTCATTATAGAGCCTGGCTTTATTTTCTAAAAACAACTGCCCTTCAACCCTTTCTTTCAAAAGCTTTAAAGCCGCATTCTCTTCATTAGCCAACACGATTTTAGCGAGTTCGTCATTGATTTCTAACACTTCACGCACTTGAATCTGGTGCAACTTCACTTTAAAAAGGGCTTCTTTGCCGGCCAAATGCTCTGCGTGGTATCCGCTAGGGAAAGTCAAAGAGAATTCTTTTTCTTCGCCCGCTTGCATGCCTAAAAGAGCCTTTTCAAAATCTTCTAGCATTTGCTTACTGCCTAAAATCAAATTGAAATTCTCAGCCTTGCCCCCTTCAAAAGGCGCATTATCTATAAAGCCTTCAAAATCAATCGTTAGTTTATCGTCGTTTTGAGCTTTTCTTTGAGCGTCAGTATCCACAAATTTCGCATAGTCTTTAGCGAGCTGTTTCAAACGCTCATCAATTTTTTCTTCATTGGGAATTTCCACTCCCACGCTAGGCACGCACTCTTTGATCTTGTCTAAAACAATCGTGGGTTTTAAGCCGATGTCCGCTTCTATTTCAAAATGCGTGTCTTTTTTTTCAAATTTAGTGAGGTTGGGGCTACCGATTAAATCCTTATTTTCAATCCCTAATTCCTTAAAAGCGTTTTTCAAAACCTCTTGGATCATTTCTTCTTGAGCGTCTTGTTCAATTTGGGCTTGATAACGGGTTTTCACTAAACTAAGGGGGACTTTACCTCTTCTAAAGCCATCAATTTTAACTTTTTGGGCGATTTTTTGAGCGATTTTATCATAACGCTTTTCTAAATCCTCAATGAAAGGTTTAGCGCTCAAACGGGCGTTAGCGGTGTCAATCTTTTTCACTTCAAGATTCATTTTTTTCCTTACATGGCTAAAAAATTAAATTTTTGTATCATTATAGCTTAATTTGTTTTAATTCCGGTTTATAAAAAGCGGTTTTAATTCTAGTTTTCAAAAATTTAAAAAACTAAAAATCATAAGTTGAAGTGAGATAGACAGAAATATTGCGCTTGAAATGAAGGGTGTATAAAGGGGTTTTAAAATAATCATTGGTTAAAAAAGGGATGCGTGCGCCAAATTCTATCGCCCAATTCTTATACCTTGAAAAGCGGTAACGATACCCCACATTCAACATCACTTGAAACATGTAAGGGTGATAAATACTTGAAGGATCTTTAGCCCACTTTTTAAAAATCTTTGTTTCATAAAACCAGGTTTCTCCCACGAAATTCATCCCTAAAATCAGCGTCCCAAAAGTGCGTTTGTATAAAAAGTCAGCTCCCACTCCATAAAAAATAGCGTTAATAAAAGTCTCTTTTCTTTGCAATTTTTCCCTATAGCTTTTAGGGATCTGCGAACTCTCCCTCAAACTATCGCCTAAAACGCCTTTATTTTTAAGAAAAAACCCATAAGCATAATCCAAAGAGACATAAAAGCGCAAACCATAGCGCTCTTTTTTAGGAAAAAATTGCTTATAGCCATAAATCAAACTGACTTCAGCAAAAGGAATGTCTCGGTATTTTGAATGGTTTTCAAATTTTTCCCTGCTCTGTAGCCATGACATTTGCACCACGCTTGTGCCGTAATAATGGGAACTTTTATCTATATTAAAAAGTTTTTTCTTGGGCTTTTTAGGCTCAGCAAAACATGGAGAGTGGGCCTTGCCCCTTAAGCACTTCTTCGCTAAAAACCGCTGATACCCTAGATCTTCTTTTTTGATGATGGTGTAAGTAACCAGATCATC
This sequence comes from Helicobacter pylori FD535, assembly GCF_000296015.2. Taxonomy (GTDB): domain Bacteria; phylum Campylobacterota; class Campylobacteria; order Campylobacterales; family Helicobacteraceae; genus Helicobacter; species Helicobacter pylori_CT. The sequence continues at coordinate 7,554 of NZ_AKHP02000050.1, forward strand.
AGCTCTCAAATACACGCTCAAAAAGAACGCTAAAACACCCCCCTTAAGCAGTTTGTTCAAGCGTTCTTTTCTTATGCGTTATTTGTCTTTATCGGTTTCTCTTGTTTTTCAATTCCTTGGCGTCTTTTTGATACGATTCTAAATTCCTTTGAGTGAGTTTTTTGTCTATTTCTTGCATGATATTTGCAAAAATCTTATTCAAAGCGCTCTTAATCGCATCATTAGAATTATCCGTTCCCTTAACCATAGTGCTAACTAACCCTCCGCTGTGGCTTGAATGGGTGGTTTTTAAGAATTTCTCTTGAATGTCCAACTCGCTCAAATCCATCGTAAAAGAATCTAAAGATTCCCCACTCATAGGCTCTAGTATGGTAACCTTGACAAACCCGGCCGGGATTAAAACCCCTTCCATTTTATCCAAACCAGTGGAGAACAATAACCCGGGTTCTGATTTTTTCTGTATGGTCCTTTTAGGATCGGGGCGTAAAACAATTTCGCCATTCATAGCGACGGCCAAATACCCTTCTTTTTTTTGCGAAAAAGAAAGATCGTCTTTATCGCTGCTATCTACATTAATAACCTTATAGCCCTGATTTTGCAAAATCTGTTCAACCTTGAGCGCGGTTTGATTCTTGAATTTGTTTTCATACTCTTTAGCAATATTATCGCTGTATTGAAAAGCTGGCTTTAAAAGTAGAATCTTTTCATCTAACGCTTGAACTTTCTCGCTAGCTGGATGGTAATTCAACTTCAAAGAGACCTCATTGGTTTCAATAATATGCGGGCTGCATCCCACTAACAAAGCCGCCACGCTCGCGCCTAAAAGGCATTTTTTCCATGCAAAATCTTTAAAATGATTATTTGCTTTCATCGTTCTATCCTTGATTGTAATATTTTAGACTTCTATAACAACAAACCCGAAGCAACCAACACGCTTTTGTTGTCAAAATGTTATTTTACCCTAACATCTTTAGATTATCAGTCTTTTTCTATTTTTTAGCGTTATAATCCCCGCTTTTGCCTCCACTTTTATGCTCCAACATTACACCGCTGATTGTCATGCTCTTATCAATGGCTTTCACCATGTCATAAATGGTTAAAAGCCCTATACTCACACCCATTAGCGCTTCCATTTCTACGCCCGTTTTAGCTTGAGTTTTGACTCTCGCATAGAGTTTAAAACTACAAGTTTCTTTTTCTTCTAAAATATCAATATCCACCCCATTGAGCATGATTGAATGGCACATGGGAATGAGCTCGCTTGTCTTTTTAGCCCCCATAATCCCAGCAATAATAGCAGTCTGTAACACCGGACCCTTTTTGACGCAATGATTGATAATAGCGTCATAAGCCTCTTTATTCATGCTGATACGACCGCTTGCTAAAGCGATTCTTTCAGTGGTTTCCTTATCCCCTATATCCACCATTTTAGGTTGATTTTCTTCATTCAAATGAGTGAGCGGCATTTTTTTACCTTATTGTTTGGGGCGGAACGCTTGAATGTTTTTTTCATTCACTTGCATGTAATTCCCTAAAATCAAATCCACGCAATAAGGAATCGCTGGAAAAACCGCTTCTAAGCATTCTCTGATACTTTTTGGCTTACCAGGGAGATTGACAATCAAACTCTTATTCCTGATGCCAGCGCTCTGGCGCGACAGGATCGCTGTAGGCACGTATTTCAAACTAGTCATTCGCATAAGCTCTCCAAAACCAGGAAGCATTTTTTGGCACACTTTTTCTGTGGCTTCTGGGGTTATATCTCTTAAAGCAGGGCCTGTGCCTCCTGTAGTAACGACTAGATCGCATTGGTATTCATCGCACATTTTAATCAGCGATTTTTCAATTAAATCCCTTTCATCAGCGACAATTTCGTAATGGAATTCTAAAGGATTGAGCAGGTATTCGCTCAACACTTCTTGTATTGCCTTACCGCTTAAATCTTCATAAATCCCTTTTGACGCTCTATCGCTCGCGCTCAAAACGCCTATATGAATCGTTTGCATTTGAACTCCTTTTTAAGCTAAAAGCCCACTCCCTTTTAAAAGGTGGCTTCTTTCTTTAGCGTAGATGCGTTGATTATGGATTAAATCGTATTTCCAAATAGGGGCGTTATGCTTAAAATCTTCAATAAAATCTTCGTATAGTTCTAAGGCATTTTTTCTATTCTTTCCCATTAAAACGCATAAAAATGAGCTTTGTCCTATCAAAACATCGCCCAAGCTGTGCGCCATTTTTAACACCACGCCCAAATCTTTGGCTTTATGGTGCCATTTTTCAAACCAAGTCTTTAATAACGCCTCATAAATATCAAAACTCAAGCCTTGAATGTTATCCTCTTTTCTCACAATCCCCACAAACACACAAAACGCTCCAAAGTTTTTCGCGCAAGCTTCCTCTTGGTAGGCTTTCAAAAGCTCGCTAGTATCTAATGCCCCTTGAATGATTTTTAACACCTAGCCCCCACAAACCGGTGGCAACAAACTTACCACATCGCCATCTTTTAAAGGCGCATCTAAATTGTCTATCAAATGATCATTAAGGGCTATCGCGCAAACTCCCAACCACTCTTTTAAGCCCTCTTTTTCTTGTAAAACCGCTCTTAATTCCTTTAAATCATTCGCTTTGACGAAAAAATTTTCTTCTTTTATGGGTCCAAAAAATCGCACTTCTACCATCATTTACCCTTATATTCAATCTTTTAAAGCATGATTTTGATATTTTTAAAACCTCTTTGAAAAGCGCTCATAATTTTCACAATAAATGCCCCATTTTGAGCTTTTTGACTTCCAAATACCCTTGATTATGCTCATTAGCGCACACGATCAGGCTCTCTCTGGTTATTTCAGCGTATTTTTCTAAAGCGGCGATTTTTTTAGGGTTGTTTGTGAGTAAGCGCATTTTTTTAATGCGGTAATATTCTAAAATTTCACCCACAATACTATAATCCCTTTCATCGTCTTTAAACCCTATCATTTCATTGGCTTGAATGGTATCATAGCCCTTATCTTGCAAAGCGTAAGCATTGACTTTATTAAATAGCCCTATCCCGCGCCCTTCTTGGCGCAAATAAATCACCAGCCCCCCTTCTTTAGAAATCCTTTCTAACGCCATTTGCAACGCCCCCCCGCAATCGCATTTTTGAGAGCCTAGAGCGTCGCCGGTCAAGCATTCTGAATGCAAACGCACTAAGGGGTTTTGAGAAAAATTAGGGGTGAAAACCACTAAATGATCTTTAGAGCCATTAGAACCCTTTTCTCTAAAGCACTGGATATAAAACTCCCCAAATTGAGTGGGTAATTTAGCTTGGTTAGAAACTTCTAATCGTTTCAAGGATACTCCTAAAATTAGTTTTAAAACGCATCTTTTAAAAAAGGTATTCTATCAAAACTCTTTATAATTTTCTTAAATTTTAAGCTCTTAAAATTTGTAAGTCAAATTCAAGCCATTAGGGCTTAAATTAGAGCGGATTTCATGTTTATTATAAATCCCTAAAGCTTCCCCAAGCCCTAAATCCCTAATGATAAAACCGATAGGATCCATAAGAGCGATGGCTAAACGCCCTAAAAATAAAGAGCCAAAAAGCTTGCCTTCGTTGCGTTGGATATAGCGCGTGAGCTGGTAAAACCCTTCCCCCAATATCGAACCCAATAAAGGCGTGATCACTAAATCCTGCCAGCTAGGCACTTCCACAAACGCTTCCAAGCCATATTCCCAAAAAAGCGTAGAAGTGATAAAAGAAAAAAACGCTGATGCCATCCAGCCAAACCCAGCCATGCGCGGTTGCATATAATACATGGCCCCAAAATAAGGGTGCAAAATTTCATTGAAAATAAAACTATCGTTGTCCAGTTTTGGCCCCATGCGGACATTTTCAAACCAACTTTTGACGCCAAACTTTTCTCTATCCCAATTCGTTACGCTCTCTGGCATGAGATACAACCCCACAATCCCTATCACCAAAGACACGCCTAAAATCCCTACGCTCGTGCCTAAATATTTCCAACGGCTATTTGGGGCATAAGGGATCGTGTTGCTCTTTTTAAACTTCTTTTTAAAATAATGCCATGAGAGATTTTTAGAAGGGCGTCTGAGCGTTTCTTCTAATTGAACGCTGTTAGCGTTTAAAAAACTACAGCCCAACCCCCAAATAACAACGCAAACTACCCAAATCTTTTGGAAGGTTTTTAGGAATATTTTCAATAATATTTTTAGGAGTGTTTTTAACGAAATCAGCATAAACTCTATTATTACTCTCATCAGGTTGCAAACTTTATTGCTTGACTTAAAAAGAGTTTATTATACCTTAAAAACATTACAACACATTCAATGAAACTGAACAGCCTCTTAAAGGCTAATCGTTTCTACAAGCTTAAGCCCAAACCCGCTCAAAGCCTTATACTGCCTGTCTTCAGAAGAGCTTAAAAGCCTGAAATCCTTTATCCCTAAATTTTTTAACACTAACGCCCCTATCCCAAAATCTTTAACGATATTGTTTTCTTTAGAATGCGTGTTCATAAAGATCAAATAACCCCCTTCGTGCTTTAAATATTCTAACGCCTTAAAAAACACTTCAAACGCACCAGTCGTTAAAAAATCAAAATCCTCTTTGATAGGGTGGAAACGCACTAAAGGGGCTAAATCATTGGTTTTTGCACCCTTAAACTTAAAAGCGTAATGGTTTTTTTGCTGATGGTCTAAAAAAGTGTAGCATTGCGTTGGGTGTTTTAAAAATTCCCTTTCTTCTTGGCAAAACATTTTCAGCAAACTTTCATTTTCTAAACGATAGCTGATCAAATCAGAAACATAGAGGGTTTTAAGGTTATGTTTAATGGCGAAATCGCTCAAAAATTTATCCCCTCTCCTCGCCATAGAGCCATCTTCTTTCATGATTTCACAAATCACACTCACGGGCTTTAATCCAGCTAATTTGCACAAATCCACGCTCGCTTCAGTATGGCCCGTGCGCGCTAACACGCCTCCATCTTTTGCAATTAAAGGGAAAATATGCCCCGGGCGCACAAAATCGCTCGGTTTGGTGGTGTCTTTACACAATAATTCAATCGTTAAATGCCTTTCAAAAGCAGAAATCCCGGTTTTGGCTTCTTTAGCGTCAATAGAAACCGTGAAAGCGGTCTCATGGTTAGAATCATTCACGCTCACCATAGGGGGTAATTCAAATTTTTTCGCTAAATCTTTGGTCAAAGACACGCAAATCAACCCCCTAGCATGCGTGGCCATGAAATTGATTTTCTCAGGGGTAGAAAAAATCCCAGCCAAAACCAAATCCCCCTCATTTTCTCTGTCTTCATCGTCCATAACAATAAGCATTTCGCCATTTTTATACGCTTCTAAAGCTTCAGCAACTCGTTCTAAGATCATTCTAACTCCCTAGTTTTATTCAATAATATTTAGTTTTATAGAAAAAAGAAATATAGCATGTTTAATAACGATTATTACTTTATTGCTTCATTTAGATACAAACCGCTAAAGCCTTTAAATAAATTAAATAAAACTTCCCCTATCATGCAAGAAACGCTCAAAGACTTATTCTAATGTTTGCCAATTCTGATTAATTTTGGGCTATACCTAAAAACTTTATCCAAGATTTTAACTGCGCTTTTATGTAAAAAACGGCCAATCCTAATGCTTAAAGGTAATTTTTTAGGCTTTTGTTTTTCTGTGTTGGAGTTTTGAGCGTTCATTCCATCGCAAGAAATCGCAAATTCTTCTAACACATAGTTTTTGACCCCATGCCAATAATGCCTATCCATCACGCAATCTATAGGCATCACCCATTCTTTCGCGCTGTATTTTAATAATTTTTGCGCGGCTTTTGGGGCTAAAACATACCCTTGAGTGCCAATGCCATCTTTAAAATTTAAGATTTGAGAAACCCCTTTAACGGGAGTTTTTTGTTTGGCCACATTTTCTTCTAAATGCATCAAACGGATATAGCCTAATTCGTTGATGTGTTGGTAACAAAACTCCAGGCTCTCTTTAAAACGCTCTTTTACAATAATATCATCTTCTAAAATACAGATCGCTTCATTGAGTTCTATGCATTTTTGCCACAACAAATAATGGCTCGCATAGCACCCAAGCTCCCCAAACCCCATCCTCTTCCCGCAATGCTTGAGCGCGTAAAAGAAATTTTTTAACGCGCAAGGGGGGTGTTTTTTATTCTTACAAAAAGCCCATAAATCTTCAATCATAAAAGAAGGGTGCAAATGCTCTAAAATCAAGGGGTGTAATTGAGTGGGAGAGATTTTAGAATAGATCGCATCAAAAATTTCATAAGAGATCCCTTGAAGTTTAAGGCTCTCTAAAAGGGGGGTTATATGAGTTTCTTTTAAAGAAAAATTTTGACAGGTTTTTGGGCTTAAATGAATAATAAAAACACGCATGTTAGCCTTAATTCTTAATACAAATAAAATCAATATTAAACAGACTTACATTCTAGCGCAAATTTTAGTAAAATACGCAGTATGTTAGATGATATTCCTATTACCATTCAAAAAAGTAAAAAAATCAAAACCCTGAGCTTGAATATCACGCCCTCTTTAGAAGTGATTCTAAAAATGCCCAATTCTTGCCCTCAAAACAGAGCGCATGCTTTTTTAAAAGAACAAGAAGCTTGGCTCAAAAAAACCCTTTCAGCCATGCAAGAAAAATACTCCCTTTTACACTCGCGCCTAGAAACCTATCAAAACAAAATCCTTGTGTTTGATGAGGTGAAAAACGCCAACGATTACACCCTAACAGAGCTTAAAAAAATCTTAAAAACTTATTTGGAGCAGAAACTCCCTTTAAGCGCTCAAAAAATGCAAACTTCATACACCCATTTTAGCGTTAGAAACAACGCTAAAGTTTTGGGGAGTTGCTCTTATCATAACCGCTTGAGTTTTGCATTATTATTGGTTTGCGCCCAAAAAGAAGCGATTGATTATATCATCATCCATGAACTCGCCCACACGATCCACAAAAACCATTCTAAAAATTTCTGGCGTTGCGTGGAAATCTTTTGCCCTAATTACCGCGCTCTAAGAGAGCATTTAAAACAAAGGGTTGTTTTTTACACCCAACTGCTCAAACAGCTACGGCCATAAAGATTAAACCTTAAAAATGATAGCTCACATACGCTGTGATGCTCCTAGGAGGCGCGGCTTCTTTCCCATTAGGGCTAGTGCCTATCCCGCTAAACCAATATTTCATGTTAAAAATGTTATTGATTTGCAAGCTCGCATTAACGCTTTGATTTTTGCGTTCCCACAAAGTGCTAGAAATTTGCAAATTCCACACCCAATACCACGGCGTCATGCCCGCTGTTTTGGTAACGATAGCGCCGTTTTTGATCGTGGGCGCGTATTCTGTAAAAGGCACGGTGTTTAACACACCGCTATAAGCCGTGCTATAAAAAAAAGAGCTCAACCCAATCGTGGTTTTAGCGTAAGTGTAGCTCGCGTCTAAAATGAATTGGTGCGGGCTGACAAAAGGGAGCTTTTTGCCAAAAATATCTTTTTTAGGCCCTTTAGGATTAGCAGGGTTAGTAACCATTGTGTGGCTGGTGATAACAGCGTCTATAAAAGTGTAAGCCGCATGGAAATTAAGCCCCCTAATAGGCGTGTAATAAAGTTCTAGCTCCACGCCTTGCGATCTCGCATTGACCGGCTCTCTATTATCCCCATAGCGCCCGGTAAAATAGTTATTCGCAAAAATCACAAAATAATTCGCGTTAAAACTCACTTGATTGTTAAAATAATATCTTGAACCGCCCTCCATGACATTAAAGATTTGAAAATAATCCGTGCTTGCGCCTACAAAATTACCGATATTGCTGAATTGGGGCGGAATGTAGCTCCTTTGGTAGTTGAAATAAAACAACCAATCCTTAAAGGGTTTATAGCCGACATTCACCGCTGGATTCCATTGGTTATAACGATCTTTAATGGTTTTTCCTGTTTGGCCTGCTTTAAAAGGAGGAGCGTCTTTTTTTTCGTAATTTAAAAAAGTGTATCTCAAGCCCGGTGTGATCGTTAGCATGCCGTTATTGAAATTGATTTCATCGCTGGCATACACAGCGGTATAATTGTTGAAATTGTTGAGTGAAGTTCCTGCATCAAACCCGCTCCCGCTATTAGGCGCACTAGGGTTTTTCCTGGTGGTGGATCGGCGGTATAAATCTTCAGTTAAAAACCTCATTCCCATATTAAAAGTTTGTTTGACTTTACCGGTATTGACGACTAGATTGAGTTTTGGCTCAAAGGCATTCACCACGAAGCGGCGGATATTGTCAAAAAATTGCCAACAAGGGCTATTCGTGTCGCTATAAGAATACAAACCGCAATTAGGGTTTTTCGCGCTAATTTCTCCTTTTCCTTTAAAGGGTAAAATCTTGTTTTGACTGCTCATATACACGCTTTGGTATTGGTTGGAAAACCCAAAATCCCTACTCATGTCATGCGTGAAATAAGTGAATTTAAAATCTCCCCCCACTTTCCTATCCGGATCGCCAAAATAATTTTGATACACGATCCCAAAGCGCTTGGCTCGCCCTCCATCTTGATTGTCAGGGCGTTCATTAATGAAGCGGTTATAGGCATAATCTTGCGCGCTCAAAGTGCCTGGATGGTAAGAGTTGTATTGGTAATACTGGTAATAAGCTTTAAAAGTATTGGTTGCATTGATCTTATAGATCGCATCAAGCAAGTAGTTTTGCACCTTTGTAGGGCTGTTTTGCCTGAAACCTTGCCCGTTAATCCAATTGCCTTGCATGCTAATTCCTACATGCTTACCCAACATTCCAGCCGTCCGCCCGTAAGTGTTAAACAGCATCTGATTGCCTAAAGTTTGGGCTAAAGGCTTGCCTTTTTCTTTGGGATCTACAAAATTCCCATTAGAGGATCGCCCCCAAAAAGTGATCCTTTCAGCCGCTTGATTTTCCCACTCTTTAGGGATTTCTTTAGTGATGATATTCACCACGCCTCCAAAAGTGTTAGGGCCATATTGCACGCTCGTTCCCCCTTTAATCACATCAATCCTATCCACTGACTGGAAAGTAACAGGGAAAATCGCCAGTTCAATATTAGAATACGGCGCGCCATAAACAGGGATACCATTGACTAAAATCATGCCCGTATTGCTATGCCCGTTACCGCCCCCACCAAAACCGCGCACCGAAATTTTAGGCAGCACGCCTGTGCCTGTAGCATCTCTGATTTGGATCCCTGGCACATTTTGCAAAGCGTTTTCAATATTCAAATTACCCGTTTTTTTGAGTTCTTTGTTGGAAATCACCGTGCGAGAGCTTGTGGAATTACGCACCTCTTCGCTTTGCCATGAAAGCGGTGCGCTGGAATTGAATTTTTGCTCAGTGGTTGTAACTTTTTTTAAAAAATGGTGCTTATCTTTTGCGTCCACCAAAGAGTTAAAAGTCAAAAAAGTCAAAGCGCCCGACGCCAAAAAATAAGAGATTTTTACCCTCAAATAACCATTCATTATGATAACCTTTCTTATTAAATTCAAACCGATGCATATTATAAAAATAATTATTATAATTAACTTAAATTTTGAAGTTTGATTTTTTTATTTACAATTTGTTATCAAAACGATTTGAAAAAGGTTTTTAGTGTTTTTAAAACAGAATGTTAGAGGGTTTTAGAATGCGTTATTTATCTATTTGATGAAGAAACCATCACAACCGCTATCGCAAAACCAGCGTCATGGCTGATGCTCGCGCTCAAGCTTTGGATATTAAAATAATCCATTTTTTCTTTAGAAAGGGTGATTAAGGGGGCGTTTTTAGGGCTTTTAGAAATACGCATATCTAAAAAGCTCAATTCCTTACCAATGCCTACTTGAAGGGCTTTAGAGCAAGCCTCTTTAAGCGCGAAAAACCCGGCGATACTGCTAGATTTATCCTTGCATAAAACAATCTCACTTGGCGATAAAAAACGCTCTAAAAACCTCATTTCAAAGCGTTTCACGCACTTTTCTACCCTAGCAATAGAGACAATATCTATGCCAATCATTTCAAATTATTGGATGATAAAATCAGTGAAAAAGACATTTTTAATAAAACCATCAATCAAAAACGAATTCAAATGGCTCTTAATCTCGTCTTTAAGCTTGTTTTTGCCTTTGTTGGTAACCACTTCTTCCACGCTTTTAGACGATAGAATTTCTATAATCGTGTCTTTAATCGCTGTGTCTTTAACCTTGACTTCATTTAAAAGCTTTTCATTACTCAATTCTAACGAAATAGAAGCCTTAAGGTAGCGTCTGCCATTTTGAGAGACTAAATTCACCGCAAAAGGCGCATCAATCGCATACAAAGGCCCAAGCACCAAATATTGCTGGATATTAGAGCCTTCTTTGGCTTCTTGATTTTTGTTCGCCATAGGATTAGCTTGAACTTCTTGGGTGTTTTTAGAAGCGTTTTCTTTAGATTCTTCCTTATTCCCCATAAGCAGCATGATAATCACCCCCACCAATAAAAGCATCACTAACACGCTTCCAATGATGACAAATAAAAGGGCTTTGCTTTTTTTTGGGGGTTGTTGCGCGGTATTTTCTTGTTCTTCTGCCATGCCTATTCCTATTGAAAATAAGTTAAAGTGGTTTTCCCGAATTTTTTCTGTTTGATTATAGCTAAAGTTGCGAGACTTTTAGGCATCTCATGCAGGCTTTCATGCTCAAAAACCACTAAAAGATTTTTTGAATGAGAGCGGTTTAATAACCTTTCTAAAGCTTGAAGACACTTTTCATAAATCCCTAAAAACCCGCTTGTTTCAAAAGGAGGATCCAAATAAATAATATTCAAAACGCCATTTTTTAAACCTAGTGCGGGCAAAAGCTTGAAAGCGTCATCTAAAAAGGTTTGGATTTCCATTTCCTTTTTCAGGCGGTTTTTAAAGAGAGCGATATTTTCTAAAAGTGTCTTATAAGCGCTTTTATTTTGCTCAAAAAACACCGCGCTTTTAGCCCCCCTACTCAAAGCCTCTAAACCCATAGAAGCGCTGCCTGAAAACACTTCTATAAAATGCGCTCCACTGATTTCTGCTTGCAAGGTGTTAAAAAACGACTCTCTTACGATCGCTTTGGTGGGGCGCGTGCTAGAAATGTTAGGCAAATTCAAGCCCAATCCCTTACAAGCCCCCCCCATAATCTTAAATTTTTTTACTGGCTGATGATTTGGCATAATTTTTGGGTGTATTCTTCTAGTAATTGCTGGATCTTTTGCTCTTTAGAAAATTGGATTTCTTCGCAAGGTTTTTCGCTCGTCTTTAAAGCGCAATAAAAATTGTTTATATCTTCTTTCACGCTCTGTTTGGTGAAAGGCTTTCTTAAGCGCTCTTCTATAAAGCATAGGGGCTTATTGGTTTCTAGCTTTTCATCATCGCTTAAAACAAGATCGCAAACTTCCATAGCAGAGAGGCAATCGCTCAAATAAAATTCCAAACTCCTTTGGTTCAACAAAGACTTGCAAGAAAGAAAAATTTTCACAAAACCCCCTTTATCCCATCAACAGACTTAAATTATTTCAAATTATAGCCATTCTTTCTTTTAAACACCAATATCAAATAAATAAACTTAAAAATTGTTTCATTTTTTAAAAAAGAAAAACAGAATGTTAAAAATAAATCTCAAATAACATCGTTTTTTTTTTTTTTTTGATATAATGCCGCTTAAGGTAAGAGCAAAAGGCGTATTATATTCCTTCCTTCTTTACTATAACTTAGCATTTTAATCAACTTTTTCATTAAAATGTCCTGATGCTCTTACCTTGATTTGAGAAAGCAAGCCAGCCCCTCCCAACTTTCCACACAAACTAACCTTGAAAGCGTAGTGTTTCATAGTAAATACTTAATATTTAATATCCTAAAAATCCAAGATACCAATCCCCCCCTTTAAAAATGCGCCAACTCTTTATTATTTAGATTGTCAAAATGCTTTTAATTCACATTTTATTTTTTTTCACAAACTCTAACGCTTTGAAACGCTCCCCCAAGCCCCCAGGGCTAATTAAGGGCTTGATTTTAGCCGCTTCTTTTAAATACCTTTCATAACCCACGCTTTTTGAAAACGTTTCTAACAATCCCATAAGCCCCATATCCAATAAAGCGTTAGCCTGCGGTTTAAGGAATGAAAATTGCGCGTGGTGTTTTTCAAACAAAAAGCGCACTAAAGAAAAATTGACATCATAGGTCAAATCGCTTTGCTGATACAAAGAAGCCAGATTGTTTAAAATATCCTTAAAATCCAGCGCTCGGTGGTTTTTAAAAGCCCTTAAATGCATGTCTTTTCTCTCTATCTCATCGCCATAATCAAAGCTCAAAAACACCCAAGAAGGAGCCTCATTCAATTTTGCTAACAAATCCTTAATGAAAGCCTCTAAAAACAACGGCACGCACCCTTGTTTTAAATTCAAATTTTTAAGAAGTTCTTTAGTGGGTTTATCAATACCGCCCCAAACGCCCTTATGATCATGGGTGATAAAAAGCATTTTGTTATCTTTAATGATCTCGCAAGCGAATGCGTCAAACAATTCATTAGAAACAACAAACGCGCTTTTTTTTTCTTTAAAGTCAAGCTCTTCTAAACTGCAACTAGTCAAATCCAATCGCGTGGCTTGTTTAAAAATAATTCGTTGGAGTTTTTGCAATTCCCTTAAAGGCTCACAGCTGACAAACTCGCATTTTTCCATTACGCCCACGCTCAAAGCGTTTAAAAAACTGGCTATATCGCTCAAAAAATGCCCATGGTGAGAGCCAATTTCTACAATTTTTAAAGGCAAAAATAATTTTTCTTCTTCTAAAAGCTTGATGATATAAAACGCAATAGCGCCTCCAAAAAACTTGCTCAAAGACACCGAAGTGTAAAAATCCCCTTTTTGACCGATTAGCGCCTTTCTGTAATACCCCTTTTCCCCATAAAGCCACTCTTGCATGTAATTCCCAAACGATCGCATGATTTTCCTTCCATTAAACTCATCTCAACCAACAATAATAGAAGCGCTATTCTAGTCAAAATCGCCTTATTTTTGCGCTATGATATTCAACAATAATGACTTTTTAGGTTAGTTTGAAGGGAGTTTAGAGTTTGGAAATTTTAAGGCGAGAGTGTGGGGCGGTGGAAGAAAACACTTATATTGTGAAGCTTTCTAGTGGGATAGATTTTATTATTGATCCCGGATTTTCTAGCAGCGAATGGGTGTTGGAAAACGCCAAAAACCCTAAGGCGATTTTAATCACGCATGGGCATTATGATCATGTATGGGATAGCGCTCAATTGTTAAAAACCCTTAAAGACACCCCCATTTACGCCCCCAAAGACGATGTGTTCATGCTAGAAAATGATATTTTCCATTTGGGCATGCCGGTTTTTAGCCCCAATTTTAGCGTGCCTTGCAATAAGGGTTGCACCACTTTAGAGATAGAAAACACTACCATTAAATACTGGCATTTTCCCGGACACACGCCCGGTTGCTCTATCATAGAAATAGAAGGGGTGATTTTTAGCGGGGATTTTATTTTTTATCGCAGCATTGGCCGTTATGATTTCCCTTATTCTAATGAAAAAGACATGAAAGAGTCCCTGTTAAGGTTTCAAAATTTAGATTTCCCTAAAGACATAGAGATTTATCCAGGGCATGGGGATAAGACGAGTTTTTTTGCTGAAAGAGAGCATTCTAAAATTTGGGTTTCAAGGATGGCTTAATTGTTAAGCCGGCCAGAAAAAGAGCGTTATTTACGCCATATCATGCTAGAAGATGTGGGCGAAGAAGGCCAATTGAAGCTTTTAAAATCTAGCGTTTTAGTTATTGGGGCTGGGGGTCTTGGATCAGCGGTTTTGATGTATTTGTGCGCCGCTGGGATAGGAAAAATAGGCATTGTAGATTTTGATGTGGTAGATATGAGTAATTTGCAACGCCAGATTATCCATTCACAGGATTTTTTAAACCAATCTAAAACCTCTAGCGCGAAAGCGCGCTTAAAACAACTCAATGCTGGTATTGAAATAGAAACTTTTGAAGAACGCTTTAAGGCTCATAACGCTCTTTCTCTCATAGAGCCTTATGATTTTATCATAGACGCTACAGACAATTTCAACGCTAAATTTTTGATTAATGACGCTTGCGTGTTAGCCCAAAAACCCTATTCGCATGCCGGGGTTTTAAAATACAGGGGGCAAAGCATGAGCGTTTTACCCCATAGCGCATGCTTAGCGTGTGTTTTTGATAAGCCCCCTAAAAAGGGATTGAATCCTATTTTAGGGCTTTTTGGGGTCTTACCCGGAGTTTTAGGGTGTATCCAAGCGAGCGAATGCCTTAAATATTTTTTAGGGTTTGAAACTTTACTTATAAATACTTTACTTATAGCCGATATTAAAACGATGGATTTTAAAAAAATTCAAGCACCCAAAAACCCTGAATGTAGGGTTTGTGGCACGCATAAAATCACGCATTTACAAGATTATGAAATTTAGATTAAGGGGTAAGTTTTGGATTTATCAACCATACTAGGCTTGGTATTGGCGGTCGCTTCTATTTCGCTAGGCGATATTTTAGAAGATGGCAACCCGTTGCACATTATCCATTTGAGTTCAGTCATCATCATCGTGCCTACTTCGCTTTTTGCCGCTATGACAGGCACGCATGCTCGTTACGTGAAAGCCGCTTACAAAGAGATAAAAATTGTTTTTTTAAACCCTAAAATCAATTTGAACGAAACCATTAAAAATTTAGTGGAATTAGCCACTCTAGCCAGAAAAGATGGGGTGTTGAGTTTGGAGGGGCGGGTGGCACAAATTGAAGACGATTTCACCCGTAATGGTTTGTCTATGATCATAGATGGCAAGGATCTCAAATCCGTTAAGGAAAGCTTAGAAATCAGCATTGAAGAAATGGAAGAGTATTACCACGGCGCCGCTCATTATTGGGAGACGGCCGGTGAGACCGCTCCTACTATGGGGTTAGTGGGGGCGGTTATGGGGCTTATGCTGGCTTTACAAAAACTAGACAACCCGGCTGAAATGGCAGCAGGGATCGCTGGGGCTTTTACGGCTACTGTTACAGGGATTATGTGTTCTTATGCGATTTTTGGCCCTTTTGGGCATAAGCTCAAGGCTAAGTCTAAAGACATTATCAAAGAAAAAACCGTTCTTTTAGAGGGGATTTTAGGCATCGCTAATGGGGAAAACCCAAGGGATTTAGAAAACAAACTCTTAAACTACATCGCTCCCGGTGAGCCTAAAAAATCCCAATTTGAGGGCTAAACATGGCTAAGAAAAACAAACCCACCGAATGCCCCGCCGGCGAAAAATGGGCGGTTCCTTATGCGGACTTTTTGTCGTTGTTGCTTGCGCTTTTTATCGCTCTTTATGCCATTTCAGCGGTCAATAAATCCAAAGTGGAAGCCTTAAAAACCGAATTCATTAAGATTTTTAATTACGCTCCCAAGCCAGAAGCGATGCAGCCGGTTGTAGTGATCCCGCCTGATTCAGGGAAAGAAGAAGAGCAAATGGCGAGCGAAAGCTCCAAACCGGCTTCGCAAAATACCGAAACAAAAGCCACTATCGCTCGCAAAGGCGAAGGCAGTGTTTTAGAGCAAATCGATCAAGGCTCTATTTTAAAGCTCCCTTCTAATTTGTTGTTTGAAAACGCTACTTCAGATACTATCAATCAAGACATGATGCTTTATATTGAACGGATCGCTAAAATCATTCAAAAACTCCCTAAAAGGGTGCATATCAATGTGAGAGGTTTTACAGACAACACGCCTTTAGTTAAAACCCGTTTTAAAAGCCATTATGAATTAGCCGCTAATCGCGCTTATAGGGTGATGAAAGTCCTTATACAATACGGCGTGGATCCTAACCAATTGTCTTTTTCTTCTTACGGATCTACAAACCCTATCGCGCCTAATGACTCCTTAGAAAACAGAATGAAAAACAATCGTGTGGAAATCTTTTTTTCAACCGATGCGAACGATTTGAGTAAGATCCATTCTATTTTAGATGAAGAATTCAATCCCCACAAACAGCAAGAATGAATCGCATGAATAAAAATTATCTTTTAATCTTTTTGTTGTTAGCGAGCCTTATCGCTAGAGAAAAGGACGCTTCTTCAAACCTTTTTGATTTGATTGATAAAGGGATCAACAGAGAACAAGAATTAAAAGAACAGGAGCAAAAAACGCGCTTAAAACTGGCTCAAAGCCCTTTAGTGGCTTTAGAGATTGTCCCACAAGAAACGCCCTATTTAGAATGGCAAGGGGCTAGGGAGTCGTATTATTTAAAAGTGAGCGCTGTCGTGGAGAGCGTGGTTATCTTAAAAATTGACATCAATCAAGGGCGTTCTTGCTCGCTCTACCCCACGCCTAAAAGCGTTTCTTTAGTGAGGAATCAAAGCGTAGCCTATGAAATTCTATGCGAAAACCAACCCTTATGGATTGAAGTAAGCACGAATTTAGGCAAACGCACCTTTCAGTTTTAATTTTATTAGTTTTTGGCTTTGTTTTAAAAAGCTTGTGCTTATTATAATTAAAATGATAAGAACTTGATTCAAACCCAATATTAAAAAAACCTTTTTATATAAAATAAGTTTGGTTATAATGCTAGGCATGGGCGTTTTTAAACAATTGATCAAAGAATTGTATGAATGGTTGCTCCATTCTATAGATGTGGCTACGCAGCATTTAGTTGCCGTAGTGTTAAAAATAAGCGTGGTAAAATATTTGATACAAGAATTTCATGATCGATTCATTTATTTTATAGACTTGATCGCGCAACATTTTATCATCGTTGCGCTTTCTGGTTTTCTTGTGCTGGTGTTTGGGGTTTTGATTGGGGTTTTGGTGTTTTATAACTCAAAGGCTAGGGCGTTCTTGCTCCCTATAGTGAATTTCCTTTACACCATCCCATCGCTTGCGTTATTCGCGTTATTCATTCCTGTGATTGGGGTGGGGTTAAAAAACGCGCTTTTAGTGTTGGTCTTATACGGCTTATTGCCCATTGTCCATAGCACTTATAACGCTTTAAAAGAGGTGAAAGAAGAGGTGGTTAAGGCCGCTATCGGGCTAGGGTGTAACCCCAAAGAATTGTTTTTTAAAGTGCGATTCTTGCTCGCTATCCCCCAAATTTTAGTGGGTTTAAGGATTGCGGTGGTGATGCTAGTGGCGATGGCTGGGATTGGGGCGCTCATTGGGGCTGGAGGCTTAGGGCAAGCGATTTTTAGAGGGCTAAACACGCAAAACACCACGCTTTTAGTGGCGGGTAGTTTGATCATTGCCCTTTTTAGTGTTTTAGCGGATAAATTTGTGAGCGTCTTTCAGCATGAAAACGCTTTGCAACGCCTATTTTCTCAAAACGCCACCAAAAAACAAAAAAGAAAAGTTTATCTTAATTTAGCGGTGTTCCTTTTTTTATTGCTAGCGAGCGCTTTATGGCTCATTCCCAGAAACGCCATAGAAGAAAAGCCCTTAGTCGTGGCTACAAAACCTAGCAGCGAGCAGTATATTTTGGGCGAGATTTTAAGCCTTTTGTTAGAAAAACACCATATTCCCATCAAGCGAGCGTTTGGCATTGGCGGGGGGACGATGAATATCCATCCGGCATTAATTAGGGGCGATTTTGATTTGTATGTGGAATATACCGGCACCGCTTGGGTGAATACGCTCAAAAACCCTTTGACTCAAAAAGTGGATTTTGAAACGATTAAAAAGCGTTATGAGAAAGAATTTAATCTTTTGTGGGTGGGGCTTTTGGGCTTTAACAACACCTATTCCTTAGCGATTTCTAAAGAAGACGCTCAAAAATACGCTATTGAAACTTTCAGCGATCTAGCCTTTCATAGCCCAAATTTTGATTTTGGAGCGGAGTTTGACTTTTTTGAAAGAGAGGACGCTTTTAAGGGCTTAGTGAAAGCCTACCCATTCCATTTTAGAAGTTTGCATGAAATGGATATTAATTTGCGTTATAAAAGTTTTGAATCCCATAAAATCAACGCTTTAGATGTCTTCACTACAGACGCTCAAATCAAAGAGCTGGATTTAAAGGTGCTTAAGGACGATAAGGGGTTTTTCCCCAACTATCAGGCCGGTATTGTTGTAAGAAAAGAAATGGTGAAAAAGTATCCTAAAGCGTTAAAAATCTTAGAAAAATTAAATTCAAAATTTAGCGATGAGATGATGCAGGATTTAAACTATCAGGTGGAAGTGTTGAAAAAAAGCCCCCAAATAGTCGCTAAAGATTTTTTAGAAAAATTAGGGTTATAGCATGAAAGAAATCGTTACAATAGAGAATGTGTCTTTTAATTACCACAACCGCGCTGTTTTTAAGGATTTTAATTTAAGCATTCAAGAAGGGGATTTTTTATGCGTTTTAGGGGAGAGCGGGAGCGGTAAAAGCACGCTTTTAGGCTTGATTTTAGGGCTTTTAAAGCCCAGTTTTGGGAGCGTTAAAATCTTTAATGAAACCCTTTCAAACAACGCTTTTTTACGCCAAAAAATAGGCTATATCGCTCAAGGCAATTCCTTATTTTCTCATTTAAACGCCATGCAAAACATGACCTTTTGCCTTAATTTACAAGGCATTAACAAAGAAGCCGCTCAAAAAGAAGCCAAAGCCTTAGCGTTAAAAATGGGGTTAGATGAGAGCCTTATGGATAAATTCCCCAATGAATTGAGTGGGGGGCAAGCCCAAAGAGTGGGCATTATTAGGGGGATTATCCACAGGCCAGAACTCATTTTATTAGACGAGCCTTTTAGCGCTTTAGATGGTTTTAATCGTAAGAATTTGCAAGATCTCATCAAAGAGATACACCAAAATTCTCACGCTACTTTCATTATGGTAACGCATGATGAGAGCGAGGCGCAAAAGTTAGCCACAAAAACCCTAGAAATCAAAGCCCTTAAATAAGAGCAATGGTTTAAGGCTCGTTTAAAAATTCTGGCGTGGTGTTGTTGGTGGGCGTTTGCATAGAAGAATTAGAGCTGTTTGAAGTTTTTTTAGCGGGTTTTTCATTGAATGGGGGGGCTTTATAGCCGCAAGCTTGAATCGTTATTGCTACAAGCGTTAAAAAGCATGTTAAGATCAGTTTATGGAACAAAATATTTTCTCCTTACTCATTCAAAAAAAGTCTTATAAAAAGCTTGAAACCCTTTTGAAACTCAAAAAGCTTAAGGTTTTTATGCCTTTAAGTTTACAAGAAAATTTGCTTTTTATCTTCATAAAAGACTCTAAATTGCTTTTTGCGTTTGAAGATCTTTGGGCTTCTAAGGAATTTAACCAGCGATTCGCTAAAGAAATCAGCCATTTTTTAAACGCGCAAGGGCATGCTTATGGGTTTGACGGGTTGAACGGGTTGGAAATTTTAGGTTATGTGCCTAAAGATTCCTTAGAAAAAGCCAATTTTTATGCCCCCATTAAAAAACAAGCCCGTTTTTTTCGCCCTAGCGCTTTAGGGTTGTTCCATAACCCCATTAAAGACGCTCGTTTGCATGAATGTTTTGAAAAAGCGCGCGCTTTGATCCACTACCAACGAAGTTTTTTTGAGGAATGAATGGCTGATTTATTGTCCAGTTTGAAAAACCTTTCTAACAGCAGTGGCGTGTATCAATATTTTGATAAAAACCGCCAATTGCTCTATATCGGTAAGGCGAAAAATTTAAAAAAACGCATCAAAAGCTATTTTTCTGTCCGTAATAATGAAATCACGCCCAACCATCGCGCAAGCTTACGCATCCAAATGATGGTCAAACAAATCGCTTTTTTAGAAACGATTTTAGTGGAAAACGAACAAGACGCTTTGATTTTAGAAAATTCTTTAATCAAGCAGCTCAAACCCAAATACAACATTCTTTTAAGAGACGATAAAACTTACCCTTATATTTATATGGATTTTTCCACCGATTTCCCTATCCCTTTAATCACACGAAAAATTTTAAAACAGCCTGGCGTTAAATATTTTGGCCCTTTTACGAGCGGGGCTAAGGATATTTTGGACAGCTTGTATGAATTGCTCCCGTTAGTTCAAAAGAAAAATTGCATCAAAGATAAAAAGGCATGCATGTTTTATCAAATAGAGCGTTGTAAAGCCCCATGCGAGAACAAAATCACCAAAGAAGAGTATTTAAAAATCGCTAAAGAATGTTTAGAAATGATTGAAAATAAAGACAAACTCATCAAAGAGCTTGAATTAAAAATGGAGCGTCTTTCTAATAACTTGCGTTTTGAAGAAGCCCTCATTTATAGGGACAGGATTGCAAAAATCCAAAAAATCGCCCCTTTCACTTGCATGGATTTAGCCAAACTCTATGATTTGGATATTTTTGCTTTTTATGGTGGGAGTAGTAAAGCGGTGTTAGTGAAAATGTTTATGCGTGGGGGTAAAATCATTTCTTCAGCGTTTGAAAAAATCCACTCTCTTAACGGGTTTGACACTGATGAAGCGATGAAACAAGCCGTTATCAATCATTACCAATCGCATTTACCTTTGATGCCAGAACAGATTTTATTGAACGCTTGCTCTAATGAAACGCTTAAAGAATTGCAAGAATTTATCTCTCATCAATACTCTAAAAAAATCGCTCTTAGTATTCCTAAAAAAGGCGACAAGCTCGCTTTAATAGAAATCGCTATGAAAAACGCTCAAGAAATTTTTAGCCAAGAAAAAGCCTCTAATGAAGATCTGATTTTAGAAGAAGCGCGATCGCTCTTCAAATTAGAGTGCATGCCTTATAGGGTGGAAATCTTTGACACAAGCCACCATGCCAACAGCCAATGCGTGGGGGGAATGGTCGTGTATGAAAATCATGCATTCCAAAAAGACGCTTATCGGCGCTACCATTTGAAAGGCTCTAATGAATACACCCAAATGAGCGAACTGCTCACCAGAAGGGCTTTAGATTTTGCTAAAGAGCCACCGCCTAATTTGTGGGTGATTGATGGAGGGAGGGCGCAATTAAACATCGCTTTAGAAATTTTAAAAAGCAGCGGGAGTTTTGTGGAAGTGATCGCTATTTCTAAAGAAAAAAGGGATTCTAAAGCTTATCGTTCTAAAGGGGGCGCTAAAGACATTATCCATACGCCTAACAATACTTTTAAATTGCTTCCTAGCGACAAACGCTTGCAGTGGGTGCAAAAATTGCGCGATGAAAGCCACCGGTATGCGATAAACTTCCATAGATCCACTAAACTTAAAAACATGAAACAAATCGCTCTTTTAAAAGAAAAGGGCATAGGAGAAGCCAGCGTGAAAAAATTATTGGATTATTTTGGGAGCTTTGAAGCGATAGAAAAAGCGAGCGATCAGGAAAAAAACGCCGTTTTAAAAAAACGAATTTAAAGGAAAAGGCATGAAAAAAAGATTGAATATAGGGCTTGTGGGTTTAGGGTGTGTGGGGAGCGCGGTCGCTAAAATCTTACAAGAAAATCAAGAAATCATTAAAGACAGAGCCGGCGTGGGAATTGGCATTAAAAAAGCGGTGGTGCGAGACGTGAAAAAGCACAAAGGCTATCCTTTTGAAATCAGTAATGATTTAGAAAGCCTGATAGAAGATGAAGAGATTGATATTGTCGTGGAGCTTATGGGTGGGGTGGAAGCGCCCTATCTTTTAGCTAAAAAAACTTTAGCCAAACAAAAAGCCTTCGTTACAGCCAATAAAGCCATGTTAGCGTATTACCGCTATGAATTAGAGCAAATCGCTAAAAACACCCCCATAGGCTTTGAAGCGAGCGTGTGTGGGGGTATCCCTATTATCAAGGCTTTAAAAGATGGCTTGAGCGCTAATCATATCCTTTCTTTTAAAGGGATTTTAAACGGCACAAGCAATTACATTTTAAGCCAGATGTTTAAAAATCAAGCGAGCTTTAAGGACGCTTTGAAAGACGCCCAACATTTAGGCTATGCGGAATTGAACCCTGAATTTGACATCAAAGGCATTGATGCGGCGCACAAATTATTGATTTTAGCGTCTTTAGCGTATGGCATTGATGCGAAATTAGAAGAAATTTTAATTGAAGGCATTGAAAAAATAGAGCCAGACGACATGGAGTTTGCTAAAGAATTTGGTTATAGCATCAAACTTTTAGGCATCGCTAAGAAACACCAAGATTGCATTGAATTAAGGGTGCATCCAAGCATGATTAAAAATGAATGCATGCTCTCTAAAGTGGATGGGGTGATGAACGCTATAAGCGTTATAGGGGATAAAGTGGGCGAGACTTTGTATTATGGGGCTGGGGCTGGGGGAGAGCCTACCGCAAGCGCGGTCATTAGCGATATTATAGAAATCGCAAGGAAAAAAAGCTCTTTAATGCTAGGCTTTGAAACCCCTCAAAAACTCCCCCTAAAACCCCAAGAAGAAATCCAATGCGCTTATTATGCGCGTTTGTTGGTGAGCGATGAAAAAGGGGTTTTTTCTCAAATTAGCGCGATTTTAGCCCAAAACGATATTTCGCTCAACAATGTCTTACAAAAAGAAATCCCGCATTCCAACAAGGCTAAAATCTTATTTTCCACGCACACCACCAACGAAAAGTCTATGCTGAACGCCCTTAAAGAGCTTGAAAATCTACAAAGCGTGTTGGATACCCCTAAAATGATCCGTTTGGAAAATTGATGCGCTTTTTGAATAACAAACACAGGGCAAAGGGCTTGAAAGCCGAAGAAGAAGCTTGCGGATTTTTAAAAACGCTGGGTTTTGAAATAATGGAGAGGAACTTTTTTTCAAAATTTGGCGAAATTGATATTATCGCTTTGAAAAAAGGGGTTTTGCATTTCATTGAAGTCAAAAGCGGGGAAAATTTTGATCCCATTTATGCGATCACGCCGAGCAAATTAAAAAAGATAATTAAAACGATCCGCTGTTATTTGTCCCAAAAAGATCCCAATAGCGATTTTTGCATTGACGCCCTCATTGTGAAAAATGGTAAATTTGAACTTTTAGAAAACATCACTTTTTAGATTTTTATCCAAAACCCATGCGTTTTCATTAACATTCTTAAGCTAATATAATTCTCGTTAATCAAAATCATATATTTAGGAGTAACTAATGAGTCACTATATTGAATTAACTGAAGAAAATTTTGAAAGCACCATTAAAAAAGGGGTTGCGTTAGTGGATTTTTGGGCGCCATGGTGTGGTCCTTGTAAGATGCTATCCCCTGTGATTGATGAATTAGCTAGCGAATATGAAGGTAAGGCTAAGATTTGTAAAGTCAATACCGATGAGCAAGAAGAATTGAGCGCGAAATTTGGGATTAGAAGCATTCCTACGCTTTTATTCACAAAAGATGGCGAAGTCGTCCATCAGTTGGTGGGCGTGCAAACTAAAGTTGCTTTAAAAGAGCAATTGAACAAACTTCTAGGCTAGTAGCCATGATAGATTGCGCGATTATTGGAGGTGGTCCTGCAGGTTTGAGCGCGGGGCTTTATGCCACTAGAGGCGGTGTTAAAAACGCCGTTTTATTTGAAAAAGGAATGCCTGGGGGGCAAATCACTGGCAGTAGTGAGATTGAAAACTATCCGGGCGTTAAGGAAGTGGTGAGCGGGTTGGATTTCATGCAACCATGGCAGGAGCAATGCTTTCGCTTTGGCTTAAAGCATGAGATGACCGCTGTTCAAAGGGTTTCTAAAAAAGACTCTCATTTTGTTATTTTGGCAGAAGATGGCAAGACTTTTGAAGCTAAGAGCGTGATCATCGCTACCGGCGGTAGCCCTAAACGCACAGGCATCAAGGGCGAGTCAGAATATTGGGGTAAAGGCGTTAGCACTTGTGCGACATGCGATGGCTTCTTTTACAAAAATAAGGAAGTAGCGGTTCTTGGTGGAGG
>NZ_AKHP02000049.1:0-2803 GCF_000296015.2 Helicobacter pylori FD535
GCTAGCCATGCCATTATCAACGCTCAAGGCAGTGCGACAATCATGGCTAATAACAATAACCCCTTAATCCAATTCAACACTTCTTCAAAAGAAACAGGCGCTTACACGCTTATTGATAGCGCTAAGGCCATTTATTACGGGTATAACGACCAAATCACAGGAGGCAGCAGCCTAGATAATTACCTTAAGCTTTACACGCTCATTGACATTAATGGCAAGCATATGGCGATGACTGACAACGGCTTAACTTATAACGGGCAAGCCGTGAGCCTTAAAGATGGCGGTTTAATTGTAGGCTTTAAAGACTCTCAAAATCAATATATTTACACTTCTATTCTTTATAATAAAGTGAAAATCGCTGTTTCTAATG
Organism: Helicobacter pylori FD535; assembly: GCF_000296015.2. GTDB lineage: Bacteria > Campylobacterota > Campylobacteria > Campylobacterales > Helicobacteraceae > Helicobacter > Helicobacter pylori_CT. Next base: position 371 of record NZ_AKHP02000049.1, read on the forward strand.
ATCCTATCAACAACCTACAAGCCCCCACTTTAAAACAATATATCGCTCAAATTCAGGGCGTTCAAAGCGTGGATAGTATTGATCAAGTTGGAGGCAGTCAAGCGATTAATTGGCTCAATAAAATCTTTGAAACTAAGGGAAGTCCTTTATTCGCTCCCTATTATTTAGAAAGCCATTCCGCAAAAGATTTAACCACGATCGCTGGAAATATTGCCAACACTTTAGAAGTCATCGCTAACCCTGATTTTAAAAATGATGCCACTAATATTTTACAGATCAATACCTACACGCAGCAAATGAGCCGTTTAGCCAAGCTCTCTGACACTTCAACTTTCGCTCGTTCGGATTTCTTAGAACGCTTAGAAGCCCTTAAAAACAAGCGATTCGCTGATGCGATCCCTAACGCTATGGATGTGATTTTAAAATACTCTCAAAGAAACAGAGTTAAAAATAATGTGTGGGCGACAGGAGTTGGAGGGGCTAGTTTTATTAATGGAGGCACTGGGACTTTATATGGTATCAATGTAGGGTATGACAGGTTTATTAAGGGCGTGATTGTAGGGGGTTATGCCGCTTATGGGTATAGCGGGTTTCATGCAAACATCACTCAATCAGGCTCTAGCAATGTCAATATGGGTGTTTATAGCCGAGCGTTTATCAAAAGAAGCGAATTAACGATGAGCTTGAATGAGACTTGGGGATACAATAAGACTTTCATCAACTCTTATGACCCCCTACTCTCAATCATCAATCAGTCTTACAAATACGACACCTGGACGACTGACGCTAAAATCAATTACGGCTATGATTTCATGTTTAAAGATAAAAGCGTTATTTTTAAACCTCAAATAGGCCTAGCCTATTATTACATTGGTTTGTCTGGTTTAAGGGGCATTATGGATGATCCTATTTACAATCAATTCAGAGCCAATGCTGACCCTAATAAAAAATCCGTTCTAACGATTAATTTTGCCCTAGAAAGTCGGCACTACTTCAATAAAAACTCTTATTATTTTGTGATTGCGGATGTGGGCAGAGATTTATTTATCAATTCTATGGGGGATAAAATGGTGCGTTTCATTGGTAATAACACCCTAAGCTATAGAGATGGCGGCAGATACAACACTTTTGCTAGCATTATCACAGGTGGGGAGATAAGGTTATTCAAAACCTTTTATGTGAATGCGGGCATTGGGGCTAGGTTTGGGCTTGATTATAAAGATATTAATATTACCGGAAATATTGGTATGCGCTATGCTTTTTAATGGTATCATTAAACCTATTTTTAACAAACCCAATTCATAGCAGGATCAACCATGCAATTTCCAAAAGCCTTATTACATTCATCATTCTTTCTACCTTTATTTTTATCTTTTTGTATTGCTGAAGAAAATGGGGCGTATGCGAGCGTGGGTTTTGAATATTCTATCAGTCATGCCATCCAACACAACAACCCCTTTTTGAATCAAGAACGCATTAAAACCATTTCTAACGCTCAAAATAAAATTAATAAGCTCAATCAAGTCAAAAATGAAATCACCAGCATGCAAAACACCTTTAACTACATCAACAACGCTTTAAAAAACAACTCCAAATTAACCCCCACTGAAATCCAAGCCGAGAAATACTACCTCCAATCCACCTTTGAAAATATTGGAAAAATAGTGATGATTAGCGGTGGCGTTTCATCTAACCCCCAATTAGTCCAAGCGTTAGAAAAAATACAAGAACCCACCACTAACCCTTTAGAATTTGAAAAAAACTTAAAAAATTTAGAATTGCAATTCACCCAATCCCAAAACAACATGCTTTCTTCTTTATCTTCTCAAACCGCTGCAATTTCAAATTCCCTAAACGCGCTGGATCCCAACTCTTATTCTAAAAACATTTCAAGCATGTATGGGGTAGCTTTGAGCGTAGGTTATAAGCATTTCTTCACCAAGAAAAAAAATCAAGGGTTGCGCTATTACTTGTTCTATGACTATGGTTACACTAATTTTGGTTTTGTGGGTAACGGCTTTGATGGTTTAGGCAAAATGAACAACCACCTCTATGGGCTTGGAATAGATTATCTTTATAATTTCATTGATAATTCACAAAAACATTCTAGCGTGGGTTTTTATGCGGGCTTTGCTTTAGCGGGGAGTTCGTGGGTAGGGAGTGGTTTGAGCATGTGGGTGAGCCAAACGGATTTTATCAACAATTATTTGACGAATTATCAGGCCAAAATGCACACGAGTTTTTTCCAGATCCCTTTGAATTTTGGGGTTCGTGTGAATGTCAATAGGCATAACGGATTTGAAATGGGCTTGAAAATCCCTTTAGCGGTCAATTCTTTTTATGAAACGCATGGCAAAGGGTTGAACACTTCTTTGTTTTTTAAACGCCTTGTCATGTTTAATGTGAGTTATGTTTATAGTTTTTAGGGGGTTA
>NZ_AKHP02000048.1:0-4884 GCF_000296015.2 Helicobacter pylori FD535
GGTGGAGCCACACTCAATTTTAATGCGGCTAACAATATCACTATCAATCAAGCGAGTTTTGACAATAGCGGTGCAGGGACGCAAAAATCTTACATGAATTTTAAAGGCTCTAACATCAATGTCAGCGGATCTAGCTTTAAAGATAACACCAATGGAGGCTTTAGTTTCAGCGGTAGTGATAATCATAGCACCATCTCTTTTAATCAAGCGAGCTTCAATCAAGGGACTTATCATTTTAATAGTGCTCAATCTGCTTTTGAAAACAGCAGCTTCAATCAAGGGACTTACAATTTTAGTAACAACGCCAGCTTTAATAACGACACCTTCAATCAAGGGACTTATAGCTTTAATACAAGCCAGGTTAGTTTTTCAGGCGCTAACACTTTAAATTCAAGTTCGCCTTTTGCTAGCCTTAAAGGCAGCGTGTCCTTTGGTTCTGATGCGGTTTTTAATCTCAATCAAACCCTTAATAGTAATCAAACCTATGACATTCTTACTACAAATGGGAACATCCAGTATGGGGTTTATCAAAGCTATTTATGGGATTTAATCAACTATAAGGGCGATAAAGCTATCAGCCATGTTGGAGTGGGTCATAACACTTATGATGTAACCTTTGACATTAACGGGCAAGATGAAACCTTACAAGAAACCTTTAACAAACAATCCATTATTACCCAATTTTTAGGAGACGATTTACAACAACAAGCCCAAAAAACCTATCAAGAGGATATAAGCAACTCAAAAAGCGCTTTGAATAACGCTGCTAGTGATAATGAGATCGCAAAGAACGATACAGACTACACCAACAATCAAAACGCCACTATCGCTACAGATGCTCAAAATTTAGAAAACACGAGCCAACAAATCGCTAAAGACCAACAAGCCTTAGAACAAGATTTAGACAAGCTCCAACAATTAGCCAACTCTACAGGCTTTAACGAACAAGCTTTCAATCAAGCGCAAGATAAAGAACAACAAGATGAACAAACCTTACAAAACGAAGAAAAGACTTTTAATGCTGAACAAGAGGGATTGAAGCAAGCGGTAGCTAAGCCTACAAGCCCCACACCCACTCCTACAAAACACACAGCACCAAACACTCCCCCTAATAAAGTTCCGCCCACACCCCCTACTCAAAATTTACCCGCAACGAATGTGTGGGATGGGGTCTATAACCTCCAAAATCAAACTTACTCAAACAAAGGGGTTTATTATATTGATCCCAATCTTTCAGGACAGAGCAGTCAAAGCGGCAACACGCTCAGCACTTATACAGCCAATTTGCTTGGAAGAAGTTTTGGCGTGAATATCCAAAATGGCACTTTGATCATAGGGAACAACGCAGAGAGCGTGAATGATAATGGCTTGATTTGGATAGGGCATGGAGGCTTTGGCTATATCACGGGAACTTTTAATGCGGCTAACATTTACTTGACCAATAATTTTAAAACAGGTGAAGGCGTTTCAAATTCAGATGGTGGGGGAGCGAACATTACCTTTGAAGCAAGCGATAATATCACTATGGATGGCTTGAATTATAATGACGCTGAAACCGTTACTAAAATGATTCAAACGGGGGCTAGTCAGCATTCCTATGCCGTTTTTGACGCTATGAATAATATCAGTGTGACTGATTCCAGTTTTAGCGATATGACTTGGGGGAAATTCAGTTTTAGCGCTAAGAACATTTCGTTTTCTAACGCTTCGTTTAGCGGCTTTACAAACCCTGGAGGATCAAGCGTTATCAGCGCTAATGCCGCTAATTCTTTAAGTTTTATCAATTCTCGTTTGAATGGTGGAGCAATCTATAATTTGCAGGCTAATAGCCTTATTTTCAATAACACGCAAGCGGTTTTTAATGTCTTGTATTCTAGGGGGACAAACAATTTTAACGCTACCACACAGCTTTTAGGCAACACGAGTTTTACGCTTAGTTCTCAAAGTTTGCTGAACTTTAATGGCGATACAACCTTGCAAAACAACGCTAATATCACGCTTGGCAATAAAAGTCAAGCCGCTTTTAAAAATTCTTTAACGCTTGATAATAATTCTAATTTAAGTTTAGACAATCAAAGCGTTTTGAATGCCAATGGCACAAGTGCTTTTAACAATCAAGCAAGTCTCAATATTTATAATGGGAGTCAAGCAACCTTTAATAGCCTCTTTTTTAATGGCGGGACACTCAGTCTTAACGCTAACAGCAAGCTCAACGCTTCTAGCGCTAGTTTTTCAAACAACACCACTATCAATTTAGACGATAGCGTTTTATCAGCCAATAACACAAGCTCTTTGAACGCTAATATCAATTTTCAAGGCGCAAGCCAGGCTGATTTTGGAGGCAATACGACTATTGATACAGCAAGCTTTAATTTTGACAGCGCAAGCTCATTGAGTTTTAATAACCTTACGGCTAATGGAGCGTTGAATTTTAATGGTTATGCGCCCTCTTTAACTAAGGCTTTAATGAGCGTTAGCGGGCAGTTTGTTTTAGGGAATAATGGGGATATTAATTTATCTGACATCAATATTTTTGACAACATTACAAAATCTGTAACTTACAACATCCTAAACGCTCAAAAAGGGATTACTGGCATCAGTGGGGCTAATGGCTATGAAAAAATCCTTTTTTATGGCATGAAAATCCAAAACGCTACCTATAGCAACAATCATAACATTCAAACTTGGTCGTTTATAAACCCTCTCAATTCTTCTCAAATCATTCAAGAGAGCGTTAAAAATGGGGATCTAACCATAGAAGTTTTAAATAACCCTAACTCGGCTTCCAACACTATTTTTAATATCGCTCCTGAGCTTTATAATTACCAAGCTTCTAAGCAAAATCCTACCGGTTATAGCTATGATTATAGCGATAACCAAGCAGGCACTTATTACTTGACAAGCAACATTAAAGGTCTTTTCACCCCTAAAGGCTCTCAAACGCCTCAAACCCCAGGCACTTATAGCCCGTTTAACCAGCCTTTGAATAGTTTAAATATCTACAATAAGGGTTTTTCTAGTGGAAATTTAAAAACGCTTTTAGGGATTCTTTCTCAAAATTCCGCTACCTTAAAAGAAATGGTTGAATCCAATCAATTAGACAATATCACTAACATCAATGAAGTGTTGCAACTCTTAGACAAGATTAAGATCACCCCAACGCAAAAGCAAGCGCTCCTAGAAACTATCAACCATTTGACTGACAACATCAATCAAACCTTTAATAACGGGAATCTAATTATAGGCACTACTCAAGATAATGTTACAAACTCTACTAGCTCTATATGGTTTGGGGGCAATGACTATAGCAGTCCTTGCGCGCTAGATAGCGCCACTTGTTCTTCTTTTAGAAACACTTACCTAGGGCAATTATTAGGCTCAACTTCCCCCTATTTAGGCTACATCAACGCTGATTTTAAAGCTAAAAGCGTTTATATCACTGGCACAGTGGGAAGTGGTAACGCTTTTGAAAGCGGAGGGAGCGCGGATGTAACCTTTCAAAGCGCTAACAATTTAGTGTTGAATAAAGCTAACATAGAAGCTCAAGCTACAGACAACATCTTTAATCTTTTGGGTCAAGAAGGGATTGATAAAATCTTTAATCAAGGGAATTTAGCGAATGTTCTCAGTCAAGTGGCTATGGAAAAAATCAAGCAAGCCGGCGGTTTAGGAAACTTTATAGAAAACGCTCTAAGCCCTTTGAGTAAGGAATTGCCCGCTAGCTTGCAAAATGAAACCTTGGGCCAACTTATAGGTCAAAATAATTTAGACAATTTATTGAATAATAGTGGAGTCATGAATGAAATCCAAAACATTATCAGTAAAAAACTAAGCATTTTTGGTAATTTTGTTACCCCATCCATCATAGAAAACTACCTTGCTAAGCAGTCTTTAAAAAGCATGCTAGACGATAAAGGGCTTTTGAATTTTATCGGTGGGTATATAGACGCTTCTGAATTAAGCTCTATTTTAAGCGTGGTTTTAAAGGATATTACTAACCCCCCTACAAGCTTGCAAAAAGACATCGGCGTGGTAGCGAATGACTTGTTGAACGAGTTTTTAGGACAAGATGTGGTTAAAAAGCTAGAAAGTCAAGGATTAGTGAATAATATCATTAATAATATCATTTCTCAAGGCGGGTTAAGCGGCGTTTATAATCAAGGTTTAGGGAGCGTGTTGCCGCCCTCTTTACAAAACGCGCTCAAAGAAAACGATTTAGGCGCTCTTTTATCGCCTAGAGGCTTGCATGATTTTTGGCAAAAAGGGTATTTTAACTTTTTAAGCAATGGCTATGTTTTTGTCAATAACAGCTCTTTTAGCAACGCTACAGGAGGCAGTTTGAATTTTGCCGCCAACAAGTCTATTATTTTTAATGGCGATAATACGATTGACTTTAGCAAGTATCAAGGTGCATTGATTTTTGCTTCTAATGATGTTTCTAATATCAATATCACAATCCTAAACGCTACTAATGGCTTAAGCCTTAATGCGGGTTTGAATAATGTGAGCGTTCAAAAAGGGGAAATTTGTGTCAATTTAGCCAATTGCCTCGCAACCAAAAACAGCTCTTCTGCAAACTCTAGCGTAACCCCCACTAACGAATCTTTAAGCGTGCGCGCTAACAACTTCACTTTCTTAGGCGTCATCGCTTCTAATGGGGCTATTGATTTGTCTCAAGTGAAAAATAATAGCGTCATAGGCACGCTCAATCTTAATGAAAATGCGACCTTGCAAGCCAATAATTTAACGATCACTAACGCTTTTAACAACGCCTCTAACTCTACAGCTAACATTAATGGTGATTTCACCTTAAACCAACAAGCGACTTTAAGCACTAATTCTAGTGGTTTGAATGTCATGGGGAATTTTAATAGCTATGGCGGT
>NZ_AKHP02000047.1:0-16010 GCF_000296015.2 Helicobacter pylori FD535
GCAGCCATTCATGTTTTAAGCTATATCAGCGATATTGGCTCTAACACCGCTAAAGACATTCATGAAGCTTTAATGCTTTTAGGCAATGGCGATCTCAAACTAGCCCTAACCCACCCAAATAAAGAAGCCAAAATTTACACGAAGAAAAAAGAAATCATCTCTATGGGGCTTTTTGAAGAAATTTTTGCCCTAGAAAACAGCTCAAGGTTTAACAGCGTGATAGATAAAGCGTTTCATTCGCACCCGGTGTTGATGCACCCTAAAATCTCACTCAATGGGGCTAAAACGCTTAGCGATTTTTTCACTCTTTATACCAAAGCCCCTACCCATTCCCCTAGCGCTTTAATCCAACACATTCTAGAAAGCGCGTTTTTTCAAACCTTTAAAACACGCCTTTTAAAAGAGCGCTCCAAAAATAAGGACGGATCTTATAACGAGTTTAAAAAACTCCAAGCGCAAAAACGCTTCAATGAAAAAATGGACTTGATGAGTTCTTTGGCGAAAAATTACCAAAATTTAGGGCGTTTTTTAAACGGCACTTTAATAGGCTCTAGTGAAGCCACACAAGGTGAGGGCGTGAATTTATTGAGCGTGCATGCTTCTAAAGGCTTAGAGTTTAAAGATGTTTATATTATAGATTTAATGGAAGGCCGTTTCCCTAACCATAAGCTTATGAATACCGGTGGAGGCATTGAAGAAGAGCGGCGGCTTTTTTATGTCGCTATCACAAGGGCTAAGGAAAATTTATGGCTTTCTTATGCGAAAAACGAATTGAGAGAAAACGCCAAACCTAAAGAGCATAAGCCCTCGGTGTTTTTGTATGAAGCGGGACTTTTGAAACCCGATTCAAAATAAAATTGGTTTTTGTATTGTTTGTTTAAAACGCTAGCAACCATAGATTTTAGCTCCAGCTTGCGCTAGAGCCAAAATTTTAGTATAATGGCGTTGCTACTAATAATAACTTCATAGTCGGTTATCTCCTTTCGGGGTAACCACCCAACTATCACCCCAAACCCTAACATGCTCCAAATTTTCACAACAAAAGAGATAACTTAAAATGATTATTTGCGTTGGCGTGATTATAGTTTAAAAAACCTAAAAATGCCAAAAAGCGTTTTGTAAAACCCCAAAATTTAAGGCTAATCCCCCATGAAATTCCGTTTTTTTTTTTTTGTAAAAAGCGCTCCAATGCTTGTAACTTTATTTCCTTTATAAGGGGGTTTTAAGGGGATTTTTAAGGTTAGTTTAACTTTTCTTATGTGAAAATACCACTAATTACATCTAACAATTTGTATTACTAAACATTATTTACAAGCTCTGATGTAACTAAATCCCAAATTTAAACTCAATCAAGGAGCATCCCATTGATAAGGAAAATCATGATAAAGAAGAATAGAACGCTGTTTCTTAGTCTAGCCCTTTGCGCTAGCATAAGTTATGCCGAAGATGATGGAGGGTTTTTCACCGTCGGTTATCAGCTCGGGCAAGTCATGCAAGATGTCCAAAACCCAGGCGGCGCTAAAAGCGACGAACTCGCCAGAGAGCTTAACGCTGATGTAACGAACAACATCTTAAACAACAACACCGGAGGCAATGTCGCAGGGGCGTTGAGTAACGCTTTCTCCCAATACCTTTATTCGCTTTTGGGGGCGTATCCCACGAAACTCAATAGTAACGATGTGTCCGCGAACGCTCTTTTAAGTGGTGCGGTAGGCAGTGGGACTTGCGCGGCTGCAGGGACGGTTGGTGGCAGCTCTCTTAACACTCAAAGCGCTTGCACCGCTGCGGGCTATTACTGGCTCCCTAGCTTGACTGACAGGGTTTTAAGCACGATCGGCAGCCAGACTAACTACGGCACGAACACCAATTTCCCCAACATGCAACAACAGCTCACCTACTTGAATGCGGCGAATGTGTTTTTTAATGCGATGAATAAGGCTTTAGAGAATAATGGGACTGCTACTACTAGTGGTAGTGGTGCTAATGGTGCGACTGGTTCAGATGGTCAAACTTACTCTTCACAAGCTATCCAATACCTTCAAGGCCAACAAAATATCTTAAATAACGCAGCGAACTTGCTCAAGCAAGATGAATTGCTCTTAGAAGCTTTCAACTCTGCCGTAGCTGCTAACATTGGGAATAAGGAATTCAATTCGGCCGTTTTTACAGGTTTGGTGCAAGGCATTATTGATCAATCTCAAGCGGTTTATAACGAGCTCACTAAAAACACCATTAGCGGGAGCGCGGTTAGTAGCGCTGGGATAAATAGCAACCAAGCTAACGCTGTGCAAGGGCGCGCCAGTCAGCTCCCTAACGCTCTTTATAACGTGCAAGTCACTTTGGATAAAATCACTGCGCTCAACAATCAGGTAAAAAGCATGCCTTACTTGCCCCAATTCAGAGCCGGGAACAGCCGTTCAACGAATATTTTAAACGGGTTTTACACCAAAATAGGTTATAAGCAATTCTTCGGGAAGAAAAGGAATATCGGTTTGCGCTATTATGGTTTCTTCTCTTATAACGGAGCGAGCGTGGGCTTTAGATCCACTCAAAATAATGTAGGGTTATACACTTATGGGGTGGGCACTGATGTGTTGTATAACATCTTTAGCCGCTCGTATCAAAACCGCTCTGTGGATATGGGCTTTTTTAGCGGTATCCAATTGGCCGGTGAGACCTTCCAATCCACGCTCAGAGATGATCCCAATGTGAAATTGCATGGGAAAGTCAATAACACGCACTTCCAGTTCCTCTTTGACTTCGGTATGAGGATGAACTTCGGTAAGTTGGACGGGAAATCCAACCGCCACAACCAGCACACGGTGGAATTTGGCGTAGTGGTGCCTACGATTTATAACACTTATTACAAATCAGCAGGGACTACCGTGAAGTATTTCCGTCCTTATAGCGTTTATTGGTCTTATGGGTATTCATTCTAAGAAAGGGGGGAAGAGACAAACATGAAACAAAATTTAAAGCCATTCAAAATGATTAAGGAAAATTTAATGACACAATCTCAAAAAGTAAGATTCTTAGCCCCTTTAAGCCTAGCGTTAAGCTTGAGCTTCAATCCAGTGGGCGCTGAAGAAGATGGGGGCTTTATGACCTTTGGGTATGAATTAGGTCAGGTGGTCCAACAAGTGAAAAACCCGGGTAAAATCAAAGCCGAAGAATTAGCCGGCTTGTTAAACTCTAATACGACAAACAACACCAATATCAATATTGCAGGCGCAGGGGGCAATGTCGCCGGGACTTTGGGCAACCTCTTTATGAACCAACTAGGCAATTTGATTGATTTGTATCCCACTTTAAACACTTCTAATATCCATCAATGTGGTGCTACTAATAATGGTAGTAGTGGTAGTGCGACCGCAGCTGCTGCTACTAGTTCTAGTGCTTGTTTCCAAGGTAACCTGGCTCTTTATAACGAAATGGTTAGTTCTATCAAAACTTTGAGTCAAAACCTCAAAAACAATATCTTTCAAGGCAACAACAACACCACGAGCCAAAATCTCTCCAACCAGCTCAGTGAGCTTAACACCGCTAGCGTTTATTTGACTTACATGAACTCATTCTTAAACGCTAATAACCAAGCGGGTGGGATTTTTCAAAACCACACTAATCAAGTTTATGGAAGTGGTGTTACCGCCCAACAAATCGCTTATGTCTTAAAGCAAGCTTCAATCACTATGGGGCCAAGCGGTGATAGCGGGACTGCAGGAGCGTTTTTGGACGCCGCTTTAGCGCAGCATGTTTTCAACTCCGCTAACGCTGGGAACGATTTGAGCGCTAAGGAATTTACCAGCTTGGTGCAAAACATCGTCAACACTTCTCAAAACGCTTTAACGCTAGCCAACAACGCTAACATCAGCAATTCAACAGGCTATCAAGTGAGCTATGGCGGGAATATTGATCAAGCGCGCTCTACCCAGCTATTAAACAACACCACAAACACTTTGGCTAAAGTTACCGCTTTGAATAACGAGCTTAAAGCTAACCCATGGCTTGGGAATTTCGCTGCCGGTAACAGCTCTCAAGTGAATGCGTTTAACGGGTTTATCACTAAAATCGGTTACAAGCAATTCTTTGGAGAAAACAAGAATGTGGGCTTACGCTACTACGGCTTCTTCAGCTATAATGGTGCGGGCGTGGGTAATGGCCCTACTTACAATCAAGTCAATTTGCTCACTTATGGGGTGGGGACTGATGTGCTTTACAATGTGTTTAGCCGCTCTTTTGGCAGCCGAAGTCTTAATGCGGGCTTCTTTGGGGGGATCCAACTCGCAGGGGATACTTACATCAGCACACTAAGAAATAGCCCTCAGCTTGCGAGCAGACCTACAGCGACGAAATTCCAATTCTTGTTTGATGTAGGGTTACGCATGAACTTTGGTATCTTGAAAAAAGACTTGAAAAGCCATAACCAGCACTCTATAGAAATCGGTGTGCAAATCCCTACGATTTACAACACTTATTATAAAGCTGGCGGCGCTGAAGTGAAATACTTCCGCCCTTATAGCGTGTATTGGGTCTATGGCTACGCCTTCTAAAAAACTCAAGGCCTTTTATAGGCTTTGATTTAACCCTTTAACCTCCGCTTTAAAACAACCCAAAATCCTTATCCAATAATCAAATAACGGGATTAACCCCCTAAAACGCTTGATTAAAAGCTAGCATTCACAAAAAGCTTAACGCTCAAGGCTTATTGAGATTTTAAAACGCTTGATTAAAAACTTTTAAAAAGCTTTAGCGCTTCAAAATTTTTATACTTAGAAAAACAACCCAAAATCTTTATCAAATGTTGTCAAATATTGAGATTATCCCCCAAGAACGGCTTTAATGGTAAAAGTGATCAAACGCTAAAGGCGTTTAGGATTTCTGTGGTTTAAAACTTTATTTTGTGGTTCTAAATTTTATGGTAAAACTCGTTTTTTAAGGGGATAGGGGGTATTTTGAAATCATTTTCCCCCTACACACCCCAAAACTAAATCCCCCATAACCCAAGAAAACCGCTTTTAAAACCCCCAAGCAGAAATCCTAAACATCTTTAGTGTTTGGGGTGAATGCCGCTAATTTGCAGTATAACACCCCCATACATTTGCATCTAGCGTAGGAAGCGCACAAAGTTACGCCTTTATAGATATGATGCGTGAGAGCTGTAAGGAATGCGTTGGAGCTCAAACTCTGTAAAATCCCTATGATTAGGCACACAGAACAAGAACCAAACTCTCCCTCAACATCAGCCTAGGAAGCCCAATCGTCTTTAGCGTTTGGGCGCTTCACAAAACTAACTACACAAAGTATTAGATTTTAAAAAATGCTTTTGAGCGTTTTTTAGACTTGCTGCGATTTGATTGGAAATCAAAACTTCAGCGTGAGGTTGGTCATCATGTAACTTCTGTCTTGGTAATTAGCGCTAAAATCGCCATCAGGGTTATTGAACTTGGGCGCTCCAAAATACCCTGCTTGATACCCTTTATTGATCCTAGCCCCATAATAAGTGATCCTAAAGTTAAGAAGAACCGATTCAGTGAACGCGTAGCTCGCATTGAATTGCAAGGAGTATTCATTAGCCCTCCCTAACTGCCCTAACGCATTCTTATTCGCATGAGAGACGCGCCCAAAAACATGCCATGCAAAACGCTTATGGATCCCTCCAACAGAAGTGTAAAAAGTGAAAGTGTTCGCGTTAGTGATCGCATCAGCCAGCCCATCATAAGCCGTATTATCCCAAAAATCATAGCCAATCATTCCGGCATGCCTAGTCGTTACGGAGATTTCATTAGCGATATAGGAAGTGTTATTACCCCTTGGCATCGTGTGAGAGCCTAAAAAAGCGTCTGAATTGCCAAAGGTGTTATAAAAGCCAATGGACCAGTTGAAATTATCCCACCAAAAAACCTGGCGGATATTCAAAGTAACGCCATTCCTCCCCAACAACGATCCATGAGGCGTGCTGTCTTCTAAACTATAAGTGTTTGTCTCTGGGTTATACCACCCCCTATAGTATAAAGGAAAGGTGGTCATGATCATGCTTTGAGAGCGAAAGCCGACATTTTCAAAATTCCTGTTCGTGTCATAAACTAGCTTAAAACCAGGAGCGTTATAAGTCTTAGGCGCAAAATAATAAAAAAATTGAGCGTCTAAACCTTTATAAGAATAGGTTGTGGTGATCCCATGCCAACCATAATTGATGAAATCGTTGCTGTTATTAGGATTGCCTCCCTTTTTCAAATAAGGCACTGTCGCAAAAAACTCATAAATCCAAGAGTTGAACGCCAAACCTCTCCCAAAAGAACTCCACCACCAAAACCTTAACCTTTGCGTTTCAGTCTTATAGGGCTGATAATACACTTCCCACCCTTGATTCGATCCGCTCATAAAATCAATATTCGCTTCATAACGCCCCGCTTTAAACCCAAAAACATCTTTGTAATCGTATCGTAAAAAAGCGGTATCCACCACATAAGGTCTTGCATGATAGCTCGCTGATTGAGAAGTCCCCGCATAAGCAGGGCCAAGATACTTATTGAAAAAGTATCCATGATAGCCCCCAATGAAATTCTCTACAATTGAGCCAAAAATCTTCCCGTTAGCTTGGTTAATATCGTTCTTAGTCTTATCATAAGGAATGGCTGCAATCGCCCCACCCAAAGAGACAGAGAGCTTATGGTTTTCGGTGCCTTTAGGGAGTAAATTGACTTTGACTTGCGCTAAAGTTACAATATCTATAAAACTTTCAGTAGGATAAATCCCTTTTTTAGTATTGATTTGAGAATTGTTAAAACCAATCTTAGAAAAGTTCTCCACACGACCGCTAAACCGATAATCAAAAGCTTCTACAGGACATAATAAAAACGATAAAAGCGATAAAGAAGAAGTCAAAAAATACTTTTCTTGCCTCACTAAACTCTCCCTAATTTTAATTGTATGATCTTTTTTGTTGAGATTATAATTATAATCAAAAAAAAAAAAACAGCATGAAGTTAAAATATTAATTAAAATCTACAACCTTATTTTACAAAAAATAACCATTCATTGTCAATTGGTTTAAAATTAAAGGATTAAAATCATATATTTGTTACTTCTAAAGGATGTTTTATTTTTGATTAGATCCGCTACCCATGAAATCCTCATTTTTAGCTCCATTATTAAAACTTATAAGAAATTTCAAATCTAGCGTTAAAGCCAGGCTCTGCCATGCCCCTTGCGTATTTGTCTTGATTGGGTTCATCAGGGCTCATCACCGGGCTTGCTTGATCAATATATTGTTGGTTAAAAACATTGTTAAACACCGCATTCAGGCTCAACCCTTCAAGTTTTTTATAAGTGGGCTTGTAAGTGATAAAAAAACTGCTCACCCCATAACCCGGCTTATGCACATGAAAAATCCCGGGCGTTTTAGGGCAATTGCTAGGCCGTCTGTCAATATCCGTAGGGCCGTTACGATAAGGGCTATAAGAGCAATAACTCAAATCCGTAACAAAGCGTGAAAGCCAAGTGATGCTAATGCCGGTGCGTGGGATCGTATAACTTGCCGTTAAAATAAACACATTGCCTGTCGTGGCAGCCAATTCATACACATCAGCGATCAAACGCCCCTTTAAAGAAGGCCATGATCGCGCCACGCTCAAGCCTAAAGAAAAGCCCTTGTATTTAGCCGTCCCTGAAACTTCATAACCTGGCACATAAATAATATCTTGCGCGGGCAAGTTGGTTACAAAAAGCGTTGAAGAAAATTGATTGATGTAATTAGAAATCAATTGGACAAAACCGGCAGCCCTGAAATCAAAATACTGACTGCTGTATTCGGTGTTAAATTCCGCATTTTGCCCGATTTCTGGCTTTAAATTGCGGTTGTAGTGCAAATTATCTTGACGCATCCACACCAAACCTCCAGGCATAGGGCCTCTGGTTACATACGCGTAAGAAAGCCTGAAATTCAAATTTTCTAAAGGCGAGACGTTTAAAGCCGCGCTAGGGCTAAACCCTTGGGTTATGTGCAATTGCCAGTCTTTATCCACTAAAGTATAGACATCATAACGAGTCCCTGCCCCTAAAGTTACCATAGGGTGCAAGGTGTAATTCGCTTGCGCATACACCCCAACCACATTCGCCGTAGCGCCATTTCGTTGGCAGCGCCCGTTCATGTTGGGATCATTGGGACCTGTAACCCTTAAACATGCATCAGGGGCATCGCCGGGTTTAACTAATCGCTATTAGGGATCGCTTTATCAAAAGTGGTCAAGTTTTGGTAATTCAACCCGTATTCCAAAAGATTGTCATTCTTATGGTCTATAGTATGAATCACATTCGCATTGAACCCGGAATTGATGATGAATAAATTTTTATTAGCCACCACAGAACCCCCTCCAAGGCTTTTAAAAGTGATGGAGCAAGTTTGTTTAGTAGCGTCATAAATACCCCCTTGCGCCACGCATTCATTTTCTTCGCCACGTTTTGGGTTTGGAGTGAAAGGAACACTAGCCGCTATATCGTTAGGCTTAAAAAGCGGATCAATTTGGACATTCCTGATGCTTGTATAACCATTGATTTTTAATTTAGGATCACCAAAACGGCTCCCCCCTTCTCTTTCATAATTCAAACTCACGTTATGCACTAAATTGACGCTATAAGTTTTAAACAAACTGGCGTCATTTTCAAACAAACAATCGCTAGGGTTTTTCTCGTTAGGGAAAGCGTTAAAATCACCGCAAGAATAGGGTAAAAAAGTGCCTGTAAAATTCGCTCTTAAAGGGCGGTTAGCGTTATCTCTAGTCATGTTATAACTGAGCGTTAAGGTGTCCCTTTCGCTCAAATAACCATTGATCTTAGCCATCACATTGTTTTGCTCGCTAGGACTTCCTGCAACTTTATTATCTGCTTTAGGTCTAAAGAGATCTTTTGTAGCATTATCCCCATCACGATAGTAAAAAATATTTTGATGCGTGTAATACAAAAGCGCATCAAAATGATTGTTACGATAAGCGCCCATCACGGTTTCTCGATCCCCAAAGTTGGTCAAAAAAGTTGCAGCCCCACTTATGGCGTAGTCTTTACCTTTAGGGATAAAATCGCCAGCACTCCTAGTTTCCATTTTGATCGCGCCAATCAAAGCCATAGGCCCCGCGCTCGCTTGAGCCGCCCCCTTAGTAACCACCACGCTTTTGAGCATTCCAGGGTCAATAATCGTATTGCCTTGATGCCCATAGCTTGCGCCCATTTGCGCTGCGCCATCCACCGTAACCCGAGCCAATCTGTCTTCAATACCGCGCACGTAAATTTTTTGTGCCATGACTGCACCACCGCCCACATTGATGTTAGGGTTTCTTCTAAACATGTCGCTGATTTGGTTGGCTTGCCTTCTTTCTAATTCTTTACTTGAAATGGTTGTCTGGTTGTTGTAATTAAAGATTTTAGCCGCTTGAGTGGTAACCTTGCCTAGAGTGTGTTGGGCGTTCTTTTTTTTATCTTTTTTTCTTTCTGTCTTTCTTTCTTCTTTTTCTTCTTCTTTAGCCTCCAATTCAAACATTCCTAATAAGGACAAAAAAATAGAAAAACTCCAATATTTTCTAAAACGCTTGTCATTCATTCTTAAAATCCTACTTATTATAATAATTTCTCTTAAAAAATAAAGGTGTTATTATAATCAAAAAAATATTACAATCACCTTAAAAGAGCTAGCCATTTTTAATAAATAAATGATAAACTTTTAGAAAAATCCCACAAAAACCCCTTTCAAAACACGCAGAATGCGAAAGGTCTTTTTTATCTTATTCTCACTTTTTTATCTTTATAGAGCCTGAATATTTTAGAGCTAGAGCTTTCAAACAAACCCCTTTCATCGCTCACAATCGCATCAGCGAGATTGGAAGCGATCTCTTTATCATAGGTGCATTGGGTGAGGTTGGCTGAGGTGCTATAGAGCGTTTTAAAACGCTTTAAAAAATCCCCATGCCTGCCCCTAACCACACGAACGGCCTTAGAGTTAGGATAAATAAAAGTGGTTTTAGCGCTTCTTCTAATGAGGTTTTTAAAAGCGTTGGGCGCGCGCACCAGGCTTTTTAAGGTGGTAAAATCAGCGCTTTCGATTAAAACGCTTTGGTTTTTAGGGCGATTTTTTAAGGCGTTGAGCTTTTCGCTGTCTTTAGAAAGCAGTCCTATCGTGGTATCGCTTTGAGCCAGATACACTAACGCCATCAAATTACTTTAAATAATCTTGTAAGGCTAACAACTCGTCTTCTTTAGAGCTTTCTTCTAACGCTAAAATCAAGACCTCTATCGCGCTTAAAGTCGTGAAATAACTCACATGGTTTTTCAGCACAGAAGCGCGAATGAGTTTGGCGTCATCTTGAGATTTGTGATCGCTGGTGTTGATAGCCATGCTGATTTCCCCATTCATCATTAAGTCCATGATATTGGGGCGGCCTTCAGAGATTTTAAGCACTTTTAAAGACTTAACCCCAGCTTTTTCCAAAGCTTTATGCGTGCCTTCTGTAGCGCACAATTCAAAGCCTAACTGAACCAATCGCTTCATTAAAACGCATGCTTCTTCTTTATCCTTATCTTTAATAGAAACAAAAATAAGCCCCTTGTTTTTAATGGGGTTAAAGCAAGCCGTTTGAGCCTTGAAAAATGCAAGCCCTAAAGATCTAGCAATCCCCATCACTTCGCCGGTGCTTTTCATCTCAGGCCCTAAAATCAAATCCGATCCATAAAGTTTATTAAAAGGGAAAACCGCTTCTTTTAAAGCCACAAAATGGGGCATTTTAGGCTTATAAACGCCTTTAGAATATTCTACGATATTTTTTTTATCATAAAACTTCAAGACTTCTTTCAAATCCTCTAACACCATAACCCTAGTCGCCACTTTGGCTAAAGGAACGCCTAAAGCCTTGCTTAAAAAAGGCACGGTTCGGCTGGCTCTGGGATTGACTTCAATCAAATACAGCGAATTTTCATAAACAGCAAATTGGATATTCAATAGCCCTACAACGCCCAAATGCAGAGCGATTTTCGCGCTCACCCGCTCAATTTCATCTAAAATTTCAGAGCTTAAAGTGGAAGGGATAAAGCACGCCGAATCGCCTGAATGGATTCCGGCTTCTTCAATATGCTGTAAAATGCCGGCAATATAGACCTCTTTTTTATCGCAAATAGCATCCACATCTAGTTCCACCGCTTTTTCTAAAAACTTATCAATGAGGAGCGGGTTTTTAGGGCTAATCTCTAAAGCATGCGTAACGCTTTCTAAATAATGGTGCAATTCTTCAATATTTTCTAAAATTTGCATGTGTTGGCCGCCCAGCACATAACTAGGGCGCACAATAATAGGGAAACCAATCACATTAGCGATGCTATAAGCTTCATCAATACTCTTAGCCATGCCGTTTTCAGGCTGCTTGATGTCAAGCTCTTTTAAAAAGAGGGAAAATTTTTCCCTGTCTTCTGCAATATCAATCACTTTAAAAGGCGTGCCAATAATGGGGGCTTGCATTTTAGCTAAATCTTTAGCGAGTTTTAAAGGGGTTTGTCCTCCAAAATGCACGATGATGCCATCCACTCGCTCCCTTTGAATGATAGTCTTCACGCACTCAAAATGAATGGGCTCAAAATAAAGCGTATCGCTTGTATCATAATCCGTGCTCACAGTTTCTGGATTGCAATTGAGCATGACGCTTTTAATGTTTAAATCTTTTAAAGCAAAACTCGCATGCACGCAACAATAATCAAACTCAATGCCTTGACCGATGCGGTTAGGCCCAGAGCCTATGATTAGGATTTTCTTTTCTTGTTTTTCTTGTTTGTTTTCAATGGGGGGCAAAGGATTGGGGGCATAGGTGGAATACAAATAAGGCGTGAGCGATAAAAACTCCGCCGCACAAGTGTCCACTTCTTCAAAATGGGGCGCGATTTGTAAATGCATTCTGGCTAATTCCACTTCAAAAGGACTCACCTCTAAATTTTCATTTTCTTTGATTTTAGCGGCAATCCTAGCATCGCTAAAGCCTAAACTTTTAAGCCCTCTTAATTTTTTGGCGTCCGTTAAAACGCTAGAATTGATGCCTTCTTCTGCTTTGACTAGCTTTTGGATTTGGGATAAAAACCACCTGTCAATCTGGCATAATTCAAACACTTCATCCACACAAACGCCGAGCCTGAACGCATCAGCGATATAGAGCAAGCGTTTGGGATTGGGCCGGCGGATTTCCTTTTTTATCGTTTCTAAATCTTTGCTTAACGATTCAAACCCTAGCCAATTGTTTTCCAAAGAGCATAACGCTTTTTGTAAGGCTTCTAAGAAATTCCCCCCTATCGCCATCACTTCGCCAATGCTTTTCATAGAAGTCCCTAAAGTGCTAGAAACACCGGCAAATTTTTCAAACGCAAAGCGAGGGATTTTCACCACGATATAATCCAAACTAGGCTCAAAACTCGCCGGGGTGTTGGTAATATCGTTTTGGATTTCATCTAAGCTAAAACCCACCGCAAGCATGGTAGCGACTTTTGCAATGGGAAACCCGGTCGCCTTTGAAGCTAGTGCGGAGCTGCGGCTCACTCGTGGGTTCATTTCAATCACGACCATTCTTAAAGTTTCTGGGTGGATAGCGAACTGCACATTACTCCCCCCCGTATCCACGCCAATTTCTCTTAAAATCGCAAAGCTCGCATCGCGCATGCGTTGGTATTCTTTATCGGTTAAGGTTAAGCTTGGAGCGATGGTGATGCTATCGCCGGTATGAACGCCCATAGGGTCAATATTTTCAATACAGCACACAATGATGCAATTATCCTTGCTGTCTCGTATGACTTCCATTTCATATTCTTTCCACCCCAATAAAGACTCTTCAATCAAAATTTCATTAATGGGCGAAGCGTCTAGGGCGTTTTTAGCCAATTCTTGAAACTCTTCAATATTATAAGCGACCCCACTCCCCCCACCGGCCAGAGTGAAACTCGCTCTAATAATGGCTGGAAAGCCAATTTCATTAATGGCTTCTAGGGCTTCTAACTCGCTATAAGCGTAACGCCCTTTAGGCAAATCCATCCCGATTTTTAACATCGCTTCTTTGAAAGCCTGCCTGTCTTCGCCTTTTTTAATCGCTTCAATCTTAGCCCCTAAAAGCTCCACGCCTTCTAACATGCCCTTTTGGTGCATTTGCATGACCGCATTCAAAGCGGTTTGCCCGCCCATTGTGGGTAAAATAGCGTCAATCTTTTCTTTTTTGATGATAGCGGCGATATTTTCTGGGGTGATGGGTTGGATATAAGTTTGATGAGAAAATTCAGGGTCAGTCATCACGGTGGCCGGGTTAGAATTGATTAAGATCACTCTATAACCTAAAGATTTTAAGGTTTTACAACTTTGAGTCCCTGAGTAGTCAAACTCACAAGCTTGCCCGATCACAATAGGGCCTGATCCTATCAGTAGAATGTTGGAAATATCGGCGCGTTTAGGCATAACTAATCCTTAAAGAAAGAATATCAACGAAGCGTTATCAATATTTTAGAATATTTTTATTAGGTTTTTGCGTGGCGTCCCCCCCTATTTTTTCAAACTATTTGTCTCTGTCTGAAAAAATACCAATGATTTGCAAGATAGAAATAAAGACATTCAAAAAGTCTAAATACAAGCTCACCGCCGCATCAATGGGGCTATCATACATGCCTTTAACGATGTTTTGGGTGTCATAAGCGATGTAAAGACTGAATAAAACCGCGCTCGCTCCCGCAATGACAACCTGGAACATGGGGCTACCCAAAAACAAGTTAATGAGCGAACACACCACCACCACAATCAAAGCGATAAAGAGCATTTTACCCATGTTCGCTAAGTCGTTTTTAGTCTTAAGGGCATACACACTCATCAAACCAAAAACAATAGTTGTCATGCCTAAAGCTTGCCAAACCGCTCCTAAACCAGCTTTTGCAATCACCATACCCAACAAAGGCACTAGAGTAACCCCTGATAATGAAGTGAAAGCAAACAGCATGAATAGATTCAATCCGGGTTTGGATTTAGAAAACATCAAACCAAACAACGCCGCAATTTCAGCGATAAAAAACACCCATTTATATTGGACTACGGCTTGAAAATTCATTAAACCCAATAACGCCCCAATAGTCGCTAGCAACAAACTGCCTGCAAAGAACTTGTAAGTCGTTTTAACAAAACTTACTAGCTCGCTTTCATGCAATAAAGAATTTTCTGCATACGCATTATGAGAATCAGCTCTGTCATACAATGCCATGTTTTACTCCTTGAATTCAACTCAATAAATAATTTAATTAACCCTACAGCTAGGTCCAATATAATAGCGCAAAATGTAGTAAAATACCAAACAAAACCCCCTAAAATTGAAATTGAAGTCTGAAAATAGGATAATGGTTACGATGAAAATTTTTATCAATGGATTTGGCCGCATTGGGAGATGCGTTTTAAGAGCGGTTTTAGAGCGTAGCGATACAAACCCTCAACTAGAAGTGGTAGGCATCAATGACCCTGCTAATTGGGAAATCCTGGCTTATCTTTTAGAGCATGACAGTGCGCATGGGCTACTCCATAAAGAAGCGCGTTACTCTAATCATAAGCTCATTATCGGCTCGTTAGAAATCCCTGTTTTTAATAGCATCAAAGACTTGAAAGGCGTGGATGTTATCCTAGAGTGTTCAGGGAAGTTTTTAGAGCCTAAAACGCTAGAAAATTATCTTTTGCTTGGGGCTAAAAAGGTTCTGTTATCCGCTCCCTTTATGGGCGAATACGATGAAAAACAATACCCTACTTTGGTGTATGGGGTCAATCATTTCTGCTATCAAAACCAAGCCATTGTTTCTAACGCTTCTTGCACGACTAACGCTATCGCGCCCATTTGCGCTATTTTAGATAAAGCTTTTGGCATTAAAGAGGGCATGCTAACGACCATTCACAGCTACACGAGCGATCAAAAACTCATTGATTTGGCCCACCCTTTGGACAAACGGCGCTCAAGAGCGGCTGCAAGCAACATTATCCCCACCACCACTAAAGCCGCTCTAGCTTTGCATAAAGTTTTACCCAATCTCAAAAACAAAATGCATGGGCATAGCGTGAGGGTGCCTAGCCTTGATGTGTCCATGATAGATTTGAGTTTGTTTTTAGAAAAAAAGGCCCCTAAAGATCCCATCAATGATTTATTGATTGAAGCTTCCAAAGGGGTTTTAAAAGGCGTGTTAGAGATAGATTTAAAAGAAAGGGTGAGTTCTGATTTCATTTCTAACCCTAGCAGCGTCATAATCGCGCCTGATTTGACTTTCACGCTAGAGAATATGGTCAAAATCATGGGGTGGTATGATAATGAATGGGGGTATTCTCATCGTTTGGTGGATATGGCGCAATTTATGTATCATTATTAAGTCATTTTGCGAATCTTTTTGAGTTTGTTTAACATCAAGTTGTATAATGTGGGATTTATAAAAACGATTGGAGTTTTAAGTGGCGTTTAAAAAGGTTAGATTGATTTCTAAGTTTATTTCAAAAGGATCTTTCAAATTAAATAAGATCTCAAAGAAAATTTTCAAATTGAATCAAATCTTGAAGCGTGAAAAGCCCTTAAAATGCCATGAAAAAACAAAATCCATTAAAAAGCCCTTTAATCAAAACAAATCTTTTTTAAAAGCTTCGGTTTTATTGATAGGAGCGTTGGGGGGATTATCCCACCTAAGGGCTAACGAATGCCGTTATTGGTCATGGTCGTCTTGGAGTTATCAAGATAATATTGAAAGCGGCCCTAATTCACCCACGCACAACTCTTATTGTCTTTTTAGCAGCGCTCAAGGCTCTGGGACTTATTATTTGAACACTCTTACCACTTATAGCACTGGTGGGGCTAGTTTCACGCAAAAATTCAATGGCGGCACGCTTAATGTGGGAGGGAATATCCGCTTTGGAGGCACAGGTATCAATGGGGGTGATGTAGGCTATATCACAGGCACTTATGACGCTCAAACGATTAATTTTAATTCTAGCCGTA
>NZ_AKHP02000046.1:0-15597 GCF_000296015.2 Helicobacter pylori FD535
AAAAAAACCCCCCTAAAAAGGGAGTTCTACAAAAGCTTTAGTAAGCGAACACGTAATTCAAATACACGCTATAAAGCCTGCGGTATTTGAGTTCAGCCCCCATGAAAGAATAGTAATTGGTGTTAATGGTGGGGATTTTCACGCCTAGCTCAATGCCATGCTGAGCCGCATGATCGCTGCCTTTTTTCTTAGATCTGGCTAAATTCATCCTCACCCCCATGTTGAACAAGAATTGGAAATTCGCCACATTCATTTTAGCGTTATAGACGTTATTCACGGTGGCTAAATTCACATACTCAGAATTAAGCCATGAAGTGCCCGCTAACGCAATCCCGCCAAAAAGCCCCACAGAAAGCTTGTTGTTTTTGCCTAAGAAATTGGTGGCTTTATCGTTGATGAAGTTATAAAGCGCGTCCGCTCCAAAACCATAAGTCCATACGTCAGAAGCCGAGTTGAAGAAGCTGGATTTGATGAACGCATGGTTGTAGTCAAAAAAGCCGTAATACCTAGCGCCCCATTTTCTTTTTTGGCCAAAGAATTGCTTGTAACCCACCTGAATACCGATCCCATTCATCGCGCCGTTGTTGGTTTGAGAACTGACGATGCCCATTTTCCTAAAGGGGTTACGCCCTAATTCTTGGTTGATGGTTTGGATCTGGTTGTAAGAATTTTGATTGAGGTAGTAATTGGTTTCTATGCCTTGAGGGCTATAAGGATTTTTCTTTTGGCTCACCACATTTTGCAAGCTTTGCGCATTAGGGACCTTTGAGAGCGCGGTGGTGATGCTGTTATAAGTATTCCCTAATTCATTGTATCGGGATTTGAAATTCACTAAAGTGTCAGCGATATTCTCTGCTTGCTGTATTTGCTGCTCTTGAGTGCCAAAGTGAGCGATGCTGTTGTTTAAATTCGTTATGGTTTGTTCCACATAGGCACAGCCGGAAGCGAAAGTTTGAGTGGTCACTGTGCCTGGAGCTGAACCTTGTGTGGCGCCAGTGCCAGCTGTTGAGGGGTTGTTGCATGTGGCTAAAAAGTCTTTAACAAAATGTTGAAGATTCCCGGTAATATTGCTAGGGTTAATGGTTTGCCCCACTTGATTAGCTAAATTGAGCATTTTGGCTTGCGCTTGAGCGTTAGCGAGCATGCCTTGCGCAAAACTGGCGTCCGTGAAAGGGTTGAAAGGCTTGCCATTATTATTGCCTACCGGAGTGGATTGTTCATGGCTGTTGATGACATTCGTTTGATTGACAAGCTCTTGCGCGTCCGTGATCATCTTTTGGATCGCGCTGATTTCTTCTGAAAAAGCGCCGCATATTTTCCCAGTAGTAGTAGTGAATTTTGGGGCGTTAGGCGCACTACTATTATTAGCACGGAAAAACGGGCATGCCGTGTTGATGGTGTTAATGAGCGTGCTCGCTTGCGCTAAGAGCGCTTGAGCGCTATCAGGCACACCGTTCAATTGGTTGGTGATTTCGGTGTAGGAGACATGTGATGTATTACTAGGCACTCCGCTATCAACGACTTTTGAACTGATCGTGGTGATCACGCTTTTGCCGTCTATGGTTTGGGTTTCCATCTTGGATCCGTTTTGTTGTTTCACTCCAGTTATGAAGCAGTTATTATTCCCTACCCCTGAGCAAGTGTAGCTGTAGGTTACATTGACCTTGCCGTTGTTTTCTTTGAGCGCTGGTAAGCCTTGTTTTAAAGCCGTTTGGAGGATTTGATAGGCTTCGTTAAGCTTTTTAAAATTCTCAATGCTCATAGGGCCGTAGTATCCAGGCACATACCCGTTCAAAGAACAAGTGATGGAAGTGGATCGATACCCTGGCTCGTTGTTGAAGATGGTGGTTGAAGAGGTGCTTTTTTGGCCATTGGCGTTACCCCCGCATTGCGTAACATAGCCCACGACATTCCAAAACCCTACCGCCGCGTTGATCGCTAAAAGCACGGCTTGATACGCCGGGGAGTTGGCTTTATCGCCGATCAAATTCTTCGCGCTCGCGCCCAGATTTTCACGAACTGCGTTAATCGCGCTCGGATCAGCGGACAATTTGATAAGGGTGTTTAGGGTGCTGTATCGGGTTAAAAGGTTGCTCAAACTTTCATAATTGTCTGAAAGCTGTTGGATGCCTTTGGTGTTGGTTACCATTTGAGCGGCTTCACCGATTTGATAGCCTGCGCTCATGTAAAAGCCGTCGTCTTCAGCGCTCAAAGTGGAAACTAAAAGCGAGCCTAAAGTTAATGAAAGGATGCGTTTTTTCATGTTTTTTTCTCCTTTTTTTAGATTAAATTGAAATTTTAGTATTAGGGATTTTATACATTCATTGGCATTCATTGGAATACATTTGGAATGTATTTAGAGCATTATAACATAAAAGCGTTTTTTTTTTGTCATTTGGGGAAAATTTTGTCATTTTTTTACTTTTGGTGCTTTTTGTTTCGTTTGGTGGTATTGGAATGAAAGCGCTTTCTTGATACAAGCTCTTATTTGTCTTTATTTGTCTTAAAAACGCTAAAGCGTTTTTTAAATTCCATTAAATTCTATTAAACAGAGTTAAAAAAAAGGGATTGGTTGCGGAGAATGGATTTGAACCACTGACCTTTGGGTTATGAGCCCAACGAGCTACCGGACTGCTCTACTCCGCGTCAAAATACGCTAATAATGGCTGGGGTGCAAGGATTCGAACCTCGGAATGCCAGGACCAAAACCTGGTGCCTTACCGCTTGGCGACACCCCAACAACAAAATAAAAGAAGCATTATACAAAAGCTTTTTAAAAAAGTCAAGCTAAAACGCTATAATTCCATCATGGAAAACGGATTTGACCCCCTGATTTATAAACGCTATCTCAAAAAGAAAGAAACCTTTTTGCTGTTTAAAAAAATCGCTCAAGTGTCTGCGTTTAAAAATTTAAAACTCCAGCTCAAGCGAAGAGAAGCGATTAAGTGCTGTATTTCTCAAGCCTTGGGGGATTTAAAGCATGGGTTTAGATACGCTAAAATAGAACACCAAATCCTAAAAATCTATTTCACGCACCCTAGCTATTTGAAAGCCTTTAAAATGGAAGAAGATTATTACACCAATAGCCTAAAAGCCCATTTTAAAGAAACGCAAAAAATCCTAAAAGCCCTGGGTTACCCTTTTGATTTTAAGGCAATCCAGGCGAGCGTTAAAAAAAGGGCTTATCAAAAACCGGTTATAAAAAAAGAAAACCCCCCTAAAAGCGTGGATGTCAATTGCGAAGGTTTGAGCGATTTCACCAAAAAGCAATTTCTCAAGCTCAAACGCGCTTGTAACGATAATACGTCGCGCAAGCCCCCTCAGAGCTGACCATGCAACTGCCGATCGGGTTTTGCGGGGTGCAAGTTTTAGCAAATAGTGAGCAGTCTAGGGGCTTAGCGATGCCTTTTAAAATCTCCCCACACTTGCATGCTTTGTTTTCTTTAGAGGTTTTGTGGCTTAAGTGTTCTTTAAAGACTTTTTCAGCGTCATAAGAGGCGAATGTTTCTTTGAGCTTTAGAGCGGAATGTCTGATATTCCCAAGGCCTCTCCATTCAAAATTTTCCCTAACTTCCATGCACGCATTGACTAACTCTTGCGCTTTCACATTCCCCCAATAGCTGACCGCTCTTTTATACTGGATTTCTAACTTGGCTTCTTTTTTTAAGGCTTGTTTAAGAAGCATCAGCACGCTTTCTAATATATCCACCGGCTCAAAACCGCTCACGATAATGGGGAGTTTAAAGCGATCCACTAAAGGAGAATAGATTGAAGCGCCGCTGATCACGCTCACATGGCTAGGGGCTAAAAGGGCGTTGATTCGGCATGCTGGATCTTTTAAAATCGCGCTCACGCTGGGAGGCACTAAAATGTGGTTGATGTGGAAAAAAAGATTTTTTAATTTTTCTTTTTTGGCACTCAGTAAAACGCTAGCCGTCATCGGCGTTGTGGTTTCAAAACCGATCGCAATGTAAATGACTTTTTTATGCGGGTTTTCTTTAGCGATCTCTAAAGCTTGCATGGGCGAATACAAAAAGCGCGCATCTAGCCCCTTTTCTCTGGCTTGTATCAAACTCCCATAGCTCCCTGGGACTCTCATCATATCCCCTAAGCTTAAGATAATGCTGTCTTTGATCATAGCGAGTTCATAAGCTTCATCAAGGCGCGCTCTTGGCATCACGCATACCGGACACCCTGGCCCATGCACAAACTCTAAATTTTTAGGCATCAAATCTAAAAGCCCGTATTTCATGAGAGAATGCGTATGCCCTCCGCACACTTCCATGATGACTAATTTTTTTTCAAGTTTAAAAGCGAGTTTTTGGATTTCATTAGAGAGCGCTAAAAGGGTTTGCTTGTCTCTAAAAGGGGCGATGAGGTGGTTAACGCTCATTGTTTTTATTCATGCATTTATTCATGCGTTTCGTTCATTTTGGCGATCATTTCTTGATAAAGCTCAATGGATTCTAGGGCTTCTTTTTCATCAATCTTGCTCATCACATAGCCGATGTGCAACAACACATAATCGCCCACTTTAACGGACTCGCCCATTAAATCCAAGCTCGCCTCTCTTTGAACGCCTAAAGTTTCCAAGAGCGCCACATTATCGTTAATGGCTATGACTTTAGAGGGGATCGCTAAACACATTAAAACGAATGCGTGGATTGGTAATTTTCACGCTTTTTTTCTAAAAGGAAATTTTTAAAATCTTCCAAACTTTTAGGGTCTTTGGAGCTCATTAAAAAAATAGGCGCTTCAGGCTTTAATTTTTGCATGTCTTCTTTGACTTGAGAAACCCTGAAATTAAACACCTCAATCATATCCGCTTTACTGATAACCACCGCATCCGCGCACATGAACATCGTGGGGTATTTCAGCACCTTATCATCACCCTCTGGAACGGAGAGTAAAACGATATTCATCGCCGCTCCCAGATTGTAGCTTGAAGGGCAAACCAAATTCCCCACGTTTTCAATGATTAAAAAATCGCTTTTTTCTAACGCTCCCTCACCTTTGAGCAAATCAAACGCCCCTTCAATCATGCTCGCTTCCAAATGGCACGCTTCGCCGGTGGTGATCTGGTGCGCGCTCACGCCTTTTTGACGCAATCTGTCCGCATCTCTATTGGTTTGCAAATCGCCCTCCACCACGCAAAACTTAAAGTCTTTAAAATCCGCTAGATTTTCTAACATCGTGGTTTTACCACTACCGGGAGAGCTCATGAAATTTAACACATACAGCCCTTCTTGTAGATAGCGTTCTTTCATTTCAGCGGCTTTAATGTCGTTCTTGCTCAAAATCTTTTCCACAATTTTGACATCTTTTTTACTCAAATTAGGGTTATTTTGTAAAGATTCTTTTCGTTGTTCGCTCATGCTTATTCCTTTCTTTTAAAATTTTCGTATTGTAGCGTGCTTAATTAAACGGCTGTGATTTAACAACTTCTTTTATCTTCTTGGCTCATTTTTTAGATCAGAAAATCCGCCTATCCTACCTTATCATTGCTGTCGTCTTTATTCTTTAACACTAACCTAATGATCCTCCAGATGATGATTAATAAAATGATGGTTAAAAGCAAATACCAAACATTCATAAAAACAACTTTCATCATTTCATTTTCCTTATTTTTTACTTAAAGATAGCCTTATAACGCTATTTTCTAAAGCGTCCAAACGATGCAAAACTTGGGCCTCTAGGCTAACTAACGCCCCTTTTGGCATTTCTATTTTTTCATTTTTGGCTTCAAAAATGATTTTTCCCTCTAAAACCTGCACGCTGATAGCTCCCGGGGCCTTGTGTTTGTCTAAGATCGCTCCTTTGGGCATGCAAATGCGTATTTCCTTATTGGAAGAATTTTCACTCAGCGCTTCAATATGGAGTTTTTCAAAATGAACGCCCTCTAAAAAATGAACCATTTTCATTAAACAACCTTTATTTTAATTTTTCTGCTATTTCTTTCGCTTGTAAGGCGATTTCTAGCTCTTCATCAGTAGGGATTCGTAAAACCTGGACTTTAGCATCAGGCTGGCTCAAATCCACTAGTCCGTTGCCCGGATTGTCGTTCGTGGGTTTGTGTAAGGGGGCTAAAATGGAAAGCTTGCCAATTTCTTGCATAACTTTTTCATTGAATAAGACTGGGGCATGGAATTTATCCCCCCCTTGAACCACACGATGCCCTATAGCGTCAATTTGATCAAAATCTTTGATGATCCCCATTTTCGTTAAATTCTCACGAATCATTAAAAGCCCGCTCGCATGATCTTTAATCACAAGCTTTTCTTTAAGCTCTTGATCGTTATGGTGTAAATGCGATTTGATTTTCAACTGCCCTATTTCTTCGCCGATTTTTTCGGCCAAACCGCTCGCTAAGGGCTTATTTTCTTTCATGTCAAACAATTTAAATTTAATAGACGAACTACCCAAATTCAACACTAAAATTTCCATCAATTCCTCCTAGTCAATTGATCTTGCGCTTGAAGGGCGCTAATCAAAACGGTGTTGATAATAATCTTCCACTAAAGCGCCCCTACTCAAATCATTAATAGGCTTATTCAAACCTTGTAAAATAGGCCCTATCGCCACGGCTTTAGCGCTCCGTTGCACCGCTTTATAAGCGATATTCCCAGCGTTTAAATCCGGGAAAATAAAAACGCTAGCTTGTCCGGCCACTTGGCTGTTAGGCATTTTTTTCTTGGCTACGCCTTTATCAATGGAAGCGTCAAATTGTAAAGGGCCATCAATTTCTAATTGTGGATCTAAATGTTGCGCGATTGTTAAAGCTTCGTTGATTTTGTCTATCATTCCGCCTTGAGCGGAATCGCCTGTCGCATAAGAGAGTAAGGCCACTTTAGGCGCAATATTGAATTGCTTAGCGCTCTGTGCGGAAGTGATAGCGATCTCAGCCAATTCTTTAGGGCTAGGGTTAGGGATAATCGCGCAATCCCCAAAGACTAGCACTTGAGTGTCTAAGCACATTAAAAACACGCTTGAAACCAGGCTCACGCCGGGCTTAGTTTTGATGATTTGTAAAGCGGGTCTAATGGTGTTGGCCGTGGTGTGATTCACCCCAGAAACCATGGCATGCGCATAGCCTGAATGCACGAGCATGGTCGCAAAATAAGTCTTATCCAACACTAATTGCTTAGCTTCTTGCTCACTCAAGCCCTTTGATTTTCGTAATTCATATAAATGATTAGCGAACTCTTCTCTATAATGAGAAGTGTTGGGATCAATGATTTCTACACTTTCTAAATTCAAGTTCATAATGTTTCGCTTGGGAATTAATGGTTTCTTTATCGCCTAATAAAATCAATTCTACCGCACCCATAGCGTTCAAACGATGCGCGGCTTTTAAAATCCTTTCATCTTCGCTCTCTGGTAAAACCACTTTTTTAATCTGTTTTTTAGCCTTTTTTTCCAAACCCATTTGAAAGGCTAAAGGGGTGGTGATCTCGCTTTTTGTTTGCAACACGCTTTCTATCAGATCCGCTTCTAATGTGCATTGTTGCTTGCAAAGAGACGCACTCAAAAAATGGGGTTTTTCAAGCATTTCGCCCGCAAATAACCCTACAGCGAAAGGGGCTTCTTTTTTAACAATGTGAAAATGCATGGCCTTCAAACGCTCCAAACTCGTTTGCGCGACAGCCACAATAGGAGCGTTTAAATGCTTGGCTAAAATGGTGTTTAAATCTAAAAGAGCGTTTAAGAAAAACTTCGGTGTATACCCTAAGTTAATGACAAAATCATGCGTGGTTTGTAATTCATCATAGCGTTTGAGAATCGTTTCAAATAGTAACTCTTCTTGAGCAGCGCCCGCAAGCTCTAAAGCCTTTTGTTTGTCTATGGCGCTATGAAACTCTAAAGGGTTCAATCCGTAGCGCTCCCAAAAGCCCTCACGCCCCCCATCAATGGGCGAAAACAAGGCGATTTTTTGATAGCGTGGCTTTAGCGCTTTTAAAAGGCTCTTACAAGCGACCCCTAAAACTTCTGTATCCTCTGGGTAAATCCATAAACCCTGCATGCCAATCTCCCTAAATTTATCGTTCTTACTTAATTGTAGCGAAATTTAATTAAACCTAAACGAAACCAGACTTTTTAAAAAGCGCTCTTTAAGGAACTCTTTTTGCTTAACTCCCACCATGTAAAATAAAAGAGTTGTTTTAAAGGATCATCATGCCATCTCCTATTAATCCCATTCACACCAACGCAAACGCCAACGCAAGCACTTTAATAAATAGCGGAGCGAAAAACGAAGACACTAAAAACGCCCCTAAAAGCGCATCAAAGGATTTCAGCAAGATCTTAAACCAAAAGATCTCTAAAGACAAAACCGCCCCTAAAGAAAGCCCTAACGCTTTAAAAGCCGCACCCAAAGACGCTAAAAAGGACGCTAAAGCGCTTGAAAAAACCCCTACCCCACACCACCAACACGCTCAAAATCTTGCTAAAGGCCAACAAGCCCCTACTCTAAAAGATTTGCTCAACCACAAAAAAACCACCGCTTCGCATGAAGCTCAACATGAAACCCATGAGATCCATGAAACTAACCCAAAAACCCCTAATGAAACTTTAAACAAGAATGAAAAAAAGCCTAATGAAGTTACTTCTAATGCGCATCAAGAAAACCCAACCCATAAAAACCCACTAACCCCCACTAACCACGCTAACAACGCTATCAAAAACCCCACAGCCCCAACTCATAACGCTAAAGATCCAAAAACCCTTAAAGACATCCAAACGCTCAGCCAAAAACATGACTTAAACGCTAGCAACATTCAAGCAACCACTCCGTTAGAAAAAAAAGAAACCCCCTTAAATGCAAGCGATCAGCTCGCTTTGAAAACAACGCAAACGCCCATTAACCACACCCTTGCAAAGAACGACTCTAAAAACACCGCCAACCTTTCTAGCGTTTTGCAATCCTTAGAAAAAAAAGAATCGCACAATAAAGAACGCGCAACCCCCCCTAACAATGAAAAAAAAATGCCCCCTTTAAAGGAAGCTTTACCAATGAACGCCATTAAAAGGGATAAAACGCTTTCTAAAAAAAAGCCAGAAAAAACCCCTACTAAAACCCAGACTACAACCCAAGCCGCAACGCCAGAAAATGCCCCTAAAATCCCTCTTAAAACCCCCCCTTTAATGCCTTTAATAGGAGCTAACCCCCCTAATGATAACACTCCAACGCCCCTAGAAAAAGAAGAAAAAACTAAAGAAATGAGCGATAATAAAGAAAAAACTAAAGAATCTAGTAATAGCGCTCAAAGCGCGCAAAACGCCCAGGCTAGCGATAAGACAAGCGAGAATAAAAGCGTTACCCCTAAAGAAACGATCAAGCATTTCACCCAACAATTAAAGCAAGAAATCCAAGAATACAAACCCCCCATGAGCAGGATCTCTATGGATTTATTCCCTAAGGAATTGGGCAAGGTTGAAGTGATTATTCAAAAAGTGGGTAAAAACCTTAAAGTGAGCGTGATTTCTCACAACAACAGCTTGCAAACCTTTTTAGACAACCAACAGGATCTCAAAAACAGCTTGAACGCTTTAGGCTTTGAAGGGGTGGATTTGAGCTTTTCGCAAGATTCTTCTAAAGAGCAACCCAAAGAGCCGTTTAAAGAGCCATTCAAAGAGCAGGAATTAACCCCCCTAAAAGAAAACGCCCTAAAAAGCTACCAAGAGAATACGGATAATGAAAACAAAGAAACGAGCATGCAAATCACTCTTTATGCGTGATTTTAAGCAAGTTTGCTCTATAATTAGGACATCTTTAATAAGGAAGAGATCATGGCCATTGATTTAGCAGAAGTTACAGGGGCTAAAGCCGCGCAAAAAAGGAAAAAAGAACAGCCCACCATCGCTAACGGGTTGGATAAAAACGCTTTTATGAAGCTCTTTTTAGAGCAATTGAAAAATCAAGACCCCACCGCTCCTATGGAAACGGATAAAATCATCACCCAAACCGCGCAGCTCACGCAAGTGGAAATGCAAGAAGAAAACAAAAAAACCATGCAAGAAGTCGCCAGTGCGATGAAATCCAATAAAGAAACTAACGAGTCTTTAAAAGACTTTCAAGGCGCTTTAAAAGACACCATGGAAAACCTTAATAAAGGCATGGACGATAGCCTAAAGGCTAATAACGCTTTAAGGGAAGTAACGGCGCTCAATTCGGTGAGCATGATAGGCAAAATCGCTGAAACCGATGTGAGCGGGGCGAATTTTGACGGCAACAATAAGCTTTCTTTTTCGCTCTTTTTTGATGAAAAAATTGACGCTTCTAAAGGAGTGCCAGCGATTCAAATCTTAAATGAAAACAATGAATTAGTCAAAACGATTCCTTTAAAAGATTATAACGGGCAAAAGGGGTATATCAATTTTGAATGGGACGGCTTGAACGAAAAGGGCGAAAAAGTCCCTAAAGGCAATTATAAAATCAAGGCTGAATACAATTTAGACTCTCAAAGCAAGCAGTATTTGCAAACGCGCATTGGTAGGGGCGAAGTGGAAAGCGTGATTTTTGATAAAGGCAAGCCCATGCTGAGAATGGGCGAAATGGTTTTACCCATAGACAGCGCGATAGAGTTTTATAAACCGGAGCAAAAATCGCTTGAACAAAAATCGCTTGAACAAAAATCGCTTGAACAAAAATCGCTTGAACAAAAACCGCTTGAACAAAAGCCGCTTGAACAGAAACTCTCTGATCAGAAACCCCTTGATCAAAAACCGCTTGAACAAAAACTCTCTGTTCAGAAACCCCTTGATCCAAAGCCCCAAACCCCCCCTAAAGAGACAGCATGAACGACACCTTATTAAACGCTTATAGCGGGATTAAGACCCACCAGTTTGGCATTGACAGCCTTTCAAATAATATCGCTAATGTCAATACTTTAGGCTATCGCTCTAATGATCCGGAGTTTAAGACCCTATTTTCTTCGCATTTAGACGCTTTGAACGCCAAATCCGTTGTGGCTAATGACCGAAATTACGGCGTTACAGGCTCAGGCAATGTCCTTTCTAATAAAGATGGGGAATACATGCCAAGCGAGGGGGAATTCCATATGGCATATCAAGGCAAGGGCTGGTTTGTGATAGGGCCCAATAAAAATGGGGAAATGACCATTAATAAAGACGGCTTTAGCAAGAAACAGGATAATTTCCTAACCCGCGCCGGTAATTTCGCCAGGGACGCTGATGGCTATTTAGTAACCCCTGAGGGCTATTATGTTTATGGCATTGATTTGAAAAAAATCAAAGACGGCACGCTCAATTCCACCGCTAGAGATGAAGACATTGAAAAATTGCATGGCAACACCCTTTCGCCCTTACAAATCCCCCAAGATTTGACTTACCAGCCCGTGCTTAGCACGAAAGTGGGTATTAGCGTGAATTTAAACCCTAAAGACCATTTAAAAGGCGCGCAGGATTTTTTCTTAAACGACAAGGGCGAGATCATTAAAGAGCGTTTTTTAAACCAGGACATTAACGCTTTAGCCAATGACGATAACGAGCCAATAGACGCGATCACCAATCGTAAATTAAACGTCAGTATCCAAAAAGAAGATGGCAAAAAAGAGGATTTGGTTTTCACTTATGGGGACGCTGAAAAAGGCGAAAACCAATTCAAAACTTTAGGCGATTTGCAAAAACTCCTTAAAGAAAAAACCGGGCTAGACTTAAACCTCATCAAAAGCGAAAAAGACGCCAAAAGCCCACCCCTTTTATTAGAGATCGCTAACCCTAGCGAAACGCCTATCACCTTTAGCTTGAGCGGGGGCATTGCGGATAAATTAGGCTTGAATGCGAATCAAATGGAACTAAAAAAGGGCATTAGCAGGGATTCAGTAGCGATTAAAATCCCTTATTACAGCACAGAAGTGGATATTTATGATAAAGCCGGGGATAAATACTTGCTCCAAAGCGAATATTACATGACCAATTCCAACGATCCCGCATCAAGCCCCACGAGTAAAAGGAAAAACCAAACTTGGGAAGTGAAAAGCTACATCGCAGATCCCAAAAACAAAACTCCTATCAATGATCCTACTTGGGAAATTGTCGGCTTTGATTCAGCCACGCACAAAATGAAATCCGCCCCCATGACTTTGGATTTTAAAGGCAATAAGCTCACCTACTCTTTAGATAAAAGCGAAAACCATGATTCTAGCGATTTGTCTTACCAAGACTCTAAACTTTTAGAAGCGAGCCAAGACGGCAAGCCTAGGGGCATTTTTAGAGACATGCGCATCGAAGAAAACGGCGTGATTTCTCTGGCCTTTAGTAACGGGGTGGTAGAGCCGGTCGCTCGCATCGGTATTTTAGCTTTCACTAACGATCAAGGCTTGAGAAAAATCGGCGGTAACCTCTATGAAATGCAAGAAGGCACCATTAATGGCGAAAACAGACCCCTAAGCGGTAACCCCATTTTAGGATGGGACGAAGAGGGCAAGCTCAAGTTTGGGAAAATCAGGCATAAATATTTAGAAACGAGCAATGTGAATGCCGGGAACGCCCTAACCAATCTCATTTTAATGCAAAGAGGCTATTCTATGAACGCTAGAGCCTTTGGCGCGGGCGATGACATGATTAAAGAAGCCATCAGCTTGAAAAAATAAGAGGCTAAAATAAGGAGTGTGGTAAAATATCCTTTTTAATAAGGATATTTAATGATACCCACACAGCTTAATGAAATTGCAAAATTTTTAAAAACAAACCCTTATAATTTGTCCCAACTCTTACAAGATGGGCGTTTAAATCCATCGGTCAATGAAGAAGAAATTTTAAATACCATTAAGGATTATTTTCCTATCCAACTACCAAAAGCCAGAGAGTGGTGGGATTTTAGTTTTGAAGAAAACGATATTTTTTATCCTGTTAATATTAAAACCACCACCACAAAAACCGCTGACAATCTTAATTGTAAATTAGGGATTTATTATGCGTTGTGTGGCTTATTGCCGACTTTCAATAACGAAATTGCATGGGAAAAATACTTTCAAAAACTTCATAAAGACTTAGGCAAAAACACCGACAGGGACTATTATTTTTTAATTATCAACAAAAACGATCCTAAAGATATTTTTATCAATTCCTTAAAAGGTATTCAAACTCTTCAGCCAAATGGCAATAACTTGCCCTTTCAATGCAAGTGGGACAACAACAGAGAAATCATTCAAAGAGACTTTGATGGAAGTAAAAACTCCATCTTAAGCGCTTTAGCCAAAAGCGTTAAGTTACGAGCTAATATTTATTAAGAGAATTTTTTGGAGGGTTTTTTGTATCAATTAAATATTAAAACTTTAGGGCAGGTTTTCACCCCTAAAAAGATAGTGGATTTCATGCTCACTCTCAAACACAATCAAGGGAGTGTTTTAGAGCCAAGCACGGGCGATGGGAGTTTTTTAAAGCGCTTAAAAAAGGCT
Organism: Helicobacter pylori FD535; assembly: GCF_000296015.2. Lineage (GTDB taxonomy): Bacteria > Campylobacterota > Campylobacteria > Campylobacterales > Helicobacteraceae > Helicobacter > Helicobacter pylori_CT. The sequence goes on from NZ_AKHP02000046.1 coordinate 13,419, forward strand.
GTAGGGATTGAAATCGATCCTAAAATCTGCCCTAAAAATGCCCTTTGCATGGACTTTTTTGACTACCCTTTAGAAAATCAATTTGACACCATTATTGGCAACCCGCCCTATGTCAAACACAAGGATATTGCGCCAAACACTAAAGAAAAACTCCATTACAGCCTTTTTGATGAAAGGAGTAACCTATACTTGTTTTTCATAGAAAAAGCGATCAAGCATTTAAAACCTAAAGGCGAATTGATTTTCATCACCCCAAGGGATTTTTTAAAATCCACTTCTAGCGTGAAATTAAACGAATGGATTTACAAAGAAGGCACGATAACGCATTTTTTTGAATTAGGCGATCAAAAGGTTTTCAAAAACGCCATGCCTAATTGCGTGATTTTTCGTTTTTGTAAGGGCGATTTCAGTAGAATCGCCAACGATGGTTTGCAATTTTTGTGCAAAAAAGGCATTTTATATTTCCTCAACCAATCTTACACGCAAAAATTAAGCGAGGTTTTTCAGGTTAAAGTGGGGGCAGTGAGCGGGTGCGATAAGATTTTTAAAAATGAAAAATACGGGAATTTAGAATTTGTCACCTCAATCACAAAAAAAACCCATGTTTTAGAAAAAATGGTTTTTGTCAATGAGCCTAATGATTATTTACTCCAGCATAAAGACAGCTTGATGCAAAGAAAGATTAAAAAATTCAATGAAGCCAACTGGTTTGAATGGGGGAGAATGCACCACATATCCCCTAAAAAACGCATTTATGTCAACACCAAAACGCGCCAAAAAAACCCCTTTTTTATCCACCAATGCCCTAATTATGACGGATCTATTTTAGCGCTATTCCCTTATAACCAAAACTTGGATTTACAAAACCTCTGCGACAAACTCAACGCTATCAACTGGCAAGAATTGGGCTTTGTGTGTGATGGGCGTTTTTTGTTTTCGCAACGCTCTTTAGAAAACGCTCTTTTGCCTAAAGACTTTTTAAATCTAAATCTAGGATAAAACTTGTTAGAAACTTTGCCATTAAACCCTGAGCAAAAAAAAGCGGCCAAGGCTTTGAAAGGGTATAATTTAGTGATTGCAAGCGCCGGCACAGGAAAGACTTCTACGATTGTGGGGCGCATTTTATACCTACTTGATAACGGCATCAAGCCTGAAGAAATCTTGCTTTTGACTTTCACTAATAAAGCGAGTAATGAAATGATCGCTAGGGTGGCTAAATATTCCAAATTAAGCTCCAAAATTGAAGCGGGCACTTTCCATGCGGTGGCGTATCGCTATTTAAAAGAGCATTACCCAAACTTAAGCCTAAAGCAACCTAAAGAATTGAGAAAACTTTTAGAAAGCATTGTGGACACTAAAAACGCCATAGATGACGATAAAAAGCCCTACACTCCGCAGCATCTCTACGCCCTCTATTCTCTTTATACCAACGCTCTAAAACAAGAAGATTTTAGCGCATGGCTTTCTCATAAAAACCCTGAACACACGCCATACGCCGCCTTTTATGAAAACATTTTAGAAGAGTTTGAAAACACCAAAAAAAAGCATAATTATATTGACTATAACGACTTATTACTGCTGTTTAAACAAGCGATGCTAGAAAGACCTAGCCCTTATAAAGAAGTGCTTTGCGATGAGTTTCAAGACACTAACCCCTTACAAGAATCCATTTTAGACGCTATCAACCCTCCCAGTTTGTTTTGCGTGGGCGATTACGATCAGAGCATTTACGCTTTTAATGGGGCGGATATTTCCATCATTTCTAATTTCACTCAAAAATACAAAAACGCCCGGGTTTTCACGCTCACTAAAAACTACCGCTCTTCTAAAGAGATTTTAGATCTCGCTAATCAAGTGATACAGCGCAACGAGCGCATTTACCCTAAAAATTTAGAAGTGGTGAAATCAGGGCATTTCAATAAACCTACGCTTTTAAATTACAACGACAATATTACGCAGTGCCAAGACATCGCTAAACGCATTGTCATGCGAAAGAATTTTAAAGAAGTGGCAGTGATTTTTAGGAATAACGCGAGCGCGGATCAATTAGAAGCCGCTTTAAGATCCCACAATGTGCCAAGCAAAAGAAAAGGGAGCGCGAGCTTTTTTGAATCCAAAGAAGTGGCGTTAGCGTTAGATATTTGCGCGCTCATCTTTAACCCTAAGGACATTATGGCAG
>NZ_AKHP02000045.1:0-156318 GCF_000296015.2 Helicobacter pylori FD535
GGGGGCCAGCCAGCGTGGGTTTAGGAGCGCCCGGGGTGTTTTTACTAGGATCTTGCGAATGGCCTCTTTTTAAAACCAATAAATTTTCAGGATTTAATTTAACAAGCTTGGGTTTTGAAGGAAAAAAATCTTCTCTGTGTTCAAATAAAAAATAAATCAACCAGTGTAACAATACAGACAGAATGAGAGAAAAGAAAAAATTCCTGTTAGAATGATCCACAGGGTCAAAATTTTTCCCTAACTTAGCAGGTTGCAGTTTAGAATTTTCTGGCATATAAATTTCCTAATTTTGAATTCTTTATATTATTTTCAGCTTCTTTAATCAGTTCTTCTTTAGATGTTTTTGGGCTTATTTTGTCTAAAAGCAGGCCGTATTTATCGCTTAGTAAGACCAAGTAACGCTCCTTATTGGTTTCTATTGAAATGATTTTATGGTTCGCGCCAACACGACCCAAAACACTAATTTCTAACTTAAAATCTTTTGCAGAAAAAGACCCTTGTGCAGGAACAATTTTTTTTTTGATTATATACAATATTAAGAGTAAGGCAGCAATAACTGCTAGCGCCTTATAAGCATGGCTTAAATCTAGTGGGGGTTTTAACTCTAGAGTGTTTAAGGGACTTTTGGCTCGCTCTTTTCCATCTTGGCTTGCGAGATTGGCATGCTGAGATTGTTCTTTCAGGCTAGGCGGTGGGGCTAAATGAAAACCTTTAGGCAAAAAAAGAAAGCGGAGTTGCTTTTTATCCTTGCTGTTTGAAGCTTGGATCTCTAATTCCATTTTAGCTTTTTTAGACAAGAGGTAGATGTCATTTTGGTAGGAAAACATTTCTAAAGCGTTCAAAGAGGCTTCTTTAAAATCCATGGTTTTTTTAGAATCCAGTTTAGCGTTTTTTAAAACGATCACCTTTTGCCCTCCAACTTCCATGATTTTAGGCGTTTTGTTAAAGGGTGTTTCAAAAGTGAGCGTGGTTTGCACGGCTTTTATGGGGGGTGTTGCTGGAGCGTTTGAATCAGGTTGGACTTCTTTTAATGCATTTTGCCAATGCACTAATTTAATAGGGGCGTCATCGTTTAAAAGTATTTTTTCTTCAGCCAGTAACATAAAAGCAGCGCTCAATAACAAGAATAACAATCTCATGAATTTTTAGCGAGATAATACACAATGGCGTTAGAATCTAGGATTTCATTCAAGCGAATGGCTAAATTCCTTTCAAAAACCATCACCTCACCCTTACCAATCACCCGCCCGTTCACAAAAGTATCCACGCTTTCTCCGGCGGGTTTTTGCAAATCAATCACAGAGCCTTTTTCAAAACGCAAAATTTGCAATAAAGGGATTTGCGTAGAGCCAAGTTCGGCGCTAAAAACAATCTCCATGTCTAAAAGGTTTTTATAATCGCAAATGAGTTCTTCTAAATAAGTGGAAAGCTCTAGTTCTCTTTCTTTATTCGCTTTCTCTTTTTCTTTTTCGGCTATTTTCAACTTATTAGCTTCTGTTTCTGACATAAAACCCTGCTCTTTCAAGAATGATTTGACTTTGATTATAAAATCTTAATTTTACTATAAATTTTATAACAAATAAAGCCACTACGCTTTAAAGCTAGCCTTAGAAACGCAAAATTCCTTTAAAAAACACGCGCCGCATAAGGGGTTTTTAGCCTTGCAGGTGTAGCGGCCAAACAAGATTAAAGCATGGTGGAGTTTGGATAGGTTGTCTTTAAAAAGATCGCTGAGTTCTTCTTCGGTCTTAATGGGCGTGTTAGCGTTGCTTAAACCTAATCGGTGTGTTGCGCGGAACACATGGGTATCTACGGCTATATAATTTGCATCAAAGCACACTGAAAGCACCACATTAGCGGTTTTTTGCCCCACGCCATCTAGACTCATTAGTTCTTTTTGCGTAGAGGGGATAACGCCCTTAAAATCCCTAACCACTTTTTGCGCCATACTGATTAAATGCTTGCTTTTATTGTTGAAATACGAAACGGATTTGATGATCTCTTTAACTTCTTCTAAAGAAGCGAGCGCTAAATCATTCACGCTTGGGTATTTTTCAAATAACTTGGGCGTTATTGTATTCACTCTAGCGTCCGTGCATTGAGCGCTTAAAATGGTAGCTACTAGCAATTCATAGGGGTTTTTATGGCGCAATTCGGTGGTTTGGTTGGGGTAATGTTTTAAAAGCAGTTCTTTGATTTGTTGGGCTTTTTGGTAAGTTTTAGCGCGTTTTAAACCCATTTTCACACGCTTTCTTTGATGACAAGGTATTGCGCTTCATGGGATCTTAAGGCCACTTGAATGCGGTTGATTTTAACCGAAAGCGTGGCTTTTTTCATGGAATAATGCAAAAGGGTGCATTGAACCCCTTCATGGATACCAAAAGACAGAAAGCGTTTTTTAAGGGCTTCATCGCAGTCAGCGATTTCTACGATTTCATAAACTTTGTCTTTAATGGCTTCATTGAGCGTCATTTTACTTCCTTTTTGAATCAATGTTTTTTTTGACTTCATCCACGATGATGTCAATGGGTGTGAAAATACGGCGCAAGATTTTAAAAGGCGCTTGGATAATATCTGATGCTAAAGTTACTTGAGTTTTAGGTTTATCCAGCGTGCCTTTGACATTCACATTAGTGGTGATTTTACCTCCTTTTCCTAAGACAAGATAGCCCACAATAGGGATTTTATTTAAGACATTACTCAAAGCCTTGATAGTGGAAACTTCTAAATTCAAATCCAATTTGTTTTTGTCTAATTCAATGATCCCATTGCCAGCAATATCAAGCGTTTTGCCGATAAGATCAATTTTTTCTAACCCTAAATATTCTTTAGTGATCCCAAAAACAACAGATCCGGTTTTGATTTGATAGCCATTAGCCCCTAGATGAGGGTTCTTAAAGACAATGAGAGAGGGAATGGTGTTGATGAGATTGATCATGTTTTGCATGAGGGCGAAATTCTTCAAGCTTGTGTTTTGGAATTTCAATTCGCCGTTGAAAACCTGATCTTCAAGAGCCCCAATAAGCGTGAATAAGCCCCCTTCTACGAAATCTTTTTGGAGGATGGTATTGATATAATCCCCGCTAAAATTATGGGCCTTAAGATACAAAGCCCCATGCACTAAATCCGCCATGATCATGCCGTTTTTATAATTGCCATCGATTTTCACTCTGTCATCTTGAGCGACAATATCAAGATTTTCTAAAGGAAAAGGCATTTTTTTATAGATTAACACGACATCTTTAGCATGGATGCGTGTAGAGATGGGGATAATTTTGTGGGCTTTTTCATAGCGTTGTTTGGCGCTAATGAAAATATCTTCATCTTGGATTTCTTTAGAGCTAGGCTTTTCTTTTCGTTCTTTTGAGAATAATCCCGCAATCGCTGGCATCTTGCTATCTAAAAAATCGTCAATACTCAAATCAATGTTATTAAGAGTAATATCCTTTTGATCCCCTTTAACTTTTATAGATATGCTTTTGCTTGGAGTATAGACAGAAATTTCATCTTTATTAATAGAGCCAAATAAAGAGAGGGAATCAAATTGCCTGCCGTTGCTATGATAGATGGGTAAAGTGATTTTTAAATCCTTAGCAAAAAAATCAATATTGACAAAATCGCTCGTAGAAACTTCTAAAGAGCCATCTTCTAAGGCGAAATATTTCATAATAGGGGAATAGGGCTTGATTTTTTTCAAATCTTTGATTCTAAAAACATAGGCGTCATCTTTAAATTCGCCCTCTAATAAAAGTTGTGGCACGCTCCATTGCATGTGGTTGGGGTTAGAAAAATCAAAATTCAAAGAAAGGTTTTTAAGAGTGTCTCCTGTAGCATAGAAAACATCTTTGGTGAATTTGTCTTCACTTTGGGCTTTAATGGTGTCTATGATTTTTCTTCTAAACGCCTCTGAGTTTTCACCCTCTTGAATAATAGAATGCAAGCTTTTTAAATCTAAAGAAAATTTAGCAGGCTGTGGGTTATCTTGGTCGTTATTCAAGCCATAAGAACGCATATTGATATTATTGTTAGTGTTGAATCGTATTTTATGGACTAAAGAATCCAAAGAAAGGGTTTTTTTATTCAAATCTAAAGCGATTTTAGCGTCTAAATCCAGCATGTTTTCATAGCGGGTGTGGGTAGTTTCTATATAGATGTATTGGTATTCTTGGGTAATATCTAAGTTTACGCTAGCGCTTTGCGTATAAAGGGGGATATTATAGAGCGAGAGGGTGCCTTCTTGCAAATTAACATTGCCTTGAACGCTAAATAAAGGGGCGGTGTTTTTTAAGAATTGCAAGGTGAGTTTCAAATCCGCGCTAGATGGCGTGCTGATTTTATCCAAAGGTAAAACGACCTTATAAGCGCTCAATAAATCCTTAACGCTATCGCCATAATAATTAGGGGTCGTTTTTAAAAAAATCTCCAACTTAGGGGCTTCTAACAAATTGGAAAAAGTGGCGTAAGAGCCGGTTAATTCCATGGTTTCATAAGCGATTTTTTGGGGCTGTATGAGAAGCTGTTTGTTTTTGAAGATCAATTCGGTTTTATCCATTTTAATGGGCGATAAGCCATCATTAAAAACGACTGAAGGCTTCATCAAAGTGGCTTTAACTACAGAATTTTTCAAAAGCGATGGGATAAACTCGCTAGGAGTGAAATTAGCTTTGATTAAAGCGTTATCAATCTTAAAGCTAGCAAATTGGATCTTGTCAAAAATCCATGTTTTTAAATTTTTTTGCGATTGGTGTTGGAAAAGAGGCTTTAAAAACGCCAGGCTTTTCATTGGAGAAGTGTTGATTTTTAATTCTATGGTTTTTAAATCGGTTAGCCCTTGCAAATAAATTGCAGCACTGGGTTCAATTAAGGGCTTGACAATCAAATTAAACGCCATTTTCCTAGCTTTAGGCGAATAGTGGGCATTGCCATCTACTTGGACTTTAATATCTTTAAAAAGCAAATTAATGATTTTAAGCTTGATATTTTTATCATCTTCTAGGGAAAATTCCCCTTTGACTCCCGGGAATTCTAACTCGTATTTATTCCCATCAAAAAAGATATTGGCTTTATTTTTATCGTCTAAAATGATTTCTTTGACTTTAAGTTTTTCAAAATAAGACACCGCCCAAATGCCATAACGGATATTTTTAATCAGATCAGAAACGTCTAAACGCTTTTTAGTGGGTTTTTGATGGAAGAAAGAAGAGAGATCAATGCGTTCAACTTCTAAAGAAAGCTTGTTATTGAGTTTTAAGTATAATTCAGAAATGCCAAGCTTCCCAATTTTTAAATTTTGTATGTGAATGCCGTTTGAAAGGGTTTTATGGATGACAACTAAAAGAGTGAATACTGCCACAAACAAGATAATGACATTAAATACTTTCTTGGATACATGTTTTCTTTTATTCATCAGTATTCTTTTTTATTTAAGTATACCAATTTATCTTAACAAAGTGGTGGTTGTCCCGCAAGGTTCGATCAAAAAAGTGTTTTTTTCTTTAAAAGAGCAAGGCGTGGATATTAACGCTTTGGATTTGCTTTTTTTACGCCTAATAGGCATGCCTAAAAAAGGTTATATTGATATGGGCGATGGGGCTTTAAGAAAGGGGGATTTTTTAGTCCGTTTGATTAAGGCAAAAGCGGCGCAAAAAAGCGCGACTCTAATCCCTGGAGAAAGCCGCTATTTTTTCACGCAAATTTTGAGCGAGACTTACCAACTAGAAACAAGCGATCTCAATCAGGCTTATGAAAGCATCGCTCCACGATTGAATGGCGCTGTGATAGAAGATGGGGTGATATGGCCAGACACTTATCATTTGCCTTTAGGGGAGGACGCTTTTAAAATCATGCAAACTTTGATCAGTCAATCTCTCAAAAAACACGAAGCTTTAAGCAAACAATGGCTTGGATACTACCATAAAGAAGAGTGGTTTGAAAAAATCATTCTCGCTTCTATTGTGCAAAAAGAAGCCGCTAATGTTGAAGAAATGCCCTTGATTGCGAGCGTGATTTTTAACCGCTTGAAAAAAGGCATGCCTTTACAAATGGATGGGGCTTTGAATTATCAGGAATTTTCACACGCTAAAGTAACCAAAGAGCGCATTAAAACCGATAACACCCCCTACAACACCTATAAGTTTAAGGGTTTGCCTAAAAATCCTGTAGGGAGCGTGAGCCTAGAAGCGATTAGAGCCGTGATTTTCCCTAAAAAAACGGATTTCTTGTATTTTGTGAAAATGCCGGATAAAAAACATGCTTTCAGCGCGACTTATAAAGAGCATTTAAAAAACATTAATCTTTCTAATAATCATTTTTAAAATTAAGGTAAATGGGGCGTTTTTTCTTTTAAATTGAGTAAAAAGTGTTTAGTATTTTCTCATTTTAATTTTAAGTTCTTACTATTAAAGCATTTTAGATTTTATTAAAAAAGGCTTGCTACAATTTTAGGCAAATTTTGATGGCTAGGGCTTTAAATACAGCTTTTAGCACAAAGGAGAGTGAATGGCTAAAATGAGCGCTCCAGATGGGGTTGCCGTTTGGGTGAATGAAGACAGGTGTAAGGGCTGTGATATTTGCGTATCGGTATGCCCTGCTGGGGTTCTTGGCATGGGGATTGAAAAAGAAAGGGTGCTTGGAAAAGTGGCTAAAGTAGCCTATCCAGAGAGTTGTATCGGTTGCGTGCAATGCGAGTTGCACTGCCCGGATTTTGCGATTTATGTGGCTGATAGGAAAGATTTCAAATTCGCTAAAGTTTCTAAAGAAGCCCAAGAAAGAAGCCAAAAGGTTAAGGACAATAAATACATGCTCTTAGAAGAGACTATTTTAGAAGGGAGAGGCAAATAATGCGTGAGATTATTTCTGACGGGAATGAATTAGTCGCTAAAGCGGCGATTGAAGTGGGGTGTCGGTTTTTTGGGGGCTATCCTATCACGCCAAGCTCGGATATTATGCATGCGATGAGCGTGGCTTTGCCCAAATGCGGCGGTCATTTTATCCAAATGGAAGATGAAATCAGTGGGATTAGCGTGTCTTTAGGGGCGAGCATGAGTGGGACGAAGTCTATGACAGCGAGCTCTGGGCCTGGTATTTCATTGAAAGTGGAGCAAATCGGTTATTCTTTCATGGCAGAAATCCCTTTAGTGATCACTGATGTGATGCGTTCAGGCCCATCAACCGGAATGCCCACTCGTGTGGCTCAAGGCGATGTGAGTTTCTTAAAACACCCCATACATGGGGATTTTAAAGCCGTCGCGCTCGCTCCTGCTAGTTTGGAAGAAGCTTACACAGAGACCGTTCGCGCGTTCAATTTGGCTGAAATGCTCATGACCCCTGTATTCTTGCTCATGGATGAAACCGTAGGGCATATGTATGGCAAGGTGCAAATCCCAGATTTAGAAGAAGTGCAAAAAATGACCATTAATCGTAAGGAATTTGTAGGCGATAAGAAAGATTACAAACCTTATGGGGTCGCGCAAGACGAGCCGGCTGTCTTAAACCCTTTCTTTAAAGGCTATCGCTACCATGTTTCAGGCTTGCACCATGGGCCTATTGGCTTTCCTACTGAAGACGCTAAAATCGGTGGGGATTTGATTGACAGATTATTTAATAAGATTGAATCCAAGCAAGACATTATCAATGAAAATGAGGAAATGGATTTAGAGGGTGCTGAAATCGTTGTTATCGCTTATGGTTCGGTTTCTCTAGCGGTTAAAGAAGCCTTGAAAGATTACAATAAAGAAAGCAAGCAAAAAGTCGGCTTTTTCAGGCCTAAAACCTTATGGCCAAGCCCGGCTAAACGCTTGAAAGAAATAGGGGATAAATACGAAAAAATCCTTGTGATTGAATTGAATAAAGGGCAGTATTTAGAAGAGATTGAAAGGGCTATGCAAAGAAAGGTGCATTTCTTGGGGCAAGCCAATGGGCGCACGATTTCGCCTAAACAAATCATCGCAAAATTGAAGGAGCTTTAAAATGGCGTTTAATTATGATGAATATTTGCGTGTGGATAAAATACCCACTTTGTGGTGTTGGGGCTGTGGCGATGGCGTGATTTTGAAATCCATTATCCGCACGATTGACGCTTTAGGTTGGAAAATGGATGATGTGTGTTTGGTGAGCGGGATTGGTTGCAGCGGGCGCATGAGTTCGTATGTGAATTGCAACACCGTTCACACCACGCATGGTAGGGCTGTGGCGTATGCGACAGGGATTAAAATGGCTAATCCTAGTAAGCATGTGATCGTGGTTTCTGGCGATGGCGATGGCTTTGCGATTGGAGGCAATCACACCATGCATGCATGCAGAAGAAACATTGATTTGAATTTTATTTTAGTGAATAATTTCATTTATGGTTTGACCAACTCCCAAACTTCGCCCACCACGCCTAATGGCATGTGGACGGTTACGGCTCAATGGGGGAATATTGATAACCAATTTGACCCATGCGCTTTAACCACCGCCGCCGGAGCGAGTTTTGTGGCTAGAGAGAGCGTTTTAGACCCTCAAAAATTAGAAAAAGTGCTTAAAGAAGGTTTCTCGCACAAGGGCTTTAGCTTCTTTGATGTCCATAGCAATTGCCATATCAATTTAGGGCGTAAGAATAAAATGGGCGAAGCGTCTCAAATGCTAAAATGGATGGAAAGCCGATTGGTGAGCAAACGCCAATTTGAAGCCATGAGCCCTGAAGAAAGGGTGGATAAATTCCCTACAGGCGTTTTAAAGCATGACACGGACAGGAAAGAATATTGCGAAGCGTATCAAGAAATCATTGAAAAAGCACAAGGAAAACAATAATGGAAGCGCAATTACGATTTACGGGCGTTGGAGGGCAAGGCGTGTTGTTAGCGGGGGAGATTTTAGCTGAAGCTAAGATTGTGAGTGGGGGCTATGGCACTAAGACTTCCACCTATACTTCGCAAGTGCGTGGAGGGCCCACTAAAGTGGATATTTTGCTAGACAGAGATGAAATCATTTTCCCTTATGCTAAAGAGGGCGAGATTGATTTCATGCTTTCAGTCGCTCAAATCAGCTACAACCAGTTTAAAAGCGATATTAAACAAGGCGGTATCGTTGTCATTGATCCCAATCTGGTAACTCCCACTAAAGAAGACGAAGAAAAGTATCAAATTTATAAAATCCCTATCATCAGTATCGCTAAAGATGAAGTGGGTAATATCATCACGCAATCTGTGGTAGCCTTAGCCATTACCGTGGAGCTTACTAAGTGCGTAGAAGAAAATATCGTGCTAGACACCATGCTTAAAAAAGTCCCTGCAAAAGTCGCTGACACCAACAAAAAAGCCTTTGAAATTGGCAAAAAACATGCTTTAGAAGCTTTGAAAGTTAGAGGTTAGTGGCTCTAAACTCTTGTTTTGAATTGATTCTCTTGATGAATTTTTTGAAAACTTGATTGTGATGGGTGTAAGATAATTCAAGCTCTAAAAAGGGGCTTTGGGTTATATTTTTACCCATTTCAGGTTAAGACGCTCGCAAACACCAAAGGCAAAAACACCAATGATTTTTGAAAAACAAGACTACCAGCAAGAGTGTGTTAACAACATTATCACGCTTTTAGATGGCTTTGATTTTAAGCGCCACGATGCCTTAAATCTAAAAGATTGTTTAAATCAATTCCACACCGCATGCGAGATCCCTGTCAAAAATTTAAGCGGCAAGCTCAATGTTGATGTTTTAATGGAAACAGGCACGGGCAAGACTTTCACTTATTTGAATTTGATCTTTGCGCTCCATAAGGCTTATGGGCAAAATAAATTCATCATCTTTGTCCCACGAAAAGCCATTTTAGAGTCGGTTAAGCAAAATATCCGCCTTACGAAAGATTATTTTTATTTAGAATTCAAACGCCACCTGAAAACCTACACTTATGAAGGGGATAAATCGCAAAGCAATATCATCAATCATTACATTAAAAACCAAGACGAACTGAGCGTCTTGCTCCTCACTAACAGCGCGATTGACAAGGGTGAAAAAAACATACTCAATAAAAACAGCGAAAACCTTTTTAACGCCAAAAGCATTTTTGAAAATATCGCTGATTTAAAGCCTATTTCCATCATAGACGAGCCGCATTTGCTTAAAGGTGAAGCGTTTGGTAAGTATTTTGGCAAAATAGGCACGCTTTATTTTCGCTTTGGGGCGACTTTTGCAAAAGAAAAAGAGCATGCTTTAAGCAATGTAGCCTTTTGTTTGGATTCAATCAGCGCGTTTAGAAATTACCTTGTCAAACAAATCCGCATCCATTCTGTCATGCAAGATTCGCAAAGCCCGTTTTTGCTCAATGCGGATTCAAAAAGCGCAAAAATTGCCTTTTACAAAGCGGGCATTCTCAAACGAATCACGCTTTCAAAAGGAGAGGATTTAGGCAAAATTGGCGCGTCTTTTAACGGCGTTAGCTTGGTTAAAATCACCAAAGATAGGGCTTATTTGAGCGATGGCGCTACGCTTGAAAAGGCTTCTTATAAACTCACGCAAGATGAAATCAGCACCCTTTTAGAAAAAGCCATTGACTTGCATTTTGAAAAAGAGGCGTTTTTATTTGAGCAAAACATTAAAGCGTTAAGCCTGTTTTTTATCCCAAAAATTGAGGATTTTAGGCAAATTGATAACAAAGGCGCACCCTTTATTAAAACCGAATTTGAAAGGCTTTACAAACTCAAACGCGCTTCAATTCTAGCAAGGGAAAATTTATCGCCAAGCTATAAAGAATATTTAGCGAGAGATTTTGATGAGAGCGGTAATTTACGCGTCCATCAAGGCTATTTTAGCGGCGATAGCGTAGCGCTCAATAAAGGCAGAAAAGAAAGCAATAAAGAAAACATTGAAGCCAACGACATTAAAATGATTTTGAGCGAAAAAGAAAAACTGCTTTCCTTTCAAACGCCTTTGCGTTTTATCTTTAGCGTGTGGGCTTTGCAAGAGGGTTGGGACAATCCCAACATTTTTACCCTTATTAAACTGGCAAACTCCACCAGCGAAACAAGCCGCCATCAGCAAGTGGGGCGCGGGTTAAGAATCGCGCTCAATCAAGAGGGCAAGCGCGTTACGCATGGATTTTTAAAGGCAAACGACGACATTTTTTATAAAATAAACCACCTTGACATGCTAGTGAGTGGCGAAGAAGTGGGCTTTATGGAGGGTTTGCAAAAAGAGATTGAAGCGAGCAGCTTTATTGGTGGTGGCAATACGCTAGACAGAGAGGATTTAGCCAAGTTAGGGCTTAATGAAAGAAAGATCAATAAATTTTGCGATACATTGGAAACATTAAACGCCGTAGAATTTGATGAAACCAACAACGCTTACAAAATCATTGCCCCTATTTGTGAGACGATGCAAAACAACGAAAAAACGATAAAAGACTTTTTAAGCGATGAAGAATATTGCGCCGTTTTAAGCGCCTTTAAAATGGCTGAAAATCCAACCAACAAGCGCGATCAAGTTATAAACGCTAACCAGTCTCAGGAAAAAGTCAAAATCCGCCAAAATTTAGCTAAGGAATTTAAAGAGTTATGGCAAACCATCAACGCGCAAAGCCGTATAAACTATCAAAATATCCAAAAAACCAAGCTGATAGAATCTATCGCCAAAGCGTTTAATGAAAGCCATGTGAGCGCTGAGGCAATCAAATTTGAAAGCCAATGGTATGACCCAAAAACCAACAGGATCATTACAGAGCAATCAAGCACCCTAAAAATCAGAGACTACGCTAACGCTTTACAAAAAGAAATAAACGCGCTTTTGCTTGACTTTGCCAAAGACGAATCGTTGCCCTTAAAATTCACGCTTGAACTCTACAACGCTTTAAACAAAGAGCATTTTTTAAACTCACCCAAAAACGCCTTTAAATTGCTTAAAGGCATCATCAAAGACGAATTGCATGCGAATTTGCTTTCTTGCGTGAGTTATGAATTTTGCCAAAACGCCTTTTCTAACACGGCTTTTGATAAAACCGATCCGCTTTATTTTGAAGACGGCTCGCCCAAAACTGAGATTGAAAAACACCAATTAGGCAAATACAAAAGCGCGCAAACTCCAAGCCAAAACTATCTTTATGATACGATCATTTATGATTCTAAAATTGAAGAAGAAGTGAGCAAAGAGCGGGTAAAAGTGGAAGGTAAAAGCATGGAAGTTTTTGCCAAGCTCCCTAAATTTAAAATCCCAACGCCTTATAAAAACTATGAGCCTGATTTTGCTTATTTGCTTAAAGACAACAAGGGCACAAAAATCTTTTTTGTTTGCGAAACCAAAGGCTATGAAAAAGAGAGCGACATCCCGCAAGATGAAAAGCGTAAAATTGAATACGCTAAGATCTTTTTTAAAACGCTATCTCAAAATTTAAAAAACGCAAAAATACGAGTCGTTTTTGCCACACGCATCAACCAACAAGATTTATTAAGCGCGCTTAAAAACGCATTAAAGGACACGCCATGACAGATAAAAATCAAGCCAAAAAAATGGGTATCAACACCATCCAAAGCCAGCAAGAAAATAACCCCCTTTTTGAGATGCTTTTAAAGAACTTCCCGCAAACGATAAAAGACGGACAAGTGAGTTTGAGTGCTATCAAAACGCTTTTAGGCTTCAATGAAAGCATGAATGATATAAGCGGCTATGAGCTCACTTGGACGGGCAAAGGCTTGGCTAACGCCCTTTACTCTCAACCTTGCCACAAATTACTCAAATTACAAGAAAGCTTTACGCCCCAAACTTCAGCAAATAAACACCCCAACAACGCTATTATCATAGGCGACAATCTTGATGGCCTCAAGCTTTTAAAATCCGCTTACAGCGAAAAAATAAAGATGATTTACATTGATCCGCCCTACAACACGCAAAGCGATGAATTTATTTATCCGGATAATTTCAGGAAAGATTATCAAAAGATTTTAAGGGAAGTGGGCTTAATGGAAATAGATGAAAACGGAAAGGAAACAGAAAGCGAGAGCTTGAAATTTTTTAAAAACATTCAAGTGGAGTAGGAGCCATAGCGGGTGGCTTAGTTTCATGCTGCCTCGCCTAAAATTAGCGCGCGATTTGCTTAAAGAAGATGGTGTGATTTTTATCAGCATTGACGATAACGAATGCGCCCAACTCAAACTTTTATGCGATGAAATTTTTGGGGAAGATAATTTTGTTGGAGATTTTATCCGTAAAACAAAATCCACAACCAACGATGCAAAAATCGGATTAAATTACCAGCATGAGTTTTTGCTCTGTTATGCTAAAGATAAAAATTATACAAATCTCTTGGGGGGAGAAAAGAATTTGGAAAATTACAAAAACCCCGATAACGACCCTAATGGAGCATGGATTAATGATAACCCTAGTGCAAAAAGCGGGAATATAAAAACAGGATATTTTGGGGTTACTAATCCTTATACGAATAAAGTGGATTATCCGCCAGAAGGTAGATTTTGGCTTTTTTCTCAAAATACTTTACAAAAACACATTGATGAGGGGAGGATTTGTTTTAAAAAAGAGCATAAGGAAAATGAAAGAGGCTTTATTTATAAACGCTATTTAAAGGATTTAAAAACCACGCAAAAAACTTTTGATAGTTTAATATTTAGCGATAATTGTTACATGAATCAAACCGCAACAAAAGAGCTTTTAAGTTTGGGAATGGGAGAATATTTTCCTTATCCAAAAGGCGTAGAATTTATGAAAAAAATCATTCTGCATTCAACTTCTACAAACGAGGGCGACATCATCTTAGACTTTTTCGCCGGGAGCGGGACAACCGCGCATGCGGTGATGGAATTAAACGCAGAAGATAAGGGCAATAGGGAATTTATTTTAGTTCAAATTGATGAAGAGATAAAAGAAGATAAAAGCGCTTATGATTTTTGTAAGAATGTTTTAAAAAGCGCAAAGCCTGTCATTAGCGACATTACCATTGAAAGGGTTAAAAGAGCCGCTTCAAAAATAATCCAATCATCAAAAGACAGCGATTTAAATTGTGGCTTTAAAGTTTATACCTTAGAAGACAAAGCGCAAATTACAAACGACAAAGAGGGAATAACGCTTTTCAACCATTCTCATTTAACGCCCTTTGACAAAGCCCTAAATTTAGCCCTACAATGCGGCAAAACGCTCAATTCATCGCTAGAGATTATCATCAAAGATAAACTCTATAAATGCGAAGACGCTTACTTTTGTATCGTGTGCGCTGAAGAAGCGCAAGAATATTTAGCCAAAAGTGGAAACGAAAGGATATTTTTAGACGGCTATGAAGAGATTGATTTACAAGCCTTTCTCAATCTCAACGCTAGCTTTAAAGAGCGTTTGAGCGTGGTGTATTGATTGGAAAAGGGGTTAAAAACCGCTTGAGTGGTCTCGCCCCTAATCTTTTATTTACCCATAGTTTGTTTTTGAGTATAATCCTACGAAAATTTTAAGGAATGGCATGGAGTTTTTAGGACTGCTTTTGAGTCTATTCGCTATTTTGATAGCGTTTAAAAAGCCTGAAAAAGAAAATTGGGCGTTTGGGATTTTGATGGTGGTGTGGTTAGTGGAGCTGATTATTTTTATAGCCCACAGCTCTAGCGTTTTGCCTAATATGAATTTATAGGGGGATGCATGAATAAAGAAATCCGATTTTATAATCTTTTTTCTTTGGCGATCTTAGGGATTTTAATCTTTCCTGTGGGTTTGGCGAATTTTTATTTTGGCTATGTTTTGAAAGATTCGCCTTGTATTTTTTGCTGGGCACAACGCATCAACATGATTTTAATAGGGGCTGTGGCGCTTTTGGTGGTGCGTTTTGGGTTTAAGCCTAAATACATTGCCCTGCTATTGCTCATGGCTAGTAGCGGGTTATATGAGAGCTTTTATCATACCAGTAGCCATGCTTTAGAAGATGTGGGGCAGGGCTTTGCGCTCGCTATTTTGGGCTTGCACACGCAGTTTTGGGCGCTTTTTGTCTTTTTTAGCGTGGTGGCGCTTTTAGCGGTTTTGCTCTTTTTTGCTCCTAATACCCAACTTTTTAAAGATCGCTCATTAAACACGCTCCAAAAAAGCGCTTTTTATGTTTTCTTTATGGTGGTGGGTTCTAACGCCGTGCAAGCGTTTTTCTCTACCGGGCCTTTCCCTTACATAGGGCAAAGCGATCCGGTGCGTTTTTCGTGGAATTTGAAAGAATCGGTCTGGTCTATGGAGAATTGGAATCATTTGAAATTCCCAAGAAGCGTTTTTGGCAGAAGAGATGTGGGCGAGCCTTTGAAATTGAGCGCTTTGCCTAAAGATAATGATTATGATCATTCGCCTTTAGAAATTACAAAAACTCTAAAGATTGGAAAAAAAGAAGAGCTTTTTTTAAAACTGAATGGAGCGATCACGGATTTGAATTTCAATGAAGACAGGGCGATCCTTACCACAGAAAACCAAGGCCTTTATCTTACGGGTAACGATTTGAAAACCATTCACAGCCATATGGTGTTGGATAGTTATTATAGCGCGACGGTGGGGTCGTTTGTGGGGGCGGATTTTAACGAAGATGAAAACATTGTGATCATGGGCAATAATAAAACGAGCGTGGAAATCACTCCTAACAAAAACGCTAACGCGCTTAAAAACTTCCCTTATTTTTTAGAAGGGGCTGACTCTTTTGATGAAGTGGAACGCAGCCGCTTGAAAACTTCTAGGGCGAAAAACTATTATGTCAGTGCTGCAAGAAGAGGGGCTAAATCCACTTATTTAATCACCGCTCCTAACAAGCGTTATAAGGATTTGATTATCATCTCCATGCTTAATAGCGACAAGCAAGTGCATGGGGAGTTTTTACTTGAATTAGGCAATGCCAAACTTAAAGAAAAAAGGAAACTGGGCGAGTTAGTTATCAGCGCACTAGCGTTAAAGGATAATAAGCTTTATGCGTTCAGTAAGGAATTTAACACGCTTTTAGTCATAGACCCTACAAAAGAAGAGATTCTTGAAGTTTATGGCTTGCCTAAAGAGATTAAAAATATCAGCGCTGGAGGGTTTAGGGATAATGAGCTTATCCTTGTGAGCTATGAGAATAATAAAAATATTCTCTACACCCTTAATTTTTAAACTCTTTTAAAGCTACTTTTTTCTAATATATCAACGCATTAGAAGATGGTCGCTATTTTAGAATAGAGGAAAGTCCGGGCTACATTAGACAAAATTCCATCTAACGGATGGCTAGCGCAAGCTAAGGGAAAGTGCCACAGAAAGCAAACCGCCTTTTTAAGGTAAGGGTGAAAGGGTGGGGTAAGAGCCCACCAGAGCTAAAGCAATTTAGCTTGTTTGGGTAAACCCAATTTGTAGCAAGAAGCGCATGGTAAGTCTAAATTGATACACGCTTCGCTTGAGGAATATTGCAAAATATTTCCCAGATAAATGGCCATCCATTGACAGAACCCGGCTTATTCTAATGCTCAACTGCGTGTTGATTTTTTTAAATAAAGTTTCAATCATTTTATTTTTTTTTATTTTTTACCTGATTATTGTTTAAAATCTTAAAGATTTGTGTTACACTCTGTAAAATCAAAATCAAAGGGGATAGCGTGTTAGAAAAATCTTTTTTAAAAAGCAAGCAATTATTTTTATGCGGATTGGGTGTTTTGATGTTGCAGGCTTGCACTTGCCCAAACACTTCGCAAAGGAATTCTTTTTTACAAGATGTGCCTTATTGGATGTTGCAAAATCGCAGTCAGTATCTCACGCAAGGGGTGGATAGCTCGCACATTGTGGATGGTAAGAAAACTGAAGAAATAGAAAAAATCGCTACCAAAAGAGCGACAATAAGAGTGGCGCAAAACATCGTGCATAAACTCAAGGAGGCTTACCTTTCCAAATCCAACCGCATCAAGCAAAAGATCACTAATGAAATGTTTATCCAAATGACACAGCCCATTTATGACAGCTTGATGAATGTGGATCGTTTAGGGATTTATATCAATCCTAACAATGAGGAAGTGTTTGCGTTAGTGCGTGCGCGTGGTTTTGATAAGGACGCTTTGAGCGAAGGGTTGCATAAAATGGGATTAGACAATCAAGCGGTGAGTATCCTTGTGGCTAAAGTGGAAGAAATCTTTAAAGATTCTATCAATTACGGAGATGTTAAAGTCCCTATAGCCATGTAGGATTAGAACAATAAGGGTTCTTCGCTATCGTCTGTTTTTTGGGGGGTGGGGGTGATGGAGTTAGGAGTTGAGTAGTAGGGGATTTTATCCACGATTTCTTTACGCAAGCCTTTGGGGACATCAAACTTTCTTTTTAAAGAGGGTTCAATCGCTAAAATGTTACGCATGAAATACGAATACACAGGCGCGCTCACAACGCCTCCTGTCGCTCCTTTGCTAATAGGCGTGTTATCGTCCCTCCCAAACCAGATCACGCTTTGCAAGGTGGGGGTAAAGCCAATGAACCAAGCGTCAATATTGTTGTTAGAAGTCCCGGTTTTACCGGCAATTTCTAAACCTTTAATGCGAGCCAAACTCCCTGTGCCGTTTTCTACCGCATTCATCAGCACTGAAAGGGTTAAAAAAGCCTGTTCTTTGGAGGTGATCTTTTTGGTTTCCATGGGCGTGAAAGTTTTGATATTGTTTTGCTGATCGGTAATGCTTTCAATGAGCATGGGTTTGAGCATGGTGCCGTAATTAGAAAATAAAGAATACTTTTCAGCCGCTTCAATCGGTGAGATAGCAAAGCTCCCTAACACAATAGACAAGTCTTTAGGGAGGTTTTTAAACCCCATATCGCTTAAAGATTGATAAATTTTTTCAAAGCCAAGCTGATCGCTTAAATTGATCGTGGCTAGATTTAACGAATGACTCAAAGCTTCTTGTAAGGTTACAAGCCCTAAAAACTTGCGGGAATAATTGCTGGGGTGCCATGCATGGTTTTGTTTGCTGTTTTTACTATAATTGCCATTTTCAAAGTTTCGTGCGGTATCAGGGATTTTAGAAGTCGTGGAATAGCCATTATCAAAAGCGATTTGATACACAAAAGGCTTGATCGCGCTCCCAAACTGCCGTTTGGCTTGCGTGGCGCGATTGAAAGCGCTTTTTTTATAATCAATCCCCCCCACTAAAGCTAAGATCTTACCGGTGCTCGTGTCTGTAACGATCATGCTAGCGTTCAAGTTGTCTTCATCTTCATTAGACGCATTAGTTTTTGGTTTTTCTTTAGCGGTTTTTTCTAAGATTTTTTGATGCCCAAAACGCAAGGACTCTAACGCTAAGCGTTGGTAATCCAAATCTATCGTGAGCTTTATAATATAGCCTTGAGTTTTTAATCCGTCTAATTGATCCAATTGTTTCAACACTTCATCTACCACATAGGGAGCGGTGTTTTGCGTGGAAGTTTGGTTATAGACGATTGGCACTTCATTGAGAGCGCCTTTGAGTTCGTTAGAAGAAATCCAGCCTAAAGAATACAACCGTCTTAAAATATCATTAGCCCTAGAGAGTGAAAATTCTAAATTTTTGGTAGGGTCATAAAAACTTGGAGCCCTAGGCAAGGCGACTAACATGGCGATTTCTTTAAGCGTGAGTTTGTCAAGAGGTTTTTTAAAATACCCTAAACTTGCGGTTTTCACGCCATAATACCCATGCCCAAAAAAAGTTTGGTTCAAATAGCGCTCTAAAATCTCTTCTTTGCTTAAGACTTTTTCAATGCGTAAAGAAATGATAGCTTCTTTGAGCTTTCTGGTTAGGGTTTTTTCTCGTGTGAGCACCATGTTTTTAACGAGTTGTTGGGTTAGGGTGCTACCCCCCTCGGTGTAACGACCGCTTTTAGCGTTTTTAATCATAGCGCGCATGATAGCGTCTAAATTGATCCCCCCATGTTCAAAAAAGAGAGTGTCTTCTACCGCTAAAAGGCTTTCAACAAATCGTGGGGGGATTTCTTCAAAACGCGCATAAAAACGGAATTCTTTATCATAAATATTAGCGATCAAACGCCCTTTTCGGTCTAAAATCTGTGAAGCGACGCTTGGGCGATAATCTTTAATTTTAGCAATATCCTTATCCGTAGTTACCCAAACTTGAGCGATAAGAATGGCTAACAACCCTATGACAATCAAAAATAAAACGATAAAACCATAAAAAATCTTTTTTAGCATTTAATCACTCTTAAAAGAAGATTGTATTTTAGAATAATTTAAAAGGGTGTTCGCAAGCTCTTTAGTGTCTTCTAAGCTGTTTTTGAGGGATAAAGAGACTCGTAAAAGGGGTTTAGAAACCGTAGGGGGGCGGATAGCCCCCACTAAAAACCCCTTTTCTTTCAAAAAATGATGAGCGTTTAAAAGAGCAAGATTGTTTTCAAATTCTAAAGTAAAAAATCCTGTGGGCGTTTTAATCCCTAAGGTTTCAAAAATAATCTGTTGGTGTTTGCTAAGCTCATTTTTTAATTCTTGTTTTTGTGCGATAAAGTATTCTAAATGGGCCAAAGTTAAAGCGGTGTCTAACAGGCTTAAAGCGGTGGTGTAAATCACGCTTTTAGCGCGATTAATTAAAAACTCTATGATTTGTAAAGGGGCTAAAATACACGCCCCATAGCTCGCAAGCGCTTTAGAGAAAGTGCTGAGCTTAATGATTTTGTCTTTTTCTTTGATGCGGTAATATTCTAAAAAACCCAATAAATTCTCGCCGATAGTCCCAAAACTATGGGCTTCATCCACGATTAAAAAAGCGTTAGGAATCTCTTGAATGATCTCATAAAAATCATAGGGAGCGATGCTCGCATCCATAGAATAAACCCCCTCAATGGCGATGAATTTGAGTTTATTTTTAGGAGCGTTAAAGAGTTTTTGTTGTAAATCTTTAGCGTCATTGTGCGAGAAAAAAACCACTTGATTGGGTTTCGCTTTGGCGCTAAAAATCCCGCTTGCATGGTAGTGATCGTCTATGAATAAGAGGGCGTTTTTGACTAAAAGAGCGTCTATTAAAGCCAGATTACCCAAAAAACCACTCCCCACTAAAAGAGCGCTTTCAAACCCCAACAAGTCCGCTAATCGTTCTTCTAATTCTGCATGCAAAGGGTGGTAGCCATTCACTAGCATGGAAGCCTTGGGGGAATGAGTGCTAAAGGATTGGAGCTTATCAAAAGCGTTTTGAAGCAAGTCTTTTTTAACGCTCAAACCCAGATAATCATTAGAAGCGTAATCCTTTAATGAAGGGTCAAACAACTCTCTTTTGCGGTAGCGTTTGGCATGGCGTAGGGCTTCTAAGGATTTAGAAAACATCAAAACACTTCATTGAATGGAATCATTCGCCTTTTTGAATTTTTTCAATGATTTTATTGAGCTCGTCTTGTTTTTCGTAAAACATCTTATCAATATTTTCTTTAACATGTTTAGCGCTATCTTCCATTAAATGCACTTTATGCTCTAGGTATTTTAAATCGGTAATGTGGTCTTCTTGAACGGCTTTAACCAAATCATTAGCTTCAGTATGCACGCTCGCATGGTGGCTTTCTAAAGCTCTATAGCCTGAAGTGTTGGAAAAATTCTCTTTGCCCGCGCCCTCATAATACCATTTGCCTAAGCGGCAATTCTTATGGCTGGTAATGTCAAAGGAGTTGAGGCCAAAGACCATGCCATAAAGATTGTTTTTAAAGACCACATGATCAAGTTTGGCCAGACCGCAAAACACCCGGTTATTGATATTGTAGATGGTGTATTTTGCCGCTTGCGCGACAATCATGTTATTTTTCACGGTGGATTTAAGCTCTTCTACATCGCCCTTAATAGAGCCTACAATAGAATTAATATCGTGGGTGTTGGTTTGAATATCGTTCGCTTCTTGTTGCATGCTTTTAACGACAACAGCGATTTCTTTAGTGGCTTTTTGGGTTTTTTCAGCGAGTTTTCTCACCTCATCAGCCACCACCGCAAACCCTCTCCCATGCTCGCCCGCTCGTGCGGCCTCAATAGCGGCATTTAGGGCTAATAGATTGGTTTGTTCTGCAATATCATCAATCAAAGAAATGACTTGAGTGATTTCATTGCTCCGTTGGTTCAGAGAGTCCGCTAATAAAGTGGCGTTTTGCATCTTTTCATAAAGCGATTCAATGTCTTGACCCGTTTTATTAACAGTCCCCAATCCTTCAGCAGAATGCTCTTCACCATTTTTAGCCGCATTTAAGAGCAAGCCGGTTTCTTGATGGAAATACTGCATGCTTTCTTGCGCGTTCTCTAAGCCTTCTTTTAAGCTCGCGCAAAAAGTCTTAAACAAATCATTTTTATGGTATTCTCCCACACCCCCTGTTTTTTTGGCTAGCGAAAAATACTGCACGCCGTCAATATTTTGGCTTTTTAAAGAATAAGAAACCCCTTGTAAATTAACGCTCTCTGCATTTTCTTTAAAATGAACGCTTTGTTCTTCTAAATTGTTTAAGCTTGCAAGATTCCCGCTCTTAAAAACGACTTTATTGTTTTTAATCCCTACAAAACCTTCATGCAAGCACAAATTTAAAAGGCTTTGATAGAGATTGACTTCTTTTTTTAACTCCGCAATTTCAGAATCTTTTTGACTGATTTGAAGTTGCAACTGCTTATTCCCAAACATGGTGGCATTCCTTATTTAAATTTGAATCTTTTGGGATTATACCCAAAATTACCAAACATTTTAACCGCTTGTTAGTATTGTTGCTTCAAATACAATTCAGAAAATAAGCCCTGTTTCTTTATAGGGGTTTCAAAGTTGCCTTGTTCCACAAGTTTGCCTTTGTCTAACACAATAATTTCATTAGCCTGTCTGACACTACCTATGCGGTGCGTAATGATTAAAGCCATCTTAGATTGCGATTTTTTAAAAATAAAATCCAAAAACTCTTTTTCTATAATGGGATCAATAGCACTGCTTGGCTCATCTAAAACAACACAATGATTTGGCTTTAAAAAGGCTCTTATAGTGGCTATGCGTTGCTTTTAGCCCAGAGAAAAATCTATTCCATTATATTGTGTTCCAAATAATGCGTTGCTGTAATCATTAAGACAATTTTGAAAATTTTCATCAAAAGATTTTAGCATTTCTCTCTTTTGTTTTAATTGCTCTCTTGTGGGGTTGTTTTGCATGAAAAGATTATTATTAATGCTATACCCAGCATAAAGAGAAAAATCTTGGAATACAGCGCTCATTTGTCGGTGGTAGCTGTTTAGCTCTAAATCTTGTAATGAGTATTTATTATTGATAATAATTTGACCTGAATTTGGGGTATAAAACCCTAGTAATAATTTAATCAGCGTGGTTTTTCCGCTAGCATTCTTGCCGACTAATGCATAAATTTTATCAGAGTGTAAAGAGAGATTAAAGTTTTCAAAAATAGGTTTTGAATTAGGATAAGAGAAACTAACATTTTCAAATGTAATGCTATGGATTTTTTCTTCTAATTTGATTTGTGTTTCTGGTTTTGGTGTTTGGTAATCTAAAATACAAAAATAATTTTCAAAGTATTTATTGATAGCAAAAAACCACTTTCCATAAAACGATAAATCTTGTAGTTGCTGCTCAGTAGAGCTAAATGCTTGGATATACCCAGCAATTGCTCCCACACCAATTAATTTTGAAAGGATAATAAAAACCATTAGAAAAAAGAGTGCAATACTTAGAATGGTGGTTAAAACATCAGCATATATGGTAGATATTAAGTTTTTTTGGGCTACTTTCACAAAATGATTGAGATATAATTCTTTGTTTTCAATAAATTTATGATGAAAATTTAGCATGAAGTTAAATAATAGGTTGTCTTTGTTCTTTTGGTTATCTAATCCAGAGTATAGGTAATTTTGCATACTCTCTTTTTGGTCTTGAAGCTTATCTATGGAAGCGCTGTGTTTTTTTGCTATATGGTTGGAGATGAGAATACAAGGCACTGTTGCAAAAATCATTATAAAGGGTAGATAAATACTAATGGAAAATAATATCCCAAACAAACTTACAAGCCCTATAATGCGTTGCAGATTGAAAAAGAGATTACTGACATAATTTAGGGGGCGGATGTGCAGTCCGTTATGGATAGTGTTAAGCTTGATAGTATGGTCTTTATTTTCAAAAAAGTTTAGATTTTTAACTTGTGTGAGTTTATGGTATCCATTGGTGTTTGCATGCAATAAGATTTGATATAAATTTTCTTGATTATAGCCCATTTTCATGCTCCTTTAAATTTTGCTTTTCAAATAAAACCCTTTAAAATTTCAAACTTTAACCGATAATAGTTCCAACCAAAAGCAAGGATGCCTTTGGGTTTTTTATAACAAGGAGTTACAACAATGGCTTTTCAGGTCAATACAAATATCAATGCGATGAATGCGCATGTGCAATCCGCACTCACTCAAAATGCGCTTAAAACTTCATTGGAGAGATTGAGTTCAGGTTTGAGGATTAATAAAGCGGCTGATGATGCATCAGGCATGACGGTGGCGGATTCTTTGCGTTCACAAGCGAGCAGTTTGGGTCAAGCGATTGCCAACACGAATGACGGCATGGGGATTATCCAGGTTGCGGATAAGGCTATGGATGAGCAGTTGAAAATCTTAGACACCGTTAAGGTTAAAGCGACTCAAGCGGCTCAAGATGGGCAAACTACAGAATCTCGTAAAGCGATTCAATCTGACATCGTTCGTTTGATTCAAGGTTTAGACAATATCGGTAACACAACTACTTATAACGGGCAAGCGTTATTGTCTGGTCAATTCACTAACAAAGAATTCCAAGTAGGGGCTTATTCTAACCAAAGTATTAAGGCTTCTATCGGCTCTACCACTTCCGATAAAATCGGTCAAGTTCGTATCGCTACAGGCGCGTTAATCACGGCTTCTGGGGATATTAGCTTGACTTTTAAACAAGTGGATGGTGTGAATGATGTAACTTTAGAGAGCGTCAAAGTCTCTAGTTCAGCAGGCACAGGGATTGGCGTGTTAGCAGAAGTGATTAACAAGAACTCTAACCGAACAGGGGTTAAAGCTTATGCGAGTGTTATCACCACAAGCGATGTGGCGGTCCAGTCAGGAAGTTTGAGTAATTTAACCTTAAATGGGATCCATTTGGGTAATATCGCAGATATTAAGAAAAATGACTCAGATGGGAGATTGGTCGCAGCGATCAATGCGGTCACTTCAGAAACCGGCGTGGAAGCTTATACCGATCAAAAAGGGCGCTTGAATTTGCGCAGTATAGATGGTCGTGGGATTGAAATTAAAACCGATAGCGTCAGTAACGGGCCTAGCGCTTTAACGATGGTTAATGGCGGTCAGGATTTAACAAAAGGCTCTACTAACTACGGAAGGCTTTCTCTCACACGATTAGACGCTAAGAGCATCAATGTGGTTTCAGCTTCTGACTCACAGCATTTAGGCTTCACAGCGATTGGTTTTGGGGAATCTCAAGTGGCAGAAACCACGGTGAATTTGCGCGATGTTACCGGGAATTTTAACGCTAATGTCAAATCAGCTAGTGGCGCGAACTATAACGCTGTCATCGCTAGTGGCAATCAAAGCTTGGGATCTGGGGTTACAACCTTAAGAGGCGCGATGGTGGTGATTGATATTGCCGAGTCTGCGATGAAAATGTTGGATAAAGTCCGCTCTGATTTAGGTTCTGTGCAAAATCAAATGATTAGCACCGTGAATAACATCAGCATCACTCAAGTGAATGTTAAAGCGGCTGAATCTCAAATCAGGGATGTGGATTTTGCTGAAGAGAGCGCGAATTTCAATAAAAACAACATTTTGGCGCAATCAGGCAGCTACGCGATGAGTCAAGCCAACACCGTCCAACAAAATATCTTAAGGCTTTTAACTTAGTTTTAAGAAAGGTGTTTGTATGGGGCTAACGCTTTAAGCGTTGGCTTTTGGCTTTAATTTTTACTTCTTTTTTAATGAAATACTCTTTTTGATTTCTTTTTATTACAGGCGGTGATTGTGTTGGATAGTTTTGAGATTTTAAAGGCTTTAAAGAGCTTGGATTTATTGAAAAACGCCCCTGCTTGGTGGTGGCCTAACGCTTTGAAATTTGAAGCTCTACTAGGGGTGGTTTTAACGCAAAACACGAAATTTGAAGCCGTTTTGAAATCTTTAGAAAATCTAAAAAACGCTTTTATTTTAGAAGATGATGATGAAATCAATCTTAAAAAAATCGCTTATGTGGAGTTTTCAAAGCTTGCAGAGTGTGTCCGCCCTAGCGGGTTTTATAACCAAAAAGCCAAACGGCTGATTGATTTGAGCAAGAATATTTTAAAAGACTTTCAAAGTTTTGAAAATTTTAAACAAGAAGTAACCAGGGAGTGGCTTTTAGACCAAAAGGGCATTGGCAAAGAAAGCGCGGATGCGATTTTATGCTATGTGTGCGCTAAAGAAGTGATGGTGGTGGATAAATACAGCTATCTTTTTTTAAAAAAATTAGGCATAGAGATAGAAGATTATGACGAATTGCAACATTTTTTTGAAAAAGGCGTTCAAGAGAATTTAAATTCCGCCTTAGCGCTTTATGAAAACACCATTTCTTTAGCGCAACTTTATGCGAGATTCCATGGAAAGATTGTAGAATTTTCCAAACAAAAATGGGAATTAAAGCTTTGATTTTTAGATTTTTCTTAATCTTAAGCCTTTTAAAAGGCGTTTTATTGGCCAAAAAGGATGGGGATTTTTTCAAACCTCTAGAGCCTACTAAAAAATATTTTGGCTCTTTTAAAATCGGCTACCTTTACCAGCATGCAGAAACGACTAAAAGATCCCCCATCCGCCCTAAAAACCGCCCGCCTATTTTAATGGATAAAATTTATCATGACGCTTCTTTAGGCTTTCAAGCAGGGTTCGTTTTAAAAAAGAAAGCTTTATTAGGGGGGTATTTGGATGCAGGAATGGGCGATTCGTATTTCATGAGCGCTGGATTTATGGCTGGGGTTAGGCTTTTTAAGGGGTGGGTTATCCCTAAAATCGCCTTAGGCTACCAGCTCCAAATTTTAGGGGCTAAGATTGATAAGTATCAATTCAATATCCAATCAGCGGTGGGGAGTGTGGGCTTGTTTTTCAATGCGGCTAAAAATTTTGGCTTGAGTATAGAAGCAAGGGGTGGTATCCCTTTTTATTTCATCCAAAGCAAATTTTCTAAAGCCTTTGGCACGCCACGATTGAACATCTATTCTGTTGGTATCACTTTCACCTTTTATGATTTTACGAGATTTTTAGGGTAAAATATTCATTTTGATAACCAAATTATAGAGTATAAAAACCATAATTAGACAAACCTTTAAGGATTTATGATGATTTTCATTGATGCATGTTTTAGAAAGGAAATACCTTATACGCCCATTTGGATGATGAGGCAAGCGGGGCGTTACCTTAGCGAATACCAAGAGAGCCGTAAAAAAGCGGGGAGTTTCTTGGAATTGTGTAAAAATAGCGATTTAGCCACAGAAGTTACCCTACAGCCGGTAGAGATTTTAGGCGTGGATGCGGCTATTTTGTTTAGCGATATTTTAGTAGTGCCTTTGGAAATGGGCTTGAATTTGGAGTTTACCCCTAAAAAGGGGCCGCATTTTTTAGAGACTATTACGGATTTAAAAAGCGTGGAAAGCCTAAAAGTAGGGGCTTATAAACAACTGAACTATGTCTATGATACGATTTCTCAAACGCGCCAAAAGCTTTCTAAAGAGAAAGCGTTAATCGGTTTTTGCGGATCGCCTTGGACTTTAGCGACTTACATGATAGAAGGCGAGGGGAGCAAATCGTATGCTAAAAGCAAGAAAATGCTTTATAGCGAGCCTGAAGTTTTAAAAGCGCTTTTAGAAAAATTAAGCCTTGAATTGATAGAGTATTTGAGCCTTCAAATCCAAGCAGGGGTCAATGCAGTGATGATCTTTGACTCATGGGCTAGCGCTTTAGAAAAAGAAGCGTATTTGGAATTCAGTTGGGATTATTTGAAAAAAATCTCTAAAGAGCTTAAAAAACGCTATGCGCATATCCCGGTTATCCTTTTCCCTAAAGGGATTGGCGCTTATTTGGATAGCATAGATGGGGAATTTGATGTGTTTGGCGTGGATTGGGGCACGCCTTTAACTGCGGCAAAAAAGATTTTAGGCGGTAAGTATGTTTTGCAAGGGAATTTAGAGCCCACCCGCCTTTATGATAAAAACGCTTTAGAAGAAGGGGTTGAAAGGATTCTAAAAGTCATGGGCCATCAAGGGCATATTTTTAATTTAGGGCATGGGATGCTGCCGGATTTACCCAGAGAAAATGCAAAATATTTAGTGCAATTAGTGCATGCTAAAACTAAACGATAGGGGGATTTGATGAAAACGATTATAAGATATGCTAGTTTATGGGGCTTGTGTGCGGCTTTAACTCTAGCCCAAACCCCCTCTAAAACCCCCGATGAAATCAAGCAAATCCTTAACAATTACAGCCATAAGAATTTAAAGCTCATTGATCCGCCGACAAGTTCTTTAGAAGCAACACCGGGTTTTTTGCATTCGCCTAAAGAAACAGCGACCACTATCAATCAAGAGATTGCTAAATACCATGAAAAAAGCGATAAAGCCGCTTTGGGGCTTTATGAATTGCTAAAGGGGGCTACCTCTAATCTCAGTTTGCAAGCGCAAGAACTCAGCGTCAAGCAAGCGATGAAAAACCACACCATCGCCAAAGCGATGTTTTTACCCACCTTAAATACGAGTTATAATTTTAAGAATGAAAATAGGGATACTCCGCACTTTAAGAAATACAACACGCAACAACTCCAAGTTGAAGTCAAATTGAATGTGTTTAATGGTTTTAGCGATGTGAATAATGTCAAAGAAAAGTCTGCGACTTACCGATCCACTGTGGCTAATTTAGAGTATAGCCGCCAAAGCGTGTATTTGCAAGTGGTGCAACAATATTATGAGTATTTTAATAATTTAGCTCGCATGATCGCTTTGCAAAAGAAATTAGAGCAAATCAAAACGGACATTAAAAGGGTTACCAAACTCTATGATAAAGGGCTAACCACGATTGATGATTTGCAAAGCTTAAAAGCGCAAGGGAATTTGAGCGAATACGATATTTTAGACATGCAATTTGCTTTGGAGCAAAACCGCTTGACTTTAGAATACCTCACTAATCTCAATGTGAAAAATTTAAAAAAGACTACGATTGATGCGCCTAATTTGCAATTAAGAGAAAGGCAGGATTTGGTTTCTTTAAGGGAGCAAATTTCTGCACTCAGATACCAAAACAAGCAACTCAATTATTACCCCAAGATAGATGTGTATGACTCATGGCTTTTTTGGATCCAAAAACCCGCTTACGCTTTGGGGAGTTTTGGGAACTTCTTCCCCGGTCAGCAAAACACGGCTGGGGTTACTGCGACTTTGAATATTTTTGATGATATAGGGTTGAGCTTGCAAAAACAATCTATCATGCTAGGCCAATTAGCGAATGAAAAGAATTTAGCGTATAAAAAATTAGAGCAAGAAAAAGACGAACAGCTTTACAGAAAATCGCTTGATATCGCCAGAGCCAAGATTGAATCTTCCAAGGCTAGTTTGGATGCAGCTAATCTTTCTTTTGCCAATATTAAAAGGAAATACGACGCTAATTTAGTGGATTTCACCACCTATTTAAGGGGCTTAACCACGCGCTTTGATGCGGAAGTGGCTTACAATTTAGCGCTCAACAATTATGAAGTGCAAAAAGCCAATTACATTTTCAACAGCGGGCATAAAATAGACGACTATGTGCATTAAGGGGATAAAAATGATACGAAAAATTTTAATAGGACTTTTTTTGAGTTTTTTGAGCATGGAAGCTGGCGAAAAAGTGTATGCGATTTTCAATGTGAAAGCGATACAAGATTCCAAGCTCACTCTGGATAGCACAGGGATTGTGGATAGCATTAAGGTTACTGAGGGGAGCGTGGTCAAAAAGGGCGATGTTTTGTTGCTTTTGTATAATCAAGAAAAACAGGCTCAAAGCGATTCTACCGAGCAACAACTCATTTTCGCTAAAAAGCAATACCAACGATACAGCAAAATTGGGGGCGCTGTGGATAAAAACACTCTAGAGAGTTATGAGTTCAATTACAGGCGTTTGGAATCGGATTACGCTTATTCTATTGCGGTATTGAATAAAACCATTTTAAGAGCCCCTTTTGATGGCGTAATAGCGAGTAAAAACATTCAAGTGGGCGAAGGGGTGAGTGCGAATAACACCGTGTTATTGAGATTAGTCAGCCATGCTAGGAAATTGGTTATTGAATTTGATTCTAAATATATTAATGCAGTCAAAGTGGGGGACACTTACACTTATTCTATAGATGGGGATTCCAATCAGCATGAAATTAAAATCACTAAGATTTACCCCACCGTTGATGAAAACACCAGGAAAGTGAGCGCTGAAGCCCTTTTGTCTAAGCCTATGGCAGTGGGGCTTTTTGGCGATGGGTTTATCCAAACGAAATAATAGGATATTTTGATGTATAAAACAGCGATTAATCGTCCTATTACGACCTTAATGTTTGCTTTGGCGATTGTCTTTTTTGGGACTATGGGTTTTAAAAAATTGAGCGTGGCGCTTTTCCCTAAAATTGATTTGCCTACAGTGGTGGTTACTACGACTTATCCTGGGGCTAGCGCTGAAATCATAGAGAGTAAGGTAACCGATAAGATTGAAGAAGCGGTGATGGGGATTGATGGGATCAAAAAGGTTACTTCTACGAGTTCTAAAAACGTGAGTATCGTCGTCATTGAATTTGAGTTAGAAAAACCTAATGAAGAAGCCTTAAACGATGTGGTTAATAAAATTTCTTCGGTGCGTTTTGATGACTCTAACATTAAAAAACCCTCTATCAATAAATTTGATACTGACAGCCAAGCCATTATTTCATTGTTTGTGAGCAGTTCAAGCGTGCCGGCTACAACCCTTAATGACTACGCTAAAAACACCATCAAACCCATGCTCCAAAAAATCAATGGGGTAGGGGGCGTACAGCTCAACGGCTTTAGGGAGCGCCAGATTAGGATTTATGCCGATCCCACTTTGATGAATAAATACAACCTGACTTATGCCGATCTTTTCAGCACGCTTAAAGCGGAGAATGTGGAAATTGATGGGGGGCGCATTGTCAATAGCCAAAGGGAATGGTCTATTTTAGTGAATGCGAATAGTTACAGCGTCGCGGATGTAGAAAAGATTCAAGTGGGCAATCATGTGCGTCTTAGCGATATTGCAAAGATTGAAATCGGTTTGGAAGAAGACAACACTTTTGCGAGCTTTAAAGACAAACCCGGTGTGATTTTAGAAATCCAAAAGATTGCCGGAGCGAATGAAATTGAAATCGTAGATAGGGTGTATGAAGCTTTAAAACACATTCAAGCCATTAGCCCTAGTTATGAAATCAGACCCTTTTTAGACACCACGAGCTATATCCGCACCTCTATTGAAGACGTGAAATTTGACTTGATTTTAGGGGCGATTTTAGCGGTTTTAGTGGTGTTTGTGTTCTTGCGTAACGGCACGATCACCCTCGTTTCAGCGATCTCTATCCCCATTTCTATCATGGGGACTTTTGCGCTCATCCAATGGATGGGCTTTTCA
This sequence comes from Helicobacter pylori FD535, assembly GCF_000296015.2. Lineage (GTDB taxonomy): Bacteria > Campylobacterota > Campylobacteria > Campylobacterales > Helicobacteraceae > Helicobacter > Helicobacter pylori_CT. Next base: position 30,557 of record NZ_AKHP02000045.1, read on the forward strand.
TTAAACATGCTCACCATGGTGGCTTTAACGCTAGCGATAGGGATTATCATTGATGATGCGATCGTGGTGATTGAAAACATCCATAAAAAGCTAGAAATGGGCATGAGTAAACGAAAAGCGAGCTATGAGGGGGTGAGGGAGATTGGCTTTGCTCTAGTAGCGATTTCAGCGATGCTGCTCTCTGTTTTTGTGCCTATAGGGAACATGAAAGGCATTATCGGGCGCTTTTTCCAAAGCTTTGGGATCACGGTGGCTTTAGCGATCGCTCTCTCGTATGTGGTGGTCGTTACGATTATCCCCATGGTAAGCTCAGTCGTGGTCAATCCCAGGCATTCTCGTTTTTATGTGTGGAGTGAGCCTTTTTTTAAGGCTTTAGAGTCTCGTTATACCCGATTGCTCCAATGGGTATTAAACCACAAGCTCATTATCTCTATAGCGGTGGTTTTGGTGTTTGTGGGTTCGCTTTTTGTGGCTTCTAAATTGGGTATGGAGTTCATGCTGAAAGAAGATAGGGGGAGGTTTTTGGTGTGGCTTAAGGCTAAACCGGGCGTGAGCATAGATTACATGACACAAAAGAGTAAGATCTTTCAAAAAGCGATTGAAAAGCATGCTGAAGTGGAATTTACCACTTTGCAAGTGGGTTATGGCACCACACAAAACCCTTTTAGAGCGAAAATTTTTGTGCAACTCAAGCCTTTAAAAGAGCGCAAAAAAGAGCACCAATTGGGGCAATTTGAGTTGATGAGCGCTTTAAGGAAGGAATTAAGAAGCATGCCTGAAGCTAAAGGTTTAGATACTATTAATCTTTCTGAAGTCGCTCTTTTAGGGGGCGGTGGGGATAGTTCGCCTTTTCAAACCTTTGTGTTTTCCCATTCTCAAGAAGCGGTGGATAAAAGCGTGGAGAATTTGAAAAAATTCTTATTAGAAAGCCCTGAATTAAAAGGCAAGGTTGAAAGCTATCGTACAAGCACGAGCGAATCGCAACCGCAATTGCAACTGAAAATCTTAAGACAAAACGCTAACAAATACGGCGTGAGCGCTCAAACCATTGGATCAGTGGTGAGCTCTGCTTTCTCTGGGACTTCTCAAGCGAGCGTGTTCAAAGAGGATGGTAAAGAATACGACATGATCATTAGAGTGCCTGATGACAAGCGCGTTTCTGTAGAAGACATTAAACGCTTGCAAGTGCGTAACAAATACGATAAATTGATGTTTTTAGACGCTTTAGTGGAAATCACAGAAACTAAAAGCCCGTCCAGTATTTCTCGCTATAACCGCCAACGCAGCGTTACGGTGCTTGCTGAGCCTAATAGGAATGCGGGCGTTTCTTTGGGCGAGATTTTAACGCAAGTGAGCAAAAACACTAAAGAATGGCTGGTTGAAGGGGCGAATTACCGATTTGCCGGTGAAGCGGATAACGCTAAAGAGAGCAATGGGGAGTTTTTGATCGCTCTAGCGACAGCGTTTGTGTTGATTTATATGATTTTAGCGGCGTTGTATGAGTCCATTTTAGAGCCTTTTATCATCATGGTTACCATGCCTTTAAGCTTTTCAGGGGCGTTTTTTGCTCTAGGTTTAGTCCATCAGCCTTTGAGCATGTTCTCTATGATAGGCTTGATCTTGCTCATTGGTATGGTGGGTAAAAACGCCACGCTTTTAATTGATGTGGCGAATGAAGAGCGTAAAAAAGGTTTGAATATCCAAGAAGCCATTTTGTTTGCCGGCAAAACCCGTCTGAGACCGATTTTAATGACGACCATTGCGATGGTTTGCGGCATGCTGCCTTTAGCGTTGGCGAGTGGGGATGGAGCGGCGATGAAATCCCCTATAGGGATTGCGATGAGTGGGGGCTTGATGATTTCTATGGTGTTAAGCTTACTCATTGTGCCGGTGTTTTATCGTTTGCTCGCTCCCATAGACGACAAAATCAAGCGGTTTTATCAAAACCAAAAAACTTTAGAATGAAAAAAATTGTTTTAATTTTGGCTTTATGGGCGGGCTTGTTAGGGGCGTTTGAGCCTAAAAAAAGTCATATTTATTTTGGGGCTATGGTCGGTTTAGCCCCTATTAAAATAACCCCAAAACCCGTTAGCGATTCTTCTTATACGGCTTTTTTATGGGGGGCTAAAGGGGGGTATCAATTCGCTTTTTTTAAAGCTCTAGCGCTAAGGGGTGAATTTTCCTACCTTATGGCGGTAAAACCCACCGCATTGCACACGATTAACACTTCTTTATTGAGCATGAATGTAGATGTGTTGAGCGATTTTTACACTTACAAAAAATACAGCTTTGGGGTGTATGGGGGGCTTGGGATAGGGTATTTTTATCAAAGCAACCATTTGGGCATGAAAAATAGTTCGTTTATGGGTTATAACGGCTTGTTTAATGTGGGGCTTGGCAGCACGATTGATTACCACCACCGCATAGAGATTGGGGCTAAAATCCCTTTTTCAAACACCAGAAATTCTTTTAAAAATCCTTATTTTTTAGAGAGCGTTTTTATCCATGCGGCTTATAGTTACGCTTTTTAAAGGGCACGTTATCAAGCAACTGATTGATCGTTGCTATTAAGATTGATAAGATAGATTGCTGGTTGTTAAGGGAGTTGGGTTATTTTTGCTGTATAATAACTCTTAAAAGGGTTAAGCCATGATTTATAAAAACAATAAAATAGATTTAAAGAATGAACGCTTTAGCAAAAACCGCTCTTTTAAGGGCATTAAAAAGAAAATCGCTAAAAAATATACAATCAAAAACTCGCCTTTGACAATTTACTCCTTAAAAACGCATTCAAATTCTTCTCTATCCTTTAACAAAAAAATCTTCTTAGGGCTAGGGTTTGTTTCAGCTTTGAGTGCTGAAGATTATAATAGTTCGGTGTATTGGCTCAATAGCGTGAATGAAAATAATAACAACAAATCCTACTATATCAGCCCTTTACGCACTTGGGCTGGGGGGAGTAGGAGTTTTACGCAAAACTACAACAACAGCAAATTGTATATAGGGACAAAAAACGCTTCTTCAACGCCCAATAATTCTTCTGTGTGGTTTGGGGAAAAGGGCTATGTAGGTTTTATTACAGGGGTTTTTAAGGCAAAAGACATTTTTATCACAGGGGCTGTTGGCTCAGGTAATGAGTGGAAAACCGGTGGGGGAGCGATACTGGTTTTTGAAAGCTCAAACGAATTAAACACTAACGGGGCTTATTTTCAAAATAACAGAGCCGGGACGCAAACTTCTTGGATCAATTTGATTTCCAATAACAGCGTGAATTTGACAAACACGGATTTTGGCAACCAAACCCCTAATGGGGGCTTTAATGCTATGGGGCGAAAGATTACTTATAATGGTGGGATCGTCAATGGTGGGAATTTTGGCTTTGATAATGTGGATAGCAACGGCACAACCACCATTAGCGGAGTGACTTTCAATAATAACGGCGCGCTCACCTATAAGGGTGGGAATGGTATTGGGGGGAGCATCACCTTCACTAACTCTAATATCAATCATTATAAACTCAATCTTAACGCCAATAGCGTTACCTTTAATAACAGCACTCTAGGGAGCATGCCTAATGGCAACGCTAATACTATAGGAAACGCCTACATTCTTAATGCGAGTAATATTACTTTTAATAATTTGACCTTTAATGGGGGTTGGTTTGTTTTTAATAGATCTAATACTAATGTTAATTTTCAAGGCACAACCACGATCAACAACCCCACTTCACCCTTTGTTAATATGAGCGCTAAAGTTACCATTAATCCTAATGCGATTTTTAATATTCAAAATTACACGCCTAGCATAGGGAGCGCTTACACGCTTTTTAGCATGAAAAATGGCAACATCACTTATAATGATGTGGGTAATTTATGGAATATCATCAGGCTTAAAAACACGCAAGCCACAAAAGACAACAGCAAAAACGCTACTTCCAACAACACCCACACTTACTATGTAACCTACAATTTAGGTGGCACGCTCTATCATTTTAGACAAATTTTTAGCCCTGATTCTATTGTTTTACAATCTATTTATTATGGCGCGAACGATATTTACTACACCAATAGCGTGAATATCCATGACAATGTTTTTAATTTAAAAAATATTAAAGATGATAGAGCTGACACGATTTTTTATCTTAACGGCTTAAACACTTGGAATTACACTAATGCGAGATTTGCTCAAACCTATGGCGGGAAAAACAGCGCTTTAGTCTTTAACGCTACGACCCCTTGGGCTAATGGCAGCATCCCTAAATCTAACAGCACGGTGCGTTTTGGGGGGTATGAGGGAGTCAATTGGGGGAAAACGGGCTATATCACCGGCACTTTCACAGCCGATAGGGTTTATATCACCGGTAACATGATGACTGGTAACGGCGCTCAAACCGGTGGGGGGGCGACTTTGAATTTTGTGGGTGCGACTGAAGTCAATATCGCCGGGGCTACCTTTAAAAACTTAAAAACCACTTCACAAAACTCTTACATGACTTTTGTCGCTTTAGGGAATGGCTCTGGGAGCGCTAAAATCAATGTTTCTCAGTCTGATTTTTACGATTGGACGGGTGGGGGGTATGATTTTACCGGTAATGGCGCTTTTGATAGCGTGAATTTCAACAAAGCCTATTACAAATTTCAAGGCGCTGAAAATTCTTACACTTTTAAAAACACGAACTTTTTAGCAGGGAATTTTAAGTTTCAAGGCAAGACCACCATTGAAAAATCCGTTTTAGATGACGCTTCTTATTCTTTTGATGGCGCGAATAACACCTTTAATGAAGACAAATTTAATAGTGGTTCGTTTAATTTCAACCATGCAGAGCAGACAGACGCTTTCAACAACAACTCGTTTAATGGCGGATCGTTTAATTTTAACGCCAAGCAAGTGGATTTTAGTGGGAACTCGTTCAATGGGGGCGTGTTTAATTTCAATAATACTCCTAAAGTCAGTTTTACTGATGACACCTTTAATGTGAATAACCAATTCAAAATAAACGGCGCTCAAACGGATTTTACTTTCAATAAGGGCGTTATTTTCAACATGCAAGGGCTTTTGAGCAGCCTAAGCGTAGGCACGACTTACCAATTGCTTAACGCTAAAAGCGTGGATTATAAGGATAACAATAACGCTTTGTATCAAATGTTGCGTTGGATTAGTGGGGAAAACCCTAGCGGCACGCTAGTGGATAAAAATCAATCCGCGCCAAGCAGCACTAAAATTTATAATGTCCAATTCACCGATAACGGCTTGACTTACTACATCAAAGAAAATTTTAATAATGGGATCACGCTCACTCGTTTATGCACTCTAGGCTATACGCATTGCGTGAATATCCATAATGATGTATTTCATCTTAAAAATATCAATAATAACGCCAGTAACACCGTATTCTATCTTAATGGCATGACGACTTGGAAGACTGCTGGCACAGGCGTTTTCACGCAAGATTATAGCGGCGCTAACAGCGTTTTAGTGTTCAACCAAACCACCCCTTTTCTTGCTGGAGCGAATCCCGCTTCTAATAGCGTGGTGGGTTTTGGGAAAACTTCAGGGGCTGAATGGGGGCTAGTGGGCTATATTCAAGGCGTTTTTAAAGCCAATCAAATTGATATTACCGGCACGATTCGCTCCGGCAATGGGGCTAAAACCGGTGGGGGTGCGACTTTGGTGTTTAACGCTCAAAAGCGTTTGAATATCGCTAACGCTAGTTTGGATAGCGATAAAGCCGGTTTGCAAAATTCATGGATGAATTTCATTGTCAATAACGGCAACTTGAATGCAACAAACGCAAATTTTAGAAACCAAACTCCGCATGGAGGCTTTAACCTTAAAGCGAATGATATTACTTTTAATGGGGGGTCTGTGAGTGGAGAGGGGAATTTTGGCGTGGATAACGCTAGCGCTAACGGAAATGCCGTGATTAAGAATGTTAATTTTAGCGATAACGGCACTTTGATTTATAAAGGGGGTGAAAGCAGTGCCGGAAATTCCCTAACCCTAGAAAACAACACTTTCAATTCTTACAATATCAACGCCAGAGCGCAAAATCTAATTTTTAACAACAACTCGTTTAATGGCGGGAGCTATTCGTTTAACGACACTAAAAACACCACCTTTAAAGGCGTAAACACGCTCATTAACAGCGATCCTTTCAGCCGCCTTCAAGGATCAATCGCTATTGACCATAATAGTGTTTTTAACATTGAAAGGGATTTGACCAACAACACCACCTACACGCTTTTAAGCGGGAATAACATTAAATATAATAATGAAATTGCGGCGGATAACGCTTTTTCAAAAAATTTATGGAATCTGATTCATTATGGTGGCGAACGAGGGACTTTATTAAGAGCGGATAATAACACTTTTTTTGTGCAATTCACTCAAAGCAACGGCCAAAAATTTGTTTTTGAAGAAACTTTTAATTCTAACTCTATCACTTACAAATATTTCACTATCCATTCTTCGCCTTTCCACACAGACGCTGATTCTAAGGATATTTGGAGTCAAGTGAGGAAGCAATTTGATTTCATTCCAGGAAAAACCCCTGTGTGTGTTGGCGTGTGCTATATCGCGCCTTATAAAAATCAAGACCTTATCGGCTCTAGCGCTTTTGCGTGGTCGCTGAACTTTGGGGCTACGGTGGTAGGGACTTTGCTTTTAGGGAGCGCTCAAGAAAAGACCAATAACAATGGCGGATCTATCTGGTTTGGTAAGAATAATTTGCTGTATTTGCATGGCAATTTCAACGCGACTAATATCTTTTTAACGAATAATTTTAATGTCGGCAACCCTAACGCTGGCGGTGGGGCGACGATCAGTTTTAACGCTGATGAAACCTTGAACGCTGACGGGTTGGATTACACGAATTTCCAAACCGTGGCTATGGGCTTACAAACCAGCGCGAGCCAGCATTCATGGGCGAATTTTAATTCCAAGCTTTCTATGGAAATTAAAAACTCTAACTTTAGAGATTTCACATGGGGAGGCTTTAATTTCAATTCAGGGCGTATCGCTTTTGAAAACACCACTTTTAGCGGCTGGACCAATATTAACGGAGCGACTGAGAGCGGCTCATCGTATGTGAATATGGTTGCGAATACGGATTTGATTTTTTCTAATTCCATTTTAGGGGGGGGCATCCGCTATGATTTGAAAGCTAATAACATTGTTTTCAATAACTCTCAAATAGTCATTGATGTGTCTAAGAATGTGAATCAGTCTTCATTGAATGGGAATGTGACTTTCAATAATTCCAGGCTTTCAGTCAAGCCCAACGCTGCTATTAATATTGGGGATAGCCAAACTCAGACGACTTTAGAAAACGCTTCAAGCCTTTCTTTTTACAACAACAGCGTGGTGAATTTTAACGGCACAACCGCTTTTAACGGGGTGTCTTATTTGAATTTGAACCCTAACGCTCAAGTAAGCTTCAATCAAGCAAATTTCAATAACGCTAATGTAACCTTTTATGGCATCCCGCTATTTGGTAAAACGCCTGATTTTGGCAACTCCACACGCCTTATCAATTTCAAAGGGAATACGAATTTTAATCAAGCCACGCTCAATTTAAGGGCTAAAAATATCCATATCAATTTCCAAGGGGCTTCCACTTTTAAACAAAACTCTGCGATGAATCTAGCTGAAAGTTCTCAAGCGAGCTTTAATACGCTTAGCGTAGAAGGGGAAACGAATTTCAACCTCAACGGCTCAAGCTTGTTGAACTTCAATGGTGATAGCGTTTTTAACGCTCCTGTGAGTTTTTATGCCAATAATTCTCAAATTTCTTTCACTAAACTAGCAACCTTTAATGCAGACGCTTCATTTGATTTAAGCAACAACAGCACCCTGAATTTTCAAAGCGTTCTTTTAAATGGCGCTCTAAACCTTTTAGGCAATGGCAATAACGCTTTATTTATTAATGCAAGCGGGAATTTCAGCTTTGGAACTCAAGGGATTTTGAATCTGTCTAATGTGAATTTATTTGATGCAGAAAACAAGCCCTTAGTTTATAATATTTTACAAGCTCAAAACATTCAGGGTTTGATGGGGAATAACGGCTATGAGAAGATCCGTTTTTACGGCATACAGATTGACAAGGCTGATTACTCGTTTAATAACGGCGTTCATTCTTGGAGTTTCACTAACCCGCTCAATACGACTGAAACGATTACAGAAACCTTGCATAACAACCGCTTGAAAGTGCAGATCTCTCAAAACGGCGCTTCTAATAATACGGCATTTAATCTCGCTCCTAGCTTGTATGATTACCAAAAAAACCCTTATGATGAAAGCGCGAATTCCTATAATTACACAAGCGATAAGACCGGTACTTATTATTTGAATAGCAATATCAAAGGCTTTAATCAAAACCATGAAATACCCGGGACTTATAACGCGCAAAACCAACCCTTACAAGCCTTACACATTTATAATCAGGCTATCACTAAACAAGATTTAAGCGTTATTGCCAGCTTGGGTAAGGAATTTTTGCCTAAAATAGCCAATCTTTTATCTTCAGGGGCTTTAGATCATCTCAATCTCAATAGCCCGAATAGTTTTGAAACTCTTTTTGATATTTTAAAGAAATATGGTATCACTTTAACTCAAGAAAATTGGAAGAGCTTACTAGGTATTATCAATGGTTTTTCCAACACGGCTAATTATCATTTCTCTCAAGGCAATCTCGTGGTAGGGGCAATCAAAGAGGGGCAAACGAACACTAACAGCGTGGTGTGGTTTGGAGGCGATGGGTATAAAAATCCATGCGCAATTGGGGATAACACTTGCCAGATGTTCAGACAAACTGATTTAGGGCAACTGCTCCATTCCACTTCGCCTTATTTAGGCTACATTAACGCTAATTTTAGGGCTAAAAACATTTACATTACCGGAACCATCGGCAGCGGGAACGCTTGGGGGAGCGGAGGGAGCGCGAATGTGTCTTTTGAAAGCGGCACTAATTTGGTGCTCAATCAAGCCAATATTGACGCTCAAGGGACCGATAAAATCTTTTCTTATCTGGGGCAAGGTGGCATTGAAAAGCTTTTTGGGGAAAAGGGCTTGGGGAATATCCTTTCTAATATTATTTATGAAGAGAGTTTGAACAATAACGCTATCCCTAAAGATCTAGCCAGCATGATCCCTAAAGATTTTGGATCTAAGACTTTAAACTCTTTGCTTAGCCCTACTGAAGTGAATAACCTCTTAGGCGTGAGCGCATTCAAAAACGCGATCATGGAAATCTTAAATTCTAAAACAGTGGGCGATGTTTTTGGTGAAAACGGGCTTTTAAACGCATTGGATCCAGCAAAAAGAAAAGAAATCGATCAAATGCTTTTAGAACAAATCCAAGCCCATTCTTCAGGGTTTGAAAAATTCATCGTTAAAACTTTAGGGATTGAAAATGTAGAGAATTTCATCAATAACTGGTATGGAAAACAAAGCTTGAGTTCTTTTGCCAATAATTTTGTGCCTGGAGGATTAAATCAAGCCCTTGATAAAATAGGTTCTAACTCTGATACCAAAGACTTACAGAGTTTCTTAGACAAAACGACCTTTGGGGATATTCTCAATCAAATGATCCATCAAGCCCCCTTAATCAATAAGCTCATTTCTTGGCTGGGTCCGCAGGATTTAAGCGTGTTAGTGAATATCGCTTTAAATAGCATCACTAATCCTAGTAAGGAATTATTGGGCGCGATTTCTGGAATGGGTCAAAAAGTGCTGAACGATTTGTTAGGCGAAGGCGTAGTGGATAAAATCATGAGCAATCAAGTTTTAGGGCAAATGATCAATAAGATTATTGCCGATAAGGGCTTTGGAGGCGTTTATTATCAAGGTTTGGGATCCATACTGCCTAAACCTTTACAAGATGAGTTAAAACAATTGGGCATGGGTTCTTTGCTCAAACCTAAAGGTTTGCACAATCTCTGGCAAAAAGGGAATTTTAATTTCGTGGCTAAAAACCATGTGTTTGTGAATAACAGCTCGTTCAATAACGCCACAGGGGGGGAATTGGATTTTGTAGCGGGCAAGTCCATTATCTTTAACGGGAAAAACACCATTAATTTCACGCAATATCAGGGCAGGCTTTCATTTATTTCTCAAGATTTTTCTAACATTTCACTAGATACCTTAAACGCTACCAACGGCTTAACGCTGAATGCTCCTAAAAATGACATTAGCGTTCAAAAAGGTCAGATTTGCGTGAATGTGCTAAATTGCATGAGCGAGAAAAAAGCTAATTCTTCAAACACAAGCGCTCCAACCGATGAAACTTTAGAAGTGAATGCGAATAATTTTGCTTTCTTAGGAACAATTAAAGCGAACGGCTTAGTGGATTTTTCAAAAGTCTTACAAAATACCACGATCGGAACTTTGGATTTAGGGGCGAACGCCACTTTTAAAGCCAATAACTTGATCGTGAATAACGCTTTTAACAACAAGTCTAATCATAGGGCTGATATTAGCGGTAATCTCAATGTGCTAAAAGGAGCGATCCTCAGCACGAATGAAAATGGTTTGAATGTGGGGGGCGATTTCAAGAGCGAAGGGTCATTAATCTTTAATCTTAATAACCCCACCCATCAAACGATTATTAATGTAACTGGCACTTCCACGATCATGTCTTATAACAACCAGACTCTAATCAACTTAAACACCCAACTTAAACAGGGCGCTTACACGCTTATGGACGCTAAACGCATGCTTTATGGTTATGACAATCAAATCATTCGTGGAGGGAGCTTGAGCGATTACCTCAAACTCTACACTTTGATTGACTTTAATGGCAAACGCATGCAATTAAATGGCGATTCGTTAAGCTATGACAACCAACCGGTCAATATTAAAGATGGGGGTCTTGTGGTAAGCTTTAAAGACAATCAAGGGCAAATGGTGTATTCATCTATCCTTTATGATAAGGTTCAGGTCACTGTTTCAGAGAAACCCATGGATATTCATGCACCTAGTTTGGAATACTATATCCAACACATTCAAGGCAGTGCCGGTTTGAATGCGATCAAATCGGCTAACCATAACGCTGTCAATTGGTTGAATGCGCTTTTTGTGGCTAAAGGAGGTAATCCCTTGTTCGCACCTTACTATTTGCAAGACACGCCCACCAAACACATTGTGACTTTAATGGAAGATGTGAGCAGCGCTTTAGGCATGCTCACTAAACCCAGTCTCAAAAACAATTCCACCGATGTTTTGCAACTCAACACTTACACGCAACAAATGGGCCGTCTAGCCAAGCTTTCTAATTTCGCTTCCTTTGATTCAACGGATTTTAGCGAACGCTTGAGCAGCCTTAAAAACCAAAGATTTGCTGATGCAATCCCTAACGCGATGGATGTGATTTTAAAATACTCTCAAAGGAATAAATTAAAAAACAACCTTTGGGCAACCGGCGTTGGGGGCGTAAGCTTTGTGGGAAATGGCACAGGGACGCTCTATGGTGTCAATGTAGGCTATGACAGATTCATTAAGGGTGTGATTGTTGGAGGGTATGCGGCTTATGGGTATAGCGGGTTTTATGAACGCATCACTAGTTCTAAATCGGATAATGTAGATGTGGGCTTGTATGCGAGGGCTTTTACCAAAAAGAGCGAGCTGACCTTTAGCGTTAATGAAACTTGGGGGGCTAATAAAACCCAAATCAGTTCTGCTGACACTTTGCTTTCTGTGATCAACCAGTCTTATAACTACAGCACATGGACGACGAACGCGAGAGTCAATTATGGGTATGATTTCATGTTTAAAAATAAAAGCATCATTTTAAAACCTCAAATTGGTTTAAGGTATTACTATATTGGCATGACTGGTTTAGAAGGAGTGATGAATAACACGCTCTATAACCAGTTTAAAGCAAATGCGGATCCGTCTAAAAAATCCGTTTTAACGATTGATTTTGCTTTTGAGAACCGCCATTATTTTAACACAAACTCTTATTTTTATGCGATTGGCGGCATTGGCAGGGATTTGCTTGTGAGATCTATGGGGGATAAATTGGTGCGTTTCATTGGTAACAACACTTTGAGTTACAGAAAGGGCGAGCTTTATAACACTTTTGCGAGCATCACTACAGGCGGGGAAGTGAGGTTGTTTAAAAGCTTTTATGCGAATGCTGGGGTGGGGGCTAGGTTTGGATTGGATTACAAAATGATCAACATCACCGGAAATATTGGAATGCGTTTAGCGTTTTAAAAGGTGGGGGCTTACCCCTTTTTTGAGCCATTAAACGAATCAATGATGGGAAGTATTTAACGCATGCGTTCTTTTGGTGTTAGTAACATGCGATTAGCGCTTAGTAAAAATAAAATAATGCCACCAATAATGAAAAATGTTGAAGTTGCTAAAACCAGTATAATATCAATCCCTTGAAAAGCTTTGATTAGAAGTTGATTAAGGTAGTAAAAAATAGATGTTTTGATAAATAATTGACCAATATTAGGTAGGTATTCTAAAGGAACAAAAACATTACAAGACATTAGTGCATAGAGATTGATGATATTACAAAATCCTAAGATGCTTTGTTCGTTTTGAAAAATTCTAGCTACAAAAATTGCCAAGCAAAAACAAAACAATGTGCTTGAAAAAACACTAACAAACCCCAAAATAAGCGCTTTAAAATTAAGAATAGTGATGATATTGAGCGCATAAAAAGAGAGAACAATAAAGATAAAAGCATATAGGATTACAACGATTAGTCTTGAAGCGATTAATGCTAGAGTTATTTGTTTGAAAGTTGCTGGTGATAGCATGTAGAACAAGAATATATTATGCGATCTAGAGCTTGTTATAGCTTGAGTGAGACCAAAGATCGCGCTAGAAATAATAAGGAGTCCCATTAGACCTATAATATTATTAAAGTAAAAAATTTCAGTGGTATTTTTTGAAAAAACAAAAATTAGTAATAGGAGCATTAAAATAGGATAAATAAAAGTCCAAAATAGTGCGCTTGTATTGGTGAGATAAGATTTGATTTCAAGTTTTAGGATAGATAGAATTGCTCCCACTAAATATCCTTTAGTAATGCTAATAAGTCTTTTGTGGTTGGTTTTTCTTTAAAGTTAAAAGTTTTAGCTACAGATTTTAATGTAGAGTTTAAAGGTTTGTATTGAGTAATGTTGCCATTCTTAAGGAGCAATACCCATTCGCAACTCTCTAAGACAATAGGATCATGAGTGGCGATGATACTTGTAAGTTTCTGGGTGTTGCGCAAGCTTATGAGATTTGATAGTCTTATAAGAGCATTTTGCTCTAAACTGGCTGGTTTCTGGTTCATCCATAATAATTAATTGGGGGTGGTGGTGGCTAAGAGCTAAGTCAATCTTTAAGCGCTGTTTTTGTCCATCACTTAGGTGTTCGTAGGTTTTATTCAAAAGATTTTTTTCAAATAGATTTGGAGTGCAGTTTTTGTGAAAAAATTGATAGAATTTAAAAAGGTCGTTTGCGTTTAATCCAGGTGGATAGTTGAATAGGTTAGAGACAACTCCCAATTGTTTGCGTTGTGGTATAACATTGTCGTGGTATGGAATATTATTGTTTTGTGCTTTAAAATTATAGTCTGATCTAATGCCTAGAATAGTGTTGATAAGCGTTGATTTTCCAGCACCATTTGTGCCAATAATAGCTGTGCTAGTATGATTTTTAAATGAAAAATCTTGTATATTTAAAGCGTTTTTGAGCATGTTTTTTATAGGCGTGATGCTGATATTAGAAATCATAAAATCCCCTTTGCATAAAATCCCCTTTGATAGAAATGATTTAAAATCCCATCTAGGGTCATTGTATTCAAATGATGGTTTTATTTAGCGCAATGTTGCTAAAAAATTAACCAATCTTTGTTAAAACGAGCCAAAAGTATTACTATTAGATACGCTCTAATCGTATAAAACAATAAATATAAAACGATTTTAAAAAGCGTTCCAACTCCAAAAAACAGACAAAGCCAAAGCTTTAAATAAGAAAGACCCTAAAAAATCAACGGGGTTTTTGATTTTTCATTATCAAAACCCTAAATACCCTCTCATTTTTTGTCCGTTATTGGTTTTATGGGTGTTTTAACATGTAAAATTCCAACGCTTTTTCAAAGAGGAGCGAGCGGTTAGAAAAACCTTTCTCTTTCATGTATTCATCCACTTTAGCCATAAAACTAGGCGAGAGCAAAACGCTATGGTTGATTCTTCGCTCTTTACTTGTTTTTTCTTCGTATTCTATTTCTTCTATTTCAGCTAACAAACTGGGCGAGAGCGAAATGTTAAAACCGCTCTTTCGTTCGCTGCTCACTTTTATTTCTGCTTCTAACTCGGCTAATTCGGTTAGCAACTTTTTGCGTTTCGCTTGTAAAGCTTGAATGGTTGTGTGCACTTTATGGTGTTCCATTATTGCTCCTTAAAGTATCTTTATTTTTCGCATTCTACTATAAAATAGGATTTTGTGGGTAAATCCATTAAGAATGAAAATTGGAATTTTTCTTTAGAATTTAATTTTAATCCAATTCTTTAAGGCGCTTCAATAATTCTTCTTCATTCAAAACGCTCACGCCATGTTTTTGCGCTAGAGCGAGTTTTGAGCCGGGGTTTTCTCCAACGATTAAAAAATCGGTTTTAGCACTCACGCTTGAAGAAATCTTTGCCCCTAAATTTTCTAACATTTGAGCGTATTCTTGCCGTGGTTTAGAAAGCGTGCCGGTTAAAACAATCGTTTTGTTACTGAAAATAGAAGAGCTTTCTTGCTTTTCTTCAGCTATATCGCTGTTTTTAGGGTTTAACAAATCAAATAACGATCGGATAAATTCCTGATTGCTCGCATAAAAATTGACTAAAGAGCGCGCCATTTCCGCCCCAAAGCCTTCCATTTCTAAAAACTCGGCTTCGCTTTTTTCTAACGCATTCAAGCCGTATCTGGCCAGCGTTTTACTCGCTCCCTTGCCGATATGCTCAATCCCTAAAGCGTTGATCAGACGCCATAAGGGAGGGTTTTTGCTTTTTTGAATAGCGTCTAATAGATTTTGAGCTTTTTTAGTTTTAAATTTGTCTAGCCGCATTAAATCTTCTGATTTTAAAGCATACAAATCCAGAGCGTTAAAAATGAGCTTTTCTTCAAAAAGTTGCTCTATGACTTTATCGCCCAAGCCTTGAATGTTTAAAGCGTCTTTAGAAGCGAAATGAATCAAGCTTTCTTTCAACCTTGCTGGGCAATTAAGGTTTTGACAATAAGTAAAAATCTCTTCGCACAAAAGCTCATGCGAACATATAGGGCAAACTTTGGGGCGTTCAATTTTGTGTTGCGAGCCGTCTCTATAAGATTCTAAAGGTTTGATGATTTTAGGGATCACATCGCCGCTTCTAATCACTACCACCCTATCATTGAGCATGATATTCTTTTTTTCAATTTCAGAATAATTGTGTAAGGTCGCTTTGGTAATTATAGCTCCAGCAATTTCTACAGGCTCTAAGATAGCTACCGGTGTGATCGCCCCGCTGCGCCCCACTTGGTTAATGACTCCTATGATTTTGGTGTGTTTTTCTAAAGCCGGGAATTTATAAGCGCAAGCGAATTTAGGGGATTTTTGCGTGTAGCCTAGCTCTTTTTGAATATCCAATTCATTCACAACGATCACCATGCCGTCTAACAGAGCAAAAAAGCCATCCCTTTCTTTAATTAAGGTGTGGTAATTTTCTTCTATTTCTTGGTGGTTTTTGTTTAGGCTTAAGTATTGAATAGTGCTAAAACCCAGCGAGACAATAAAATCCAAACACTCCTTAAAGCTTATAAAATTTAAAGAATGCTTGCCCACGCCCCAAGGAATGAATTGCAATTTACGCTTTTTAGTGATTTTACTATCAAGCTGTCTCAAACTCCCTGATGCGGCGTTTCTGGGGTTAGCGAATAGGGGTTCGTTGGCGTTTAAACGATCTTGGTTTAAAGCGTCAAAATCCTTTTTAGAAATGATCACTTCGCCCCTGATTTCTATTTCTCCCTTATAAGCGATAGCGTGGGGGATATTAGCGATGTGTTTAGCGTTTGTGCTAACTAATTCTCCTTCTGAGCCGTTGCCCCTAGTGGTCGCACTCACTAGCTTTCCATGTTGATACAAAAGATTGAGCGAAACCCCATCAAGTTTGGGCGAACACACGAACGAAGCACTAGGATAGGCCTTTAAAATGCGTTGCAACCATGCTTGCAATTCACTTTGATTGAACACATCATCTAAGCTCCACATCCGCATTAAATGGGGGTTTTTATTGAACGAATTGGTGGTAGTAGCCCCCACTTTTTGGGTAGGGGAATTAGCTTGAATATTATTAGGGTTTTTTTCTTCATAAGTTTTTAATTCTTGATAAAGTTCATCATAGACGGCATCGCTTACAATCGGATCATCAAGGTTGTAATAATGGTGTGAAAGATTATTTAAATATTCAATTCTTTCTAAATATTCTTTTTGGCTTTTTATCATGTTTGTAAAAACCTTTTAAACTAAATTAGGGTAGTATTATAACATTTAATCTTTTGATAGGGCTTTAGGGGAAATTAGGTGGTAAGAGATATTGACAAAACGACTTCGTTGCACTTAAACAACGAAGCGCAATTTCTGTGTTTTAGATTGGATAAAGAAAAAGACACCCAGCTTTATGGTTTAAACATTTTTAAGATCCGAGAAATCATCCATTATGATGGGGAGGTTACAGAGATTCTTGGGGGGAGCGATGGCATGATGCTTGGATTTTTGAGCGTTAGGGGCGAGTCTATCCCTTTAGTGGATGTGAAAAGGTGGTTGCATTATAACGCTAATGATAAAAGTCGCAATTTAACAGAATGCAGCGTTAAAGATGACCATAATTTGGTGATTGTGTGCCATTTTTCTAACCATTCCATCGCTCTAAAGGTTTTAAAAATTGAAAAAATCATTCATAAAAATTGGACTGAGATTAGCGCCGGGGACAAACAAGGCATTAATGAAGAGGGTAAGCTTATCGCTATCACTCGTTTTGATGAAGAGAGAGTGGTGCAGATCTTAGACGTGGAAAAGATGATTAGCGATGTTTTCCCTAGCTTGAAAGATTTAGACGATTTGACTTTGCGTTGCATAGAAGCCATTCAAAGCCAAAAACTCATTTTAATCGCTGAAGACTCTCTAAGCGCTCTTAAAACCCTAGAAAAAATCGTTCAAACTTTAGAATTGCGTTATTTGGCCTTCCCGAACGGGAGGGAATTGTTGGATTATTTGTATGAAAAAGAACATTACCAACAGGTCGGCGTGGTCATTACGGATTTAGAAATGCCTGTTATTTCAGGGTTTGAAGTGCTAAAAACCATTAAAGCTGATAATAGGACTGAGCATCTTCCTGTGATTATCAATTCGTCCATGAGCAGCGATTCTAACCGCCAATTAGCCCAATCTTTAGAAGCGGATGGTTTTGTGGTAAAATCTAACATTCTTGAAATCCATGAAATGCTTAAAAAAACGCTTTCATAAATTTAATTTTTGTTTTAATTTAAAGGGATAAAACATGCGAAGTCATTTCTGCACAGAAATCAGTGAAAAAGATGTGGGTAAAACCATCAAAGTGGCTGGGTGGTGTAACACTTATAGAGACCATGGAGGCGTGGTTTTTATTGATTTAAGGGATAAGAGCGGTTTAGTGCAACTGGTCTGTGATCCTAGCTCTAAGGCTTATGAAAAGGCTTTAGAAGTTAGGAGTGAATTTGTGCTAGTGGCTAAAGGAAAAGCGCGTTTAAGAGGGCCTGGTTTAGAAAACCCTAAACTAAAAACCGGTAAAATTGAAATTGTTTTAGAAGAGTTAGTCATTGAAAATAAAAGCGCTACCCCGCCGATTGAAATCGGCAATAAAAATGTGAATGAAGATTTGCGCTTGAAATACCGCTATTTGGATTTACGCTCTTTGAACGCTTATGAAATCTTTAAATTGCGTAGCAAAGTAGCTTTAACCGCCCGTAACGCTTTGGCTCAAAAGGGTTTTTTAGAGATTGAAACCCCCATTTTGTCTAAAACCACGCCTGAGGGGGCTAGGGATTATTTAGTGCCAAGCAGGGTGCATGAGGGTGAATTTTTCGCGCTCCCTCAAAGCCCGCAATTGTTCAAACAGCTCTTAATGGTGGGGGGAATGGACAGGTATTTTCAAATCGCTCGTTGCTTTAGAGATGAAGATCTAAGAGCGGACAGGCAGCCAGAATTCACCCAGATTGATGCGGAAATGAGTTTTTGTGATGAAGATGATGTGATGGGCGTGGTGGAAGATTTGTTGCAAGAGATTTTTAAAGCGATTGGGCATGATATTTCTAAACCTTTTAAACGCATGCCTTACAAGGAAGCGATGGAAAATTACGGGAGCGATAAGCCGGATTTACGCTTTGAATTGCCTTTAATAGAAGTGGGGGATTGTTTTATAGACAGCTCAAACGCTATTTTTTCTAATATCGCGCAAGATCCTAAAAACAAACGCATTAAAGCTTTGAACGTTAAGGGGGCTGATGCGGTTTTTAGCCGCAGCGTTTTAAAAGAATTAGAAGAATTTGTGCACCAATTTGGGGCTCAAGGCTTGGCGTATTTGCAAATTAAAGAAGACGGGATTAAAGGGCCTTTAGTTAAATTTTTAAGCCAAAAGGGGCTTAAGAATATTTTAGAAAAAACTGGTGCAAAAACTGGGGATATTGTCTTTTTTGGAGCCGGGGATAAAAAAATCGTGTTAGATTACATGGGGCGTTTGCGCTTGAAGGTGGCTGAAACGCTTGATTTGATTGATAAAGACGCTTTGAATTTCTTATGGGTAGTCAATTTCCCCATGTTTGAAAAAACCGAAAACGGCTATCATGCCGCACACCACCCTTTTACGATGCCTAAAAATATAGAATGCGAAGATATAGAAGAGATTGAAGCGCATGCGTATGATGTGGTGCTTAATGGCGTGGAGCTTGGTGGGGGGAGCATTAGGATTCATAAAGAAGAAATGCAAAAAAAAGTCTTTGAAAAAATCAATATCCACGAAGAGGAAGCACAAAAGAAATTTGGCTTTTTACTGGAAGCGCTAAAGTTTGGCGCTCCTCCTCATGGGGGCTTTGCGATAGGCTTTGATCGCTTGATCATGCTAATGACCAAATCCAACAGCATCAGAGATGTGATCGCTTTCCCTAAAACGCAAAAAGCTTCATGTTTATTGACTGACGCTCCTAGCCCCATTAATGAAGAGCAACTGAGAGAATTACACATTCGCTTGAGAAAATAATTTGAAAGGATAAGATATGAAACAACTATTTTTGATTATTGGAGCCCCAGGGAGTGGTAAAACCACTGATGCAGAGCTTATCGCTAAGAATAACAGCGGAAAAATCGCTCATTTTTCTACCGGTGATTTACTAAGGGCTGAGAGCGCTAAAAAGACCGAACGAGGCTTATTGATTGAGAAATTCACTTCTCAAGGCGAATTAGTGCCTTTAGCAATTGTGGTAGAAACGATCCTTTCAGCGATTAAAAGTTCTAGTAAAGGGATCATTTTAATTGATGGCTATCCTAGGAGCGTGGAACAAATGCGGGCTTTGGATAAGGAATTGAACGCTCAAAACGAAGTGGTCTTAAAAAGCGTGATTGAAGTGGAAGTGAGTGAAAACACCGCTAAAGAAAGGGTTTTAGGACGCTCTAGGGGGGCTGATGATAATGAGGTGGTGTTTCATAACCGTATGCGGGTGTTTTTGGATCCGTTGGGTGAGATCCAAAATTTTTACAAAAATAAGAAGGTGTATAAAGTGATCAATGGGGAGAGGAGCATTGAAGAGATTGTGGGCGAAATGCAAGAATATATTTTGTCTTTTGGGAATTAAAATGCACTCTCAAAGAAAATAAGCTGTGATTTGTGTCTATATCATTTCTTTAAAAGAAAGTCAAAGGCGTTTGGATACTGAAAAGCTCGTTTCAGAATCCAATGAAAAATTTAAGGGGCGTTGTGTTTTTCAAATCTTTGACGCTATTAGCCCTAAACATGAAGATTTTGAAAAATTCGTTCAAGAGCTTTATGACGCTCCGAGTTTATTGCAATCTGATTGGTATCATTCAGACATTAGCGATGGTTTGACTTTGCCTGAATTAGGGTGCTATTTAAGCCATTATTTTTTATGGAAAGAATGCGTTAAAACAAACCAACCGGTCGTTATTTTGGAAGATGATGCAGCGCTAGAATTTAACTTGATGCAAGCCCTAGAAGATTGCTTGAAAAGCCCTTTTGATTTTGTGAGACTCTATGGGTGCTATTGGTATTACCACGATACAAAATTCCATGTTTTACCCAAAGAATTTGTATTTCCTCCCTTTGATTCTTCTTTAAAAAATCGCTCTATTTTAGAAAAATGTAGAGAAATGTCAAATATTTTTATTGGCAAGCTTTCAAGCCTTTCTGTTTATAAATGCATCCATTTTGCTTTAGGTTTTCTCAAAAAAATACAAAGAAACTGTTACTCAACGCATGAAAAAGAAGCCTTTTTTTTAGAGCATTTCTATCTCACCAGCGTGTATGTGGCGTCTACAGCAGGATACTATATCACACCTAAAGGAGCTAAAACTTTTATAGAAGCCACGGAGCGTTTTAAAATCATAGAGCCGGTGGATATGTTCATAAACAGCCCCACTTACCATGGCATTGCTAACTTTACCTATGTGCCTTGCCCTGTTTCTTTAAGCGAGCATTCTTTAGACAGCACCATCCAAAAGCCCCAAAAAAAGAGCTTGAAATCTTACCCGCTTCCGCCTAAAAAATCAACTTTTAGGGGGCTTTTCTTTTATAGTCTCAATGCTAAAAAGCGTTTAAAAGCCTTTCACAAATACAGCAAACAATACGCTCCTTTAAAAACCCCTAAAGAGGTTTAAAAAGAGCGGGCTTTATGTTAGAATAAGTCTTTTTTATTATTCAAAGGAGATTGCAATGAATTTAGAAAAACTAGAAATTAGCCATGACGCTGACGCTTTGTGCGTGGTAATTGAAATATCCAAGCATTCTAATATCAAATACGAATTGGATAAAGAAAGCGGGGCTTTAATGGTGGATAGGGTGCTTTATGGAGCGCAAAATTACCCCGCAAATTATGGCTTTGTGCCTAACACTTTAGGATCTGATGGCGACCCTGTAGATGCGCTTGTTTTAAGCGATGTGGCTTTTCAAGCCGGGAGCGTGGTGAAAGCGCGCTTGGTTGGGGTTTTGAACATGGAAGATGAAAGCGGAATGGATGAAAAATTACTCGCTTTACCCATAGATAAGATCGATCCCACGCATTCCTATGTCAAAGATATTGATGATTTATCCAAACACACTTTAGATAAAATCAAGCATTTTTTTGAAACTTATAAGGATTTAGAGCCTAATAAATGGGTGAAAGTCAAGGGGTTTGAAAACAAAGAGAGCGCGATTAAGGTTTTAGAGAAAGCGATAAAAGCCTATCAAGGCTAAAGATTCTTAAGGGTTTTGGCTCAATTAAGCTTAAAAGCCCTTTTTAACGCTTTTTTAAAAAGGCTTTGTTTTTATTGGGTGTTGGTGTAAAAATGGCTTTATGTTTTAAAGCGGATTTTTGTATTAATTCCCCATAAAAAAGCGCCAAAAACTACAATTTAACGATTTTAACCCCACTGCCGCCTAAATTAATGGGAGCGTCGCTAAAGCTTACCACTTTAGGGTGGTTTTTTAAAAATTCTTTCACAAATTTTTCTAAAATCCCGCTCCCCTTGCCATGGCAAATAAGCACTTCTTCAAAACCCCCTAAAAGCGCGTCGTTTAAAAAAGCGTCTAGTAAATCCAGGGCTTCTTCGCTGCGTTGCCCCCTTAAATCAAGGCGCAAGCTCGCTTCTTTGGGTTTAGGAATGGTTGTTTTAGGGGGTTTGAATTTGTTTTTAGGGGGTTTTTGGATTTTTTTCAACAAACTCCCATGCGCTTTTAAACGCATGCCAAGCTCGGTTTCTATCCAATAATAGCCCTTGTCTAAAATTTGCACAATCAGCACGCTTTCATTTTTATAGCGCGCTTTTTCGTTGGCTTGAAAGCTCGTTATTATTTGGGGGATCTCTTGGTTTGTTTTATGCTTGTTTAAAATCTCGCTCGCTTTATGGATTTCTTTATGCATGGAGCTGGTATCTTTTGAAGCGACTTCGCTTTTTAAGATATTTAGGGCTTGTTGGTAGGATTTTTCCCATTCCAATTTTTTATTGTGAAAGATTTCTTTTTGTTTTTCCATTTCTAAAAGCCATGCGTTTTTTAAATCTTCTTGCTCTTTTAAAGCGTTCTCTAAATGTTCATTTTTTTGCTTCAATTCCCTTTCTAACGCGCTGGAATTTTCAATCAAAACATTCAATTTTTCCTTATCTTCGCCATAGAAGGCTTTCGCTTTTTCAATCAAAAAATGCGGCACGCCATAGCGCAAAGCGGTTTCAAACGCATAGCTTTTGCCAATAACCCCTTTTAAAAAAGTGTAAGTGGGCCGTTCTTTTTCCTCATCATAAAGAGCGGCTAATAATTCCACTTCCTTGTTTTCTGCCATTAATACGCTCAAGCGTTTGTGGTGCGTGGTGATAATGATTTGGTTGTTTTGTTTAAGCAATTTTTCTAATAGGGTTTTATACAAACTGCTCGCTTCATCAGCGTCAGTCCCTAGCTCAATTTCATCAACGCCTAAAAGCATGTTTTCTTTGGATAAAAGAGCGCTAAATTGCTTCATTCTGCCGGCAAAAGTAGAGATATTGTTCGCGCTGTTTTGGGGGTCATTAATAATGGCGTGGATTTCCTTAAAATAGGGGATAATGGAATGATGGGCGTTGATTTTCATAGGAATGAGATGCTTGCTTAAAAAAGCCGCGCTTAAAAGCGATTTTAAGAGCATGGTTTTCCCGCCCGCATTCACGCCGGTAACAGCGAGCATGGATTTTTCAAATTTCAAATTTAAGGGTTTTGGCTCTTTTAAAATGGGGTGCGAAAAGTTTTCTAAAATCATTTTTTTTTGAGTAAAGCTTGGCATGACAAATTCTAAATTGTAGGCTTTAGCGAAATTAAGCCGTGCTTGCAAGCTGTCTAAAAGATCAAATTCTTTAAAAAGGAATTTTAAAAATAAAAGGTGTTTTTGCAAACTATGGCTTAGAGTTTGACACATTTCAACGATACAACAATCTATTTCATTATCAATTTGCGCGATTTTTTGTGCGATTTTTTGCGCGCTTTCAGGCAAAAGATAGAAATAGCCATTAGCACTCCTTTCTAGCACAACGCCTTTAATCGCGCCAGAAAACCCGCTTTTTAGTAAAAGGCATTCATAACCATGCTTAAGGTGGCTTTGCGTATCCACTAAATAAGGGGCAAGCTCTTTAGAGTGGGCGTAATGGTGGATGATTTTAGCGCTCTCTTTTTTAAGGCGGCTCAAACTTTCATTCAAAGCGTCTAGGGTAGCGTTAGCCCCTTGTTTGATTTTTCCTTCATCATCAAATAAAGCGATTAGATCATTAAAAAAGGGGGGCAAGACAATAGCGTTAAGGCGTTCATGGAATTTTAAATGCGTGAAAGTTTTAAAAGCGTTTTGTAAAATGACAATGTAGCGCAATCGTTTGACAATCTCATAGATTTCATCTAAATGGAGTGTCCCTAATTTGGTGAGTTTGATGATAATAAGATCGCTTTCTTTCACGCTTTTAGGGGTGGGCAAACCGATCGCATCCACTTCAGTTAAATAAGTGAAAGCCTGTTTGAGATCGCTTTCTAAAGCAATAGTATCTCGTTCTTTGGCAAAAAAGGTTTTAAAAAGAGCGATAAACTCTTTTAAATCCAGGCTTTCTTCTAGGGGTTTTGGTGGGGTATTATTATTATTATTCATTAGGGGTTCATTGAGGGTTGGATTAAGGGATCTTTTTGAAGCATCTGACAAGAATCCAAATCCACAAGAACGTCTTTCATAGGGGTTTGTTTTTTGCCTAAAAAGCTCAAAGTCCCGCTCACTAAATTAAAGGTTTGATTATTCACTTTAATGCCTTTACACAACAAGGTTTCCCCCCTTAAAAACGCTCTTTGCAAAGCGATTTCTTGCTGGTTTTGCTGGTTTTGTTGATAAGTATAAACGCTTATGCTTGCTCCTATAATCCCTACGATTAAAAAAGCCACAAGTTTTTGTTTAGGGCTTGCTAAACCAAAATCCCTTAAAACTAAAAACAATAAAACTAGCGTTAAAAATAAAACAACCGCTGCACCCATTACATTTCGCCTCTCAATTGATAGGTAATATCCCCCGCTCCAAAGCCTATCACAAAGCCTTTTTGGATCGTTTCTACCACATTATCATTGACTAAGAGCTCTAAAAAATCCCCCTTTTTACGCACCCTGTCTATAAAGGTGGGGTTATAATGCTTAAAATGGGCTTTCAAATCAATATCTCTTTTAACTTCGCTCGCGCTATAAACGGGCAAGATGATCAATCTGTCGCAATGCTCTAAAAAACATTTTTTAAACTCTTCTAAATTATCCATTAAGCGGGAGTATTTGTGCGCTTGCCAGATCACTACAATCTTTTCTTGCGTGTCCAATAAGTCAGCATAAATCCTAGCGCTTTTTAAAGTGGCGCTGATTTCAGTGGGGTGGTGGGCGTAATCATCGATGAGGATGAGCGCGTTTTTTTGCAAAATATCAAAGCGTTTTTTAATGCCCTTGAAATTCAATAAATTATTTCTAATTTCTTCTAAATCCAATTCATCTAAAGCGCTTAAAATGGCCAAACTCGCATTCGTGGCGTTGTGTTCGCCTAACCCCCACACCAAAAAAGCCCCCAAATCTTTCAATTCAAATGAAGTGTAAGGTTCGCCATCTTTTAAAATGTATTTAATATTATAAATGTCTTTTTTTTCCAAAACAACAGCGTCTTTAGAATAGTTTTTTAAAAAAGGATCTTCTTTATAGATCACTCTTTTTTGAGCATGGTCTAAAAAATATTCATAAGCAAAGAAAAAACGCTCCAAATCGTGATCATAATGCTCCAAATGTTCTGGCTCTGTGTTAGGCACAATCGCAGCATAAGGGTTAGAAAATAAAAAACTTGAATCGCTCTCATCGGCTTCAAAAACCAAGCTATCATTCGCGCTCTCCCGCACATTGGAATCAAACTCTTTAGAATGCGCCCCAATAATCGCTCCAAAAAAGGGGCAAATCGCGCTTAACATGGCCGTGATACTGCTTTTTCCATGAGCCCCGCACACGCTAAAAACGCGCTTGTCTTTAAGGATAGAATACAAAGCGTCTTTACGAGATAAAATAGGGATTTCTAATTCCTTAGCCCTTTGTATTTCGGTATTGTCTTCTTTAATAATGGCGGAATGAATGATGACATCTTGATTGTTGATCGCTTTTGGATCATGCGGGATATTAATTTCTACGCCTAAAGCTTTCAAATACTTAACGCTGGGGCTTATGGCAATATCAGAGCCGCTGATTGTAGCCCCTTGCGCTTTAAGGTATTTGGCTAAGCCTGAAATGCCAATCCCCCCTATACCGATAAAATGGATCTTGCAATCTTGCATGTTTTTGAGTAAAACTTTTGGGGTTTCAAGCATGACTTTCTCGATAAGATTCTATGATTTCTAAAGGCTTTTCTAAAAAGGGGGTGTCATAGACAAGGGCTAAACGCACGCAATCAGTGCCGATACGATTACGCCCTAAATACAAAGCCGGTAAAGTAATAATGCCTTCGTTTTGATAAAGCGTTTTTGCAAAATTTTCGCCGTTTTGAACGGGCAGATACACGTAAAAACTATAAGGGTAAATGAGCGTGTTTTTGAATATTTTTCGCGCTAGTTTCAAATTATTCGCATAAATATTGCGGAAAAATTCTGCATGCCTATCATCTAGCCAAGCCGCTTCACTAGCCTTTTGGATCGCATTAGCGCTCGTATAGCCTAAATAAGTGCGAAACGCTTTGTATTTTTCTAAAATGCGGCTATCCCCAGCGATAAAACCACTCCTTAGCCCTGGAGCGCTAGAGCGTTTGGAGAGCGAATGGATAACCAAAACATTTTTAAACGCTTCATTACCAATAAGCTTGCAAGCTTCTAAAAGCGAAGGGGGAGGCGTGTTTTCATAAATTTCACTATAACATTCATCATTAATTAAAATAAAATCATGTTTTAAAGCGAGTTTGACCCAATTAATCAGCTCTTCTAAAGAAAGGGTTCTTCCGGTGGGGTTGTTGGGGGAATTTAAGATCACTAAATCCACTTCTTGCAACTCTTTTTCATTCAAGCTTGGAGTGAAATCATTTTCTTTAGTTAAGGGCATTAAAAGGCTTTTAGCTCTAGCGAATTGGGCCGCTCCTTCATAGATTTGATAAAAGGGGTTAGGGTAGGCGATAGTGGGGTTTGGATAATCAAATAAAACAAAACTAGGGAAATTGAATAACACTTCCCTAGATCCTAGCGTGGAGATGAGTTCGTTTTCTTTCAATTCTATTTTAAAACGGCGTTTGAAAAAACCTCTTTGAGCCTCTCTCAAACTCTCTTCAAACACGCTTTTAGGGTAGATATTGAGCGAATGAGCGTGGTTTTTAAGAGCGTCTTGAATGAATTGGGGCGTTTCAAATCGCGGCTCGCCGATGCCTAAATCTAGCCCCCTTTTTTTAGGGGTGATTTCTTTAAACAAGGCTCTTAATCGTTCAAAAGGATAAGGCTCAAAGGTCATAGGGCTACTTTAATCTTAAAATGGAATGGTTAATCTTACCTAAAATTTAAGCGTTATGGTATGAAACCACCAAGAAAGAGTATAATAGCGCGTAAGAATTTAACTGATGAAGAGGTTTGATGCTGGAAAATAGAGTTAAGACCAAGCAAATTTTTATCGGTGGCGTGGCCATAGGGGGTGATGCTCCCATAAGCATGCAAAGCATGACCTTTAGTAAAACCGCTGATATTGAAAGCACTAAAAATCAAATTGACCGACTCAAACTCGCCGGAGCCGATTTAGTGAGGGTAGCGGTGAGTAATGAAAAGGACGCCCTAGCCTTAAAAGAATTGAAAAAAGTGTCTCCTTTGCCTTTAATCGCTGATATTCATTTCCATTATAAATTCGCTCTCATTGCCGCTCAAAGCGTGGATGCGATTAGGATTAACCCCGGAAACATCGGTTCTAAAGACAAGATCAAAGCGGTGGTTGGTGCTTGTAAAGAAAACAACATTCCTATAAGAATTGGCGTGAATGCCGGGAGTTTAGAAAAGCAGTTTGATCAAAAATACGGACCCACTCCAAAAGGCATGGTGGAAAGCGCTTTGTATAACGCCAAGCTTTTAGAGGATTTGGATTTTACTGATTTTAAGATTTCTTTAAAAGCGAGCGATGTCATGCGCACCATAGAAGCTTATAGAATGCTACGCCCTCTTGTGATCTATCCTTTCCATTTGGGGGTTACTGAAGCGGGTAATCTTTTCAGCTCCAGTATCAAATCCGCCATGGCTTTAGGGGGGCTTTTAATGGAGGGCATTGGGGATACGATGCGCGTGTCCATCACAGGGGAATTAGAAAATGAAATCAAAGTGGCCAGAGCGATTTTACGCCATAGCGGGCGTTTGAAAGAAGGGATTAATTGGATTTCTTGCCCCACTTGCGGGCGCATTGAAGCCAATTTAGTGGATATGGCGAGCAAGGTAGAAAAACGCCTGAGCCACATTAAAACCCCTTTAGACATCAGCGTGATGGGTTGCGTGGTGAATGCTTTAGGCGAAGCCAAGCATGCAGACATGGCGATCGCTTTTGGGAATCGCAGCGGTTTGATCATTAAAGAGGGTAAAGTCATTCACAAACTGGCTGAAAAGGATTTGTTTGAAACTTTTGTGATAGAAGTGGAAAATCTGGCTAAAGAAAGAGAAAAGAGTTTAAAGGATTAGGCATGATCAATAAGTTTAAAAATTTTGTGAGCAACTACCAGCAATCCAACCACTATAAAGAGCCTTTAGGTTTTGGCATTGCCAGAGTGGATATTGCCCCTATTTCTAAAAAGATTTTATGCGCCACTTACCCCGTTTTGAACTGGAAAGATGAAAATTTAGGCTCTTATGCGGTGTTTTGCAACTCGCTTTCTAAAGAAAAAATCCTAAAAGAAAGCGCGAGCGAGCGCGTCATTGAGATTGATGAAAGTTTTGTGTTAAAAGCACTGGATTTTTATACTCCCTTTTTGAATGAAGCCTATTCTAATAAAATGGCTCATAAAAACATCCAGGTGGTTTTAGAGCTTTTAAAAGCTTTGGAAGAAAATCGTCTGAAAAATAGCGATGGGGAGTCTCTTTATCGCTTGGTGATCTTGTATGAAGATAAGCCTTGCGAGAGTGTGGAGAGCGCGTATATGAAACTTTTAGCGCTCTCTTTAGGTAAAGCCCCTTTAAGGAGTTTGAATTTAGAGGGTATTTTTAACCAGCTTTCTAATGCGGCTTGGAGCGGCAACAAGCCTTATGAATTGGAATGGCTTAGAATGAACGAAGTGGCTTTAAAAATGCGAGGCCATTTCCCTAGCATTGATTTTATAGATAAATTTCCGCGTTATTTGATGCAACTAATCCCTGAGTTTGATAATATCCGCTTATTGGATAGCTCAAAAACGCGCTTTGGGGCGTATTTAGGAACCGGTGGTTACACTCAAATGCCCGGGGCTAGTTATGTGAATTTTAACGCAGGGGCTATGGGAGTGTGCATGAATGAGGGGCGTATTTCTTCGTCAGTGGTGGTGGGGGCAGGCACTGATATTGGTGGGGGAGCGAGCGTGTTAGGCGTTTTAAGCGGAGGGAATAACAACCCCATTAGCATCGGAAAAAATTGTTTGCTAGGGGCTAATAGCGTTACCGGTATTAGTTTAGGCGATGGCTGTATTGTGGATGCAGGCGTTGCGATACTAGCTGGGAGCGTGGTAGAAATTGAAGAAAATGAGTTTAAAAAACTTTTAGAAGTGAATAGCGGTTTAGAAAAACATGCCAATAATCTTTACAAAGGCAAAGAGCTTTCCGGAAAAAATGGCGTGCATTTCCGTTCCAACAGCCAAAATGGCAAGCTGATCGCTTTTAGGAGCGTGAAAAAAATTGAGTTGAATCAAAACCTGCATTAAGGATTAAAAGAATGCTCAAAAAAAGTTTGTTATTGCTTGTTTTTTTAGCCTTACAGCTTAGCGGTGCTGAAGAAAATAATCAAGCCCCAAAAAACACGCCCCCTGAATTAAACCCCGCTAACGCTAAGGGCGCACCAAACCCTAACACCCAGATCACCCCTAAAAACGATAACTCTAACCTGTTAGACCAATTAGGTTCGCCTGAAAACGCTCAAACCGAGCTTTCTGCCGGTATTGAACTGGCTAAAAAGGGCGATTATCAAGGGGCTTTTAGGCTTTTTTCCCAATCGTGCGATAATGGTAATGCGGCCGGGTGTTTTGCGGTGGGGGCGATGTATGCTAACGGGGTAGGGATCCAAACGAACAGACTAAAAGCCGCTCGCTATTATGAAATGGGTTGCAGTGGGGGCGATGCAACCGCTTGCGCGAATCTGGCTCAAATGTATGAAAACAAGAAAAATGC
Organism: Helicobacter pylori FD535; assembly: GCF_000296015.2. GTDB lineage: Bacteria > Campylobacterota > Campylobacteria > Campylobacterales > Helicobacteraceae > Helicobacter > Helicobacter pylori_CT. Next base: position 60,138 of record NZ_AKHP02000045.1, read on the forward strand.
GGATACGAACGATAAAGAAAACGCTTTGCAATTGTATGCGGTGGCTTGTCAAGGGGGGGATATGCTCGCATGCAATAATTTAGGGTGGATGTTTGCTAACGGGAGTGGGGTCCCAAAAGATTATTACAAAGCGATAAGTTATTATAAATTTTCATGCGAGAATGGGAATGATATGGGGTGCTATAATTTGGGCTTGATGTCTAATGTGAATAATATTTATGGCATTGATAAGGCCAAGCTCAGTCAAGTGGATTTGAATTATTTGGCTTGTAACGCTGGGGATATGATGGGGTGCGCGAATTTAGGCTGGATTTATGCGAATGGGGATTTAGGGGCTCCTTTGAACAACCACTATGCAGCGAAATATTTCCAAATGGCATGCGATGGGGGGATTTTGGGGAGCTGTAACAATTTAGGCGTGCTGTATCAAAAGGGCTTAGGCGTGCCTCAAGATGATCAAAGGGCTTTGGATTTATTCTCGTATGCATGCGATAATGGTTTTGAGTCAAGCTGCCGTAATTACGGGAATTTCAAAGAGCATTTATTGCGCGTGAATCCTAATTACGGGCGCTTGTTCATGCCGTATCATTCTTATGAGATACCCTAGTAGGGGTATTTTGAAATCATTCTCGCCCCATAACTAAACCCCCAAAAAGATCGCATTTTTAAGAGATTAGCGTTTGCTTTGTGCAAGCTCTTTTATCTTTTTTTAGATAAATTCAGCCTCAAATTGCGGTTTTTTCAAAAATTTAAGCTATCTTTTTTTTTTTTTTTTTGATTTGATACTCGGTGTGATTTTAATCTTATTTAAAAGGAAAAGCGATGAGAGTGAAAGAAAGCACCATTAACGACTTTTTTGCCTTAACAGGCACGATATTTTCTATCCCTGTATATCAGAGGAACTACACTTGGGAAGAAGAAAATTGTGAAAAATTACTGCAAGATATTATCAATATCTCTCAAAACAAGAAAACGCATTTCATGGGTTCTATCACTTATATTTTGCATTCGATTGATGATGAAAAGAGCTTAAGACAACTGCAAGAATTTGTCATCATTGACGGGCAGCAAAGGATTACCACTCTCATGCTTTTGCTTAAAGCCATAGAGACCAAGATACCAAATGAAGGGATAAAAAAAGAGATTGACGGACTGCTCAATCTTACAGGACAAAAGCTGCGCTTAAAACCCATTAAAAGCGACAAAGAAGCCTTTGATCTGGTCATGCAAAATCGATCGCATGAAATACAAGGCGTATCACACATCAGGAATAATTATAAATTTTTCACCAAAGAGCTTGACAATTATATCAGCAAAGGGTATCGCATAGAAGAGATTTATGGCGCGTTTTTGCGGCTCAAAATCGTAGCCATAGGCTTAGAGTTAGGCGAAGACGATCCGCAAGTGGTGTTTGAAAGCATCAACGCTACAGGCGTGCAATTAAAAGGGCTGGATCTCATCCGCAACTATCTGATGATGGGGGAAAATTCTGATAACCAAAATCATCTTTATAATACTTATTGGGTTCCTTTAGAAGATTGGCTTGGTGAAAAGGATTTGAATGATTTTATCAAAACCTATTTGAGAATCTACCTTGAAAAGAAATTAAGTGAGGGAGAGCGCGAAGTGTATTACGCGCTAAAAGACCATCACAGAGACAATTTCTCTGATAATATACAAGGTCTTATGAGCGATATGCGTGAATATGGCAGAATCTATCAAATCTTTTTAGACAGAGATCATTATTTTTTACATCGTGGAGACCCGCAACAGTTAGCGAATTTACGCCTGCGCATTAAAGATCTTGTGAAAATCAAATTTGGCGTGGCAAAGCCCTTTATTTTGCGTTGCGCTAGAGACTTTGAAGAAGGCAAATTGGATTATGAAAACTTCCATGAAATTTTGCAAATCCTTATCAGCTACTTCGTGCGCCGGAGCGTGTGTGGGGATCCTGCCCCTGCACTTGCTGAACTTCTTTATTCTTTATACAGACAGCTAGGGGAAAATGTTTCAGCCGATGCGTTGAAGCGGTATTTGGGCAAGAGCGTTGGACGAACGGCGTTCCCTAATGACGATAAAATTAAAGCGGCGTTTGCTGTGCGTAACGCTTATGCAGCAAATCAAGTGTGCAAATTCATCCTGCTTGAGATTGAAAAATTAAGCAACGCCGAACCGCCAAGAGAAGAAAATCTAGAAGTGGAGCATTTCTACCCCAAAACCCCCACCCAAGAATGGCGCGATAAGGTGGGGGATTATTTCACTTTTGAGCAAGACTACCTCAATAATTTTGGGAATCTAACCTTATCAGGGCAAAATCAAAAGCTTGGCAACAAACCTTACGAGGCAAAAATAGAGCTTATGGAAAAATACAGCTCCTTGCATTTAAACGACTATTTCATCAATAACACCCATTCTTGGGGGATAGAGGAAGTGAAGGCTAGGAGCGAATATTTAGCGGATCAATTTTGTCAAGTGGGATTGTTTAAAGATTTGCCTAAAGAATACCGCACCAGAGAGCTTCACAAAACCCTTGATGATGACTTAACTTCCTATAATCTTCAAAGCGTTAAGCTCCCCAATTATGAAAGGAAAATAGCAAGAAACGCTAAGGAATTAGCTAGCGCTGTCATAGACTACTTGCTAGAAAACACCAGAGAAGCCTTTGAAAGCTACACAGATGAAGAGCCAAGATATATTTGTTGGGATAAGGCAAAAGCGCAATTAAGGGATAGAGATGGCACTCTTGTTGTGCCTTTTGAAAAATACGGATTCTACTTTGTGAGCAATGCGAGTTATCAAACGGTGGGCAGTAATCTTAAAGATCTCATCTTAGGCTGTGATCTCAATCCTAAAGACTTTATTGTGGAATGAACAAGCCCCCCCAAGCCCCCCAAAGAAATAGGGGGGGGTTAAAAAAATTTTAAAATCACTTGCCAAAAGCTTGGCACAAATGCACGGTTAGGGAGTTAAGATACTGCTCTACTTGGGGGTTTTTCATTACATCGTTGCAAATAAAAGTAGGCAGCGCTGAAAGCCCTAAAAATTGGAACGCCTTGTGCAAATGCAAATACACCACATCCACACCCACCCCTTCAAAAAATTCGTTAGGATCAGTAAAGGCTTCAATGGGAGCGTTCCAGGTCAAGCTCAACATGTATTTTTTGCCTTGCATCAAGCCCCCTTTCCCGTAGTTTTTAGTGGGGTTTTGCGAACTTCTGCCATCGCTAGCATAAAGCTTTCCATGCCCTGCGCTAAAGACTTCATCAATGTATTTTTTCACAATCCAAGGCTCTCCCATCCACCAACCAGGCATTTGCCAAATGGTCGCATCAGCGTTAAAGACTTTCTCCACTTCTTGGCTCTTTTCATAGCCTTTATCCACGATTGTTGTATCCACTTCTAGCCCTAAAGACTCTAGAGTCTTTTTTGCATGATCAGTCAAGGTTTCATTGAGTTTCCCCCCAGAATGCCCGAACGCTTTGGCCCCGTTAATGATGAGTACTTTTTTCATTTTGTTCCTTTTTTAATAAAATAGGGGGGAATTCTATCCAAATGAAACTTAAGATTAAAGAAATTCCCTCAATCTAAATAAAAACTAAAAATAATCCATTGCAGTTGTATTATTTTTATTATGTTAAGATAATGAAAATTTCTAATTAAGGAGTGGTCATGTTCTACGATGAAAAAAAGACCTATCAAAAGATTGAAGAACGCCTTGAGATAGTCAGCTCGTTTAACGCTCACAACGAGCATAAAAACTTGCAAGACGAGTTTAAAGGTGCGGGCATTTCCAGGCGCGATTTATTGAAGTGGGCGGGCATGATGAGTACTACTTTAGCTTTGCCGGCTAGTTTTGCTCCCTTGACTTTGAAGGCGGTAGAGGTGGCTAACAGATTGCCCGTGATTTGGTTGCACATGGCAGAATGCACCGGTTGTAGCGAAAGTTTGTTAAGGAGTGCAGACCCCACCATTGATAGCATCATTTTTGATTACATCAACCTAGAATACCATGAGACCATCATGGTAGCGAGCGGTTTTCAAGCTGAAAAAAGCTTGCATGACGCCATAGAAAAGCACAAAAACAATTACATTTTAATGGTAGAGGGCGGTATCCCCCAAGGCACCGAATACTTTCTCACTCAAGGCCCGAACGCTGAAACGGGGGCTGAAGAGTGCAGAAAGGCGGCCCAATACGCAGCCGCTATTTTTGCCATAGGCACATGCTCAAGTTTTGGGGGCGTTCAAGCGGCTTACCCTAACCCCTCTAACGCGCAACCCTTGCATAAAATCATCAATAAACCTGTGATCAATGTTCCCGGTTGCCCGCCTAGTGAAAAAAATATCGTGGGCAATGTGCTTTATTACTTGATGTTTGGGGCTCTCCCTAAATTGGATGCGTATAACCGCCCTTCTTGGGCTTATGGGAATAGGATCCATGATTTGTGCGAAAGGAGAGGGCATTTTGATGCGGGCGAGTTTGTGGAGCATTTTGGCGATGAAAACGCTAAAAGGGGCTTTTGTTTGTATAAAATGGGCTGTAAAGGGCCTTACACTTTCAATAATTGCTCCAAACTCCGCTTCAATTCACACACCTCTTGGCCCATAGGTGCAGGGCATGGGTGCATAGGGTGTTCTGAGCCTAATTTTTGGGATACGATGAGTCCTTTTGAAGAGCCTTTGGCGAATCGCTCCATTAAAACCGCCTTTGATGGATTAGGGGCTGATAAAGTCGGCACGACTTTACTCAGCGCAACCGCTATTGGCATTGCTGCGCATGCGCTCCTTTCTAAAGCGATCAAAAACAAAGAGTAAGGGATTAACATGTCAAAAAAAATCGTAGTCGATCCTATCACTAGGATTGAGGGGCATTTAAGGATTGAAGTGATTGTAGATGATGATAATGTGATCACCGATGCGTTTTCTTCTTCTACGCTTTTTAGGGGGCTAGAGACGATCATTAAGGGCAGAGACCCACGAGATGCAGGCTTTATCGCTCAAAGGATTTGCGGGGTATGCACTTATTCGCATTATAAGGCTGGTATCACTGCGGTAGAAAACGCTCTAGGCATCACCCCCCCATTGAACGCGCAATTGGTGCGATCTTTGATGAACATGGCGTTGCTTTTTCATGACCATGTGGTGCATTTCTATACTTTGCATGGGCTTGATTGGTGCGATATTATGAGCGCTTTAAAAGCCGACCCCGTTCAAGCGGCAAAACTTTCTTTCAAATACAGCCCTTATCCCATTAATACCGGTGCGGGTGAATTAAAAGCGGTTCAAAAACGCTTGAACGATTTCGCTAAAGGCGGATCTTTAGGGCCTTTTAGTAATGGCTATTACGGGCATAAAACCTATCGTTTAAGCCCAGAGCAAAATTTAATCGTCTTAAGCCACTACCTCAAGCTTTTAGAAATCCAAAGGGAAGCAGCGAAAATGACCGCTATTTTTGGGGCCAAACAGCCTCACCCACAAAGCCTAACGGTAGGGGGTGTTACGAGTGTTATGGATATATTGGATCCGACTAGATTAGCTGAATGGAAGAGCAAGTTTGAAGTGGTGGCTCATTTCATCAACCATGCCTACTATCCTGATTTGGTGATGGCAGGCGAAATGTTCGCTAATGAGCCATCCGTTATTAAAGGCTGTGGTTTAAGGAATTTTATCGCTTATGAAGAAGTGTTGCTCGGGAGGGATAAATACCTTTTGAGTAGTGGGGTGGTGCTTGATGGGGATATTTCTAAATTACACCCCATTGATGAGAGTTTAATTAAAGAAGAAGTTACGCATTCTTGGTATCAATATGAAGACACTAAAGAAACGCAGCTCCACCCTTATGACGGGCAAACTAACCCGCATTATACCGGTTTAAAAGACGGCGAGAGCGTGGGGATTGAAAATAAAATCATCCCTGCTAAAGTGCTTGACACTAAAAATAAATATTCTTGGATCAAATCGCCCAGATACGATAGTAAGCCCATGGAAGTAGGCCCTTTAAGTTCCGTAGTGGTAGGTTTAGCAGCGAAAAACCCTTATGTTACTGAAGTGGCTACGAAGTTTTTAAAAGACACTAAACTGCCTTTAGAGGCGTTGTTTTCAACGCTTGGGCGCACAGCTGCAAGGTGTATTGAAGCTAAAACGATCGCTGATAATGGCCTTTTGGCGTTTGATGCGTTAGTGGAAAATCTAAAAAGCGATCAAAGCACTTGCGCTCCCTATCACATTGATAAAAATCAAGAATATAAAGGGCGCTACATTGGTCAAGTGCCAAGGGGCATGCTAAGCCATTGGGTGCGTATTAAAAACGGCGTGGTGGAAAATTATCAAGCGGTGGTGCCTTCTACTTGGAATGCGGGGCCTAGAGATTCTCAAAATCAAAGGGGGGCTTATGAAATGAGTTTGATTGGCACTAAAATCGCTGATTTAACCCAACCTTTAGAAATCATTAGGACTATCCATTCTTTTGATCCATGCATCGCATGCTCGGTGCATGTGATGGATTTTAAAGGGCAGTCTTTAAACGAGTTTAAAGTAGAGCCTAATTTCGCTAAATTCTAAAAAGGGTTACGCATGGATAAAATGAATAAGGTCGTTTTACACAAAGAATATTCCGGTTTTGTGCGCTTTTTCCACTGGGTTAGGGCTTTGAGTATTTTTACTTTAATCGCTACAGGGTTTTACATCGCTTACCCTTTTTTGCAGCCTAATTCCAGCTTTTATAAAGGGGTGTATCTTTTACAAGCTTATGTGCGCTCTTTTCATGTCATGTTTGGGTTTTTGCTCATTAGCGCCTTAATCTTTAGAACCTATCTTTTTTTCACTAAAGAAAGCTTGATGGAGCGCAGGAGTTTTAGCCAACTTTTAAGCCCAAAAGCCTGGATCGATCAGATGAAAGCGTATTTTCTTATCAGCGGCAAACCCCACACTAAAGGATCGTATAACCCTATCCAACTCGTGGCTTATTCCACCTTGATTGTTTTGATAGTGTTGATGAGTTTGAGCGGAATAGTGCTGTATTATAATGTCTATCATGCGGGGCTTGGAGCGTTTTTAGGAAGCGCTTTTAAGTGGTTTGAAGCGCTTTGTGGGGGGTTAGCGAATGTTCGTTTTATCCACCACTTAGCGACTTGGGGGTTTATTTTGTTTGTCCCTGTGCATGTTTATATGGTGTTTTTCCATTCTATCAGGTATGAAAGTTCGGGGGCGGATTCTATGATTAATGGCTATGGTTATACCAAAGAATGAGTGAAAAAATCCTAATTCTAGGCATTGGCAATATCCTTTTTGGCGATGAAGGGATTGGGGTGCATCTAGCCCACTATCTCAAAAGGAATTTTTCTTTTTTCCCTAGCGTGGATATTATAGATGGGGGGACAATGGCTCAGCAACTCATTCCTTTAATCACTTCGTATGAAAAGGTTTTGATTTTGGATTGCGTGAGCGCTAAAGGCGTTGAGATAGGATCAGTCTATGCCTTTGATTTTAAGGACGCTCCTAAAGAAATCACATGGGCTGGGAGCACGCATGAAGTGGAAATGCTACACACTTTAAGGCTCACGGAGTTTTTAGGGGATTTGCCTAAAACTTTTATCGTGGGGCTTGTGCCTTTTGTGATAGGGAGCGAGACCACTTTCAAGCTTTCAAGCGAAATTTTAAACGCTTTAGAAACAGCCTTAAAAGCCATAGAAACCCAACTCAACGCATGGGGGGTTACAATGCAACGCACCGATCATATCGCATTAGAATGTATCGCTGAACTCTCTTATAAGGGTTTTTGAATTGGCGTTTGTCTTTCTTTTTAAATGCGTTAATGAAGAAACAAGCCTGAATTTTACGCCCCTTTTAGAGCGAATGGCGTTCAATTTGCAAGCGCGTTTTTATAGCGTTTATAAGGACAATACGACTTCTTTCTACCTCCAAGCGAGCGCTGAAACCACTTTAGAATTCGCGCAAAAACTCAGCGAAATCCTGCCCTTTTCTTTAGATTTTAGCTTTTTGTCTTTAAAGGAAATCACAGAGCCTTTAGATGAAAATCTTTTCCAAACAACAAGCCTTTCAAAGCCCCTTTTTATGAACGCTAAAGAGCATCAAGATTTTTTAGACAAAGATTCATCTTTGTATGCCAATGCGTTGGGTTTTGTCAAAAACACCGCTTTTAAGGGGGCTATAATCCATAGCCCTAAAGAGCTTATAGACTGCTTAACCCAATTAAAAGAGGCGCTTAAAACACAAGATTTTATCCCTATTCACACTTCTAGGGGGGCATTATCCCTTTCTTTAAAAAATCCCTCTCCAAGCGTTATTTTTAGCGATCTTTCCAGCGTTTTGAGCTGCACTAAATTGCCTTTAGAGGACGCTAAATATTTGGCTAGTTTGGAAAAACCCTCTATCAAAGCCTCTTTAAAAAGCGTGTTTAAGGACACTTTTAAAAACGATGAAATCATAGCCCAACTACCCTTTGACCCCATATTGAATTTATTGTGCCGTATTTTACAAGATGAGGGTATAGAATTTGTTTTTATCCATGCAAACAATCCGCAAGAAGCGCTTTTGCATTATGAAGCGCTTTTTAAAACCCCTAAGCGCCTGATCACGCCCACTAAAAAATTCGTGTTAGAAAACAATCTTTCTGCCATTGCTTTTAAAGATGAATTAGAGTTTTTAAAAGAAACGCCGCATTCTATCGTTTTGTATCTCAGTTTCAAGCGCCCTACAAGGTTGTTATTGCATGCTAATGGTTCTTTGAAAACGCTTTTAAGCGTCAGTTTTGATTTCAATCAATCGTTTAACCTCCTCAAACAAGATGAAAAAGCCTCTAGAATGCTAAAAAACTACGCTACCAAATTCCCTAATTTTTACGCGCGCCTTTTAGAGCTTTCTAAATACAATCTAGGGGGCGCGAATTTATTGGATTTTTTCCAAATTTTAGGGTTTGTTTTGGGTTATAGTGAGGATTTTTGCGCCCAAAGCGTTGTTTCTTTGGCTAAAGAATGCTTACGCCCTAAAGGCCCTAGGATTGATTATAAAATCCTTAAAAACGATTCTTTCAAAATGGCTTTAAACTTTTCAAAGATCATGCACAGCGCGATGAGTTTCAGGCTCGCAGGCGTGGAAAATGAAATCTTGAGTTTGGGGATTTTGGATTCTTTAGCGGAGTTTTTAGGGAATTTCATTTGGGATAATGCACAGAATTTCAGCGTCCAAGAAGTAACGATCGCTGGAGATTTCTTCGGCGAAAAAGTGTTTTTGGATTTGTTTGTGCAATATTTCCCCAAAACCCTAACCCTTAAAACGCATGCGTTTTTGGATTATGAATAAGGGCTTAAAAGCGGATGTGTATCATCAACCCGCCGTCCATGTATTGGGTTTTTTTGCTTTTAGTCCTTTCAAAATAAGGTCCAAAAGACAGAGCTTTATTGAAATTAACAACTGGCATGCTCACCCCTTCGGCGATATTGTTTTTAGCGAGTTGTTTGTAAAACTTTTTGTCGCTTTTTTTATGGCTTTTAAGGCTAGGGCTTTTTTCTAAATCCACGCCTTCTAGGCCACTATTTTTAGTGAAATCATAAAGCTTTTTGTCGCTTTTTTTATGGCTTTTAAGGCTAGGGCTTTTTTCTAAATCCACGCCTTCTAGGCCACTATTTTTAGTGAAATCATAAAGCTTTTTGTCGCTTTTAGCCTCGGTTTCTAAATCCACTGCGAACATGCTACTATAAGCCACAAACGATACAAGAAATAAATTTTTAACTATACGCATAAGATCTCCTATATAGTCTTTTTCCATCACATCACCCTAGCATGTTAGAAATAACCATTAGAAAACACAAGCGCGTTTGAGTAAAAACACCAATCACGCTCGCTAAAGCCACTCAATCAATAAAAAGCGTAAGGGAAGTATCCAGGCGCTCCATACCCATAAGACCCATAAGGCATGAAACCATAGGGCATGTAATAATAAGGCATGTAATAATAAGGCATGTAATAGCCTCCATACATCCCGTTTTGCATGGGCGAATTGAGATTATCCACTGAATTGTAAAAGCCGTTTAAAGAGCCATAAGCGTTATAATTAGTGAAACGATTGATTAAAGGCGTGGTGTGCGCATCAATAGTGGCGTTTTCTTGCTGGATGGCGCTTTCTTCTCTGGCGACTTCTTGGGCTTTAGTCTCTTTAGGATCTTTCACTAGCACTTCTTCTATGGGCACATTCGCCCCACAAGCGCTTAACAGATAGGCTAAAAAGCCAGTGTTTAAAAAAAGAATGATTTTAGAGAGGTGAGCGGATTGGTTGGGTAAAAAAGTTTTATTGTTTTGATGCATGGGATTTCCTAAATTTTAAAAATAACTAAAGATTAACATGTTTTTAATTTAATATTCATTAAGCGGTGGTTTTGTGGCTATTTTATTATTTTAATTGTGTTTTTCATTAAAACCCAACCACTAAAATCTTATTTTTATGATAAAATACCTAATCATAATATCAAATCTTAAACCAAAGAAAAACCATGAAAAAAGCTCTCTTACTAACTCTCTCTCTCTCTCTCTCGTTCTGGCTCCACGCTGAAAGGAATGGATTTTATTTAGGTTTAAATTTTCTAGAAGGAAGCTATATCAAAGGGCAAGGCAGCATCGGCGAAAAAGCTTCAGCAGAAAACGCCTTAAATGAAGCGATCAATAACGCAAAAAATTCAGTATTCCCCCAACAAAACACAAAAGCCATAAGAGATGCGCAAAACGCCTTAAATAAAGTGAAAGATTCAACAAAAATCGCTAACCGATTCGCAGGAAATGGTGGATCGGGCGGTCTTTTTAGCGAACTCAGCTTTGGGTATAAATATTTTTTGGGTAAAAAAAGGATTATAGGGTTTAGGCACTCTCTTTTTTTCGGTTACCAACTTGGTGGCGTTGGTTCTGTTCCTGGCAGCGGTTTAATTGCTTTTTTACCTTATGGTTTCAATACGGATTTGCTCATTAATTGGACTAACGATAAGCGAGCGTCCCAAGAATACGTTCAACGAAGGGTAAAAGGGCTCTCTATATTTTACAAAGACATGACCGGCAGAACGCTAGACGCTAACACATTAAAAAAAGCATCAATGCATGTATTTAGAAAATCTTCAGGGCTTGTGATTGGCATGGAAATAGGGGGTAGCACTTGGTTTGCAAGTAACAATCTCACCCCTTTCAATCAAGTCAAAAGCCACACGATTTTTCAGTTGCAAGGAAAATTTGGTGTTCGTTGGAATAATGATGAATACGATGTTGATCGCTATGGCGATGAAATATATCTTGGGGGTTCTAGCGTGGAATTAGGGGTTAAAGTGCCAGCCTTTAAAGTCAATTACTATAGCGATAATTATGGGGATAAATTGGATTATAAAAGAGTGGTGAGCGTTTATCTTAACTATACATACAACTTTAAAAACAAACATTAAAGCATGCTTTTTATCGCTCTTTAGTTGGTTTTTTAAAAAACCTTATTTTTTATTAGTTTGAAACTCTTCATAGCCTTTTTTTCTCAATTGGCATGCCGGGCATTCATTGCACCCATAACCATAAGCATGCAAAATCTTTCGCTCTCCTTGATAGCAGGTGTGCGTTTCTTTGATGATCAAATCTAAAGCCCCTAAATCTTTAGCCATTTGAAATTCTTGCGCTTTATTTAAAAACATTAAAGGCGTTACAATTTTAATCACCGTGTTTGATCCTAAATTTAGGGTATGCTCAATGCTTTTAATAAAATCTTCTTTACAATCCGGATAGCCGCTAAAATCCGCTTGCGAAACCCCTAAAGCGATGTTACTAGCCCCTATTTTTTGCGCGTAAGAATGCAAAAGGGTGATAAAAATAGCGTTACGATTAGGTACAAAAGAGTTGGGTAAATCTTTATTTTGCACATGCGAACGCCCCATCAAATCGTTAGAGTTTTTAAAAAGCGCAGAATGGGTGATATTTTCTAAAAAATCCAGTTGAATAATTTCATAGGGGAGTTGTAAAAGAGAAGCGATTTTTTGAGCGCATTCCAATTCCACGGAGTGTTTTTGCGCGTAATCAAACCCCACTAAACAGACTTTTTTAAAACGCTTTTTCGCCCATACGGCTAAAGTGGTGCTGTCTTGCCCGCCGCTAAAACCGATTACACAAATTTCTTGTTCCATCAAAATTCCTTAAAAATTCTAAAAAGATATAATAACACAAAGAAATTTTAAGAGTAAAAAGCGTGTTTGAGTTAGAAAAAGAATTAAAAGAATTGTTTGACATTTATGAAAAATCCTCTCATGAGCTTTACTTGGTAGGGGGGTGCGTGCGCGATGGTTTAATGGGAATTACGCCTAAAGATTACGATTTAACCTCAAACGCTTTAGTCAATGAAAGTAAAGAGCTTCTTTTAAAACGCCATTTTAGGGTGCTAGAAACCGGCATCAAACATGGCACGATCACGGCTCTTAAAAACCATCAAAGCTATGAAATCACAACTTTTAGGATTGAAAAAGGGCATATCAAGCACCGAAAGCCTAAAGAATTGGTTTTTAGCGCTCGTTTAACAGACGATTTAAAGCGGCGCGATTTCAGCATGAATGCGATCGCTTATAGCCCTACAAAAGGGATTATTGATCCTTTTAAAGGGCAGAGTGCGATTGAAAATCAAGTGATTGAATGCGTGGGGGAAGCGCGATTAAGGTTTTTTGAAGACGCTTTAAGGATTTTAAGAGCGTTGCGATTTAGCGCGACTTTAGGCTTTAAGATAGCAACAAGCACCAAAAGAGCGGTTTTTGCGTGTAAGGATTTGTTAAAACACCTCTCCAAAGAGCGCTTACAAAGCGAATTGAATAAGCTTCTTATGGGGAAAAACGCTTATGAAGTGGCTAAAGAATATCAAGAAATTTTAGAGTTGGTTACCCAAGAGAAAATAGAAAATTTAGGGTTTTTAAAAAACGCGCCTTTCAATCTGGAATTAAGATTGTTAGGGTTTTTTAAACATCAAAAAAGTTTAGAAAATTTACGCTACCCTAAAAAAACTTGTGTTTTATTTGCTCAAGCTAAAGAATGCCATAAAGCTTTTTTAAACATTCATAACAAAACAGAATTAAAATTTTTATTAAAAAACTACGATTCAGAGCCTTTTAATTTGGCTTTAGATTTTTATGCGCTCAAAAACCCCAAACACGCTTTAAAAATTAAAAACTTGTTAAAAGAAATATTTAACGCTAACGAGCCTTTTAAAAAAGAACACCTAGCCCTTAAGGGCGGCGCGCTCCAAAGCTTGGGTTATAAGCACCAACAAATCGGCAAAATTTTAAACGCATGCTTAGATTTAGTCATCGCTAACCCTGAAAACAACGCTTTAGAAGGGCTGATAAAATGGGTTAAGGATCATTATTTACCTAATGATGTTATAAACCTTGTGCCAATAAGCAAAAAAATGACAAATGGAGAAGCATGATAATGATGAATGCGATTTCATGGCCTAAGAAATGGATTCCAGGAGAGACTGATAATTTTGTGTCCAATGAAGTCATTGTTAAAGGTTTGGATTTTAATAAAGTGGTGCAACATTTAAGAGACGCGTCCCATTGGGAAAAGTATTACAAAAATTCAGGGAATGTCCATGTGTATAATCAAGATAATACCATTCTTAAAGATAAGACTCGTTTTTGTTTTGAAACTTTTGGCTTTCTCATTGAAGCGCAAGTGGAAGAGTTTGAATTGAAAGACACCATACTGCGTTTGGCTTGGAGAGGTTGGAATGAAGCTAAAGGCGATGAGTATCTTGAAGCCTATCATGCATGGCTAGTTGAAAAACTGGATCATAATCGTGTGCGTATTCTAACCCAAGAAACTCAGTTAGGAGTCCCTGCTAAAGCTTTAGCAGCGTCTGTGCCTAATGCGATGTTGAATGGCCATCAAGCTTGGTTAGATGGTTTAGTGGCGTATTCGCGCTAATCAGTGAGGGTTAAATGAAAATCGGATGGATTGGACTTGGGGCTATGGGGACTCCTATGGCGGCTCGTTTGCACGATGCAAATTTAGAAGTGTCGGTTTATAACCGAACAGAGAGCAAAGCAGCCCCTTTAAAAGAAAAGGGCGTAGCGGTTTATACTAACCCTATAGATTTGGCCGCTAAAGTGGATCTGATTTTTATCATGCTTTCGGATAAAACGGCGATTGATGCTGTTTTAGTGCCAGAATTTTGGGAACAGATGTCTGAAAAAATCGTGGTGAATATGAGCACCATCGCTCCTTTGGAAAGCTTGGCTTTAGAAGAAATCGCTCAAAAGCATCAAGTAACTTACCTTGAAGTGCCCGTTTCAGGATCGGTTGGCGCAGCCAAAGCCGGGGCTTTATTGATTTTAGCGGCAGGTGAAGAAGAGGTGGTTACTCAACTCAAACCTGTTTTTGCGCATTTAGGGAGTCAAACCTTTTATTTGGGAAAAGTTGGTCAAGGGGCAGGGGCTAAATTATCCATTAATAGCCTTTTAGCTCAAATGGGGGTTGCTTATTCAGAAGCTTTGCTGTTAGCCAAACATTTAGGGGTTGATGCAGAGTCATTTTTGCAAATTATTGGCCAATCTGGCATGAACTCGCCTCTCTTTCAAGCTAAAAAAGGCATGTGGCTACAAGATAGCTATCCGGCCGCTTTCAGTTTGAAACTCATGCTCAAGGATATTCGTTTAGCTAACAATGAAGCAGGAGAGGCGATTCAATTGCCATTCTTATCCAAAGCGCAAGAGCTTTATTCTCAAGCAGAAAAATCCGGTTTAGGCGCATTGGATATGGCGGCCGTTTATCATTATTTAGAAAAAGGAGAACATTAAAATGGACAGAGAACAAGTGGTCGCTTTACAGCACCAACGATTTGCTGCAAAAAATACGATCCCAACCGCCGTATTTCCCAAAAGGATTGGGAAGCGTTGGTTGAAGTGGGGAGGTTAGCCCCTTCTTCAATCGGGCTTGAACCATGGAAAATGCTTTTATTAAAGAATGAACGCATGAGAGAAGATTTAAAACCGATGGCATGGGGGGCGCTTTCTAGTTTAGAGGGAGCGAGCCATTTTGTCATTTATCTTGCACGAAAAGGCGTTACTTATGACAGCGATTATGTTAAGAAAGTGATGCATGAGGTTAAAAAAAGGGATTATGACACCAATTCCAGGTTCGCTCAAATCATCAAAAATTTCCAAGAGAACGATATGAAACTCAATAGCGAACGATCTTTGTTTGATTGGGCCAGCAAGCAGACTTATATCCAAATGGCGAACATGATGATGGCAGCGGCCATGTTAGGGATTGATTCTTGCCCGATTGAAGGGTATGATCAAGAAAAAGTGGAGGCTTATTTAAAGGAAAAAGGCTATCTGAACACGGCGGAATTTGGGGTATCGGTAATGGCTAGTTTTGGTTATCGCAACCAAGAAATCACCCCTAAAACCCGCTGGAAGACAGAAGTTATTTATGAAGTGATTGAATAAACAACGCTTTTAGCTTTTTGATAACCAACCATAAAAAGCTTGGCGTTAGCCAAGCGCTAATCTCTTAAATGACACCTATTCATGTTTGATAAAAACAGAACTACCACAACACAATTAAGTATTCTTTAGGTATAATCAAAAACTATTTTTAAATAAAGGGTTTTTATGCTTCGTTTTGCGCCTTCGCCTACAGGGGATATGCACATAGGGAATTTAAGGGCAGCCATTTTCAACTACATTGTGGCCAAACAGCAACACAAACCCTTTCTCATCCGCATTGAAGACACGGACAAAGAGCGCAACATTGAAGGCAAAGACCAGGAAATTTTAGAGATTTTAAAGCTTATGGGGATAAGCTGGGACAAACTCGTGTATCAAAGCCACAACTTGAATTACCACCAAGAAATGGCAGAAAAATTACTGAAAGAAAATAAAGCGTTTTATTGCTATGCGAGCACGGAGTTTTTAGAAAGAGAAAAAGAAAAAGCCAAAAATGAAAAACGCCCTTTCAGGTATTTAGACGAGTGGGCGGCTTTAGAAAAAGACAAACGCCATGCCCCTGTGGTGCGTTTAAAAGCCCCAAATCATGCGGTGTCTTTCAATGATGTGATTAAAAAAGAAGTGGAATTTGAATCTGATGAATTGGATTCTTTTGTGCTTTTGAGACAGGATAAAAGCCCTACTTATAATTTCGCTTGCGCATGCGATGATTTGCTCTATGAAATCAGTCTGATCATTAGAGGCGAAGATCATGTGAGCAACACCCCTAAACAAATTTTAATCCAGCAAGCTTTAGGCTCAAACGACCCGATTGTTTATGTGCATTTGCCCATTATTTTAGATGAAACAAGCGGTAAAAAGATGAGCAAAAGAGACGAAGCGTCCAGCGTGAAATGGCTTTTGAATCAAGGGTTTTTACCGGTTGCGATCGTGAATTACCTCATCACTATCGGCAATAAAGTGCCTAAGGAAGTTTTTAGCCTTGATGAAGCGGTAGAATGGTTTGATTTAGAAAATCTTTCCAGTTCCCCGGCTCATTTTAATTTAAAATATTTAAAACACTTAAACCACGAGCATTTAAAGCTTTTAGACGATGAAAAATTATTAGAACTCACTTTAATCAAAGATAAAAACCTCTTAGGGCTTTTAAGATTATTCATAGAAGAATGCGGCACGCTTTTAGAATTGAAAGAAAAAATTTCGTTGTTTTTAGAGCCAAAAGATATTGTTAAAACTTATGAGAATGAAGATTTTAAAGAGCGTTGTTTAGTGCTTTTTAACGCTCTAAAAAGCATGGATTTTCAAGCGTATAAGGATTTTGAAAGTTTTAAAAAGGAAGCCATGCGATTAAGCCAGCTTAAGGGTAAGGATTTTTTCAAACCTTTACGCATCCTTTTAACCGGGAACTCGCATGGCGTTGAATTGCCCTTGATTTTCCCCTATATCCAAAGCCATTATCAAGAAGTTTTAAGGCTCAAAGCATGATATTTTCCACTCTTCTTAATGCGATAGCGGTGATTTTAAGCTCGCTCATTACGATTTATATGTGGGTGGTGATCATTTATTCGCTTATTGGCTTTGTGCAGCCTAACCCGAACAACCCCATCATGCAAATCCTCGCTCGCTTGTGTGAGCCGGTGTTTTATTTTTTACGCTCTAGATTCAAGCTTGTGTTTAACGGGTTGGATTTCGCTCCTTTAGTGGTGGTTGTTGTTTTGAAATTCTTGGATTTAACCCTCATTCAATGGCTTTTCATGCTCGCCAAAAACCTCTAAAGAAAACCATGCGTTTTTTTATTTTATTTTTTATCGGTATGCTTGGCGTTGGTTTTTCTCAAACCGAGTTGGATTTAAAAGATTTAGAAAAAAAGCCCGCCGGGATCGTTAGGGATTATTATTTGTGGCGTTATATTAGCGATAAAAAAACCACTTTAGAAAACGCTAAAAAAGCCTATGAATTGACTCAAAATAAAAACAACGCCCTACAAAAGGCCATGCAAGAAAAAGGCTCAGACAATTCAGAAAAAAGCCCTGATGTTAAATTGCCTGAAGAGATTTATTGCAAGCAAACGGCTTTAGAAAGCATGCTAGAAGAAACAGACACTTTCCAAGCAAGCTGTATCGCTACCGCTTTAAAATCAAAAATCAGAGATTTTGATAAAATCCCCCTCCAAACCCTTAAACCCTTACAAATTAAAATCAAAGAGGCTTACCCCATTCTTTATGAAGAATTAGAAATTTTGCAAAATAAGAACGTGAGCGCTTCTTTATTCAAGGCTAACGCGCAAGTGTTTAGCGCGCTTTTCAATCATTTGAGTTATGAAAAAAAGCTCCAAATTTTTGAAAAGCATATCCCTATTAAAGAGTTAAACCGCCTTTTAGATGAAAATTACCCGGCGTTTAACCGCTTGATCTATCAGGTTATTTTAGATCCTAAATTGGATCATTTTAAAGACGCTCTCACTAAAAGTAACGCTACCCACAGCAACGCGCAAACCTTTTTCATCCTAGGGATCAATGAAATCTTGCGCAAAAAACCCTCTAAAGCGCTCAAGTATTTTGAACGCTCAGAAGCGGTGGTCAAGGACGATGATTTTTCAAAAGACAGAGCGATCTTTTGGCAGTATTTAGTCTCTAAAAAGAAAAAAACTTTGGAACGCCTTTCACAAAGCCCTGCCTTAAACCTCTATAGTCTTTATGCGAGTCGCAAGCTCCAAACCACGCCCAGTTATCGCATCATTTCTCACATCCAAAATTTAAGCCAAGAAGCCCCTCCTTTTAACACTTATGACCCTTTTTCGTGGCAAATTTTTAAGGAAAAAACCTTGAGTTTGAAGGATGAGGGCGCGTTTAATGCGATGCTAAAAAGCTTGTATTATGAAAAAAGCGCCCCTGAATTGACCTATCTTTTAAGCCAACGCAATAAAGACAAGATTTATTATTATTTATCCCCTTATGAAGGCATTATTGAATGGCAAAATGTTGATGAAAAGGCTATGGCGTATGCGATCGCTAGGCAAGAAAGCTTTTTGCTCCCGGCAGTCATTTCGCGCTCGTTCGCTCTGGGGCTTATGCAAATCATGCCCTTTAATGTAAGGCCTTTCGCTAAACGCCTTGGCATGGATAACATTGATCTAAACGACATGTTTAACCCCAATATCGCTCTCAAATTTGGCAATTATTACTTGAACCATTTGAAAAAAGAATTCAACCACCCCCTTTTTGTCGCCTACGCTTATAACGCTGGGCCTGGGTTTTTAAGGAGGTGGCTAGAAAGCTCCAAACGATTTAAAGAAAAAAATCATTTTGAGCCATGGCTTAGCATGGAGCTTATGCCTTATAGCGAAACCCGTTTGTATGGCTTTAGGGTCATGCTCAATTACTTGATTTATCAAGAAATTTTTGGGAATTTCATCCCTGTTGATGCATTTTTAGAACAAACTCTTAACTCAAAGGACAAACCATGATTAAAAAATGCCTTTTTCCTGCCGCTGGCTACGGCACGCGCTTTTTGCCGATCACTAAAACCATTCCTAAAGAAATGCTGCCCATTGTGGATAAGCCTTTAATCCAATACGCTGTAGAAGAAGCGATGGAAGCAGGCTGTGAAGTGATGGCGATCGTTACAGGCAGAAACAAAAGAAGCTTAGAAGATTATTTTGACACGAGCTATGAAATAGAGCATCAAATCCAGGGCACTAACAAAGAAAACGCCCTAAAAAGCATTCGTAACATTATAGAGAAATGCTGTTTTTCCTATGTGCGCCAAAAGCAAATGAAAGGCTTAGGGCATGCGATTTTAACCGGAGAAGCCCTCATAGGCAATGAGCCTTTTGCGGTGATTTTAGCCGATGACTTGTGCATAAGCCATGATTATCCAAGCGTGCTAACGCAAATGACTTCATTGTATCAAAAATACCAATGCTCCATTGTAGCCATTGAAGAAGTGGCGCTAGAAGAAGTTTCAAAATACGGCGTGATCAGGGGCGAATGGTTAGAAGAGGGGGTGTATGAGATTAAAGACATGGTGGAAAAACCAAGCCAAGAAGACGCCCCAAGCAATCTAGCCGTGATAGGGCGCTACATTCTAACCCCGGATATTTTTGAAATTTTAAGCGAGACGAAACCGGGTAAAAACAATGAAATCCAAATCACAGACGCTTTACTCACTCAAGCCAAAAGAAAGCGGATCATCGCTTACCAATTCAAGGGCAAACGATACGATTGCGGGAGCGTGGAAGGCTATATTGAAGCGAGTAACGCTTATTATAAAAAACGCTTGTAAATCTTATCAACATGGGCAATTTGACTTATTACGCTTACATGTATTTGATCCTTTCTGTATGCTTGCTTCCTGTGTTATTAATGGGGCTTGCTTGGAGGCTTTTTCGCCCCCCCTTAAAGCAAAATATTCCTAATAAAAGCCTTTCTTTAGAAGATTTGAACGCACAAATCAAAAACCTTAAAAGCGCACCAGCTTTAGAAAAACTTAAAAACAGCTTCAATGAGCGTTTTAAGATTTGCCCCAAAGACAAAGAAACTCTGTGGCTAGAAACGCTCCAAAATTTAGTCGCTTCAGAATTTTTTGAATTAGAAGACGCTATTAATTTTGGGCAAGAATTAGAAAACGCTAACCCTAATCATGCGCAAAAAATCGCTAACGCTACCGGCTTAGCCCTTAAGAATAAAAAAGAAAAAGGATAGAATTGGATTTTTTAGAGATTGTAGGACAAGTCCCTTTAAAAGGGGGGGTAGAAATTTCAGGGGCGAAAAACTCCGCGCTCCCCATTTTAGCCGCTACGCTTTTAAGCCGACAAGAAGTCAAGATCAAATCTTTGCCCCAAGTGGTGGATATAAAGGCGATGGCGTTATTGTTGCAAAATTTGGGCGCAGAATTAGAATGGCTTAATCCTAACACGCTCCAACTCAGCGCCAAATCCCTGCGCCACACCGAAGCCACTTACGATTTGGTGCGCAAGATGCGCGCTTCCATTTTGGTTTTAGGCCCACTATTAGCGCGTTTTAAAGAATGCTTAGTGAGTTTGCCCGGTGGGTGCGCTATAGGGGCAAGGCCTGTGGATTTGCACCTAAAAGCGATGCAACAATTAGGGGCTGAAATCAAAATTGAGCAAGGCTATATCCATGCAAAAGCCCCTAAAGGCTTGAAAGGGAATGATATTTTATTTGATAAAATCAGCGTTACAGGCACAGAAAACGCTCTCATGGCAGCAAGCTTGGCTAAAGGGATCACGCGCATCATTAACGCTGCTAAAGAGCCAGAAATCACTCAATTGTGCGCGTTTTTACAGAGTGGGGGGGTAGAAATTGAGGGCGTTGGCAGCAGTGAGTTAAAGATTAGGGGGGTAGAAAATGACGCTTTGAATTTAAAAGGCATTCAAATCATACCAGACAGGATTGAAGCGGGCACTTATTTATGCGTGGGGGCTATCACTAACAGCCAGCTTAAAATCAATCGTATCATCCCTAACCATCTTCAAGCGATCACCGACAAGCTCATAGAAATTGGTTTTTCGCTAGACATTCAAGAAAATTCTATAGAAATTTATCCGGCCAAAAAACGCCAAGCCTTTGAAATCACCACGAAAGAATACCCGGGCTTCCCCACAGACATGCAAGCGCAATTCATGGCGTTAGCCACGCAGTGTTTGGGGACGAGTGTGATTGAAGAAACGCTGTTTGAAAACCGCTTCATGCATGCGAGCGAATTGCAACGCTTGGGGGCTAATATCAGCTTAAAAACGAATGTCGCTACCGTTAGCGGATCCACAGAGCTTACCGGAAGCGATGTGATGGCGACCGATTTAAGGGCTTCTTCAGCTCTCGTTTTAGCCGCTTTAGTGGCTAAGGGCGTGAGTAGGGTGCATAGGATTTACCACTTGGATAGGGGTTATGAGAGATTAGAGGATAAAATCAACGCCTTAGGGGCAAAAGTTGCGCGCTTAAAAGAAAAATAACTCAATATTTGGTTACAATAGCTAGAATATTTTTCAATTATTACATAAGGAGCTTTTATGCGTATTGAGCATGATTTCATTGGGCAAATGGAAATTAGCGATGAAGTTTATTACGGGATTCAAACTTTAAGAGCGAGTGAAAATTTTTTCATTACCAACGATAAGCTTTGCAGTTATCCTGTTTTTATCAAATCTTTTGCTCAAGTCAAAAAAGCGGCTGCTTTAGCGAATGTGCAATTAGGCTTGATTGATGAAAAGCTTAAAATTGCGATTTGCCATGCGTGCGATTTGCTCATTGATGGCAAATACCATGATCAATTCATTGTGGATATGGTTCAAGGGGGGGCTGGCACAAGCACGAACATGAACATGAATGAAGTGATTGCTAATTTGGCTTTAGAATACATGGGGCATCAAAAGGGCGAGTATCAATTTTGCCACCCAAACGACCATGTCAACCGCTCTCAATCCACTAATGACGCTTATCCTAGCGCGTTAAAAATCGCTATTTATGAGCGCTTGAGTAATTTAGTCGCTCCCATGAAGGCTTTAAGGGACGCTTTCGCTCAAAAAGCTAAGGAATTTGCTCATGTGATTAAAATGGGGCGCACCCAGCTTCAAGACGCTGTGCCTATGACTTTAGGTCAGGAGTTTGAAACTTATGCCTTGATGGTTGATAGGGATATTGAACAGGTTTTAGACGCTAGGAATTGGGTGAGAGAGCTTAATTTAGGCGGCACGGCTATTGGCACAGGGATCAATTCGCACCCGGATTATCGCAGTTTGATTGAAAAGAAAATCCAAGAAGTAACGGGCCGCCCCTTTGTCATGGCTAATAACTTGATAGAAGCCACTCAAAGCACGGGGGCGTATGTGCAAGTGAGTGGGGTGTTAAAGCGTATTGCAGTGAAACTTTCTAAGGTTTGTAACGACTTAAGACTACTCAGCTCAGGCCCTAGAGCCGGATTGAATGAAATCAATTTGCCCAAAATGCAACCGGGCAGCTCTATTATGCCCGGTAAAGTCAATCCGGTGATCCCTGAAGTGGTCAATCAGGTGTGCTTTGCGGTGATTGGGAATGATTTGAGCGTGGCGTTAGCCGCAGAAGGAGGGCAATTGCAACTCAATGTGTTTGAGCCGGTTATCGCTTACAAGCTTTTCCATTCCTTTGTGATTTTAGGGCGCGCGATTGAAACCTTAACGACTAAATGCGTGGAAGGCATCACGGCTAATGAAAAGATTTGCCACGATTATGTCTTTAACAGCATTGGCATTGTTACCGCATTAAACCCTCATATCGGCTATGAAAAATCCGCTATGATCGCTAAAGAAGCCTTAAAAAGCGATCGCTCTATCTATGACATCGCTTTAGAAAAGAAAATCTTAACCAAAGAGCAACTGGACGATATTTTCAAGCCAGAAAACATGCTAAGCCCTCACGCTTTCAAAAAGCATAAAGACTGAACGCTTTGCAATATTCACGCCTTCAAACTTTACGCTCCCTTTATATGGAGCGTCTTTTGGGCGAAACTTACACCAATACCAACCTCACCAAGCCCCAAAATGAGCCCCTTAACCAACAAGTTTATGAGGGCATAGAAAATTGCAATCTGTGCAAACGCCATCAAAATTCAAAACCAGTGATCGGGATTTTTAACCCCACTTCCAAGCTCACTTTCATCACGCTAACCCCCATGTTAGATAGCCAATTAAATTTCTTAAACAATTTAAAAGCGGCCATGTTAGAGAGCATTATCCAAAAGGTTTTTAACTGCCCCTTAAAAGATTGCAGTATCTTATCGCTCCTTAAATGCGACTCTAACAGCCTTAATTTAGAAGAGGAAATCAACGCATGCCTGTTTCATTTAACCTGGCAATTAGACAACAGCGCTTCAAAAGTCATTGTGGTCTTTGGCGGGATTTTGCCCAAACGCCTTTTAAACCTTTCTAAAGAAGAATCCTTTGGGCACATCGTGTCTTTAAAAACAAAACATTTTTTAAGCACCCATGCTTTAGAGGACATGCTCAAAAACCCCACGCTCAAAAAAGAAGCGTTAGCGCATTTTAAAATAGCGCTCCAGTTTCTTAATCAGTCTTAAAATACGCCTTACTTTTTAACCCATCTCCTTATGGCGCGCAACAAGGGTAAGGATTTTTGATAGGCTTTGCGATAGATTTTAAAAGAGGTGTTTTGAGATAGTTCCAATAAAGGTGAAGCGTTTTGAAAAAGCCACTCATAATTAACCCTCAAATTATCATAATTAACCCTCAAATTATCATAATTAACCCTCAAATTATCATAATTAACCCTCAAATTATCATAATTAACCCTCAAATTATCATAATTAACCCTCAAATTATCATAATTAACCCTCAAATTATCATAATTAACCCTCAAATTATCAATGGATACTAGTGGATCATTCAAATCACGATAAAGAGTGGAAGGGTTATTGTGATAAATCGTATCGTTTTCTAAAATCGTTTTAAAAAAATCCAGGATTTTTTTAAAACTCAAATCTTGGTAAAAAACAGCTTTCCCATCAAGGGTGTTCAAAGGATTTTCATAGAGCATGTCTAAATAAGCGTTTGGGTGCGCGTGCAAGTATCTGATATAGTCAATCGCTTCATCAAAGTTGTTGAAATCATGGACATTCACAAAACTTTTAGGGTTAAAATCTTTCGCCACGCTAGGACTCCCCCAATAAATAGGAATGGTATGGCTGAAATACGCATTAAGGATTTTTTCGGTTACATAGCCATAGCCTTGTGAGTTTTCAAAACAGAGGTTGAATTTGTATTGGCTTAAAAATTCGCTCTTGTTTTTGACATTATAGCCCAAAGTGTTTTTCACGGCTCCTCCCCCAGTAACTGGCTCAATAGCGTTTAAAGCGTCACAGAAAGCGTTTCTTTGAGGAGCGTTAGGATTGCTTGCGACAAAACTGGCAAACCCTCTTTTCAAAGGGTCTGTTTTTCCATTCACCACAGCGCATAAATTGGGGTGGTTTTCTTCAAAACAATGGGAGGGTTTTTTTAAAGCATAAAGGCTGTCAGTTTTAATCTTATAAGGCGAAGTGGTGTCATAAACAAGCTCGGCTTTATAATGCAAGCTGGCATAATACAAAGGCATTCTCAAATAACGATCGTTGAAATCCAATTCATCAAAGCCTATGGCGTAATCAAAAAGGTTGAAGTTAGGGACTTCATTTTCGCCGGTATAAAACACTCTTTTTGCGTTTTGATAGGATAAAATCTTTCTGGCTGATCCAAGAGGATTGCCAAAGACGAGATCTGAAGGTTCGTTGGGGTTTTGGTGGAGGGTGATTTTATAGCGTTGGCTTAAGATGAAATAAAGAACGCTCTTTTTAAATTCTTCCATTTCTTCATTTCCCCACCAATTCGCCACAGCGATTTTTAAGGGGGGCTTATGGGTTGTCTCTTCTATTTGGGCACTGTCTGTATAAGCGTCTAGCAAGGGTTGGAACATGGTTATCCTTTTAAAGGAGTATTTTACAAAAAAAATCTTTAAATCAAAGGCTTGATTAAGGCTAAATCAGGCTCATTGATGCAATGCGTGGCGTGTTGTTTTAAAATCTCTTTAGCGTTGAAAGCGATTTTAATGCGGGCATGTTTGAACATGCTCAAGTCATTCGCTCCATCGCCCACGACTAAAGTGTGCGTTTTACTGATATTTAACAAGCGTTGCAAGGCGAGTAGCATTTCGCCTTTAGAGTGTGAAAACATCATATGCCCCGCAACCAAGCCGTTTAAGGCGCCATTTTCCACTATCAGCGTGTTACTGAAAGCCGCATCTAAATTCAATAAATCCCTGTAATGATTGGTCGCTAGATCAAAGCCTCCGCTGAAGCAAACCACCTTGTAATTTTTCTCTTTTAAGGCGCTAACAAGCTCAAGCGCTCCCTCAAATAAAGGCAGACTTTCACAAACTTCTTTGGCTAGTTTTAAGGGCATGTTTTTGAGTTTAGAAACCCTTAAAATAAGACTTTTATGAAAATCTGTCTCGCCATTCATGGCTTGTGAAGTGATTTTTTCCACTTCATCAAACACCCCCCACGCTCTCGCTAAAGACTCAATCGTCTCAGCATTGACTAGCGTGGAGTCAAAATCAAAAACGGCTAGTTTTTGCACTCAATGACCCTAAAATTAAGATTTCCTGCTTTTAGCGATCCCTTTGACATACTGATCAGCCAAATACAAGCCATGGTTTTCATTACCAATCAACTCAATTTTATCCAAAATATCCTTGAAAAGCACTTCTTCTTCATGCTGTTCAGCCACATACCATTGCAAGAAATTGAAAGTCGCATGATCTTTGCTTTTTATGGCGTGATCGACGATATTATTAATAGACTCGCTGATGTGTTGCTCATGTCCATAGGCTTTTTGGAAAATTTGAGTCAAACTTTCAAACTTATGCTCAGGGGCGCTGATGCTGGTCAATTGCACAGGCACATTGTTTTCATTCAAGAAGACGATGAGCTTTTTAGCATGCTCGTATTCTTCAGCCGCATGGTCAAACAAGAAAAGCCCCGCGCCATCTAAGCTATGGGTATAGCACCAAGAACTCATGCTCATATACAAGTTGGAAGAGTTCATTTCCTTATTCACTTGTTCGTTTAGCAACTTAATGATGTCTTTTGATAACATAGTATCTCCTTTGTGTTGGTTTAAGTTGTCCCATAATTATAGCATAAATGATAATGAAAAAGTAAACAAGAGTATGAAAATTTTTAAAAACTTATAAAAATGAGAAAGAACACCAGCTAATGGCTTGATGAAGTTTAGATTTTATCATAAAAATCCTTTTAATGAGAATTAAGTAAAAAAAGGGGTTGGCACCAATTAGGGGGTTAAAAGGGGATATTTTTATATAATATATAAAAAGCATTCTTAAATCTAAAAATGCTACAATGTTTATCTTTAAAACGAAAGGGCAATTTAACCATGGACTTTTTAGAAAAAGTATTAGACAATCAAGTTACTGAAAGTGAAGAATTAGTGAGGCTTTATGATTATGATTTATACACGCTAGGGGAAGCAGCGGATCGCATGCGCCAGAACATGCACCAAAAAATCGTGTATTTTAATGTCAATAGGCATTTAAACCCCAGCAATATTTGCGCGGACGCTTGCAAATTTTGCGCTTTTTCAGCCCACAGAAAAAACCCTAACCCTTATGAAATGAGCTTAGAAGAAATCTTAGAAAAGGTTAAAAACTCCTACAACAAGGGGATTAAAGAAGTCCATATCGTGAGCGCTCATAACCCTAATTACTCTTATGAATGGTATTTGAAGGTGTTTGAAACCATCAAGCAAGAAATGCCTAATTTGCATTTAAAGGCCATGACCGCTGCGGAAGTGCATTTTTTAAGTGTTAAATTCAACAAACCTTTTGAATTGGTGCTAGAAGACATGCTCAAAGCCGGGGTAGATTCCATGCCTGGTGGGGGGGCTGAGATTTTTGATGAAGAAGTAAGGCGTAAAATCTGTAATGGTAAGGTGGGATCTTCTCGGTGGTTAGAAATCCATGCTTATTGGCACAAATTAGGCAAAATGAGTAACGCTACCATGCTTTTTGGGCATATTGAAAATAAAATCCATCGCATCGATCACATGCTAAGAATCAAAAAAATCCAGAGCCCTAAACATAAAGTAGAAAACAAAGAAGGGGGCTTTAACGCTTTTATCCCCTTATTGTATCAAAAAGAAAACAATTATCTGAAAGTGGAAAAATCCCCTAGCACGATAGAAATCTTAAAAACCATCGCCATATCCCGCATTCTTTTAAACAATGTCCCCCACATTAAAGCCTATTGGGCGACTTTGGGCTTGAATTTGGCTTTAGTGGCTCAAGAATTTGGCGCTAACGATTTAGACGGCACAATAGAGATAGAGAGCATTCAAAGCGCAGCAGGCGCGAAGAGCCGGCATGGTTTAGAAAAAGAAGATTTGATATTTAAAATCAAGGACGCTGGTTTTGTTGCGGTAGAAAGGGATAGTTTGTATAATTTTATACAGAAATTTTAATAATTTTTAGCGTTTTTAAGAATGATTAGTTATAATAATGCTACTAACAACACTCAAGCTAAAATCTATTAAGGAAATCAGTATTAAAAAATTTATTCTATCCTCTCTTGTTTTCGCATGTATGAATACCAGCGTTGAAGCTTTAGAAAATGACGGCTCTAAACCAAACGATTTGACTCCACCAAAAGAAGCCTCTCAAGAATCTCCAAAGAATGAGGCTCCAAAAAATGAAGTTCAAAAAAATGAAGCTCAAAAAGAAACCTCTCAATCCGATCAAACGCCTAAAGAAATGAAAGTCAAGTCCATTTCTTATGTCGGGCTTTCTTACATGTCTGACATGCTCGCTAATGAGATTGTAAAGATTCGTGTGGGCGATATTGTGGATTCTAAAAAAATAGACACCGCTGTTTTGGCTTTGTTCAATCAAGGGTATTTTAAAGACGTTTATGCCACTTTTGAAAGCGGCATATTAGAGTTTCATTTTGATGAAAAAGCCAGGATTGCCGGGGTAGAAATCAAGGGTTATGGGACCGAAAAGGAAAAAGGCGACTTAAAATCCCAAATGGGGATCAAAAAGGGCGACACCTTTGATGAGCAAAAATTAGAGCATGCTAAAACGGCTTTAAAAACGGCTTTAGAGGGGCAGGGCTATTATGGGAGCGTGGTGGAGGTGCGCACAGAAAAGGTCAGTGAGGGCGCGTTATTAATTGTGTTTGATGTGAATAGGGGGGATAGTATTTATATCAAACAATCCATTTATGAGGGGAGCGCGAAATTAAAACGCCGCATGATTGAATCTTTGAGCGCGAACAAGCAAAGAGATTTCATGGGCTGGATGTGGGGCTTGAATGATGGGAAATTGCGTTTAGATCAATTAGAATACGATTCTTTGCGTATCCAAGATGTGTATATGCGCAGGGGTTACTTAGACGCTCATATTTCTTCGCCTTTTTTGAAAACGGATTTTTCTACCCATGACGCTAAGCTTCATTATAAAGTCAAAGAGGGGATCCAATACAGGATTTCAGACATTTTAATAGAGATTGACAACCCGGTAGTCCCCTTAAAAACCTTAGAAAAAGCGCTTAAAGTTAAAAGAAAAGATGTCTTTAATATTGAGCATTTGAGAGCGGATGCGCAAATTTTAAAAACCGAAATCGCCGATAAGGGTTATGCGTTTGCGGTGGTGAAACCAGACTTGGATAAAGATGAAAAAAACGGGCTTGTGAAAGTCATTTATCGTATTGAAGTGGGCGATATGGTGTATATCAATGATGTCATCATTTCAGGGAACCAGCGCACGAGCGATAGGATCATCAGAAGGGAGTTATTGTTAGGGCCTAAGGATAAATACAACTTGACCAAACTGAGAAATTCCGAAAATTCTTTAAGGCGTTTAGGGTTTTTCTCTAAAGTCAAAATTGAAGAAAAAAGGGTGAATAGCTCACTTATGGATTTGTTAGTGAGCGTAGAAGAGGGGCGCACTGGGCAGTTGCAATTTGGGTTAGGCTATGGTTCTTATGGAGGGCTCATGCTTAATGGGAGCGTGAGCGAAAGAAACCTTTTTGGCACAGGCCAAAGCATGAGCTTGTATGCCAACATCGCTACAGGGGGGGGCAGATCTTATCCGGGCATGCCAAGAGGAGCGGGGCGTATGTTTGCCGGGAATTTGAGCTTGACTAATCCAAGGATTTTTGACAGCTGGTATAGCTCTACGATCAATCTTTATGCGGATTACAGGATAAGCTACCAATATGTCCAACAAGGCGGGGGCTTTGGGGTGAATGTCGGGCGCATGCTAGGTAACAGAACCCATGTGAGCTTAGGGTATAACTTGAATGTTACCAAGCTCCTTGGTTTCAGCAGCCCTTTATACAACCGCTACTATTCCTCTGTTAATGAAGTGGTTTCTCCAAGGCAATGTTCTACCCCCGCATCAGTGATTATCAATCGCTTATCAGGCGGTAGAACCCCCTTACAACCTGAAAGCTGTTCTAGTCCTGGAGCGATCACCACTTCACCAGAAATAAAAGGTATTTGGGATAGGGATTACCATACGCCTATCACCAGCTCTTTCACCCTTGATGTGAGCTATGACAACACCGATGATTATTATTTCCCCAGAAATGGGGTTATCTTTAGCTCCTATGCGACAATGTCTGGTTTGCCAAGCTCTGGCACGCTCAATTCGTGGAACGGGTTAGGCGGGAATGTCCGTAACACTAAAGTTTATGGTAAATTCGCCGCTTACCACCATTTGCAAAAATATTTATTGATAGATTTGATCGCTCGCTTTAAAACGCAAGGAGGCTATATCTTTAGGTATAACACCGATGATTACTTGCCCTTAAACTCCACTTTCTACATGGGGGGCGTAACCACGGTGAGAGGCTTTAGGAACGGATCGGTTACGCCTAAAGATGAATTTGGCTTGTGGCTTGGAGGCGATGGGATTTTTACCGCTTCTACTGAATTGAGCTATGGGGTGCTAAAAGCGGCCAAAATGCGTTTAGCGTGGTTTTTTGACTTTGGTTTCTTAACCTTTAAAACTCCAACTAGAGGGAGTTTCTTCTATAACGCTCCCGTCACGACAGCGAATTTTAAAGATTATGGCGTTATAGGAGCTGGGTTTGAAAGAGCGACTTGGAGGGCTTCTACAGGCTTGCAGATTGAATGGATTTCGCCCATGGGGCCTTTGGTGTTGATTTTCCCTATAGCGTTTTTCAACCAATGGGGCGATGGCAATGGCAAGAAATGTAAAGGACTGTGCTTTAACCCTAACATGGACGATTACACGCAACACTTTGAATTTTCTATGGGAACAAGGTTTTAAAATGCGCATCAACAGAGAAGAAATTTTGGATTTAATGAAAAACGCGCCCTTGAAAGAATTAGGGCAAAAGGCTTTGAGAGTAAAGCAACGCTTGCACCCTGAAAACTTGACGACTTTTATTGTGGATAGGAATATCAATTACACTAATATTTGTTTTGTGGATTGCAAGTTTTGCGCGTTCAAACGCACCTTAAAAGAAAAAGACGCCTATGTGTTGAGCTATGAAGAAATCGATCAAAAGATTGAAGAATTGCTCGCTATTGGTGGCACGCAGATCCTTTTTCAAGGGGGGGTGCACCCGCAACTCAAAATAGACTATTATGAAAATTTAATCAGCCATATCGCTCAAAAATTCCCCACCATCACCATTCATGGTTTTAGCGCGGTTGAAATTGATTACATTTCTAAAATCTCTAAATTGTCTTTAAAAGAAGTTTTAGAAAGGTTGAAAAACGCCGGTTTAAGCTCCATTCCAGGAGCGGGAGCAGAGATATTAAGCGATAGGGTGCGCGGTGTGATCGCTCCTAAAAAATTGAGCAGTGATCGGTGGATTGAAGTGCATAGAATGGCGCATCTTTGTGGGATTAAAAGCACGGCTACCATGATGTTTGGGAGCGTGGATAATGAAGAAGATGTGGTGGAGCATTTACAAAGAGTGCGCGATTTGCAAGATGAAACCGGCGGCTTTAGGGCTTTTATTTTATGGAGTTTTCAGCCCAACAACACCCCTTTAAAAGAAGAAATCCCAAGCATTAAAAAAGCGAGTTCCAATCGGTATTTACGCTATTTGGCATGCAGTAGGATTTTTTTAGATAACATTCAAAACATACAAAGCTCATGGGTTACTCAAGGCTCTATGATAGGGCAGTTAGCCTTATTATTTGGAGCGAATGATTTAGGGAGCGTGATGATGGAAGAAAATGTAGTGAAAGCGGCCGGAACGAGTTTTTGCATGAATGAAGCGGAAATGATAGAGCTTATTGAAGACATTGGGAGCGTGGCGGCTAAACGAAACACCGCTTATGAAATCTTAAAGCGTTATCCGGCTAAAGCAAAGGTATAAACAGCATGAAAAAAATTTTGATCATTTTATTATTAGGAGTTTTTATGGGGTTACAAGCGAGCGCTTTGATGCACCAAGAAATCAATCAAGCTAAAGTCCCTGTGATTTATGAAGAAAACCATTTGTTGCCTATGGGGTTTATCCATTTAGCTTTTAGGGGGGGTGGGAGCTTAAGCGATAAAAACCAGTTGGGTTTGGCGAAACTATTTGCGCAAGTTTTAAACGAAGGCACTAAAGAGCTTGGCGCGGTGGGATTTGCGCAAGCGTTAGAGCAAAAAGCGATCAGTTTGAATGTGGATACCAGCACAGAAGATTTGCAAATCACTTTAGAATTTTTAAAAGAATACGAAGATGAAGCCATCATGCGCTTAAAAGAGCTTTTAAAATCCCCTAACTTCACGCAAAGCGCTTTAGAAAAAGTCAAAACCCAAATGTTGGCCCAACTTTTACAAAAAGAAAGCGATTTTGATTATTTGGCTAAATTGACTTTAAAGCAAGAACTTTTTGCTAACACCCCTTTAGCTAACGCAGCCTTAGGCACTAAAGAGAGCATTCAAAAAATCAAGCTAGACGATTTGAAACAACAATTTGATAAGGTCTTTGAACTCAATAAACTCGTGGTGGTGCTTGGGGGCGATTTGAAAATCAATCAAACCCTTAAGCGTTTGAATAATGCTCTTAATTTCTTGCCGCAAGGTAAAGCGTATGAAGAGCCTTATTTTGAAACGAGCGATCAAAAGAGCGAAAAAATCCTCTATAAAGACACTGAACAGGCTTTCGTGTATTTTGGCGCGCCCTTTAAAATCAAGGATTTAAAACAGGATTTAGCGAAATCTAAAGTCATGATGTTTGTGCTTGGGGGAGGGTTTGGCTCTCGTTTGATGGAAAAAATCAGGGTTCAAGAGGGCTTGGCTTATAGCGTGTATATCCGTTCTAATTTTTCTAAAGTGGCGCATTTTGCTAGCGGGTATTTGCAAACCAAGCTCAGCACTCAAGCTAAAAGCGTTGCATTAGTTAAAAAAATAGTCAAAGAATTTATAGAAAAAGGCATGACTCAACAAGAATTAGACGACGCTAAAAAGTTTTTACTAGGCTCTGAGCCTTTAAGGAATGAAACGATCTCTAGCCGCTTGAACACCACTTACAATTATTTTTATTTAGGTTTGCCTTTAAATTTCAACCAAACGCTACTCAATCAAATCCAAAAAATGAGTTTGAAAGAGATCAATGATTTCATTAAAGAGCACACCGAAATCAACGACTTGACTTTTGCCATTGTGAGCAATAAAAAGAAGGACAAATGATGCCCTTTGAAGCTGTAATCGGGCTAGAAGTCCATGTCCAACTCAACACTAAAACCAAAATCTTTTGCTCTTGCTCTACAAGCTTTGGAAAATCCCCCAATTCCAACACCTGCCCTGTGTGTTTGGGTTTACCGGGAGCTTTACCGGTATTGAATAAAGAAGTGGTTAAAAAAGCCATCCAATTAGGCACAGCCATTGAAGCCAATATCAACCAGTATTCCCTTTTTGCGAGGAAAAATTATTTTTACCCTGATTTGCCTAAGGCTTATCAAATTTCGCAGTTTGAAGTCCCTATTGTGAGCGATGGGAAATTAGAGATTGACACTAAAGAGGGCGCAAAAATCGTGCGTATTGAAAGAGCCCACATGGAAGAAGACGCTGGTAAAAATATCCATGAGGGCAGCTGTTCTTTAGTGGATTTGAACCGCGCTTGCACCCCTTTATTAGAAATTGTCAGTAAGCCGGACATGCGAAATAGTGAAGAAGCCATAGCGTATTTGAAAAAGCTCCATGCTATCGTGCGTTTTATAGGGATTTCTGATGCGAACATGCAAGAGGGGAATTTCAGGTGCGATGCGAACGTGTCCATTAGACCCAAAGGCGATGAAAAGCTTTACACGAGAGTGGAGATTAAAAACCTGAATAGTTTTAGATTCATCGCTAAAGCGATTGAATACGAAATAGAGCGCCAAAGCGCGGCGTGGGAAAGCGGGCGTTATAGTGAAGAAGTGGTTCAAGAAACGCGCCTTTTTGACACCAATAAAGGGATCACCCTTTCTATGCGCAATAAAGAAGAATCAGCGGATTACCGCTATTTTAAAGATCCGGATTTGTATCCTGTTTTTATCAATGAAAAACTTTTAAAAGAAGCTCAAAAGATCAATGAATTGCCTAGCGCGAAAAAAATCCGCTACATGAGAGATTTTAACGTTAAAGAAGACGATGCGAATTTATTGGTGAGCGATCCTTTATTGGCAGAGTATTTTGAAAGCATGCTCGATCTTGGGGTTAAGGCTAAAACGAGTGTAACATGGCTTTGCGTGGAATTATTAGGGCGCTTGAAAGCCGAAACCACTTTAGAAAATTGCGGAGTTAGCGCTCGCATGTTAGGCACTTTAGCCAAACGCATTGATGAGGGCAAGATTTCGGGCAAGAGCGCTAAAGATGTGTTAGACAAGCTTTTAGAAGAGCAAGGGGGCGATGTGGATGCACTCATTGAACAAATGGGCCTATCTCAAGTCAATGACACAGAAGCGATTGTTAAAGTTATAGAAGAGGTGCTTAAAAACAACGCTGATAAGGTGCTTGAATACAAAAGCGGTAAGGACAAGCTTTTTGGGTTTTTTGTGGGGCAAGCGATGAAAAATTTAAAAGGCGCTAATCCTAGCGTGGTGAATGCTATTTTGAAAGAGAAATTGGATTGATGAGGAAAATTTTTTCTTATGTTTTGAAGGCTTTGTTGTTTATTGGGATCGCTTATGCAGAGCCTGAATCTAAAGTGGAAGCCTTAGAAGGGAAGAAACGAGAATCTTCTTTGGATAAAAAAATCCGCCAAGAATTGAAGAATAAGGAATTGAAGAATAAAGAACTGAAAAATAAAGAAGAAAAGAAAGAAATAAAAGCCAAAAGAAAGCCCAGGGCAGAAGTCCATCATGGGGATTCCAAAAATCCCGCTCAAAAAATAACGCCTCCTAAAATCAAAGAGGGCGCTAAAGGCATGCAAAATCAAAACATGCAAAATAATGCGCCAAAACCTGAAGAAAAAAATACAACCCCCCAAATTCTTGAAAAAAATAAAGGAGCAAGCCCTAGCTCTCAATTCAATTCCATTTTTGGTAATCCTAATGAAGCTGCAGGCAACACCCTTGAAGATAAGGTCGTGGGGGGCATTTCTTTGCTTGTTAATGGTTCGCCTATCACGCTGTATCAAATCCAAGAAGAGCAAGAAAAATCCAAAGTGAGCAAAGCTCAAGCCAGGGATCGTTTGATCGCTGAACGCATTAAAAACCAAGAAATTGAGCGCTTAAAAATCCATGTAGATGACGACAAGCTAGACCAAGAAATGGCGATGATGGCGCAACAACAAGGCATGGATTTGGATCATTTCAAACAAATGCTTATGGCTGAGGGGCATTATAAACTCTATAGGGATCAGCTTAAGGAGCATTTAGAAATGCAAGAATTGTTGCGCAATATCTTGCTCACGAATGTGGATACCAGCTCTGAAACTAAAATGCGCGAATATTACAACAAACACAAGGAGCAATTTAGTATCCCCACTGAAATAGAAACCGTGCGCTACACTTCCACCAATCAAGAAGATTTAGAAAGGGCTATGGCAGACCCTAATTTGGAAATTCCAGGGGTGAGTAAGGCTAATGAAAAAATAGAGATGAAAACCCTAAACCCTCAAATCGCTCAAGTCTTTATCTCGCATGAGCAAGGCTCTTTTACGCCCGTTATGAATGGAGGTGGAGGGCAGTTTATCACCTTTTATATCAAGGAAAAAAAGGGTAAAAACGAAGTGAGCTTCAGCCAGGCCAAGCAATTCATCGCCCAAAAATTAGTGGAAGAATCCAAAGATAAGATTTTAGAAGAGCATTTTGAAAAGTTGCGCGTTAAGTCTAGGATTGTGATGATTAGAGAGTGATTTTTAGATTGTGCAACACTTCAATTTCCTCTATAAAGATTCTTTATTTTCTATCGCTTTATTCACTTTCATTATCGCTCTTGTGATTCTATTAGAACAGGCTAGGGCGTATTTCACCCAAAAGAAAAACAAAAAATTTTTACAAAAATTCGCCCAAAATCAAAACGCTTATGCGGGCAGTGAGAATTTAGACGAGCTTTTAAAGCATGCTAAGATTTCTAGTTTGATGTTTTTAGCCAGGGCGTATTCTAAAGCGGATGTACAAATGAGTATTGAAATCTTAAAAGGGCTTTTGAATCGCTCTTTAAAAGATGAAGAAAAAATCGCTGTTTTAGATTTATTAGCTGAAAATTATTTTAGTGTGGGGTATTTGCAGAAAACAAAAGACACCGTGAAAGAAATTTTGCGCTTTTCCCCAAGGAATGTGGGAGCGTTGTTGAAACTTTTGCATGCGTATGAATTAGAAAAAGACTATTCAAAGGCTTTAGAAACTTTGGAATGTTTGGAAGAATTAGAAACGCCTGAAATTGAAACGATTAAAAATTACCTTTATCTCATGCATTTAATAGAGAATAAGGAAGATGCGGCTAAAATCTTGCATGTTTCAAAAGCGTCGTTAGATTTGAAAAAAATCGCTTTAGATCACTTAAAATCGCATGATGAAAATCTTTTTTGGCAAGAAATTGATACAACTGAGCGTTTAGAAAACGTGATCGATCTTTTATGGGATAGGAATATCCCTGCTTTTCTTTTAGAAAAACATGCCATTTTGCAAGACATCGCGCGATCTCAAGGGCTGCTTTTGGATAACAAACCTTGCCAAGTTTTTGAATTAGAGGTTTTACGCGCTCTGTTGAATAGCCCTATAAAAGCGAGTCTGACTTTTGAATACCGCTGCAAGCATTGCAAACAAATCTTTCCTTTTGAAAGCCATAGGTGTCCTGTGTGTTACCAGTTAGCGTTTATGGATATGGTGCTTAAAATTTCTAAAGAAAGCTATGGGAGTGGATTGGATGCAAGAAATTGAAATTTTTTGCGATGGTTCTTCTTTAGGCAATCCCGGGCCAGGCGGTTATGCGGCGATTTTACGCTATAAAGATAAAGAAAAAATCATCAGTGGAGGCGAATCATTCACCACGAATAACCGCATGGAATTAAGAGCGCTCAATGAAGCGTTAAAAATTTTGAAACGCCCATGCCGTATCACGCTTTATAGCGATTCGCAATACGTGTGCCAAGCGATCAATGTGTGGCTGGCTAACTGGCAAAAAAAGAATTTTTCTAAAGTCAAAAATGTGGATTTGTGGGAAGAATTTTTAAAAGTCTCTAAAGGGCATTTGATTATGGCGGTTTGGATCAAGGGGCATAACGGGCATGCCGAGAACGAACGCTGCGATAGCCTCGCTAAATTAGAGGCACAAAAACGCACTAAAACGACCACTTAAAGGGAAAAACGATGAAAAACAAACGCTCTCAAAATAGCCCTTACATAACGCCTAATAACT
This sequence comes from Helicobacter pylori FD535, assembly GCF_000296015.2. GTDB lineage: Bacteria > Campylobacterota > Campylobacteria > Campylobacterales > Helicobacteraceae > Helicobacter > Helicobacter pylori_CT. The sequence goes on from NZ_AKHP02000045.1 coordinate 96,985, forward strand.
CTTATATAATGCTAGAAAAAGCTTTAGGGTATTCTTTTAAAGACAAGCGTTTATTGGAGCAAGCCTTAACGCATAAATCATGCAAGCTCGCTTTAAACAATGAGCGCTTGGAATTTTTGGGCGATGCGGTGTTGGGTTTGGTGATAGGGGAGTTGCTATACCATAAATTCTACCAATACGATGAGGGCAAACTCTCTAAATTAAGGGCTTCTATTGTGAGCGCGCATGGTTTTACTAAATTAGCGAAAGCGATTGCTTTACAAGATTATTTGCGCGTTTCTTCTTCTGAAGAAATTTCTAAGGGGAGGGAAAAACCCTCTATTTTATCAAGCGCTTTTGAGGCTTTAATGGCTGGGGTGTATTTAGAAGCGGGGTTGGCTAAGGTGCGCAAAATCATGCAAAACTTACTCAATCGCGCTTACAAGCGTTTGGATTTGGAGCATTTGTTTATGGACTATAAAACCGCTTTACAGGAATTAACCCAAGCGCAATTTTGCGTGATCCCCACTTACCAATTGCTCAAAGAAAAAGGGCCAGACCATCACAAAGAATTTGAAATGGCTCTATACATTCAAGATAAAATATATGCGACCGCTAAAGGCAAAAGCAAAAAAGAAGCCGAACAGCAATGCGCTTATCAAGCGCTTCAAAAACTGAAGGAAGCAAAATGAACACTTTGGGGCGTTTTTTAAGACTCACGACTTTTGGGGAATCGCATGGGGATGTGATAGGGGGGGTATTAGACGGCATGCCTAGCGGGATTAAAATAGACTATACGTTATTAGAAAATGAAATGAAGCGCCGCCAAGGGGGGAGGAATGCTTTCACCACACCACGAAAAGAAGACGATAAAGTGGAAATAACAAGCGGGGTTTTTGAAGATTTCAGCACAGGGACTCCCATAGGGTTTTTAATCCACAACCAAAGGGCTAGGAGCAAGGATTATGATAACATTAAAAACCTTTTCAGGCCTAGCCATGCGGATTTCACTTATTTTCATAAATACGGCATCAGAGATTTTAGGGGTGGGGGGAGGAGTTCGGCCAGAGAGAGCGCTATAAGAGTGGCTGCTGGGGCGTTTGCTAAAATGCTTTTAAGAGAAATTGGTATTGTTTGTGAAAGCGGGATTATGGAAATAGGGGGCATTAAAGCTAAAAATTATGATTTTAATCACGCCTTAAAAAGCGAGATTTTTGCCCTAGACAAAGAGCAAGAAGAAGTGCAAAAAACAGCCATTCAAAACGCTATCAAAAACCACGATAGCATAGGGGGCGTGGCTTTGATTAGAGCGAGGAGCGTGAAAGCCAATCAAAAGCTCCCCATTGGTTTAGGTCAAGGGCTATACGCTAAATTAGACGCTAAAATCGCTGAAGCGATGATGGGGCTTAACGGGGTGAAAGCGGTTGAAATAGGCAAGGGGGTAGAAAGCTCTTTATTAAAAGGCTCAGAGTATAATGATTTAATGGATCAAAAAGGGTTTTTGAGCAATCGTAGCGGAGGGGTTTTAGGGGGCATGAGCAATGGGGAAGAAATTATTATAAAAGCGCATTTCAAACCCACGCCAAGCATTTTCCAACCTCAACAAACCATAGACATTAACAATAATGAATGCGAATGCTTGTTAAAGGGAAGGCATGATCCTTGCATTGCGATTAGAGGGAGTGTGGTGTGCGAGAGTTTGCTTTCATTGGTGTTAGCTGATATGGTATTACTCAATTTGACTTCAAAAATAGAGTATTTAAAAACGATTTATAATGAGAATTAAACGAAATTGGATACAATCAGCTTAAAAAGGATATAAAGTGGAAAAATTACCTAAAAAACGAGTTTCTAAAACCAAATCACAAAAACTTATCAAGAGCCTAACCACCCAAAAAAACAGAGCCTTTCTCAAAAAAATCAGCGCTAATGAAATGCTTTTAGAATTGGAAAAAGGGGCGTTTAAAAAAAATGAAGCTTATTTTATTTCTGATGAAGAAGATAAAAATTATGTTTTAGTGCCAGATAATGTGATCTCTCTTTTGGCAGAAAACGCCAGAAAGGCTTTTGAAGCCAGGCTTAGGGCGGAATTAGAAAGGGATATTATCACCCAAGCGCCGATTGATTTTGAAGACGTACGCGAAGTTTCGTTGCAATTGTTAGAAAATTTACGCCAAAAAGACGGGAATTTGCCTAATATCAACACCCTAAACTTTGTCAAACAGATCAAAAAAGAACACCCTAATTTATTTTTTAATTTTGACACCATGTTCAAACAACCCCCTTTCAATGAGAATCATTTTGAAAACTTTGACAATAGCGATGAGGAAAATTTTTAATGCAAACCATTGATTTTGAAAAATTTTCACAATATTCCAAGCCCGGTCCGCGATACACCAGCTACCCAACGGCGGTGGAATTTAAAGAAAATTTTAATGAAGAGAGCTTGAAGGCGGCGTTTTTTAACCATGATACTCTCAAAAACCCCATGCCCTTATCGCTTTATACGCATTTGCCCTTTTGCAGGAGCGCGTGTTATTTTTGCGCTTGTTCAGTCATTTACACCAGCTTAGAAGAGAAAAAAACCCGCTATATCAGCTACCTTAAAAAAGAACTCGCTCTTTTGAAAAATGCGATGGATACCAACAGAGAAGTGGCGCAATTCCACTATGGAGGCGGCACGCCGACCTTTTTTTCGCCCCTTCAATTAGACGAAATCACGCGAAGCATTCAAGAAGTTTTCCCTAATTTCAGTCAAGATATTGAGATGAGTTGCGAGATTGACCCTAGGCATTTCACTAAAGAACACATGCAAACCTTGTTTGATAGGGGGTTTAACCGCTTGAGTTTTGGGGTGCAGGATTTTGATTTTGAAGTTCAAAAAGCCATCCACAGGATTCAGCCTTTTGAAATGGTTCAAGAATCCGTGAAGCTCGCCAGAGATTACGGCATCAAATCCATTAATTTTGATTTGATTTACGGCTTACCCAACCAGACCAAAGAGGGTTTTTTAAAAACTTTGGAATTGGTTTTGAAGCTGGATCCGGACCGATTGGCGGTGTTTAATTACGCGCATGTGCCTTGGGTGAAAAAAACGATGCGTAAAATTGATGAAACCTTATTGCCAAGCCCTAGAGACAAGCTAGAGATTTTAGAATCTCTCATCAGTTTTTTAGAAAAAGCCCATTACCAAATGATAGGCATGGATCATTTCGCTAAAAGCGATAATGAATTGTATCTGGCCCTTCAAAAAGCAGAATTGCGCCGTAATTTTCAAGGCTATACCACTAAGAAATTCACTCAAACCATTGGCATTGGCGTTACGAGCATTGGCGAAGGGAGCGATTATTACACGCAAAATTATAAAGACTTGCACCACTATGAAAAAGCCCTTGATTTGGGGCATTTACCGGTAGAAAGAGGTGTGGCACTCACAAAAGAAGATGTTTTAAGAAAGGAAGTCATCATGCAGATGATGAGCAATTTAAAATTGGATTACTCTAAGATTGAAGAAAAATTCCCTATTGATTTTAAAGCGCATTTTAAAAAAGAATTAGAGAAATTAAAGCCTTATGAAGAAGCGGGCTTGCTTGTTTTTAACCCTAAAGGCTTTGAGATGACCAAAACAGGGGGCATGCTCGTAAGGAACATGGCTATGGAGTTTGACGCGTATTTGCGTGGGGGCGAAAAACATTTCAGTAAAACGCTATGAATGGGAATATTTTTGAAGAAGTAGGGGACGCTTGCGTCAAATGCGCTAAATGCGTTCCAGGTTGCACCATATACCGTATCCATAAAGACGAGGCGACTTCGCCTAGGGGCTTTTTAGATTTGATGCGCTTAAACGCTCAAAACAAGCTCAAACTAGACACGAATTTAAAACACCTTTTAGAAACTTGTTTTTTATGCACCGCTTGCGTGGAAATTTGCCCCTTTCATTTGCCCATAGACACTTTAATAGAAAAAGCCAGAGAAAAAATCGCTCAAAAATACGGCATTGCTTGGTATAAAAAATCCTATTTTTCCCTTTTAAAAAACCGCAAAAAAATGGATAGGGTGTTTTCGGTGGTGCATTTTTTAGCCCCTTGCATCTTCAAGCAAGTAGGGGATAGTTTAGAGCCTAGAGTGGTGTTTAAAGGCTTGTTCAAACGCTTTAAAAAAAGCGCACTGCCTCCCTTAAATCAAAAAAGTTTTTTACAAAAGCATGCAAAAATTAAGCCTTTAGAAAACCCCGTTCAAAAAGTGGCGGTTTTTATAGGGTGCTTGAGCAATTACCATTACCAGCAAGTGGGGGAAAGCTTGTTGTATATTTTAGAAAAACTCAACATTCAAGCGATCATTCCTAAGCAAGAATGCTGCTCAGCGCCTGCGTATTTTACCGGCGATAAAGACACCACGCTTTTTTTAGTGAAAAAAAACATTGAATGCTTTGAAAGCTATTTAGATGAAGTGGATGCGATCATTGTGCCTGAAGCCACATGCGCTAGCATGCTCATCAACGATTATTACAGGGTGTTTTTAGGCGAAAAAGATAAGGATTTGTATGTGAAGCGTTTGGAAAAAATCACGCCTAAAATCTATCTGGCGAGCGTGTTTTTAGAGAAACACACCCCTTTAAAAAATCTTTTAGAAACAATCCCTAAAGGAAAAAAAGAGACTATCACTTATCATAACCCTTGCCATGCCAAAAAAACCCTAAACGCTCATAAAGAAGTGCGTAACTTGCTCAATGCACATTATGAAATCAAAGAAATGCCGGACAATTGTTGCGGTTTTGGGGGGATTACGATGCAAACAGAAAAGGCGGGATTTTCTTTAAAAGTGGGGCTTCTTAGGGCTAAAGAAATCATAGACACCAAAGCTGAAATCTTAAGCGCTGAATGCGGGGCATGCCACATGCAATTAAACAACGCTTTAAAGTCTTTAGATAACCCTAACACCCCGCCATTTTTACACCCTTTAGAACTCATCGCTAAAGTTTTAAAAAGCGCTGAATAAAAAGCCTTTTTAACCCCGCTTTCCCAACATCTTTTTATATAATACAGAACTTTAATACCGCTATTTAAAGGAGTGACAATGTCAGAAATCAGCACCTATAAACTCATTAAAGAAAAATTGCAAGCCATACCTCCCAACCAAAAAGGGAGCTTGTTTGAAAAAATTTCTAAGCATTTTTTAAAAGAGCATGACAGCGCTAATGAATACGAGTCCATTGATCTTTGGAACGATTGGGAATTAAGGGGGAAAGAAGGCGATCGAGGGATTGATATGGTGGTTACAACGACTTCAAAAGAATACATCGCCGTGCAATGCAAATACCATCAAAACAACATCTCGCTTAACGACATTGCGACTTTTTTAACCCAATTGCAAAGCGGGGTAGGGGAGGTTAGGTTTAAAAAAGGGATCATCATTTCCACTTCTAACTTAAGCTCTAACGCTCTTAAAGCCATTGAACAAATCAGAAGCAACGGAATGGGTATTGATATTGATGAAATCACTGAAGAGGATTTTATCTATTCTCAAATTGATTGGGAAAAGCTGGATACCACGCAAAGCGAACTCCCCTTGTGCGACAAGAAAAAGCCGCGCACCCACCAAACAGAAGCCATAAACGCCACCAAAGAGTATTTTTCTGACCCTAAAAACACTAGAGGCAAGCTCATTATGGCATGCGGGACAGGCAAAACCTACACTTCTTTAAAAATCATGGAAGCTTTAGATCCCAAGATCACGCTTTTTTTAGCACCAAGCATCGCTTTGCTTTCTCAAACTTTTAGGGAATACGCGCAAGAAAAAAGCGAGCCTTTTTACGCTTCTATCGTGTGCAGCGATGATAAAGTCGGGAAAGGTAAGAAAAATAAAAGCGATGATAACAGCGATGATATCAATTTTTCTGAGCTCCCTTTAAAGCCCTCCACCCGCCTTGAAGACATTTTAAGCGTTCACAAAAAAGCGCAAAAAGAAAACAAGCGCTTCATCATCTTTTCAACCTATCAAAGCGCGTTGCGTATCCAAGAAGCGCAAAGAATGGGTTTGAATGAAATCGATCTCATCATTGGCGATGAAGCCCACAGAACGGTAGGGGCTATGTATTCTACTAATGAAAGGGACGATAAAAACGCTTTCACGCTGTGCCATAACGATGAACATATCAAAGCTAAAAAACGCCTGTATATGACCGCCACGCCTAAAGTGTATAGCGAAAGCTCTAAAGCTAAAGCCAAAGAGAGCGATAATGTCATCTATTCTATGGATGATGAAGAGATTTTTGGCCAAGAAATCTATACGCTCAATTTTGAAAGAGCGATCGCTTTAGATCTCTTAAGCGACTACAAAGTCATCATTTTAGCGGTGCGATCAAAAAATTTAAGCGGTGTTACTAACAGCGTGAATAAAAAGATCAGTCAGCTTGAAGCCAAAGGCACTAAACTGGATAAAAAGCTCATCAATAACGAATTTGTTTGTAAGATTATCGGCACTCATAAAGGGTTAGCCAAGCAGGATATAATCGCTTTAGACGATGAAAACCAAGAAGACAACGACTTGCAAAACAAAAAAGACGCCGTTGCTTCCCAAAGAGCCATAAGCTTTTGTAGAAGCATTGACACGAGCAAACGCATTAAAGACTCCTTTGAAACGATCATGGAATGCTATGATGAAGAGTTGAAGAAAAAGAGTTTTAAAAACCTAAAAATCAGCATCGATCACATTGATGGCACCATGAATTGTAAGGATAGGCTTGAAAAATTAGAAGAACTCAATGAATTCCAACCCAACACTTGCAAGGTTTTAAGCAACGCCAGGTGTTTGAGCGAAGGGGTGGATGTCCCGGCGTTAGATAGCATCGTCTTTTTTGATGGCAAAAGCGCTATGGTGGATATTATCCAAGCGGTGGGTAGGGTGATGCGAAAAGCCAAACGCAAGCAAAGAGGCTATATCATTTTGCCTATCGCTTTAGAAGAGAGTGAGATCCAAAACCTCGATGAAGCCGTCAATAACACCAATTTCAAAAACATTTGGAAAGTAATAAAAGCCTTAAGAAGCCATGACCCAAGCCTGGTTGATGAAGCCACTTTCAAAGAAAAAATCAAAATCTTTGGCAGCAACGATGAAACCAACCATAACGATGGAGAGGCGTGCGGTGAAAGGCTGAAAAAAGATAAAACAGAGCAAGATCCCAAACAAGCCCAAAAAACCCTTTTTGACGCTATCTTGCTGCAAGATCTAGCGGACGCTGTGTATAATGTCATGCCCACTAAATTAGGGGACAGGAATTATTGGGAAAATTTCACTAAAAAAACGGGCAACATCGCAAGGACCTTGAACAACCGCCTGAAAATGATTTTTGAAAAAAACCCTGAATTTTTCCACGACTTTTTAGATTCCTTAAGAGGCAATATCCATCAAAAACATCAAAGAAGATGAAGCCTTGGATATGATCACTTCTCACATCATCACTAAGCCCATTTTTGATGCGCTTTTTGGGGACAATATCCAAAACCCTATCGCAAAAGCCTTGGATAAAATGGTTCAAAAACTCTCCGATCTGGGATTACAAGGGGAAACCAAAGATCTTAAAAACCTCTATGAAAGCGTGAAAACCGAAGCCTTGCGCGCCAAAAGCCAAAAAAGCCAGCAAGAACTCATTAAAAACCTCTACAACACTTTCTTTAAAGAAGCCTTTAAAAAGCAAAGCAAAAAACTAGGGATCGTTTATACGCCTATAGAGGTGGTGGATTTCATTTTAAGGGCCACTAACGGCATTTTGAAAAAGCATTTCAACACGGATTTTAACGATAAAAACATCACGATTTTTGATCCCTTCACCGGCACCGGGAGTTTTATCGCTCGTTTGCTTTCCAAAGAAAATGAGCTCATTAGCGATGAAGCCTTAAAAGAGAAATTTTTAAACCATTTGTTCGCTTTTGACATCGTGCTTTTATCGTATTACATCGCTTTAATCAATATCACCCAAGCCGCGCAAAATAGGGATGGCTCGTTAAAATTTTTCAAAAACATCGCGCTCACGGACAGCTTGGATTTTTATGAGAAAAAGAACGATAAGGGGGTGCTCTCCTACTTCCTTGAGGATTTGAAAGAAAACAGAGAAATCAAAGACACTATAGAAAAACAAAACATCAGAGTCATCATAGGCAACCCTCCTTATTCAGCCGGCGCGAAGAGCGAAAACGATAACAACCAAAACCTCTCACACCCTAAGCTTGAAAAATTAGTTACTGAAAAATACGGCAAAAATTCCAGCGCCAAAAACGGGAGAACCACACGAGATGCGCTCATTCAAAGCATCCGTATGGCGAGCGATCTTTTAAAAGATAAGGGGGTGCTAGGCTTTGTGGTGAACGGGAGTTTCATTGACTCTAAAAGCGCGGATGGGTTTCGAAAATGCGTGGCGAAAGAATTTTCGCACCTTTATGTGTTGAATTTGAGGGGCAATCAGCGCACTTCGGGAGAAGTGTCAAAAAAAGAGGGAGGGAAAATTTTTGATAGCGGATCCAGGGCGACGATAGCGGTTATCTTTTTTGTGAAAGACACAAGCGTAAAAAATAGCACGATCCATTACTACGATATTGGGGATTATTTGACAAGAGAGGCCAAGCTTAATAAGCTCGCAGAGTTTGAAGATTTGGATTCGGTGGAATTTGAAACAATCACCCCGAACGAAAAAGACGATTGGATCAACCAGAGGGACAACGCTTTTGACAAACTCATCCCTTTAAAAAGAGACAAAAAACTCAAAATATTTGATACTATTTTTGATCTCAATTCTAATGGGGTGAAAACAAGTCGTGATCCTTGGGTGTATAACTTTTCTCCAAACATTTTAACCCAATCGGTGCAAAACTGCATTGACACTTATAACGCTGATTTGAAGCGCTTCAATGCGCGTTTCAGGGAAGCTTTCAAACAACGCACCAAAGGCGTCAAATCAGCCGATCTTTACAAACACCTAAACGATAAAGAAATCACCACCGATAAAACGAAAATCGCATGGGTTCAAAATCTTAAAACGCAACTGATAAAAGGGAAAAAACTCGATGATTTCTCGCAAGAAAAAATCTCTGTTAGTTTGTATCGCCCTTTTAATAAACAATATTTTTACTACGAGCGAGAGCTTGCTTGGAGTTTTTATTCAATGAAAAAAATTTTCCCGGACAAAAGCGCGCGTAATGTGGTGATTAATACAAGTTCAATGGCTTCAAGAAATTTTTCCTGCTTGATTGCAAACGAGATTACTGATTTCCAAACAATGGCGAACAACCAAGCTTACCCCTTGTATTATTACGATGATTTGGGGAATCGCCATTACGCGATCAGCGGCTATGCGCTCAATCTCTTCAGGAGGCATTATAAAGATAATGCTATTACTGAAGAAGAGATTTTTTACTACATTTATGCGATTTTCCACCATAAAGGCTATTTGGAAAAATACCAAAATTCCCTCGCCAAAGAAGCGCGCCGCGAATCGCTTTGAGCGAGGATTTTAAAGAACTTTCTGTGCTTGGCAAAGAATTAGCCAAATTGCACTTGAATTATGAGAGCGGGGAAATGCACACAAGCGTTAAATACACCACACTGATGAACGCCGAAGAAAAGGGTTATTATGATGTGGAAAAAATGACTAAAAAAGGGAATAGCATTCAATATAACAACAACATCACGATCACTAAAATCCCTGACAAAGCCTTTGAGTATGTGGTGAATGGCAAAAGCGCGATTGACTGGGTGATCGAACGCTACCAAAAGACTATGGATAAAGAAAGCCTGATTGAAAACAACCCGAATGATTACGCCGGCGGCCAATACGTTTTTGAACTCCTTTGTAGGGTCATCAAACTCTCTGAAAAAAGCGTGGATTTGATAGAAAAAATCAGCATGAAGAGGTTTGAGTGAATAACCAACAACAAAAAGAATAAAAAGGGTATAAAAGGGCGTGAAAACAAACGCTTTTTATACCCCACCTATCCCAAAATCCCCCAAAAACAGAAAAAATCACCGAGCCAAACCGCTAAAACCCCTTAGAAAATTTAAAATTTTAAGTTTTAGGGGTGTTTTTCTTAAGAATTTAGGTTTTTTATAGATTATTATGTTATTATTATACGAAATGTAGACTTTTAGAAGGAAAAATGTTGTATGAAAAAGTTTGTAGTGTTTAAAGCGCTCTGTTTATCGGTAGTGTTAGGTCATAATCTTTTGGCAGCAGAAGGCAGCACAGAAGTGCAAAAGCAATTGGAAAAGCCAAAAGAGTATAAAGTAGTGAAAGGCGAGAAAAACGCTTGGTATTTGGGGATTAGCTATCAAGTCGGTCAGGCTTCGCAAAGCGTTAAAAACCCCCCCAAAAGCAGTGAATTTAACTATCCTAAGTTTCCTGTGGGTAAAACCGACTATCTAGCCGTTATGCAAGGCTTAGGGCTTACTGTGGGTTATAAGCAGTTTTTCGGGGAGAAGAGATGGTTTGGTGCACGCTATTACGGCTTCATGGATTATGGGCATGCCGTGTTTGGAGCGAACGCTTTGACATCAGATAATGGTGGGGCGTGCAAACTCAATGAACCATGCGCGACCAAAGTAGGGACAATGGGCAATCTGTCTGACATGTTCACTTATGGTGTGGGTATTGACACTTTATACAATGTCATCAATAAAGAGGATGCGACTCTAGGGTTCTTTTTTGGGGCTCAAATCGCGGGTAACTCTTGGGGTAATACGACAGGGGCCTTTTTGGAAACCAAAAGCCCTTACAAGCACACCTCCTACAGCCTTGATCCGGCGATTTTCCAGTTCCTTTTTAATTTAGGGATTCGCACCCATATTGGTCAGCACCAAGAATTTGACTTTGGCGTGAAGATTCCCACTATCAATGTTTATTATTTTAACCATGGGAATTTGAGCTTCACTTACCGCCGTCAATACAGCCTTTATGTGGGGTATCGTTACAATTTCTGATTTAAAACGCTTGTTTTTCTCTAATTGATTTTTCAATTAGAGTTTTCTTACACAATCTCTTGCTTTCTTTTGAAACATTTTTAAAAGTTTTTTGAAAATTAAAATTAAAATCTTTTTGATCATGTTATGATAGTTCAAAAATTTAACAAGGATTAAGCATGGTGTATTCCTCTAAAATCCAATCCCTTTCAGAATCCGCAACGATCGCTATCAGCACACTCGCTAAAGAATTGAAATCGCAAGGAAAAGATATTTTAAGTTTTTCAGCGGGCGAGCCTGATTTTGACACCCCACAAGCGATTAAAGATGCGGCTATAAAAGCCCTAAATGACGGCTTCACCAAATACACGCCGGTGGCCGGGATCCCTGAATTATTAAAAGCGATCGCTTTTAAATTGAAAAAAGAAAACAGCTTGGATTATGAACCGAATGAAATTCTAGTGAGCAACGGCGCTAAGCAGAGCCTGTTCAATGCGATTCAGGCCTTAATAGGGGAGGGCGATGAAGTGGTTATCCCTGTGCCTTTTTGGGTAACTTACCCTGAGCTTGTGAAATACAGCGGTGGGGTGAGTAAATTCATTCAAACCGATGAAAAAAGCCACTTTAAAATCACCCCCAAGCAGCTTAAAGACGCTTTAAGCCCCAAAACAAAAATGCTCATTCTCACCACCCCATCAAACCCTACCGGCATGCTTTATAGTAAGGCGGAATTAGAGGCTTTAGGCGGAGTTTTAAAAGAGACTCCAATTTGGGTGCTTAGCGATGAAATTTATGAAAAGCTTGTTTATAAGGGGGAGTTTGTTTCTTGCGCGGCGGTGAGTGAAGAGATGAACAAACGCACCATTACTATTAACGGCTTGAGCAAGTCAGTAGCGATGACAGGCTGGCGTATGGGCTATGCGGCGAGCAAGGATAAAAAATTAGTCAAATTGATGAATAACTTGCAAAGCCAATGCACTTCCAATATCAATTCTATCACGCAAATGGCTTCTATTGTGGCGCTTGAAGGGTTGGTGGATAAGGAAATTGAAACGATGCGTCAGGCTTTTGAGAAGCGCTGTGATTTAGCCCACGCAAAAATCAATGCAATTGAAGGACTGGATGCTTTAAAACCTGATGGGGCGTTTTATCTGTTTATCAACATTGGCGGTCTTTGTGGGGGGGATTCGATGCGATTTTGCCATGAGCTATTGGAAAAAGAAAGCGTGGCGTTAGTGCCTGGAAAGGCTTTTGGATTGGAAGGCTATGTCCGTTTGTCTTTTGCTTGCTCAGAAGAACAGATTGAAAAGGGGATTGAACGCATCGCTCGCTTTGTCAAATCAAAAGGATAAAAAGAATTTTTATTTTTAAAAGGGGGGATTTTAATCTGGTTTGGGATTTTATATTGTAGTTAGTGGCGTAGCGTGGTATAATGGTTTGATTTAAAAGTTTGAAAAGTGTAGTTTTCATAACTAAATGAATTTTTGAGAAAGGAATAAAGGAATCATGGTTGTAGGATCTGAAGAAATGGAAAATGCAGATAATGGGTGTTTTTATGCCTATTATTAGTAGTGAAAAAGATAGCAAAATGTTTTTTTCTAAATTAAGTGGTACTGAACTTTTAATGGCGTATTTAAAAAATGAAGGCTATACTGTCTCACTTGATCCTAAAATTTCATCTGATCCTAAAAGTAATGATAATAATTTATGGAAACCTACAATTTTTTACTATAAACATATTGCACCAAAAACAAAGAAAATTTTTATTGTTAAAAACTCTCTTTTAGATAGCGGTCTAGATAGCGGTCTGTTATCTATATTTTTCAAAGATAGCTCTTATAATATCAATCCTAATCTAAAGAGTTATCTCAAAGACAGTAGGTATCCTAAAAATTTTTCTTACGCTTTCTATCTTTTTTTTACTACTAATGATAATAATGAGTTGTCTATTCATATAGGTTGCGAGTGTGTTAATGTAGATTTTATTCGAGAATATTTTATAAGTGATGACACTAAACATTACAATCGTATTGTTTTTGAGTTTGAATATGCTTTAAAAGAAGAAGATAAACAATGTTTGATTGAACTTGTTCCCATAAAATACAACAATAATCTATCTTATTCCACAAAAGAAGAAAATCAATTTAAAAAAGAAAGTTTAACACCACTAATTCTTAAAGCCTTTGAGAGTAAGCATATAAATGTGAAACATAAACATAGGGAAAAAGAATTAGAAATTCTATTTTTTGAAAACAAACAAGAACTTTATAACTCTATTAACAAACCCTAAATGAAGCACCCTCTAGAAGAATTAAAAGACCCTATAGAAAATCTTTTGCTATGGATTGGGCGCTTTTTGCGTTACAAATGCACGAGCCTGTCTAATTCCCAAGTGAAAGACCAAAACAAGGTTTTTGAATGCTTGAACGAACTAAATCATGCGTGCAGCTCAAGCCAATTAGAAAAAGTTTGTAAAAAAGCCCGTAACGCCGGATTACTCGGGATCAACACCTACGCATTGCCCCTACTCAAATTTCATGAATACTTCAGCAAAGCTAGACTAATAACTGAAAGGCTTGCTTTTAATTCGCTCAAAAGTATAGACGAAGTCATGCTGGCTGAATTTTTGAGCGTCTATACGGGAGGTTTGAGTTTAGCTACTAAGAAAAATTACCGGATCGCCCTACTCGGGCTTTTTAGCTACATAGACAAGCAAAATCAAGATGAAAATGAAAAATCTTATATTTATAATATCACGCTTAAAAACATCAGCGGAGTGAATCAAAGTGCGGGCAACAAGCTCCCTACTCATTTAAATAATGAAGAATTAGAAAAATTTTTAGAGGGCATTGATAAAATAGAAATGTCCGCTAAAGTGCGTGCCAGAAACCGCCTGCTCATTAAAATCATCGTTTTTACAGGCATGCGCTCCAACGAAGCCTTACAGCTTAAAATAAAGGATTTTACTTTAGAAAATGGCTGTTATACGATTTTGATTAAAGGTAAGGGCGATAAATACAGAGCGGTGATGCTCAAAGCTTTCCACATTGAGAGCCTTTTAAAAGAATGGCTCATAGAAAGGGAATTATATCCTGTTAAAAATGATTTATTGTTTTGCAACCAAAAAGGCAGCACTTTAACGCAAGCGTATTTGTATAGACAAGTGGAGCGCATCATCAATTTTGCAGGACTCAGGCGGGAGAAAAATGGGGCGCACATGTTAAGGCATTCTTTTGCGACCTTGCTTTATCAAAAACGCCATGATTTGATTTTAGTTCAAGAAGCTCTAGGGCATGCGAGCCTGAATACGAGCAGGATTTACACGCATTTTGACAAGCAGCGTTTAGAAGAAGCGGCGAGCATTTGGGAAGAAAATTGAAAAAAACCCCCCCTACCCCCTTAAAAAATGATTTTTACCATCAAAGAACCAAAACCCCATTTTTTTAAGAAATTAAAGAGTTTTTAGCTTGCTGGTTTAACATTTTGCTTTCAAATTCTAAGAGCCACTTTTTGATTTCTATGCCCCCATTATACCCCCCTAAAGCGCCATTTTTACGCACCACTCTATGACAAGGCACGATCAGAGAAATAGGGTTATTGCGATTAGCGTTGCCAACAGCCCTGCAAGATCTAGGGTTATTGATGAGCTTTGCGATTTCATCGTAACTTTTTGTCTTGCCATAAGGGATAGCCATTAACGCAGACCAAACTTGTTTTTGAAAAGAAGTCCCTATCAAATCCAAAGGCGCATTAAATTCAAAAAGTTGTCCCAAAAAATAACGCTCCAAGGCTTGAACGCTGAGTTTTAATGGGGTATTCATAGGGGTGTTATGAGAAAAATGGGCCGCATCAAAATCCAATCTTAATAAATGGCTCTCATTAGCGCACAAATGCAAATACTCTAAAGGGAAACTCTTAGGGGTCTTAAAATAGTAGTGGTGTAAAACCATCAATTAAAAAAAGAGTTTGTATAAAACAATCAATAGCGACAGACCATACACCCCCAAAATCAAAGCTTTATGCATTTTTTCATTCAAAAGCCCCATGATCCATTTAATCCCAAGGCTCACGCCCATAACAGAGCCTAAGCCCACGATCGCCCCTGCTAAGAGCACTTCTTTATTGATGATGTGGTGATACATTAAAGAAACAGCTCCTGAAATAGAAGAAAACAAGATGAAAAATAACCCTAGCGCCACGCATTTTTTGGAATCATACCCTAAAAAATAATGCATCAAAGGCACCATGAGCATCCCCCCACCAATCCCTAAAGTGATGGCAAAAAACCCGGTGAGCGCACCAATTAAGAATAATTTTAAACCTTGCAAATGGTAGCGTTTAGTATCCGCTGTAAAATCTTTTTTTTTGGGTTTTAAGACAAATTGGATCATAGAATACACGACTAAAAGCGCGAAAATAACCATTAAAATTTTACTGGAAACGATTTTTAAAACAAATCCGCTAAAACTCGCCCCTATCAGCCCCCCTGCCCCTATCAACAAGCCTAAAGAAAAATCAAGCGATTTTTTTTTGAAATTCAAAACAGATCCCACAAACGATGAAAGCGCCATTTGCAAAATGGAAATACCAATGGATTCTTCAAAAGAATGCCCGGTTGCGAGCATGGTAGGGACAATGATCAACCCCCCACCAATGCCAAAAATCCCTGATAGAATGCCAGTAAAAAGCCCTATCGCTATGTATAACGCATAAATATCCATAAAAACCCTTAAAAAAGTAAAACCCTCTCTTAAAAGAAAATTAAAAACAACCCTATTTTAATCAAATGATAACCAAAACCCCCTAAACAACGCTTTTAAAAATAATGCTTTTATTGGTCTGTTTTGTTTTTGCAACATAAAACATGCGAATCTTCATTGGGTTCGCTGACTGAGAGGTTTCTTAATTCATAAGCCAATTTGATAGACGCCGTGGCTTCATCTAAACCAAACCCCCCTTGAGCTAAAATCTGTTTGTAGCTTTCTATATACAGATTATCAAAGCTCTGCGTGAGATTGACTTCTTCGCCCTCTAGGATCATTTTATGATAAACTTTTTCCTTAGCCACTCCCATGTGTTCTGGATTGATGGAAAAAAACCATCTTATTTTGGCATGCTCTAAAAAGAGTATCCCGCACACGCAATCAGGCTCTTCTCTGTTGATAACCTTCTCTTTAACGCTTCCAAACAAATACAATAAAGTGTCAAAAATATTCACTCCCATTTGAGTGGCTAACCCCCCGCTCCTATTCACATCCGCTCGCCATGAAGAAAAATACCATTTCCCTTGAACGCTGATATAAGTGAGCGTGATGTCAAACACCTTGCTAGGGTTTTTGTCTAATTCGCTCTTAATTTTTTCTTTTAAGGCCAGCGTGTCGCAATGCAGGCGTAAAGGCAAAAGACTAAACACCCTTTTTTGGTGTTTCATCTCTAAATCTTTCAATTCTTGTATTTCGCTAGGGTCCAACACTAAGGGTTTTTCACAAATCACATGCATGCCGTTTCTCAACCCGAAACGGATGTGATCAAAATGCGTGTGCGTGGGCGTGCAAACACTCAAATAGTTGATTTCTTTACCCATAGCCTTAGATTGCTCTAAATGCTTTTCAAAATCTTCAATATTGGTAAAAAACTCTGATTGCGGGAAATACTCGTCTAAAACCCCCACGCTATCATGAATATCAAAAGAGCAATCCAAAAAATGCCCTGTATCTCTAATCGCTTGCAAGTGCTTGGGAGCGATAAACCCCCCTGAACCAATCATCGCAAAAAGCATTCATCTTCCTTAAATAATTTTGAATCTCATTTTAGCAAAGATTAGCTTATTTAAGCTTATATTATTGGCAATTAAAACACTCCACCGATCGATCCAGCACGCTTTTTTCATCTATGCTAGGGCTTTCGCTGCGCAAATAATAAGTGGATTTTAACCCTAATTTCCAAGCGAGCGTGTAGATTTCATGCAAGGTTTTACCGCTAGCGTTTTCTATGCGTAAAAACACATTAATGCTTTGTCCTTGATCGATCCACTTTTGGCGCACGGCCGCTGCTTTAATCAAATCTTTAGCGTCAATATCATAAGCTGATGTGTAAAAATTCCAGGTTTCTGCGCTCAAATTAGGCACTACGACAGGGATAAGCCCGCTCAAATTTTCTTCAAACCATTTTTTCTTATAAATGGGTTCAATCGTTTGGGTTGTGCCTACTAAAATAGAAATAGAGCTAGTAGGAGCGATCGCCATTAAATAGCCATTACGCATGCCGTTGGCTTTGACTTTTTCCCTCAAACCTTGCCAATCGCAAGCGTGGTTAAAAAGCCCTTTTTCGGTGAGCTTTAAGGCTTCGTTATTGGCTTTATCAATGGGGAAAATCCCCTTACTCCATTCTGAATTTTCAAAATCCTTATAAACCCCTTTTTCTTTCGCTAAATTCGCGCTCGTGTCAATCGCATGGTAGCTGATTTGCTCCATTAAAGCGTCAATTTTTTCTAAATGCTCTTTAGACCCCCAAGCGATTTGGTGTTCTGCGAGCATTTGCGCTTCACCCATAACCCCTAACCCTATGGCCCTATTTTGCAAATTAGTGGCTTTGACTTTGCGGTTAGGGTAGAAATTCAAATCAATCACATTGTCTAAAAGCCTAACCATGATCGGCACAACCCTTTTAACGTCTTCTTCAGTGTTGATCTTGCTTAAATTGATGCTCGCCAGATTGCACACCGCCGTTTGACCGTCTTTAGCGACTTTGGTAGCGATATAGATTTGCTTGCCTTTAAGAATATCCGTGCTAGTGAGCTTGTTAGCGCATTTAGTGATATTACTATCTGTCGTTACCAACTGCTTTTCTTCAAAAAACTCTATGGAGCCATCGGTGTATTCTATTTGCATGTAATAGTGGTTGGGCGCGGTATTTTGAAAAATCTCCGTGCACAGATTGCTGGATCGAATGATTCCTGCATGAGCGTTCGGGTTGCACCGATTGGCGTTATCTTTAAAGGCCAAGAACGGCAAGCCGGCTTCAAAATAATTCATTAAGATTTTTTTCCATAAATCTTTAGCGTTAATGTATTCTTTAATGATTTTAGGATCTTTTTCATACTCTAAATAGCGTTTTTCAAAATCCTGCCCGTAAAGTTCAGTCAAATCCTTACACTCATAAGGGTCAAACAAAGTCCACATCGCATCTTCTAAAACCCTTTTCATGAACAAATCGCACACCCAAAGAGCCGGGAACAAATCATGCGCTCTTCGCCTTTCATCGCCGCTATTTTTCCTTAAATCAATGAACTCCATCACATCAATGTGCCAAATTTCCAGATACACCGCAATCGCGCCCTTTCGTGTGCCTAATTGATCCACCGCAATCGCCACATCATTAGCGATTTTTAAAAAAGGGATCGTGCCAGCGCTCGCATTTTTATGCCCGTCAATATAACTCCCAATAGAGCGCACCAAAGAAAAATCCCAGCCGATCCCTCCGCCGTATTTGGACAATAGCGCCATTTCCTTATAGCTGTCAAAAATCCCCTCAATATTATCCGGCGTGCTGCCAATATAGCATGAGCTTAGCTGGTGTTTGGTGGTGCGGGCGTTCGCTAGAGTGGGGGTCGCGCACATCGCTTCAAACTTGCTTAAAACTTCATAAAATTCTAAAGCGATTTTATTGGGTTCTTGTTCGTTTTGCGCTAAAAACATCGCAATGCTCATAAACATGTGTTGGGGCAATTCAATAGGGTTGTTGTTAGCGTCTTTTAACAAATAGCGATCATACAAGGTTTTAATCCCTAAATAATTGAATTGGAAATCCCTTTCAGGCTTGATCTGGCTATTTAAAAACTCTAAATCAAATTTTTCCTTAAAGCCCTTAAGGATGCGGCCTTTTTCTTCAGCGTTTTCAAAATACTCTTTCAAATGCCTATACCCTGTAAAACCACTTACTTTATGGTATAAATCATACAAAAAAAGCCTTGAGGCGACAAAGCTCCAATTAGGCGTGTCAATATCTATTTTATCCACAGCGGTTTTAATCAAAGTTTGTTGGATTTCTTCAGTAGTGATCTTGTCCCTGAATTGCAACCTCGCATCCACTTCCAGCTCACTTTGGCTCACGCCCTCTAAATTGTCCGTAGCGTCCTTAGTGTATTTTTGGATTTTTGTAATGTCCAAAGGCTCAATGCGCCCGTTTCGTTTAACCACCGTAATCAAAATTTTTCCTTTAAATCAAATCATTGCTTTTTAAATTCAGCATTGTATCATACAAATGAAACCTAAGAAAGAGAGAAGTTTAAAAATAAAACTCTTAAGGGGATGGGGGTATTTTGAAATATAACCCCCCTTACAACCCCCAACTAAACCCCTTAAGAAGTGCTTTTTTTGGCTGTATTTTAGTTAAATCACCACCCTAATTTAGCGCAAAGCCTAGAACAAATCCCAAAAACACACACAAGGCCAAGAATGACCAAACCCTCTACAAGGAAGTTGCTAGGATGCCCGCAATACGCTGAAATTTCATGGATAGCGGCAATAAAGGGCATCGTTAAAAGTGCCATATAAAAATCCCTCAGTCTCGCTCCTAACACAGCGTCATGAAACGCGCCAAAAAACCTAGCCTTAAAAATGGCTTTGAGAAACCTAGGGTATCTTACTTGGAAAGATTTATAACAATCCCTGCCTCGTGGGTCAAATAAAAGGTTAGACAACAAAGCCGCTATTAGACCCACTAGCCACATATAATAGCTATTTTTAGGGTCAAAAATCGAATCGCTAGCTGAACCATCTATGTCATAAAAAATCCTAGCGTTTATGGAGATACATATCGTATAGACTAGAGCCACTGCCCATTGATATTCCCAATCGCTCAAACGATTTTTGACATTCATGCTCTCTCCTTTCTTGCCCAAAGCTACCTATCATACACGAAATGACGATCATAGGTGGGTTCTCTTGGGGCTTGTGGCTCTCTATCAACGCCACGGATAAAATCTTCTACCCTATCGCCTATTTCTCTGCCAAACTCTCTCCCCACAGAACCACCAACTAATCTGCCAGCCCAACCAACCGCAGGACCACCAACAGCTCCCCCCACTGCACCACCAACACCACCCCCAATTGCACCACCAACAGCTCCCCCCCAAAATCTGCCAAACTCACCCCTTGCCTCTATTCTAGGACCAGCTATAGCCGTATTAGCCATTGCACCGCATAAAACCACTACACAACTAAATGTTTTCAATCCACTCATAACAAATCCTTTCATAAAATTGAGATTCAAGGCATGTTTGGCACACCTTGATAAGAATATTTATACCACAACCCTATTAAAAGCATTGTTACAAATCAGCTAAATATCACAAAAATCCCAATAAGTGTTTTATTTCTACATAAATTACAGGATTAAAGTAAATGATTATAATATTTTAGGATTTTTCATTATTGAAGCAAATTAAGGTTTCTTAAAAAACTTAAAATATCCGTTTTCAATAATAAAAATGGGTTTTAAAGTTTTTTAATTTTTTTATACCCCCTCCATTTAATGGCATTTGGGTTAAATCACCACCCCCATTTAGCGCAAAGCTTAAGAAAACCTTGAAACCCCAAAATGACCAAACCCTCTACAAAGAAGTTGCTAGGATGCCCGCAATACGCCGAAATTTCATGCATAGCGATACCAAAAGGTATCGTTAAAAGCACCATATAGAAATCCCTTAGTCTTGCCCCTAACACAGCGTCATAAAACGCGCCAAAAAACCTAGCCTTAAAAATGGCTTTAAAAAACTTGGGGAATCCTTGCCAAGCTTCAATAATGAAATAACCTGATGACCTGCCTTTTGGGTTGAACAAGAGGTTAGACAACAAAGCCGCTATTAGAATCGTTAGCCACACATAGTAACTATCTTTAGGGTTGAAAATCGGATCACCAACATCTGAGCGATAAAGAGCTGTTCTAAAAACTATGGAGTAACAAATTATAATAACCAAAACCGTTGCCACACTGTATTCAGTATGATTCAAACGCTCTTTTGAGCCATTCAAGTTCTCTTTTGTAGTATCCATGCTATTTCCTTTCCCCCCATCACCTTGGCTCATTTAAGATTACCAAGCATGCCCAAAACTATAGCCGTAATCATAAAGATCACGGATAGGTTCTCTTGGGGCTTGTGGCTCTTTAGTTTGAGGCTCTCTGTCTATGAAATCACGGATAAGATCTTCTACCCTATCGCCTATTTCCCGACCAAGCTGACCCCCAATCGCAGCTCCTGCTGGACCTCTGGCAGCTCCCATTGCTGAACCAATATCTCCTCCTATATCTCTGCCAAGCTGACCCCTTGCCTCTATTTTAGGACTAGCTATAGCCGTATTAGCCATTGCACCGCATAAAACCACTACACAACTGAATGTTCTTAATCCATTCATAACAAATCCTTTCATCAATTGAGATTCAAGGCATGTTTTGCACACCTTGATGAGATATTTATACCACAACCCTATTTAAAATCATTGTTACAAATCAGTAAAATATCACAAAAATCCCAATAAGTGTTTTGTTTCTACTCAAATTATAGGATTAAAGTAAATGATTATAATATTTTAGGATTTTTCATTATTTAAACAAATTAAGGTTTCTTAAAAAACTTAAAATACCCGTTTTCAATGTTGGTTTGAGGGGCGCGTGAAAGGCTCAACGAACCGCTAGGAATGTCTTTAGTGATGGTGGTGCCGCTGCCGATTAAGACATTAGAGCCGATATTTATGGGGGCGACTAGCTGGCTATCGCTCCCTATAAAGACATTTTCACCGATGATCGTTTGGTGTTTGTTTTTACCATCGTAATTGCAAGTGATCACGCCAGCCCCTACATTTGTGTTTTTCCCTATCTCACAATCCCCTAAATAGCTCAAATGCCCTGCTTTAGCGCCTTGAAGTTTGGCGTTTTTAGTCTCTACAAAATTCCCCACATGGCTGTTACAAATCACGCTTTTAGGGCGCGCATGGGCAAACGGCCCCACACTGCTATTGACAATTTGGCTCTCTTCTACCACGCTATAAGCCTTAATATGCGCGTTTTCTATCAAGCAATTCCCAATCAAACGCACCCCTTGCTCTAAAACGCACTCCCCCTTAAAATTCACGCCTTTTTCTAAATAAATGCTACCAGGCAATTGCATCACTACCCCCAAGTTCATGGCGTTTTTTCGCAGTCTTTCTAGCATGATTTCTTCAGCCTTCGCCCTTTCTGTTTGGCTGTTCACCCCTAAAAAACACTCTTCTTTTAAGAAAATAGCGTTAATTGTTTCGTTTTCATTAATTCCTAGAGCGATTAAATCCGTGAGGTAGTATTCTTTTTGGGCGTTTTGGTCATGGAGCTTGGGTAAGTATTTTTCTAAAAACTTTCTTTCAAACCCATACACGCCAGCATTCACGCTTTTAATTTCTTTTTCTTCATCATTAGCGTCCTTTTCTTCTACAATCTTTTTAACCTGATAGTTTTCTAAAACAACGCGCCCATAACCTTTAGGGTCAGCTAAATGGAGTAAGCCTATAGCGTTATTGTGGCTTTTTAATAAGGGGGCGAGAGCGTCTTTAGTGATTAAGGGCATGTCCGCATTCAAAATCAAAACCCGCTCATGTTTTGTGGGAATAGGCGTTTTATCTTCTTGCATGATGGCCCCACCTGTCCCTGAATATTTTTCCACGATTTGAGTGTGAAAAATTACGCCCTTAAAACGCTCCAACACCGCTTCTTTAATGCGTTCTTGTTGGTGGTGTAAGATAAGATGCACATCATCGCTGATTGAAGAAGCCGTCTCTAAAATGTGAAACAACATAGGCTCCCCGCAAATCGTGTGTAAAGTTTTAGGCAGGCTAGAACGCATGCGAGTGCCTTTACCAGCGGCCAGTATGATGACAGAAAGCATTAAAATCCTTTTTTTAGGGAATTTTAACATGCCTTATCTTATAATTTGACTTCGTTTTTCATCAAAGATTTAAGGCTAGAATTTTGCGTTTTTTCATTTTTTTAATCCTCATTTGCCCTTTAATATGCCCTTTAATGAGCGCTGATAGCGCATTGCCCAGCGTCAATCTCTCTTTAAACGCTCCTAATGATCCTAAACAGCTTGTAACCACCCTTAATGTTATCGCCCTGCTCACGCTTTTAGTTTTAGCCCCGTCATTGATCTTAGTGATGACGAGTTTCACCCGTTTGATCGTGGTGTTTTCTTTTTTAAGGACCGCTTTAGGCACGCAACAAACCCCACCCACTCAAATTTTAGTCTCGCTCTCTTTGATATTGACTTTTTTCATCATGGAACCGAGCCTAAAAAAGGCTTATGATACAGGGATTAAGCCTTATATGGATAAAAAGATTTCTTACACCGAAGCGTTTGAAAAAAGCGCTCTGCCTTTCAAGGAATTCATGCTTAAAAACACACGAGAAAAGGATCTAGCGCTTTTTTTTAGGATCAGAAACCTCCCTAACCCTAAAACCCCTGATGATGTGAGTTTGAGCGTTTTAATCCCGGCATTTATGATAAGCGAGTTGAAAACAGCGTTTCAAATCGGCTTTTTACTTTACTTGCCTTTTTTGGTGATTGATATGGTTATCAGCTCTATTTTAATGGCGATGGGCATGATGATGCTCCCGCCTGTAATGATTTCTCTGCCTTTTAAAATTTTAGTGTTTATTCTGGTAGATGGGTTTAATTTATTGACCGAAAATTTAGTGGCGAGTTTTAAAATGGTTTGAGATCAACAAGCATTCAAGCTATAAAAGCTTGAAATTAATTTAAAACTCATAATTCAAATACGCTGTAATGGATCTCCCTGGTGCTGGCTCTCTTCCTGTAGGGCTTGTGCCAATTCCCCTGAAATAATACTTCATGTTGAAAAGGTTATTGATTTGCAAGCTTCCTGTGATTTTATGCCTACCGCTTTGCCATAAAACTGAGCTTACTTGAACGTTCAACACAAAATACAAGGGCAATAACCCCACTGAATTACAACCATACTCTAGCCCCCCTGTGTATTCTGGATTTAAGGGCAAGCACACGGTTTGGCTTTTGGCTTGATTGAGCATAGAACTATAGGCGCGGCTATAAAAATAGCTACTAATACCAAAGGTCGTGTGCTTGTAAGTATACATCATGTCAAATATGAATTGGTTAGGACTCACATAAGGCAAACGCTTCCCTTTAATGTCAAAGGGTTTATTGACAATGCCTGTAAAATAATAAGCAATATCATCAGCGTTAGAAGTGATACGCGCATCAATGTAAGTGTAAGCCACATGGAATTGCAAACCCCTAATCGGCGCGTAATACAATTCCAATTCCACCCCTTGGCTCCTAGCATTCACAGGCTGTGGGCTATAGCCTCCCGCATAGTAACGATTGGCAAAAATCACAAAATAATTGGTATTAAAGCTCAATAGATTTTTATAACTATAGCGTTGCCCCACTTCAATTTCATTGAAAATTTGGTTGTAATTAGTCCTAGTAATGCCTACCATTGTGTGTTGTGGGGGGATAAAACTGCGGCGGTAGTTTGCATACCATATCCAATTTTCCATAGGTTTATAGCCAATGTTAAGGGCGGGACTCCATTCGTTTTGACGCTGTTTTTTACTGGTCCATACGGAAAAATCATGCTTTTCTGGCTCTTTGTTATCGTAGTTTAAAAAGGTGTATCTAAGCCCTGGAGTTACCACCAATTTAGAATCAAAAAGTTCTATTTTATCGCTCAACCATACCGCTGTATAGTTGTTAAACATTTCTTGATTGTTACTAGGCTTTTTAGAAAGAACATATGGGGGCATACGGCACACCCCATCAATAATATCTGATTTTTCGCATGTGCTTTGATCGGATCTAATGAACATGTCCATCGTCATAAAACGCATGCCCACATTAAAAGTTTGCTTAACTTTATTGGTATTAACAACTAAGTTCAAATTAGGCTCAAAAGCGTTCATCACATAACGCCTTAAATGATCAAAAATAAAAAATCCTGGATAATTTTGATCGGTATAAACAGGGCCTAATTTAGGATTGGTATTGACATTTAAATAGTTAGAATCAAATTTAAAATCCCTTGACATGTCATGCCCATAGTAACTGAAAGTGAAATCCCCCCCTACCCTATCCGTGTCCCCAAAAAAGTTTTGATACACAGCTCCCCATCGCTTCGCTCTCCCGCTTTTATCGTTATTAGGGCGGTTATTTTGAAAACGATTTTCATTATAGGCAGCTATACCTAAAGACCCAGGGTCTGTTAAAAAATAGCTGTAATATTGAAAAAAAGCGGTGATCTTGTTGCTATCATTGATTTGATACAACGAATCTAACAAGTAGTTTTGAATGTTTGTGGGGCTGTTGTATCTAAACCCTTGCCCTTTGAGCCAATTGACTTGAGCTTGGATTCCAAAATGCTTATTCATCATACCCCCCGTTCTTAAATAGGTGTTAAAAAGCATGTTATTAACTAAGCTTTTATCAATGTTTTTAGAATTTTGATTGAAAAACCCCCCATTTTCAGATTTGCCCCAAAAAGTGGTCCTCTCGCTCACTTGACTTTCCCACTTGGTAGGAATGCCTTTGGTGATAATGTTGATCACACCGCCAAAAGCGTTAGGGCCATAACGCACGCTCTCCCCACCTTTAGTTACGCTGATTCTATCCACAGATTGAAAGGTTACAGGAAAAATAACCGTGCCAATTTCAACATAGGGCGCGACATAAATAGGAATCCCATTGACTAGAATCATTCCCGTATTAGAATGCCCTGGGCCTCCCGCACCAAACCCCCTAATGGAAATGCTAGGCACAGCTCCAATACCGGTAGAGTTTCTAATATGCACGCCTGGCACATTTTGCAAAGCTTCTTCAATGCTCTGATTCGCGCTTTTAGTGAGCTGCTTGTTAGAAATCACCGTGCGAGAACCCATATAGTTTCTGACTTCCTTGCTCCTCCAGCTTAAAGGCGCTTCTTTATCGTTAGCCACCCCTGAAGCTTCCACCCTTTCCAAATTATGAGTTTTCATAGCATGCGCGCTATGACTTAAAACAACCAAAGAGACCAAAATTCTTTTCATTTACCACCTTTTATGAAAAATGTTCCCTTTTACAATACGGCGAAGTTTATAATAACTCTTATTAGTTGTAACTTAAATTTTGAGATAATTATTATTTAAATTAAATTAATAGCTTTTTTTGTCAAAAATGCCGATTAATGCGAATGTTTATAAAAAGATTGGGATATAAAGAAAAATAAAAATTTTTTAATATTTCTAATGGGGGGAATTTTAAACAAATACAGGGTTTAAAAACCCTTTTATGGCTGGCCTTTAAACCAAAATTTGAGTTGCATAAAAAGCTATCAAGGAAAACGCATACGCTACAACGGTTGTGAAGACGAATAAATACGCTACAAACTTTATCCCCCCAGCTTCCCTACCAAAAGTAATGGTCGCTGCAAAACAAGGGATATAAAACATCACAAACACGATAAAAGCGATCCCGCTAGGCATGCTGACTTCTTTTCTTAAGATTTCTCTGAAAGCGTCCGATTTTTCATTTTGATCCCCTAAAGAAAACAACACCCCCAAAGTAGAAACCACCACCTCTTTAGCCATAAATCCGGTTACAAGCGAAACGCTCAAACGCCAATCAAAATCCATAGGGCTAAAGACTTTTTCTAAATACGCCCCACCTCTTCCTACAATGCTGTTTTTTAAATTCTTTTTATCCAATTTGGTTTTTAATTCTTTTAGTTTTTCTTCTTTAGCTTCGCTTGAAAGAGTGGTATCCTTATCCACTAACAAGCTTTCTTGTTTATAAGTTTTCATAGCCGCATCGCTTTTAGGGTATTGAGACATAAACCAGATTAAAATCGCTCCCACTAAAATATAAGTCCCGGCCTTTTTAAGGTAAGAAAGCGATTTGGTATAGATACTGAAATAGACCATTCTCCAACTGGGAAAGCGGTATTTAGGCATTTCCATGATAAAGGATTCGGTCTGTCCTTTAAACACGCTTAATTTGAGTAATTTTGCCATCACTAACGCCACAACCGCCCCCAAAATATAAATGCAAAACAGCACAAAACCCGCGCTTGAAGAAGGGAAAAACGAGCCTACAAACAGCACATAAATAGGGAGTCTTGCCGAGCAGCTCATAAAGCCGATCACAAAAAGCGTGATCAATCGTTCGTTATAATTTTGTAAGGTTCTTGTCGCCATGTAAGCGGGCACAGAACAGCCAAAACCGGTGATTAAAGGGATAAAGCTCTTCCCATGCAAGCCAAATTTATGCAAGATCCCATCTAATAAAAACGCTACCCTACTCATATAGCCTGTCGTTTCTAGTAAAGAAATCCCAAAATACAACACCACAATTAAAGGCAAGAATGAAACCGTCGCTCCCACTCCCCCAATAATGCCATCGCCCACCAAAGACGCTAAATCTTCATTAGCCACATTTTCTTTAACGCTATCGCTCAAAAATTTAAACCCTGCTTCAAGCGCTTTTTGCGCTCCCCCCCCTATTAAAAAGCTCAAGGAAAAAATGATAAACATAAACCCTAAAAAAATGAAAATCCCATAACGCTTGTGCATTAAAATCTTATCAATCTTATAAGTGTGTTCAAAGCTCGCGTTTTGTTGGTTTTCACTGATCACTAATTGAGCGATTCTTTGAGCGCTCTGGCTGTATTTTAAAGACTCCTTAAAACTTTGAGATGGGACTTTTATGTTTTCATTGTTTGTAGTATTTTGAGAATAAAGCCTGACAATTTCATCTAATAAAAGCTCTGTATTCAAGCGATCTTCTTTGGATCTTGCGCTTGTAGGCACGCACACAACCCCTAATTCTTTAGAAAGCTTTTCTGTATTAATTTTAATACCTTCTTTTTGCGCCTCATCCCACATGTTGAGCGCGAGAAGCATTTTTTTATTCGTGTCTAACAGCTGTGCGCTTAAGGCTAAATTACGCTCTAAATTGGTGGAATCCACCACATTAAGAATGAGATCGTATTGCCCTTTTTCTAAAAAATCTTTAGTAACCTTTTCTTCAGTGGTGAAGTCATTGAGCGCGTAAGTGCCAGGGAGATCAATGATAGTGATTTGATGCTCTTTATGAATTAAATCCACTTCCATTTTATCCACGGTAACCCCAGCAAAATTCCCCACTTTCAAATGGGCGTTGCTCAAAGCGTTGATGAGGGACGATTTCCCCACATTAGGTTGGCCCACAAGAGCGACAATGATTTCTTTCATTTGGTTTGAATGCTCCACATTAAAGTTTTTTAATTTTTGGCTATATCGTTTTGATTTAAAAGTTAGCACTATAGCGCTATAAGACTAATTGTTATATAATAAAAGCGAGACAAGAATGTTAAAATGCGAAAGGAGCGTGTAATGTTGTGCGTGTTTGATATAGAAACCATTCCTAGCGTGAGCTTGTGTAAAGAGCATTTTCAATTAGAAGAAAATGATGCGCTAAAAATCTGTGAATGGAGTTTTGAAAAGCAAAAAGAAAAAAGCGGGAGCGAGTTTTTGCCTCTTTATTTGCATGAAATCATCTCTATTGCAGCAGTCATTGGCGATGATTACGGGCAATTTGTCAAAGTGGGGAATTTTGGTCAAAAACATGAGAATAGAGAGGATTTTACAAGCGAAAAAGAGCTTTTAGAGGACTTTTTCAAATACTTTAACGAAAAGCAACCGCGCTTGATAAGTTTTAATGGCAGAGGTTTTGATATGCCCCTACTCACGCTCAAAGCCCTTAAATACAATTTGACTTTAGACGCTTTTTACAACCAAGAAAACAAATGGGAAAATTACCGCGCGCGCTATAGCGAGCAGTTCCATTTGGATTTAATGGATAGCTTGAGCCATTATGGATCCGTTAGAGGGTTGAATCTCAATGGCGTTTGCTCCATGACGAATATTCCTGGTAAATTTGATGTGAGCGGGGATTTAGTGCATGCGATTTATTATAACCCCCATTTAAGCCAAAAGGAGAAAAAAGGCGTTATTGACAGCTATTGCCAAAGCGATGTGCTTAACACTTACTGGCTTTTTTTGAAATACGAAGTGCTAAAAGGGGCTTTAAATAAAGAGCAATACCTTGGGCTATTGAGCGTTTTTTTAGAAAAATTCCCTAAGGAAAAATCCTATTCAAGCGTTTTTATTAACGCTTTAGAAAAAGAGATTAAAGAGTTTGCTTAAAACCCTATTAAAACCCTGAAACCAGGTAAAGACTGCTTAGAAAGAAATTTTTTAAAGCGTTAGAGATGAGCCTAAAGCGCGTATCTGCTCGATTTTAGATCCCCCACTTGAAGCTATATTATGCAATAACCATTGAACGATAAGAATAATATTTTTGTGAAAAAAATAAACGGATCGCCCTCAATCTAAAACAAAACCTAAAATAAAATCAAACCTGTTAGGGTGTCAATCACCTAAAAGTGATACTATGGTCAATAAATCAACTTAAAGGCAAAGACATGAATGAAGTGGTTATAGTGGCAGCAAAACGGAGTGCTGTGGGGAGTTTTTTAGGCTCTCTAAAGAGCGTGGGCGCTAGAGAAATGGGTGTTAGCGTGCTGAAAGACGCTTTGAATGCGAGCGCTCTTAAGCCTAGCGATGTGGATTCTGTCATTTTAGGCAATGTTTTAGGCGCTGGTTTGGGTCAAAATATCGCCAGGCAGATCCAACTAGACGCCGGCATCCCTAATGACAGGAATGCTTTTAGCGTCAATATGGTTTGTGGATCGTCTATGAAAGCCATTCAATTAGCGCATGATGCCATCATGCTTGGGCGCGATGAGGTGGTGGTGTGCGGTGGCGTGGAGAACATGAGCGCAGCGCCTTATCTGTCGTTTGACATGCGAGACGGGAAAAGAATGGGGAATGCGAACATGATAGACTCCATGATCCATGATGGATTGTGGGATGCGTTCAACGATTACCACATGGGGATCACCGCTGATAATGTCGCTCAAGCATACCATATAAGCCGAGAAGAACAAGATGTTTTCGCGCTCCAATCGCAACTCAAAGCAAGAGCCGCCATTGATGCAGGGAAATTCCAAGAAGAAATCACGCCTATTGAAATAGCGAATAAAAAAGGTGTGGTTGTTTTTAAAGAAGACGAATACCCTAGAGACACGACTCTAGAATCCCTTGCAAAGCTCAAACCCGCTTTCAAAAAAGACGGATCGGTAACGGCAGGGAATTCATCAGGGATCAATGATGGCGCGAGTATTATCATTTTATGTAGCGCTAAAAAAGCGCAAACATTGGGGTTAAAAGCCATGGCAACTATCAAGGGGTTTGGTTTGGGTGGTTGCAGTCCGGATATAATGGGTATATGCCCTAGCATCGCTATTAAAAACAACCTTGAAAATGCCAAAATGAATCTCAACGACATCAATCTTTTTGAACTCAATGAAGCCTTCGCCGTGCAAAGCCTAGCCGTGTTAAAAGAGCTTGAATTAAACCCCAATATCGTGAATGTGAATGGAGGCGCGATAGCCATTGGCCACCCTATTGGTGCGAGTGGCGCTAGGATATTGGTTACTCTCTTACACGAGATGAAGCGTAGCGGTCATGGCGTGGGCTGCGCGTCATTATGTGTGGGCGGCGGGCAAGGTCTATCAGTGGTAGTTGAACAAAAATAAGGAGAATGAGATGAACAAGGTTATAACCGATTTAGACAAAGCGTTGAGTGGGTTAAAAGACGGGGATACTATTTTAGTGGGCGGTTTTGGGCTGTGCGGGATACCCGAATACGCCATTGATTACATTTATAAGAAAGGCATCAAGGATTTGATTGTCGTGAGCAATAATTGTGGCGTTGATGACTTTGGGCTTGGCGTTCTTTTAGAAAAAAAGCAGATTAAAAAGATTATCGCTTCGTATGTGGGGGAGAATAAGATTTTTGAATCGCAAATGCTGAACGGAGAAATTGAAGTCGTTTTGACACCGCAAGGCACGCTGGCTGAAAACTTGCGCGCTGGAGGGGCTGGGATACCCGCTTACTACACCCCAACCGGTGTTGGGACTTTGATCGCTCAAGGCAAAGAATCAAGGGAATTTAACGGCAAGGAGTATATTTTAGAAAGAGCGATTACAGGCGATTACGGGCTTGTTAAAGCCTATAAAAGCGATACTTTAGGGAATTTGGTGTTCAGAAAAACGGCTAGAAACTTTAATCCCTTGTGCGCGATGGCGGCAAAAATATGCGTCGCTGAAGTGGAAGAAATTGTCCCGGCCGGGGAATTAGACCCAGATGAAATACACTTGCCAGGAATCTATGTGCAACACATCTATAAGGGCGAGAAATTTGAAAAACGGATAGAAAAAATCACCACAAGGAGCGCGAAATGAGAGAGGCTATCATTAAAAGAGCGGCAAAGGAATTAAAAGAGGGCATGTATGTGAATTTAGGGATAGGCTTGCCCACGCTGGTGGCTAATGAAGTGAGCGGGATGAATATCGTTTTCCAGAGCGAGAACGGGCTGTTAGGGATTGGCACTTACCCTTTAGAGGGGAGCGTTGATGCGGATCTCATTAATGCAGGAAAGGAAACCGTAACTGTGGTGCCGGGCGCTTCGTTTTTCAACAGTGCGGATTCGTTTGCGATGATTCGTGGGGGGCATATTGATTTAGCGATTTTAGGAGGGATGGAAGTCTCACAAAATGGGGATTTGGCTAATTGGATGATCCCTAAAAAGCTCATAAAAGGCATGGGAGGGGCTATGGATCTGGTGCATGGCGCTAAAAAAGTGATAGTCATCATGGAGCATTGCAACAAATATGGGGAGTCTAAAGTGAAAAAAGAATGCTCCTTACCCTTAACAGGAAAAGGCGTGGTGCATCAATTGATAACGGATTTAGCGGTGTTTGAGTTTTCCCATAACGCCATGAAATTAGTGGAATTGCAAGAGGATGTCAGCCTTGATCAAGTGAGAGAAAAAACAGAAGCTGAATTTGAAGTGCACCTATAGCTTATAAAAGGGGTGTTGATGTTTTTATTAAGGCATTTGACTTCAGCGTGCGTGTTTTTAGCGTCTAAATGTTTGCCGGACTCCTTTGTCTTGGTCGCTCTTTTATCGTTTATCGTGTTTGTTCTTGTTTATTCTTTGACAGGGCAAGACGCTTTTTCTGTCATTGCTAGTTGGGGGAATGGTGCTTGGACGCTTTTAGGTTTTTCTATGCAAATGGCTCTTATTTTGGTGTTGGGTCAGGCTCTAGCTAGCGCTCAATTAGTCCAAAAACTTTTAAAATATCTAGCGTCTTTGCCTAAAGGGTATTATACGGCTTTATTGCTAGTTACTTTTTTATCGTTAATCGCTAATTGGATCAACTGGGGTTTTGGCTTGGTGATTAGCACGATTTTTGCAAAAGAGATCGCCAAAAATGTTAAAGGGGTGGATTACAGACTGCTTATTGCTAGCGCTTATTCGGGTTTTGTCATCTGGCATGGGGGTTTATCAGGCTCTATCCCTTTAAGCGTTGCCACTCAAAATGAAAGTCTATCCAAAATAAGCGCTGGGGTGATTGAAAAAGCTATTCCTATCAGTCAGACGATTTTTTCTTCTTATAATTTAATCATTATAGGGATCATTCTTGTAGGGTTACCCTTTTTAATGGCAGTAATCCACCCTAAAAAAGAAGAAATCGTTGAGATTGACGCCAAGCTTTTAAAAGACGAATACAAGGAAACAGAACTCATTGACCACCAACAAGACAAAACGATCGCGCATTTTTTGGAAAACAGCGCTTTGCTTTCTTATCTTTTGGTTTTTTTGGGTTTTGGGTATCTGGGTATTTATTTTTTTAAGGGAGGAGGGCTTGGTTTAAACATCGTCAATACGATTTTCCTTTTTTTAGGGATTTTGCTCCATAGAACCCCTTTAGCTTACGTGAAAGCGATCAATTATTCTGCTAGGAGCGTGGCTGGGATTTTATTGCAATTCCCTTTTTATGCCGGGATTATGGGGATGATGGCAAGCCATAGCGTGGGGGGTCATTCTTTAGCGCAAATGCTTTCTTTAGCCTTCACGCACATCGCTAATGAAAAAACTTTCGCGCTCATGACTTTTTTGAGCGCGGGGATTGTCAATATTTTTATTCCGTCTGGCGGAGGGCAATGGGCGATTCAAGCTCCTATCATGCTCCCGGCTGGGCAGAGCTTAGGGGTGGATCCGGGCGTGGTTTCTATGGCTATCGCTTGGGGAGACGCTTGGACGAATATGATACAGCCTTTTTGGGCTTTGCCCGCTTTAGCCATTGCGGGTTTGGGCGCTAAAGATATTATGGGCTATTGCGTTTTGACTTTAATTTTTGTAGGCTTAGTCGTGTGTGGGGTGTTTTATTTTTTAGTGTGAGTTTTTTATGCCTAAAACCATGCTCTTTTCAATGGGTAAAGTTTTCTCTTTTTACCCCTTAAACGCTCTTGTAATTAAGCCTTATTTCGTTACAATAACCCCCATAATAACCTAAGGAAGTGTTTTGTTTTTTAAATTTATTTTATGTTTATTATTAGGAGTGTTTGCATGGGCAAAAGAGGATATTCCTACCCCATTAACGCCCTCTAAACGCTATTCTATCAATTTGATGACTGAAAATGATGGTTATATCAACCCTTACATTGATGAATATTACACAGCAGGCAATCAAATAGGCTTTTCTACTAAAGAGTTTGATTTTTCTAAAAATAAAGCGATGAAATGGTCTTCGTATTTAGGGTTTTTCAATAAAAGCCCTAGGGTTACTCGTTTTGGTATTTCTCTCGCCCAAGACATGTATACCCCCTCACTTAAAAACAGAAAACTGGTGCATTTGCATGACAACCACCCTTATGGGGGGTATTTACGGGTGAATTTGAATGTGTATAACCGCCATCAAACTTTTATGGAATTATTCACGCTTTCTTTAGGCACGACAGGGCAGGATTCTTTGGCCGCTCAAACGCAGCGTCTCATTCATAAATGGGGTCATGACCCCCAATTTTATGGCTGGAACACGCAGCTCAAAAACGAATTTATCTTTGAATTGCACTACCAATTGCTCAAAAAAGTCCCCCTTTTAAAGACTCGTTTTTTTTCTATGGAGTTGATGCCCGGGTTTAATGTGGAATTGGGTAATGCGAGGGATTATTTCCAACTCGGCTCGCTCTTTAGGGCTGGGTATAACTTGGACGCTGATTATGGTGTCAATAAGGTCAATACCGCTTTTGATGGAGGCATGCCTTATAGCGATAAGTTTTCCATCTATTTTTTTGTAGGAGCTTTTGGGCGCTTCCAACCCCTTAACATATTCATTCAGGGCAATAGCCCTGAAACTAGGGGCATTGCTAATTTGGAATACTTTGTTTATGCCAGTGAAATAGGAGCGGCTATGATGTGGCGTAGCCTCAGGGTGGCTTTTACGATCACTGATATTAGTAAAACCTTTCAATCCCAGCCTAAGCACCATCAAATCGGCACTTTAGAATTGAATTTCGCCTTTTGATTTAATATCAGTTTAATATTTTTCTTCCTATATGATATTTATATGATATTTTTGGGCAATTTAAGATGAATATCAGTAGCGTTTTAAATGAATTTGTTACTACTTTTCACTTTATTACACCAAATTTTCCCTTATTACAAACAACTTTGAAATAAACGATTTCCATTTAAAAATCAGTCCTACAATTTGAATAGGTTACCTTGATAGGTTACCTCGAGCAACACTTTAATACAAGGAGTCTAAAAAATGAAAGACGCAAGAGTTCAAGTGATGGGTATTGATGCCGGTGGCACCATGACGGACACATTTTTTGTGAAAGAAAATGGCAGTTTCGTAGTTGGTAAAGCCCAAAGCAACCCAGAAGATGAGAGTTTAGCTATTTATAATAGCTCGCAAGACGCTTTATCGCATTGGAAATCAGATGTCAGTAAGGTTTATCCAGAGTTGGTCACTTGCGTGTATTCAGGCACGGCGATGCTCAATCGGGTCGTCCAAAGGCGCGGGATGGAAGTGGGCCTGATTTGCAATAAGGGTTTTGAGCAAATGCATTCTATGGGCAGAGCGTTGCAATCCTACTTGGGGTATGCGCTAGAAGAAAGGTTGCATATCAACACGCACAAGTATGATGATCCGCTGATTCCTTTAAAAAGGATTAGAGGCGTTACAGAAAGAACCGATGTCAAGGGGCAAGTGGTTATCCCAGTGCGTCAAGAAGAGGTTAAAGTTGCTGTTAAGGAGCTTTTAGAAGCAGGCGCGAAAGCCATTGTGATTTGCTTGTTGCAATCTCATAAAAACGCTGAAAGCGAGCGGATCGTTAGAGATATAGCGTTAAAAGAGATTGAAAAATTGGGTAAAAATATTCCTGTATTCGCTTCTGTGGATTACTACCCTCAAAGAAAAGAAAGCCACAGAATGAACACCACTATTTTGGAAGCTTATGCGGCTGAGCCAAGCAGACAAACCCTCTCTAAAGTCAGCAACCGCTTCAAAGAGCATGGTGCTAAATTTGATCTTCGTGTGATGGCAACGCATGGAGGCACCATTAGCTGGAAAGCTAAAGAGCTCGCTAGAACGATCGTGAGTGGCCCTATTGGAGGCGTGATTGGATCTAAATTATTAGGCGAAACGCTTGGTTATGACAATATTGCATGCAGCGATATTGGCGGCACGAGCTTTGATATGGCGCTTATCGTTAAAAGCAATTTTAACATCGCTTCTGACCCTGATATGGCACGCCTTGTTTTATCCTTACCGCTTGTGGCTATGGATTCTGTTGGTGCTGGTGCGGGGAGTTTTGTGCGCATTGATCCGCACAGCCAATCGGTTAAACTAGGGCCTGACAGCGCGGGGTATAGAGTTGGCACTTGTTGGAAAGACAGCGGATTAGATACGGTTTCAGTAACCGATTGCCACATTGTTTTAGGATATTTGAACCCGGATAATTTCTTAGGCGGTTTGATCAAATTAGATGTGGATAGGGCTAAAAAACACATTAAAGAGCAAATTGCTGATCCGCTAGGCATTAGCGTAGAAGATGCGGCTGCAGGTGTGATTGAGTTGCTTGATTTGGATCTTAAAGAATACTTGCGATCCAATATTAGCGCTAAAGGGTATAGCCCGTCTGATTTTGTGTGCTTTTCATATGGTGGCGCAGGGCCTGTGCATACCTATGGTTATACAGAAGGCTTAGGGTTTAAGGATGTGGTAGTGCCTGCGTGGGCGGCTGGATTTAGCGCTTTTGGTTGTGCTTGCGCTGATTTTGAATACAGATACGATAAGAGCGTGGATATTGCCATTCCGCAGTATTCTTCAGACAAGTCCAAAATAGAAGCATGCAAAATCATTCAAGACGCATGGGATGAATTGACTCTCAAAGTGATTGAAGAGTTCAAGATCAATGGATTCTCTGAAAAAGATGTGATTTTAAGACCTGGATACAGGATGCAGTATATGGGGCAATTGAATGATTTAGAGATCACTTCTCCTGTGTCAAAAGCTGCAAGCGTGGCTGATTGGGAAGAGATTGTCAAAGAATATGAAAAAACCTACGCTCGCGTTTATTCTGAATCAGCGTGTTCTCCAGAGCTTGGTTTTAGCGTGACTGGCGTGATCATGCGTGGTGTTGTGGCTACGCAAAAACCTGTGATTCCGGTTGAAAAAGAGCATGGCGCTACGCCTCCAAAAGAAGCCAAAATAGGCGTTAGAAAATTCTATCGTCATAAAAAATGGGTGGATGCAGATGTGTGGCAAATGGAAAAATTACTGCCTGGAAATGAAGTGATAGGGCCTGCGATCGTGGAATCAGATGCGACCACATTCGTGATACCTAGAGGCTTTGCGACAAGACTAGACAAACACCGATTGTTCCACTTGAAAGAAATTAAATAAAGGAGTTCAAAATGGCAAATTTATTGAAAAACGGCAAAACTTTAAAACAAGCTAGAGATGAAATCCTAGCCAGGACAGAAAAAACAGGGCATTACAATGGTCTCAAAAAACTAGAGTTTAAAGAAAGAGATCCGATCGGTTATGAGAAGATGTTCTCTAAATTAAGAGGCGGTATCGTGCATGCCAGAGAAACAGCTAAAAGGATTGCGGCAAGCCCTATTGTTGAGCAAGAGGGTGAGTTGTGCTTCACGCTTTATAACGCTGTGGGCGATAGCGTGCTGACTTCTACGGGTATCATTATCCATGTAGGCACTATGGGATCAGCTATCAAATACATGGTAGAGAATAATTGGGAAGATAACCCAGGCATCAATGACAAGGATATTTTCACCAATAACGACTGCGCGATTGGGAATGTGCACCCATGCGATATTATGACTCTTGTGCCTATTTTCCACGATGAAAAATTGATCGGATGGGTAGGTGGCGTTACGCATGTGATTGATACCGGATCAGTTACTCCAGGATCGATGAGCACTGGGCAGGTTCAAAGATTTGGGGATGGATACATGATCACTTGCCGTAAGACGGGAGCGAATGATGAGAGCTTTAAAGATTGGTTGCATGAATCTCAAAGATCGGTAAGAACGCCTAAATATTGGATTTTGGATGAAAGGACTAGGATTGCAGGATGCCATATGATTAGGGATTTAGTGATGGAAGTCATTAAAGAAGACGGCATTGATTCTTACATGCGATTTATTGATGAGGTGATTGAAGAGGGGAGGAGAGGCCTTATCTCTAGGATCAAATCCATGACCATACCAGGCAAGTACAGGAAGGTAGCGTTTGTGGATGTGCCTTATGCGCATAAAGATATTGGCGTGTGCTCTGAATTTGCTAAGCTAGACACAATCATGCACTCTCCTGTGGAGATCACTATTAATAAAGACGCTACATGGAAATTAGATTTTGATGGCGCGTCTAGGTGGGGATGGCACTCTTTTAATTGCAACCAAGTGTCTTTTACTAGCGGTATTTGGGTGATGATGACTCAAACGCTGATACCCACTTCTCGCATCAATGATGGCGCTTATTTTGCGACTCAATTCAGACTCAAAAAAGGGACTTGGATGAATCCAGATGACAGGCGCACCGGGCATGCTTATGCGTGGCATTTCTTGGTATCAGGCTGGAGCGCTTTGTGGAGAGGTTTGTCTCAAGCGTATTACAGCCGAGGGTATTTAGAAGAGGTCAATTCCGGGAACGCTAATACTTCCAATTGGTTGCAAGGCGGTGGTATCAACCAGGATGGAGAAATCCATGCGGTGAATAGCTTTGAGACGAGTTCTTGTGGGACTGGAGCTTGCGCGATAAAAGACGGCCTAAATCACGCAGCGGCTATTTGGAACCCAGAGGGCGATATGGGCGATGTTGAAATTTGGGAAATGGCAGAGCCTCTTCTTTATCTAGGCAGGAATGTCAAAGCCAATACCGGTGGGTATGGGAAATATCGAGGCGGTAACGGGTTTGAAACCTTAAGAATGGTGTGGGGTGCGCATGATTGGACCATGTTCTTTATGGGTAATGGCTATATGAATAGCGATTGGGGTATGATGGGGGGCTATCCAGCGGCTAGTGGCTATAGGTTTGAAGCGCACAACACCGACTTGAAAAACAGGATTAAAAATAACGCCAGCTTGCCTTTGGGGGGCGATTTTAACCCAACGGATCGCGATTATGAAAAGCACATTTCTCATGCGTCTCAAGTCAAAAGGGATAAGCAATGCATCACCACCGAGAACTGTTTTGACAATTATGACTTGTA
The DNA here is from genome assembly GCF_000296015.2 of Helicobacter pylori FD535. Classification (GTDB taxonomy): domain Bacteria; phylum Campylobacterota; class Campylobacteria; order Campylobacterales; family Helicobacteraceae; genus Helicobacter; species Helicobacter pylori_CT. The sequence goes on from NZ_AKHP02000045.1 coordinate 135,644, forward strand.
TTTGAACTACATCAAAGGCGGTCCTGGATTTGGCGATCCGATTGAAAGGGATTTGAATGCGATTTTAGAAGATCTCAACAGCAAACAGCTATTGCCAGAATACGCTTACAAGGTTTATGGTGCGATTGTGAGCCAAAATAAAGACGGCGTGTGGGTCGGCGATGAAGCCAAAACGAAAGCCAGAAGAAAAGAAATTCTTGAAAACAGAAAGGCTAGATCCATCCCTGTAAAAGAATGGATGGAGCAAGAAAGAAACGCTATTCTTGAAAAAGAGGCTTCCAAACAGGTTAAGCACATGTATGCGACTAGCTTTGATCTCTCGCCCAAGTTTTTAAACGATTTTAAAACATTTTGGAACTTGCCAAAGAGCTGGAGCGTGAAAGAAGATGAGCTTGGCGTATTCACCTATGGATCTAAATACAGGATGGATTTGAGCAAATTGCCTGATGTGCGCACAGTTCTGTTGGTTGATGAGAAATAAAGAAAGGAGAATGGTCATGTCAAAATACACACAAGAACAAATTAAAAATTTGGTAGAGGGGAACTTGGATTGGAACACTGTCTTAAAAATGCTTAGCATGCCTAAAGATCATGAAAGGTTTCAAATGTATTTGAAGGTGTTGCAAGATAAGGTAGATTTTGATGATAAAATCGTCTTACCCTTGGGGCCGCATTTGTTTGTGGTGCAAGATCCTCAAAAGAAGTGGGTTATTAAGTGTTCATGCGGTCATGCGTTTTGCGCTCCAGAGGAGAATTGGAAATTGCATGCAAACATCTATGTGCGCGATACAGCAGAAAAAATGGAAGAGGTGTATCCTAAACTCTTAGCCAGTGATACTAACTGGCAGGTGTATCGGGAGTATATTTGCCCGGATTGCGGCATCCTTTTAGATGTTGAAGCCCCAACTCCTTGGTATCCTGTGATCCATGATTTTGAGCCTGATATAGAGGTGTTTTATAAAGATTGGCTAGGCATACAGCCCCCAGAAAGACGCTAAGAGTGCTCAATCCTTTTTTATAAAGAGGCTTTATGCCTCTTTGGCACACTTATAAAAAGCTTGGGTTAATTCAACTCAAGCAAATTCTTTCAATCCCAACAAATTCAGCCACAAATTAGGACTTTTTCAAAATTTTAAGCTCTTTTTCTTTTTTTTTGATTTAATACTAGGTATAATTTTAATTCCATCTAACAAGGAAAAGCTATGAAAATAACACAAGGCATTGCTAACGACTTTTTTGCCCTAACAAACACGATGTTTTCTGTCCTTGTACACCAGCGAAACCACACTTGGGAAGAAGAAAATTGTGGAAAATTACTGCAAGATATTGTCAGTATTTCTCAAAATAAGAAAACGCATTTTATGTGTTCTATCACTACGCTTTCAATAAAATAAAGGGTGTTTTTGACTAAAAAATTCATGTCTTGGATGGTGGTTATTGGGGCTTTAATTTGCGTGCTTTTAGGGGTGTTTATCTTCTTTACCAGCATGTCGGTTAAAAAATCTTTAACCGCTTATCTTAACGCTTATTTGGATCAACGCCCCCATATTAAGGGCATGGGGATTGTAGGCGCTCCTTTTGAATGCGAAGGGTTTTTTAAAATTGCATGCACTTCTAAAGAGATCAGTTTTTTAGATCCTCAAAACTCCCCTATTATGGATTTTAAAAATTTGAGTATTAAGCTCAATTCTTTAGATAAAAGCTCTCTTACTCTTTCTGTCCATTCTCAAATCAAATCCCCTATTTTAGAACAAGATATTCAGCAAAAAATCAGCCAAATCCCCCTAAAAGATTTGAATACCTTATTAGAAAAAATGAAACCCACGCGCTTGAATTGCTCTTTAACATTCAACGCTCTAGATGAAAAAACCTTAAACGACAACTTAAAATGCGATTTGACTAATGCGGAAAATATCCTTGCTTACACTTTTTTTCAAGAGGGTTTAATGGAGACTCAAGAAAATCTATCCCTTAAAAATATTTTTAAAACCTTGAGTTCTAAAGACGCTAAAGCCATAGAAGAGTTGCAAGACAAACTGCGTTTTTCAGCACCAAAGTTGGGCGTTTCTATCCAAGCGCACCATCTTAAAAACCTTTTGGAAGCCTTTTACCACCAACATAAAGAGAGTTTGGGCTTTTTTTCCCCTTATTTTAGTTTGCGATCTCAAACCCCTAGCGTCTCTTATGAAAGCGCGTTAGCTTCTTTAGAAAACTATTTTATAGCCTTGTTCCAATCCCGTTTTAAAGACAATACAGCACTCCAACAAAATTTTAAAGGATTGTTGCAAGCCTTTGTTTCTATGGCTAAAGACAAACAATCCCAAATCGTTCTTAATGCCCAAGCTAAAGACAACACCAAGCTAACTTTTAACGCCTTGTTAGATAGCCTTAGCGTGAATTTCTTTCAATCTTACAAAATAAGCCATGAGTGATTTCAAAGTCCCCCCCAAAGCTAAAGGGTTTAAACGCCTTTTTAAAGCCCTTTTTTATTCTAAAGACGGGCTTAAATGCGCATGGGCTGAAGAGAGTGCGTTCAGGCAAATTGCCATCTTGGCTCTTTTTTGTATCGTTCTAGCGAGCTATTTAGCCAAAGATTTTTTAGAATGGGGGCTATTGATTGCACCTTGTTTTTTATCGGTGGTGGTTGAACTCATCAACAGCTCTATTGAAAAGGCTGTGGATTTTACCAGTAAAGAGTTCCACCCCTTAGCCAAAAAAGCTAAAGACATGGCCAGTGCAGCCCAACTGATAGGGCTTATTTTTTGGGCTTTTATTTGGGGGCGTTATCTTTTAACGCTTTATTTTAATTAAATTTTAGGGAGACACATGCAAGATAATTCAGTCCAAGATAATTCAGTCAATGAAACAAAAAATATTGTAGAAGTGGGGATTGATTCTTCTATTGAAGAGAGCTATTTAGCTTATTCAATGAGCGTGATCATAGGGCGCGCTTTACCGGACGCTAGAGATGGCTTAAAGCCTGTGCATAGGCGCATTTTGTATGCGATGCATGAATTAGGCCTTACTTCCAAAGTCGCTTACAAAAAAAGCGCTAGGATCGTGGGTGATGTGATTGGTAAATACCACCCCCATGGCGATAACGCGGTTTATGATGCGCTAGTGAGAATGGCGCAAGATTTTTCCATGCGTTTGGAATTGGTGGATGGGCAGGGCAACTTTGGCTCTATTGATGGCGATAACGCTGCAGCGATGCGTTACACTGAAGCCAGAATGACTAAGGCGAGTGAAGAAATTTTAAGGGATATTGATAAAGACACCATTGATTTTGTGCCTAATTATGATGACACCTTAAAAGAGCCAGATATTCTACCAAGCCGTCTGCCTAACCTTTTAGTCAATGGGGCTAATGGGATCGCCGTAGGAATGGCGACTTCTATCCCCCCCCACAGAATTGATGAAATCATAGACGCTTTAGTGCATGTCTTAGAAAACCCTAACGCTGAATTAGATGAAATTTTGGAATTTGTCAAAGGGCCTGACTTTCCCACTGGTGGGATCATTTATGGCAAGGCGGGGATTGTTGAAGCCTATAAAACGGGGCGAGGGCGCGTGAAAGTGCGGGCTAAAGTGCATGTGGAAAAGACGAAAAATAAAGAAATCATCGTTTTAGATGAAATGCCTTTTCAAACCAATAAAGCCAAATTAGTGGAACAAATCAGCGATTTAGCGCGAGAAAAACAAATTGAAGGCATTAGCGAAGTTCGCGATGAGAGCGATAGAGAGGGCATTAGAGTGGTGATTGAATTAAAAAGAGACGCGATGAGTGAAATTGTCTTAAACCATCTCTACAAACTCACCACTATGGAAACCACTTTTAGCATCATTCTACTCGCTATTTACAATAAAGAGCCTAAGATTTTCACGCTTTTAGAGTTGTTGCACCTTTTCTTAAACCACAGAAAAACCATTATTATAAGACGCACGATTTTTGAATTAGAAAAGGCTAAGGCCAGAGTGCATATTTTAGAGGGCTATTTGATCGCCTTGGACAATATTGATGAAATCGTGCAGCTCATTAAAACAAGCCAAAGCCCAGAAGCGGCTAAAAACGCCTTAATGGAGCGTTTCACTTTGAGCGAAATCCAAAGCAAAGCCATTTTAGAAATGCGTTTGCAACGCTTAACAGGCCTTGAAAGGGATAAGATCAAAGAAGAATACCAAAACCTGCTAGAGCTTATTGATGATCTCAATGGCATTTTAAAGAGCGAAGATCGCTTGAATGAAGTTGTCAAAACAGAACTTTTAGAAGTCAAAGAGCAATTTTCTTCTCCAAGGCGCACTGAAATTCAAGAATCTTATGAAAATATTGACATAGAAGATTTGATCGCTAATGAGCCTATGGTGGTGAGCATGAGCTATAAAGGCTATGTGAAAAGAGTGGATTTAAAAGCTTATGAAAAGCAAAATCGTGGTGGTAAAGGCAAGCTTTCAGGCAGCACTTATGAAGACGATTTCATTGAAAACTTTTTTGTGGCTAACACGCATGATATTTTGCTCTTTATCACCAATAAGGGGCAATTGTATCATTTGAAAGTCTATAAAATTCCAGAAGCGAGCCGGATCGCTATGGGTAAAGCCGTTGTGAATTTAATCTCGCTCGCTCCGGATGAAAAGATCATGGCGACTCTAAGCACCAAAGACTTTAGCGATGAACGCTCTTTAGCTTTCTTCACGAAAAATGGCGTGGTGAAGCGCACCAATTTGAGCGAATTTGAAAGCAACAGGAGTTGTGGTATCAGAGCGATTGTTTTAGATGAAGGCGATGAATTAGTGAGTGCAAAAGTTGTGGATAAAAACGCTAAGCATTTGCTCATCGCATCGCATTTGGGTATTTTCATTAAATTCCCTTTAGAAGATGTGCGCGAGATCGGAAGAACTACTCGTGGGGTTATAGGGATTAGGCTGAATGAAAACGATTTTGTTGTCGGTGCGGTCGTTATTAACGATGATGGCAACAAGCTTTTGAGCGTGAGTGAAAACGGGCTTGGCAAGCAAACTTTAGCCGAAGCGTATAGAGAGCAATCTCGTGGAGGTAAGGGGGTCATTGGCATGAAGCTCACTCAAAAAACCGGCAATCTAGTGGGCGTTATCAGCGTAGATGATGAGAACCTAGATTTGATGATCCTTACTGCGAGCGCGAAAATGATTAGAGTTTCCATTAAAGACATTAGAGAAACCGGAAGAAACGCTAGTGGGGTAAAGCTCATAAACACCGCCGATAAAGTCATGTATGTCAATTCTTGCCCTAAAGAAGAAGAGCCAGAAAATTTAGAAAACCCTCCTGCACAATTATTTGAGTGATGCGTTTCTTTTTATTCTGTTATTTTTTATTGTATTTTTTAGGGGTTTCTTTGCATGCCCTAAGCCCCCTAGAAGATCAAGAATTTTTAATTTCGTATCGCTTGAAAATCGTCGATTCTAGAGTGATGGGCGAAGAGTATTCTGTCTCTAAGCCTATCGTTAGCCGCATCAAAACAGCCCCCTATGTTTTAGACTATCATTGCTCCATCATCACTCGTAACTTACCCAATTTGAAAAACCCCTTGCTCCAAACCAAACTAGAACGCTTCCTTTTAGAAATAGCGTTAAAAAAAGAAAAAGAGCGAGTCATAGACTGCCTTTTAAAAAGCCAAGTCGCTATCACGCATTATGATCATAGCTATAAAAACGGCACCACTACCACAAGCATTCTTAACCTCAAAGCCTTAAGCGTTAGAGCGAGTTTAGTGGGAGATGCGCTGTTTTTAGATATTTTTAGAAAGGAAGAAGAATGAAAATCGCCATTGTAGAAGATGATATTAACATGCGTAAAAGCCTGGAGCTTTTTTTTGAGCTTCAAGACGATTTAGAGATTGTGAGTTTTAAAAACCCTAAAGACGCTTTAGTGAAGTTAGATGAAAGCTTTGATTTGGTCATCACGGATATTAACATGCCCCATATGGACGGCTTGGAATTTTTACGCCTTTTAGAAGGCAAGTATGAATCCATTGTGATTACCGGTAATGCGACCTTGAATAAAGCCATTGATTCCATTCGTTTAGGCGTGAAAGACTTTTTCCAAAAGCCTTTTAAACCAGAATTGCTTTTAGAATCCATCTATCGCACTAAAAAAGTTTTAGAATTTCAAAAAAAACACCCTTTAGAAAAACCTTTAAAAAAACCACACAAACACAGCTTTTTAGCCACTTCAAAAGCGTTAGAAGAGAGCAAACGGCAAGCCTTAAAAGTCGCAAGCACGGACGCTAATGTCATGCTATTAGGCGAAAGCGGGGTGGGTAAGGAAGTTTTTGCTCATTTTATCCACGAGCATTCGCAACGCTCTAAACACCCTTTTATAGCGATCAACATGTCCGCAATCCCAGAGCATTTATTAGAAAGCGAGCTTTTTGGGTATCAAAAAGGGGCGTTCACGGACGCCACAGCTCCTAAAATGGGGCTTTTTGAGAGCGCGAATAAAGGCACGATCTTTTTAGATGAAATCGCTGAAATGCCCTTTCAATTGCAAAGCAAACTTTTAAGAGTGGTTCAAGAAAAAGAAATCACGCGCCTTGGGGATAATAAGAGCGTTAAAATTGATGTTCGTTTCATTTCCGCTACCAACGCTAACATGAAAGAAAAAATCGCTACGAAAGAATTCAGAGAGGATCTGTTTTTCCGCTTGCAGATTGTGCCTATAACTATCGCGCCTTTGAGGGAGAGGGTTGAAGAGATTTTACCCATTGCTGAAATCAAACTTAAAGAAGTGTGCGATGCGTATCATTTGGGGCCAAAATCTTTTTCAAAAAACGCCGCTAAACGCCTTTTAGAATACTCTTGGCATGGGAATGTGCGAGAGCTTTTAGGCGTCGTGGAGAGAGCGGCGATTTTAAGCGAAGGATCAGAAATCCAAGAGAAAGATTTGTTTTTGGAAAGGTAGTTTGTAGAGCTTCTTTATAAACCATCTGCAACCAGATAAGTTTAATAAGTTTTAGTGATCACACTATAATTTCATGGAGTTATTAGAAAAAGCATTTATCAGAAACGCTTAATTTGGGATTTTTGCTTAAAAGGGTTTAAAGATTGGGGTTCAATTAATGGGGAGTTTTTATGTTAGCGGATGATTTTTTTACATTCTGTAAATGATGATGGTTTCATGGCGGATATTTTTGATGAATTTAATGAATTAAAGGCTAATAAAGAACCACAGAAACCTAACTCGTTCTATTAATGGTAGCTCTTATAAAATCATTGATGTTCTTAACGATAAGGATGGTGATTTTATCAATTGCAGATTGTTTATCGTTAAGGAATTAGTGGTTAATGAGTGTTTAGGGTTTTCTGCAAATATCAGGCGTTTTTTGGATAGAGGGCCTTACAACATTGAGTGGTTGATGAGGAAGTATTTGGGGGTTGGGTTTAGGAGTTACAAGGTAGAGCGGATATAAGGAACGGAATTTATGATCAAATTCCGCTATAAAAAGTGGGGGTCTATGATTGATAGAGAAGTTAAAATGCAATTCCCCAAATATCTTAAAGACTCAAAGAAGACAGCCGTTAGAATGACAAGCCAGGTGTTTTACGAGCTGTTGAAGGGGCCTTTATTGGCAACCTTCTCGGTAAAGATCCCATTCAAGCGATTATCATGCGGAAGGAAAACAATAATAAATAAAATCTTGTTGGGTCTTAATCTTCTTATTTTTTTAAATTAAAAGTCATTTTTTAACCCCTAAGACCGTGCTACAAAAATTATTGCCCCATTAAAATCAAGCTCTTTACTATTGATTATAAAAAATGTTTTTTAGCATTTTTTATAATTTATGATCAACACTTAATGATAATAGCCGTTTCTGTAATGGTTAGAGAGTGTCGGCTTGGTTTCTATTTTCCTTAATGCTTTCTCATCTTTCAAACTTTCATGCGATGATTTTAAAGGCATGGCTTCTTTGCTAACTCTTGCATGATCAAGTGGCTATTATTGCCACTAGCCTTGTGATTTTAAGACAATGACGCTAATGTTTCTAATCTCTAATATTTAGCTATCTTTATTTTATTCAGCCTCACATCGTTTTAACAAACAAACCAAGCTATTTCAATTCCAAAGCTAAAAATTTTCCCGTATAGCTTTGGGTTTTTTCGCAATTTTTTGCCACCTCTAAAGGCGTGCCGCTCGCAATGACTTTCCCGCCCTTATCCCCCCCATCAGGCCCCATGTCTATAATGTAGTCAGCGTTTTTGATAATGTCTAAATTATGCTCAATCACCAGCATGGAATTGCCTAACGCCACTAAAGAATGCAAGACTTGTAAAAGGTGATTCACGTCTTCAAAATGCAAACCGGTGGTAGGCTCATCTAAAATATAAAGGGTTTTGCCTGTGTCTTTTTTACTCAATTCTTTAGCCAATTTGATCCTTTGAGCCTCCCCCCCACTTAAAGTCGTAGCGTTTTGCCCTAAAGTGATATAGCCTAAGCCCACATCTATAAGCGTTTTTAACTTCACAGCGATTTTAGGGAATTTAGCAAAAAATTCATAGGCTTCTTCTACGCTCATGTTCAACACATCGGCAATGGATTTGCCTTTCACCTTGATTTCTAAAGTTTGGGGGTTGTATTTAGCGCCCTTACAGCTATCGCATTGGACTAACACATCAGGCAAAAAGTGCATTTCTATTTTAATATCCCCATCGCCTTGGCATTTCTCGCACCGCCCCCCTTTAACATTAAAGCTAAAACGGCTCGCGCTATAGCCTAAAATTTTAGCTTCTTTTTGCTCGGCAAATAAAATCCTAATCTCATCCATCACTCCTGTATAAGTGGCAGGGTTGCTTCGTGGGGTTTTGCCTATGGGGGCTTGGTCTAAATAAATCACTTTATCCAAATGCTCCAACCCTACAATCTCCACCCCATTCAAGCTTTGAATTTTTTTAGCATGGTTTAAAAGGGTTTGAGCGGTGGGTAAAAGGGTTTGTAAAATCAGCGAGCTTTTACCGCTCCCGCTCACCCCAGTAATGCACACCAATTGTTTTAAAGGGATTTGAACGCTCAAATTCTTAATGTTATTGATATTGACATTTTTAATTTCTAAAAAATGTTTTTCTTTAGGGGGTTCAAATTTAGGGCGCTCAATCTTTTTAGTGCCGTTGAGATACAAGGCGGTAGAATGGTTATTTTGCAACAAATCTTTTACGCTCCCGCTAAAAACCACTTCACCCCCATGCCTTCCAGCCTTTGGCCCAATATCCACAACAAAATCCGCATGCTTAATCGTCTCTTTATCATGCTCTACGACAATGAGCGTGTTCCCCTTTTTTTGTAAATTCCTAAGGGTGTTGATGAGTTTGAGCGTGTCCTTTTCATGCAAACCAATGCTAGGCTCGTCTAAAACATACAAGACCCCTGTCAAACCACTTCCGATTTGGCTAGCGATTCGTATCCTTTGGCTCTCCCCTCCGCTAATCGTTCGCGCATCCCTCCCTAAAGTCAAATACCCTAACCCCACATCGTATAAAAAAAACACCCTTTCTAAAATCTCTTTTAAAATGGGTTCAGCGATCTTTTTTTCCTGCTCGTTAAGATAGCTAAAATGCGTGGGATCGTTAAAAAAGTGATAGACCTCTTCAATGGGCTTAGTTAAAAAATCCGCCATTTTCAAGCCAGCGACTTGAACGCTCAAACTGGAGGCTTTCAAACGATGCCCCTCGCACGAAGAACAGGTTTTTTCGCTCATGTAATCGCTCAAATCCTTTTGCTCTTTGAACATGTCATAAGCGATTTGGATAATGCCTTTCCAAGGGCGTTTTAAAGAGCTGTTTTTAAAATGAAAGCTGATTTCAGTGCCATTCCCATACAAAAGAGCGTCCTGTTGCTCTTTATTCAATTCGTTAAAACAAAGCGTGCTGTCAATGCCATTATATCCGCAAAAGCCTTCAAACATTTGAGCGTAATAACTGCGGTTATACCCAAAAATCACTTTAATCGCTCCTTGATTTAAAGGCGTGTTAGGATCTAAAATCTTACTAATGTCTAAGCTAAATTTTGTCCCCAAACCCAAACAGCTCTCGCACGCCCCTTTAGGCGAATTAAAAGAAAAACTCAAAGGCTCTAATTCTTCAAAACTCATCTTGCATTTAAAACATGCCTTATGCTCGCTGTAATGCTTTCTGATGCTTGGGGCGTTGTCTTGCAAGATTTCCACTTCTAATTCCCCATAGCTTTCTTTAAGGGCTTTTTCTACTGCGCTAGCGATCCGTGAAGCGTTTTCGCTATTAATAACCACCCTATCTACCACCGCTTCAATGGTGTGTTTTTTGGTTTTGTGCAAATGGATTTCTTCATCTAAACGCACCATCACCCCATCAACAAAAGCCCTCACATACCCCTTTAAACGCAAGCTCTCTAATTTATCGTTAAACGAACCTTTTTTATCTTTAATAATGGGGGCTAGAATGATGATTTTAGAATTTTCTTCTAAATGACAGATTTGAGAAATAATATCGCTCGCGCTCATAGAACTAATGGGTTCTAAACATGTGGGGCAAAATTGCTCCCCAACCCTTGCAAACAGCAACCTTAAATAATCATAAATCTCAGTGATCGTCCCCACAGTGGATCTAGGGTTTTTAGAAGTGGTTTTTTGATCAATAGCGATCGCAGGGGTTAGGCCTTCAATTTTATCCACATTAGGCTTACCCACTTTGTCTAAAAATTGCCTAGCATAGCTGGACAAACTCTCTAAATAGCGTCTTTGGCCTTCAGCGTATAAAGTGTCAAACGCCAGAGTGGATTTACCCGAACCGCTTAATCCGGTAAAAACAACAAATTGGTTTTTAGGGATTTCTAAAAAGATATTTTTGAGATTATTTTCCCTAGCCCCTTGAATAATGATCTTATCCATAATGGTTTTATGTTGCAAGAGTTTCCTTAAAATAAGAAAATGGATTAAAAGGAGCTATTATACTTCAAAAAAGAATGGTTTTATTATCATTTCTTATTCATAAGAGTTAAAAATATTTGCTTGATTAAGGATAAACATGCTATTATTTTATGAGACAATTTTAAAGATAGGAATGTAAAGGAATGGAATTTATGAAAAAGTTTGTAGCTTTAGGGCTTCTATCCGCAGTTTTAAGCTCTTCGTTGTTAGCCGAAGGTGATGGTGTTTATATAGGGACTAATTATCAGCTTGGACAAGCCCGTTTGAATAGTAATATTTATAACACAGGGGATTGCACAGGGAGTGTTGTAGGTTGCCCCCCAGGTCTTACCGCTAATAAGTATAATCCAGGACACACCAATATCAACTGGCATGCTAAATACGCTAATGGGGCTTTGAATGGTCTTGGGTTGAATGTGGGTTATAAGAAGTTCTTCCAGTTCAAGTCGTTAGATATGACAAGCAAGTGGTTTGGTTTTAGAGTGTATGGGCTTTTTGATTATGGGCATGCCGATTTAGGTAAGCAGGTTTATGCACCTAATAAAATCCAGTTGGATATGGTTTCTTGGGGTGTGGGGAGCGATTTGTTAGCCGATATTATTGATAAAGACAACGCTTCTTTTGGTATTTTTGGTGGGGTCGCTATCGGTGGTAACACTTGGAAAAGCTCAGCGGCAAACTATTGGAAAGAGCAAATCATTGAAGCTAAAGGGCCTGATGTTTGTACCCCTACTTATTGCAACCCTAACGCTCCTTATAGCACCAACACTTCCACCGTCGCTTTTCAGGTGTGGTTGAATTTTGGGGTGAGAGCCAATATCTATAAGCATAATGGCGTAGAGTTTGGCGTGAGAGTGCCGCTACTCATTAACAAGTTTTTGAGTGCGGGTCCTAACGCTACCAATCTTTATTACCATTTGAAACGGGATTATTCGCTTTATTTAGGGTATAACTACACTTTTTAAACCCTTTAAAAGGGGGTATCTTTAAGCCCTTTCTAGTCTTTATAAAAAGGATTTTAGTTTGGGTTTTCGCATCTTAAAAAGCTAAGATTGATTATAAAGAAACTTTTGAGCGTAACCAACAAAACCAATACCATTGAGTGGGTATTTGGAAAATTCATCTAGGGGTTTTAAGGGGATTGTTTGCAAGAGATAGAGGGTTTGCACCAAAGCGTTTTGTTGCAAGAAGTTTTGCAAGCGTTCACGCCTTTAGAAGAAGGGGTTTTGATTGATTGCACTTTAGGGTTAGGAGGGCATTCTAAAGCCCTTCTATCCCAAAAACCGCACCTGAAACTCATTGGCATTGATAAAGATAAGTTCGCTCAAGAAATCGCTAAAGAACGATTGAAAGCCTTTGAAGGGCGTTACAATTTCTTAAGCGGGGGGTTTGCCAAACGCTTTAAAGAAGCCCTAGAAACGCATAACAAGGAAATTAAAGGGGTTTTAGTGGATTTAGGGGTGAGCTCTTTGCAACTTGATGATGATAGCAGAGGGTTTAATTTCCACTCGCACACTCTGGATATGCGCATGGATTTAGAGAGCGATTTGAACGCTCAAAAAGTCATCAACTCTTATTCTGTAATGGCGTTAGAAAAAATCTTTAGAGATTATGGCGAAATCAAAGAATACAAAAAAATCGCCCATAAAATTGCAGAAAGGCGCGCTAAAAAACCCTTTAAAGACGCTAAGGATTTGAGCGATTTTTTAAGCTCTCTTTCTAAAAATAAAAAAATCCATCCAGCGACTTTGGTGTTTCAAGCCGTTCGCATAGAAGTCAATAGCGAATTAGAAGAGTTAAAAGAGTTTTTACAATGCGCTAGAAACCTTAAGGGAGCGATTTTGTGCGTGATTTCTTTTCATTCTTTAGAAGATAAATTAGTGAAAAACGCTTTTAAAGATTACGCTAAAAATTGCATTTGCGATCCTTTAAGTTTCCAATGTGCCTGCTCTAACAATCACGCTTTAGGCGAAATTTTAACCAAAAAGCCCATCACCCCAAGCCCAGAAGAAATTAAAAACAACAGGCGTTCACGAAGCGCTAAAATGAGGGTGTTTCAATTCAAACCTTAAATAAGTCATATGAGTAAGCCATGAGTATAAAAAACCATTCTTCAAATGAAAAAGAACGCTTTGTGCGCATAGAAGAGAACGAAAAGAAAGAATTATTTTCTGGAACTGCAAATGAAAATCCGCATGGTCTTTCTTTAATGGCTTTAATAGGGGTATTGGTTTTTGGGGGTGCGTTTTTAGCTCTGTTAGCGCCTAAAATCTATTTAAGCAATAATATCTATTATATTAGCCGTAAAATCAACACCCTAGAAGATCAAAAACGCCTGCTTTTAGAAGAACAACAAATCCTGAAAAACGAATTAGAAAAAGAGCGTTTTAAATACTATATAGAGAATAGTGAAAATATTGGCGATATTGCGTTTTAAGTGAAAAACCCCCTATCCCCTTAAGAGAGCCTAATTACTGCTAAATTAGCCCTAAAACAAACGCTTGTTTTTAAAATTTTGTTTCAATACGAAATTTTAATCCCTTGTAAAAACTTTAAATTTTGAAAAACCAACAAACAATCCCCTTAAATTGTATAATAAAAACACTTTAAGCCAACAAAGGATAACCATGAGAAAACGATCCACTCCACTTTTGTTATTTGGGAAATAGCATAGATGAAAAAAACGATTTCAGCGTTGTTTTTATCAGCGTGCATAGGGTTATCGTCTGTTCATGCAGATAACGCTTTGATTTTACAAACCGATTTTAGCCTAAAAGATGGGGCTGTCTCGGCGATGAAAGGCGTCGCTTTCAGCGTTAATTCCAATCTTAAAATCTTTGATTTAACGCACGAAATCCCCCCGTATAACATCTGGGAAGGCGCTTACCGCTTGTATCAGACCGCTAGTTATTGGCCGCAAGGTTCGGTCTTTGTGAGCGTAGTTGATCCGGGCGTAGGCACTAAGCGTAAATCGGTGGTATTGAAAACTAAAAACGGCCAGTATTTCGTCTCGCCGGATAACGGCACGCTGACTTTGGTGGCGCAAACTTTGGGGATTGATAGCGTGCGTGAAATTGATGAAAAAGCTAACCGCTTGAAAGGTTCTGAAAAATCCTATACTTTCCATGGTCGTGATGTGTATGCTTACACTGGGGCGCGCTTGGCTTCTGGGGCGATCACATTCGAGCAGGTCGGGCCAGAGCTTCCCGCAAAAGTTGTTGAAATTCCTTACCAAAAAGCGAAAGCGACAAAAGGGGAGGTGAAGGGTAATATCCCAGTTCTTGATATCCAATACGGCAATGTTTGGAGCAATATCAGTGATAAACTGCTTAATCAAGCAAAAATCAAACGCAACGATATATTGTGTGTAACTATTTCTAAAGGTTCCAAGAAAAAATACGAAGGGAAAATGCCGTATGTTGCGAGCTTTGGCGGTGTTTTAGAAGGCCAGCCGTTGGTCTATCTAAACAGCTTGTTGAATGTTTCTGTGGCGCTAAATATGGGTAATTTCGCGCAAAAATATCAAATTAAATCCGGTGCTGACTGGAATATTGATATAAAGAAGTGCGCTAAGTAAAGCGCTTTTGAGAAAAATTAAGGGGGAGTTAAAGATTTTAACTATCAAACTTTCATTAACACAACCTAATTCATGCTAAATTAGCCCCAAAACAAACGCTTGTTTTTAAAATTTTGTTTCAATATGAAATTTTAATCTCTTGTAAAAACTTTAAATTCCAAAAAACAAACAAACAACCCCCTTGAATTGTATAATAAAGACACTATAAACCAAAAAGAGATAACCATGAGAAAACTATTCATTCCATTTTTATTGTTCAGCGCTTTAGAAGCGAATGAGAAAAACGGCTTTTTCATAGAAGCCGGGTTTGAAACCGGGCTGTTAGAAGGCGTTCAAACGCAAGAAAAAAGACACACCACGACTCAAACGACCACAAAAACCACCATGAACAATTACAATTATTTACCACTAAACTCCATTTTACAAAGAGCAACTAATCTGTTTAAGGATGCGGATATATCCAAATTATCGTTTTCCTCTTTAAGACCTGTTAGGGCGAGTTTGGATTTGAGTGGTCATTTAACGATAGAAAACTTTTTGCCTTATAATTTAAATAATGTTAAGCTTAGTTTTACAGACGCTCAAGGCAATGTGATCGATCTGGGCGTGATTGAAACGCTCCCTAAGCAATCTAAAATCGTTTTATCTTACCAACAATTCAATGAAACCAAACAGGTTTTTGATAATATTATGGAGGAGCAGAAGAAGTACTATGAAAAAGAAGCTGAACGCAGGAAAAATAAAACAACTAGCAGTGTTAGTGAAACCAAGCGTGAGCCTAGCTTCACTTTCCCCACTTTCGAAATCTTGAGCACGCCACATTCTGATCCTAACACGCAAAGGGTGTTTGAAACGCTCAGTAAAATCAACACCAATTTGGTCATGAAATACAGCGATACAAATAATTTTGAAAGCGCCAAAGATAAGACGGAAAAATTCACCGCTAAAACCGCCGAAGAATTCACTAATTTAATGTTGAACATGATCGCTGTCTTAGACTCTCAGTCTTGGGGTGATGCGATTTTAAACGCTCCTTTTGAATTCACTAATAAAGGCGGAGGAGGGGAATGCGATACGAGCAAAGAGAACGAATGCGTAAATCCTGGGACAAACGGGCTTGTCAATCCTCAAAATAAAAGTTATGTGTTAAACAAACAAAGCATCGTCAATAATTTCAGAGGCAAAACGGATCTTGATGTGAGTCTTTTGAATGGAGCTGGGGTTGATGGGCTAGGTTCTAATACTACTCCCACAAATAATGATGATGGCAAGAATTACGGTCAATTAGCCGTAGTCGCTTCGGCTCTAAACCCCCAAAAACTCTTTGGCAACAACCTTAAGACTATCAATTTAGAGGATTTAAGAGCCATCTTGCATGAATTCAGCCACACCAAGGGCTACACCCACAATGGGAACATGACTTATCAAAGAGTGCCGGTGATGAAAGATGGTCAAGTGGAAAAAGATAATAATGGCAAGCCAAAAGATTCTGATGGCCTCCCCTATAATGTGTGTTCGCTTTATGGGGGTCAAGGTCAAAGCGCTTTCCCTAGCAACTACCCTAATTCTATCTACCACAATTGCGCGGATGTCCCAGCTGGCTTTCTAGGGGTAACAGCAGCGGTTTGGCAGCAGCTCATCAATCAAAACGCTTTACCGATCAATTTCGCTAATCTCAATAGCCAAACAAACTACAACCTAAACGCTAGTTTGAACACGCAAGATATGGCTAATTCTGTGATTGGCACCATTCAAAAAACCCTGACGACCACTTCCACGACAACAACGACTTCTTATCACCATTCAAAGAGTTCGCAACGCTTCAGATCCCCTTTATTGGGCGTTAATGTGAAAATAGGCTATCAAAACTACTTCAATGATTTCATAGGGTTGGCTTATTATGGCATCATCAAATACAATTACGCTAAAGCGAGCAGCGAGAAAGTCCAGCAACTAAGCTATGGTGGGGGGATAGATTTGTTAGTGGATTTCATCACCACTTACTCCAATAAAAATAACCCTACAGGCATCCAAACCAGAAGGAACTTTTCTTCATCTTTTGGTATCTTTGGGGGGTTAAGGGGCCTGTATAACAGCTATTATGCGCTCAATAAAGTCAAAGGAAGCGGCAATTTAGATGCGACTACTGGATTGAACTACCGCTATAAGCATTCTAAATATTCTGTAGGGATTAGCATTCCTTTAATCCAAAGAAAAGCCAGCATTGTTTCTAGCGGTGATGGTTACACAAACTCTCTTGTTTTCAATGAAGGGGCTAGCCATTTTAAGGTGTTTTTTAATTACGGGTGGGTGTTTTGAGCGTGAAATGAATTGATAGAAATAAATAAATATTTTTTTAAATAAAAGCCTTATTTTTGTCTTTTTTTCCGTATAATAAGATTTAAGTTAGTATTGATAGTGGTGCGTTAAGGTTTTTCAATCTAAGATCATAGCTTTAATATTCAAAATAGTATAAAAAGGAAAGTTATGTATGCGGCTCATCCTATTAAACCCCTAAAAGCCCCTAAACTCAAAACTAAATTTTTGAGGCGTGTGTTTGTGGGCGCATCTATTAGGCGTTGGAATGACCAGGCATGCCCTTTGGAATTTGTGGAATTAGACAAGCAAGCCCATAAAGCGATGATTGCGTATTTGCTCGCTAAAGATTTAAAAGACAGGGGTAATGACTTGGATTTAGATCTTTTAATCAAGTATTTTTGCTTTGAATTTTTAGAACGCTTGGTTTTAACCGATATTAAACCCCCTATTTTTTACGCCCTCCAACAAACGCACAGTCAAGAATTAGCCTCCTATGTCGCGCAAAGTTTGCAAGATGAAATCAGCGCGTATTTTTCTTTAGAGGAATTAAAAGAGTATTTAAGCCACAGGCCCCAAATTTTAGAAACTCAAATTTTAGAGAGCGCGCATTTTTATGCGTCTAAGTGGGAGTTTGATATTATTTATCATTTTAACCCCAACATGTATGGCGTGAAAGAAATTAAAGATAAAATTGACAAGCAACTCCACAATAACGAGCATTTGTTTGAAGGGCTTTTTGGGGAAAAAGAAGATCTGAAAAAATTGGTGAGCATGTTTGGGCAGTTGCGTTTCCAAAAGCGCTGGAGCCAAACCCCAAGAGTGCCGCAAACGAGTGTCCTAGGGCATACCTTATGCGTGGCGATTATGGGGTATTTATTGAGCTTTGATTTAAAAGCTTGTAAAAGCATGCGGATCAATCATTTTTTGGGCGGGCTTTTCCATGATTTGCCCGAGATTTTAACCCGAGACATTATCACGCCCATCAAACAAAGCGTTGCGGGGCTTGATAACTGCATTAAAGAGATTGAAAAAAAGGAAATGCAAAACAAAGTCTATTCTTTTGTTTCTTTGGGCGTTCAAGAAGATTTGAAATATTTCACCGAAAACGAGTTTAAAAACCGCTACAAAGACAAGTCCCACAAAATCGTTTTCACTAAAGACGCTGAAGAATTGTTCACGCTTTATAACAGCGATGAATATCTTGGGGTTTGCGGGGAGCTTTTGAAGGTGTGCGATCATTTGAGCGCGTTTTTAGAAGCTCAAATCTCTCTTTCTCATGGGATTTCTAGTAACGATTTGATTAAAGGGGCTCAAAACCTTTTAGAATTGCGATCCCAAACAGAACTGCTTGATTTGGATTTAGGGAAATTGTTTAGGGATTTTAAGTGATTTATAGATCTATTGAATAGCGTATTGGTTATAAAATATAAAAAAATGCTTAAAAGTATTTTAATTTTATCATTTACGCTCAATGAGAGCAAAATCGTTTGATTGGTGTTTTTCAAGCACGCATCAAATAGAGCTTTTTCCTTTCGCTTGAAGAAGCGATGTTGAGCAGTTGGCGGTATTTGGTGATCGTTCTTCTTACCATTTTCAAATGGAATTTTTCTTCAATGAGTTCTAAAATCTTAGCGTCGCTCAAAGGCTCTTTTTTGTCTTCATTTTTGATCAATTCTAAAAGATAGTCTTTAATCACAGCGTTTGAAGTCTCGCTATTGTCTAAGGCGGTGCTAAAGAAATACTTAATAGGGAAAACCCCCCTTTCGCATGCCAAATATTTATTAGAAATAGCCCTTGAAATCGTGCTTACAGAGTGGTTAAACTCATTGGCTAAATCTAATAGTTTTAAAGGGCGCAATTTTTTACCCTTAAAAAAATCGTATTGATACTCTAAAAGCATGAGACCGATTTTATAAATCGTGGCTTTTCTCAAATTTAGTGCATCAATCAAATCTTTAGCCTCTTTTAATTTTTCTTTTAAATAGCCGCTATTCTCAAAGCGATTTTCTTCCAAACTGATCGTCGGGTAGCTCTCATCATTCAAACGCACGATGATTTCATCATCCACTTCTACAATAAAAAGTTCAGGAATGACTTCTATTTCTTTTTCTAAAAACTCAATGGCTGGGGGGTTTTTAAAGGATTTCAAAATCTTTAAAGCCTTTTCGTAATAAAAATCTTTAGAAAATTCATGGTGTTTTTCTAAATTTAAAATAATTTTTCGCGCTTCTTCATAAAGCTCATTATCGTCTAATTCCCTACTCTCTAACTGGAATAAAAAGCTCTCTTTCACGTCTTTAGCGCCAATGCCAGCGGGATTAAGGTAACTAAAACGCTTGCGCACTTTTTCATAAACTTCGCTCTCTACCCCTAAAATTCTAGCCCTTTCTTCAATATTTTCTTCAAAATACCCTTCACTATTTAACCCGCTGATAATATCCATAGCGATTTTTTGAGAGGTTTCAGTAGGAAAGAGGGGGGGAATGATTTGAGCTTCTAATGTTTCAAAAAGGCTTTTAGAGGCGGTTGCGAAATTTTCTAAATGATCGCTGCTGTTTTTAGCGCTAAAACGATCGCTAAAATTTTTGATGCGTTTGTTTTCAATTTTGATTAAGGGGTTATCCAGGGCATTTTGTTTCAACACTTCTTCTAAATCTTCAAGCTCGCTTTGTAAAATGGGGAGCCACCCTTTTAAGGTGGCGTTTAATTTGTTTTTAGGGCTAAGATTTGCACGTAAAACCGCCATGTTTATACCTTAAAATTTTCCCCTAAATAATACTTACGCACCAAAGCGTTTTCATAAATTTCATTAGCGTTCCCGCTCGCTAAAAGCGTGCCGCTTTTAATCACATACGCCCTGTGGCACACGCTCAAAGTCTCTCGCACATTGTGATCAGTGATCAACACGCCGATGTTTAATTCAATCAAGCTTTGAATGATTTTTTGAATGTCAATCACCGCAATCGGATCCACGCCCGCAAAAGGCTCATCTAATAGCACGAATTTAGGGTTTTTCATTAAAGCCCTAGCGATTTCTACGCGCCTTCTTTCTCCCCCGCTCAAGCTCATGCCCTTGCGCTCTCTTATGGCTTGGATATTAAAAGCGTCTAGCAAGCTTTCCATTTTTTCTTCGCTCTCTTTAGAGTTTTTAAAAGTGCTCTCCCCTGCTAGGGCTAGATTTTCTTCCACGCTCAATTCTTTAAAAATGCTGGATTCTTGGGGCAAGTAGCCTATGCCTAAGTTAGAGCGCTTGTGTAAGGGGTATTTAGCCAAATCCACATCGTTTAAATAAACGCTCCCCCCGCTAGGCTCTAAAAGCCCACATATCATATAAAAGGTGGTGGTTTTACCCGCCCCATTAGGCCCTAAAAGCCCCACCACTTCGCCACTTTTCACTTCTAAAGAAACATCTGAAACGATTTTGGTTTTTTTAATCTGTTTGTTTAAATGCTCTGCTTTTAAAATATCCATCCAAACGACCCTTTAAGCGATCTTTATTGTATAAAAACGGCTGGTTGATTCGGTTTTAATTTCCACAACCTTAATAGCTAAATCGTATTTTTTTAAAATTTTTTCTAATTTTTCATCGCCCCATTCCACAAAATGGATCCCCTTTTCTAACAAGCACTCTAACATGCCAAGCTCCAAGCAAGCCTCTAAATCGCGCATGTAAAAATCGTAATGGAACACGCTCTCGCTATAAGCATGCATCAAGCTAAAGGTGGGTGAAGTCGCTTGAATGTCTAAACCCAAGCGTTTCAAGCACGCTTGAACCAAAGTCGTTTTACCGCTCCCCACAACGCCTTTTAAAAGCACCACCCCCTTGAAATCATCTTTTAAAATGGCAG